>CAZWFE010000033.1:0-26292 GCA_964633145.1 uncultured Phaeobacter sp. | reverse complement strand
GGTCGATTTCACTGGTTCAAATTCACTGGGCCAATTAAATTGGCTCCAGTCTGATCCGCGCTACTCTGCGGTTTCAGTTTCTATCTGTTGGGCGCGCTTTTCGACCAGATCGACGATGTGTTCGACCATTTTGTCGTTATCAATCTTGTGATCTTGCTTTCCAGCCCAGTACACCATGCCATGTCCCGCGCCACCGCCGGTAAAGCCGACATCGGTCATTAACGCTTCACCCGGTCCATTGACCACGCAACCGATAATCGACAGGCTTAGCGGGGTTTTTATGTGTTCCAGACGTTTTTCCAAAATCTCAACGGTTTTGATCACATCAAATCCCTGACGGGCACAGGACGGGCAGGAAATAATATTCACACCACGATGCCGCAGGCCTAGGGATTTTAGAATTTCATAGCCTACCTTGACCTCTTGGACAGGATCGGCGGACAGGGATACGCGAATGGTGTCGCCGATACCCATCCACAATAGATTGCCCAATCCAATGGCAGATTTGATGGTGCCAGACTGCAGACCGCCAGCTTCTGTGATGCCTAGGTGGATCGGGGCATCCGTCGCCTCGGCCAAGGCTTGATACGCTGCGGCCGCCATGAAAACATCCGATGCCTTAACGCTGATTTTAAATTCGTGGAAATCATGGTCTTGCAAAATCTTGATATGATCCATCCCGCTTTCGACCATCGCGTCAGGGCAGGGTTCACCATATTTGTCCAACAAATGCTTTTCCAGTGATCCGGCATTTACCCCAATCCGTATCGAACAGTTATGGTCGCGCGCGGCTTGAATGACCTCGCGTACGCGATCCGCAGACCCGATGTTTCCGGGGTTAATCCGCAAACAGGCAGCGCCCGCTTCGGCGGCCTCAATCCCACGTTTATAGTGGAAATGGATATCTGCCACGATGGGCACAGGGCTTTCTTTGACGATGTCTTTCAACGCGCGTGAACTGTCTTGGTCGGGAACCGAAACGCGCACAATATCGGCACCTGCGTCTGCGGCTGCCTGAATTTGGGCGATTGTGCCGCGAATATCTGTCGTGACCGTATTGGTCATTGTTTGGACTGAAATGGGCGCATCACCGCCCACTGGGACGTTTCCAACCATGATCTGACGTGATTTTCGGCGATATATATTGCGCCAAGGGCGGACGTGATTAATCGACATTTTTATCCCACTGTTTCAAAGCCTAATTCAATACATAGGCGGATTGGGCCAGCGGTGCAATTGCCAAGGTTATTGTTCGCCCGCAGAAAACGGCTTTACGCTTTCGAAAGTCAGTTCTGCAACCATACGCGCAAGGTTTTGATCACTGTTCAAATCCGCAGGAACATAGGCATCCATCAAGCTGGCGACAGACAATTCAACATTTTTCGCAACCTGCGATCCCGTACCGGCTGGCCCAAACAAATCACCGTTGACGGCAAAATAGACTGAGCCTGACATGCCTGCACGCAACAGGGGGGCATTCTCGGTTTGGGGCAAAACGTATTCTTCGCCGGGTTTCATGATTTTTTCGTACAGAACCGATCCATTGCTGGATTTAATCTGAACCCAGGCCTCGCGTGTGGCAATCACGGCCAGCGCAGGGCGGGGGTCTTCGACCACTTGGGGGCCGGGGATGGCGGATGTTTCATTTAGCACACCTGCCAAAGCCGCATCGATGCCCGCAGGATCAACAGTGTCCATCTGTGCGACCACAGGGTCGACAAAACTGCCATAGCGATTGGGATCAAGCGATGAAATAGGCGCGTCGCGCGACACCAAAATAGGCACGTCCAGTGCCGCAGGGCGATAGATGCGATCCAATTGGTCAGGACGTTGATCAGGGTTCACACCTGTGACCTGCAAACTGCCATCTTCGCCGGCAGATTGGGGAATGTCGAAATCGGTCAATACAATCGGTGCTGTGTCTACAGGTGCGGTTGTGACCTGTTGAATTTCACGAAACACGGACCATGCGCCATAGCCTAAACCCGACACCAACAGCGCCAAGACCGCGATAGATCCAATTGCGCTGGCGTCAAAGCGGTCGATCATATTTCCAGAGGGTGCCAGTATCGCTGACGGGGATTTGGCAAACACGCGGTCATCAAAGCTGTCCGGCGACCGCGATGTGACGGCCGCAGCGCCCGCGCGTTTGGGCAGGGCTTTGGCTGACATGCCGTGGGCAGTGGCAAACCCACTTTCAGCGCAGAACTGGTGGAACACTTGGTCCTGATCTAGGCCCAGATAACGGGCATAAGAGCGTACAAAACCTGCAATAAAACCGGGTGTTTCGAATGCATCGGGGTCACAATTTTCAATGGCTGCGATGTAGTTTGCGTTGATTTTCAGTTCGCGCTGCACATCAAGCAACGATTTGCCCAAGGTCGCGCGTTCTCCGCGCAGCATGTCGCCAAGTTTCAGTTCGAAATCATCGAACCCTTTGGGTTTACCTGTCTCGGTCTGACCCGCTTCGGTCAGATTTTTTCGTGCCATACCTCAATTTCCCCAGTGCGCGTACCCAATTGGGCCCCACTTTCGAATCGGCCCTTACCCTAAGATGGTTTTAACACATATTTAGGATAGTTGCACTGGATTCGCAACTAGGCGCTGAGTTCGGCACGATTTAGCGCACAATGGGACCATAATTGGTCCATGCCGCGGATTAACGTGTCCATTTCCTTGGGTCCGTGCACAGGCGATGGCGTAAACCGCAGACGTTCTGTGCCGCGTGGAACAGTTGGGAAATTGATAGGCTGAACATAGATACCGAATTGTTCCAACAGCATGTCAGACAGTTTCTTGGTATGCACTGGGTCGCCCACGATCACAGGGACGATATGGCTGCCATGATCAATGATTGGCAAACCCATCGCTTTCAAACGGGTTTTCAGGATTTTTGCCTGTGTTTGATGTTTATCACGCAATTCCTGATCGGTTTTCAAATGCGCAACCGATGCGGCTGCGGCTGCGGCAACAGCGGGGGGCAGGGAAGTGGTGAAAATGAACCCCGGTGCGTAGGACCGCACCGCGTCACACATTTTTGCGCTTGCCGCGATATAGCCGCCCATCACGCCATAGGCCTTGGCCAAGGTGCCGTTGATAATATCGATGCGATCCATCAGCCCGTCACGTTCGGCCACACCCGCACCGCGGGGGCCATACATGCCAACGGCGTGCACTTCGTCGATATAGGTCAGCGCACCAAATTCGTCCGCCAGATCACAGATTTCCTTGATCGGGCCAAAATCGCCGTCCATGGAATAAACTGATTCAAACGCGATCACCTTGGGTGCGGCGGGATCGTCTGCGGCCAGTAATTCGCGCAAATGGGCCACGTCGTTATGTTTGAAAATGCGTTTTGCGCCACCATTGCGACGCACACCTTCGATCATTGAGGCATGGTTGAGTGCATCGGAATAAATGATCAGACCGGGGAACAGTTTGGGCAATGTCGACAGGGTCGCGTCATTGGCGATATAGGCCGATGTAAACAGTAACGCGGCCTCTTTGCCGTGCAGGTCCGCCAATTCCCATTCTAGGCGTTTGTGATAAACGGTTGTCCCCGAAATGTTGCGCGTGCCACCGGATCCTGCGCCAGTTGCATCGATGGCTTCGTGCATGGCGGCCAGTACGACAGGGTGTTGACCCATGCCCAGATAGTCGTTGCCGCACCAAACCGTGATGGGTTGCTGCGTTCCATCGGGTTTATTCCAAACGGCATGGGGAAAGTTGCCCTTTTCGCGTTCAATATCGATAAAGGTCCGGTAACGACCCTCTTGATGAAGACGGTTTAAAGCCTGATCAAGATGTGCGTTATAATCCATCTGGTCTTTCCTTTTGCTTGCCATGGCGGCGCGGTTTTGCATGCAGTTGCATGCCTGTGCTTGCCCTAACATATTCAAAAAAGTTTATAGGTCAAACTTTTCTTTCATTTTTCTTTCGTCGCAGGCGTAACGAGCGGCTGGACAGTCACTCTATCAATGTTACCTTGACGCAAAACTAGATAGCAGGAGAATCGCATGTCGCTAACCCCAGTTTTGGCGCGTATTGACGCAGATTTGGAAAAATCCACGCAAAGATTGCTAGATTTGTTGCGTATACGCTCCATTTCTACGGATCCGGATTATCAAAATGACTGCGATCAGGCGGCGGATTGGTTGGTGCGCGATCTGAAATCATTCGGCGTGGATGCGCGCAAATGTCCCACACCGGGCCATCCGATGGTGATCGGTCATATGGATGGGCCCGCGGATGCGCCGCATATTTTGTTTTACGGACATTATGATGTGCAACCCGTGGATCCGATTGATCTGTGGGATCGCGACCCATTTGACCCTGTTGTGGAAAACACCCCCAAGGGTCGCGTTATTCGTGGCCGTGGATCATCCGATGACAAAGGCCAGTTGATGACATTCGTCGAGGCCTGCCGCGCATGGGTCAGCGAACATGGTGCGCTGCCGTGCAAGGTGACATTTTTCTTTGAAGGGGAAGAAGAAAGCGGATCGCCCAGTTTGGTGCCATTCATGCAAGAAAACCGCGATGAATTGATGTCAGATGTTGTGTTGATTTGCGATACGGGCCTGTTTCAATCTAAAACGCCGGCAATTGTGACAATGCTGCGCGGGTTACTTGGCGAAGAAATCATTTTGACAGGCCCAGACAAGGATTTGCATTCGGGCATGTATGGCGGCGCTGCGATCAACCCCATCCGTGTATTGTCCAAGGTTTTGGCCGGTTTACATGATGATCAGGGCCGCGTGACGGTGCCCAATTTCTATGATGGCGTTCCAGAGTTGGCGGATGACATTGCCCAGCAGTGGCATGATTTACAGTTTGATCATGGCCGTTTTCTGGGCGATGTTGATCTGTCCCATCCCGCTGGCGAAACAGATCGCACCCCATTGGAAATGATCTGGTCGCGTCCGACCTGTGAAATAAACGGGATTAATGCGGGATACACAGGCGAGGGGTTCAAAACCGTATTGCCATCGCGGGCCAGTGCCAAAATCAGTTTCCGTCTGGTGGGCACTCAAGACCCATTGGAAATCCGCCAAAATTTCCGCGCCTATGTCAAATCTATGTTGCCCCCTGATGTCCAAGTGGCGTTCAAGGAACATGGCGCATCCAAGGCATCGCAAATGGCCACCGACAGCGCTGAATTTGAACAGGCACGGTTGGCATTGTCTGATGAATGGCCTGACGCGGCGGCCTTTGTTGGCTGTGGCGGATCCATTCCGATTGCGGGCCATTTCCAACGTATTACTGGGGTCAGCCCGATGTTGATCGGCTTTGCCAAGGATGATGATGCCATCCACAGCCCCAATGAAAAATACGATCTGGACAGTTTCCACAAAGGCATCCGCAGCTGGGCGCGCATTTTGGATGCCGTGTCAGGCGCATCCCCAACGCAAGCGTGATCCATGTTTGACGGGTTTGAACATGCCAGCCATGCGCGCGATGGGGTCAATATACGATACCTGCGCGCACAGGCTGGGAAACCGGCGATTTTGTTTTTGCACGGGTTTCCGCAAACCCACGCCATGTGGGCCAAAATCGCCCCGCAGTTTCTGGGCGATTATGATGTGATTTGCCCTGATCTGCGTGGTTATGGCGCATCGGATAAACCCCGCGACGTGGCGCAATATTCCTTTGCGGAAATGGCGCGTGATCAAATCGCATTGATGCAATCACTGGGCTATGACCGCTATCATGTGGTGGGCCATGATCGGGGCGCGCGCGTGGCGCATCGATTGGCATTGTTGGCGCCGGATGCTGTGGCCACGGTCACCTTGATGGATATTGTGCCCACGCATTTATTGCTGGATACCCTGACGAAAGAGGTGGCGCAGGCCTATTATCATTGGTTTTTTCTGGCCCAGCCCGAACCCGTGCCTGAAAATATGATCGCCGCCGATCCCATTGCGTATTTCAACAGTTGCCTGATGGGATGGGGGCAGGCGGGGGATGCGGGGTTTGATCCGCAGCAACTGGCCGCCTATCGCGCGGCCTGGCAGGATCGTGAGACCATTCGCGGCATGTGCAATGATTACCGTGCTGCCTTGGCCTATGATTTTGACGATGATGCAGCCGATTTGGGGCGGCGGTTGGATATGCCGGCCTGTATCATGTGGGGGCGCGATGGCATCATGGGGCAGCGGTTTGATGTGCCGTCAACTTGGGCCGATCGGTTTGCCGACATCACAGCAGTTGATATGCCCGGCGGACATTTTTTCCCCGATCATGTGCCAGATTTGATCACCAGCAAGCTGCGCCAATTTTTACGCGCTTAGGCGCCGATGCACCCATGACACTGCCCAACACAGCCCATAAAACACCAAGGCTGTGGCAATTGTTGTGCCGTAAAATCCGGCACGTCCCGCCAGTTCCATATCATTTAAGAATGGATAGGGCAGGCCCGATGTTACCTTGCCCACGGGCGCGGTATTGATGGGGCGCAACACCGCTTCGCACCAGACAACATAGGCCGCACAAAACGCGACCGTATAGATCAACCCGCGCAAAACCTGACGGGCAAAGGCGCGCGATAAAAACAGCGCATCAAAGACCAACAGCAATGGCCCAAGCAAGTGTAAATAATATTCCTGATACCACACCGGTGTCCCGTCACCATTGACCAGTTTGGGATCAATGAAAAATAACCGCCAGTACAAAAACATCACCATGATATTCAAAACGGCACTGGCAGAAATCAACGCAGCAGGGCCATCGGGCGCACCACTGCGGCGGACCCGCCACAGCAGCCAATGCACCGCCACGGCGGCACACAGGCCCCAAATCGTCAGGTACCGAAACTGTAGGCCAAATTGATCAAAATCCTGCCGCGTGAATTGGTAAAACCAAAACCCAAGTGCCAAAATAAAGGCCGCCATTGAAAATTGGGTTTTGGTCATGGTCCTTATCCTCGTTTGTCTGACACCAGTTCGCGCATCGCGTCTAGCGGAACATAGCCACGAACCAATTCATCTTGCAAGACGAACGTTGGGGTACCTGTGATTTGCAGGCGTTGGGCCAGCGCGCGCGTGGTGGCGATTTCCATCAACACATCATCGCTGTTCATCCGTTCCAAAATTTCGCCGGCATCATGGCCCAGGCTGGTTGCCAAACGGATCAGCGTGGGCTCATTTGGTTCGCCGTTCAGTGCGATCAATGCGTCATGCGTTTTTTTGTAGGCGACAGCGCCATGCAGTTGTTTGATCGCAATGGCAAATTGCGATGACGCCATGGATGCGTCACCCAAGATTGGAAATTCCTTGACGATCAATCGGATGTTGCCATCGCTTGCAATCAATTCTTCGACATCATCATAGGCTTTTCGACAATAACCGCAGCGGTAATCCATGAATTCCACCAAGGTTATGTCGCCATCTGGGTTGCCGCCGACGTAGGAAAATCCGTCTTCGAAAATATCCTGTGCATTGACAGTGACCAAGTCGAAATCTGCGCGTGCCTCGGCCTGTGCTTCGCGCTCGCGCAGAATGCTGACGGCCTCCATGATCAATTCGGGATTTTCCAAAATATAGGATCGCACCGCTTTGCCGAATGCCTGTTGCTCTGCGGCTGTCATATTTGACAGGTCTGTTGCGCGCAGCGGTGTTGTGGCCAAGGCCAGCGCGGTACATGCGGCCAATGTCAAAGTACGTTTCATTGTTTATCCTTTATGCTCGGACCCGTTTGGGCCGTTTTGGTGTGTTCGTGTTACTTGAAACTTTGAATGTCTTGCGCCCGCTGCCAAGAGGGTGCGCCGCGTGGCAATTGACCCGCGGCCCGTGTTGCGTGCAATTTGGCATCCTCTAGCTTGCCTTGCAAGGCATAGCGTTCCGCTGTGACCAAAGAGGCCATGGGCAAATTTTTCGTCTTGGCATAGGCCTGTGCCAGATCGCGCAGCAAGCTGGCGTTTCGAAAATCGCGATCGCGTGCTTTGGACAGTGTTTTGACCGCAGATTTATATTGCCCCGCTGCCAGCTGCGCGCGGCCCATTCCGGCCAAGATGATAGGATCGTTTGGCGCATATTTAACGGCCTTGGCATACATCGCGCTGGCGGCTGAAAATTGACGGTCGCGCATCAATAATTCTGCCCTAAGGTCCAATAAAAACGGATCATTCGCGCGCAGTTGCAAGGCGCGATCAAGTTGGACCATCGCACCATCAATATCACCCTGCCGCGACAGGGCAACAGCGCGGCGCATGTATTCAATGTCTTTGGACACGCTGTCGCCCGCACGGCGCAATGACCATTGGGGGGACCGCAAGAATGCCGATAATTTCCCAATCGCACGCCCATGCCAATAGCGGGCATCATTGCCCGTTTGCTGTTTGGGATATGCTTGCGATTGTGCCTCTACGTTTCGGGCGCGATCACGCGAAATCGGGTGTGATCTGACATAGGGGTCCTGACGGCCGCGGGTTAGGTTTTCTTGGCCCACAAAAATATCCAACATTTCTTTCATGCCGCGTGGATCGACACCGGCACGGACCATATAACCCAGTGCTGTACTATCGGCTGAACTTTCTTCGGCACGGGTGTGGGCCAAAAATCCGCGCTTTGCGGCCGAATTGATTCCGATTGCAAATCCGGTGGCGGCTTCGCCTTGGCCGGTGGCCGCGGCGGCTGCGATTGCCAATGCGGTACCAAAGGCCGCAGCCGACCGTGCTGTTTGCATGTTTTGAATGCGTCGTGCGAAATGGCCATTTGCGATATGCGCGGCCTCATGGGCGATGACGGCTTGGACCTGTTCGGGCGATTGGGTGCGCAGCAACAGCCCCGCATGTATAAAAATATGCCGGCTATCAAGAACAAAGGCATTCAGCGACATATCATTGACCACCAAAATCCGCATCTGTTGTGATGACAGCCCCGCCGCCGTTAAAATCGGTTTGGCCAAACGCGTCAAAGCGTGTTCAATGTCGGCATCGCGCAGCAGCCCGATCGCATGTGCAGGCAGCGCAGATATACCGCCAAATACGATGACGCATAACACGCGCAGAAAATATTTCATTGACCTAACCCTATATTCGTTGCCAAAAGCACACCTATGCCCACATTGGAGTGATGACATGAAAAACTCAACCCGGGGAACCGTAGATCCCTTTATTGTGATGGATGTTATGGAATCGGCACGTCAGGCCGAGGCCGATGGCCGACATATTATTCACATGGAGGTGGGTCAGCCCAGCACGGCCGCGCCGGTTAAGGCATTGAAATCAGTGGAAACTGCGCTGGGTGATGATGCTATGGGCTACACCGTTGCACTGGGCTTGCCCGAACTTCGGCGTAAAATCGCCGACCTGTATGGGACGTGGTATAATCTGGATCTGGACCCAAACCGCATTGTGATCACACCCGGATCGTCGGGCGCGTTTATTTTGGCATTCACATCTTTGTTCGACAGCGGTCAGCGCGTTGGGATCGGGGCGCCGGGGTATCCCAGTTATCGCCAAATTTTGCGCGCCTTGGATCTGGTGCCGGTCGATATTGAAACGACACTGGCACATCGGTATCAACCCGCGCCAAGCGATGTGGCTGCGCATGATTTGGCAGGGTTATTGGTGGCCTCGCCTGCGAATCCAACGGGTACAATGTTGGGTCGTGATGCTTTGGGGGCTTTGATTGATGCGACACAGGCCCATGGGGCATCCTTTGTCAGTGATGAAATCTATCACGGTATTGAATATGATGCCAAAGCGGTCACAGCCTTGGAATTGTCGGATGATGTCTATGTGATCAATTCGTTTTCAAAATATTTTTCTATGACAGGCTGGCGCGTGGGCTGGATGGTGGTTCCGCCCGATCATGTGCGTCGCGTCGAACGCTTGGTGCAAAATATGTTTATCTGTTCGCCCCATGTATCCCAAGTCGCCGCGCTAGCTGCGTTAGAGGCGGGTGATGAATTGGATGAAAACCTAGCCGTCTATCACCGCAACCGCGATTTGATGATGCAAGGATTGCCAAAGGCCGGATTTCGCAAAATTGCGCCACCGGATGGGGCATTTTATGTCTATGCGGATGTGGCCGAGTTTACGCAAAATTCATTGGAATTTGCCCGTGATATTTTGGATACTGTTGGCGTTGCTGTCACACCGGGGTTGGATTTTGATCCCAAGCGGGGGGCCACAACCTTGCGGTTTTCATATGCGCGCCAAACCGCTGATATCCAAGAAGGATTAGAGCGTTTGCAAACCTTTATGCGTCAAAGGGGGCATATTGAGTGATGTCATTTTCGCGGTGGATCTTGGTTTGGATGATGTCACTTTGGATGGGGCTGGTGCAGGCTGTGCCCCCGGCTGTGGCCCAAGATCAGCTGGGCGCCGTTGCGCGGATTGATCCGGTCCGATCATTGGCCCAAGATGCGCGTGACGCGGGTATCACGGTGCAGCTATACCTAAGCCAAGGTGTGCCATATCGCGTCTATCTGTTGGATGAACCCAGGCGGTTGATTTTGGAATTTAACCGGTTGGATTTTTCCGGATTTACTGTTGGGAATTTTGATCAATCTGACGGCATCACTGGCGTGCGCTATGGCCAGTTGCAGGATGGTTGGTCGCGTATGGTGTTTGATTTGGCCCAACCATTGCGGGTTGCACAATCAGGGCTGGCAATTGCTGCGGGCGATCAAACGGGTTTGTTGACATTGGAATTGACAGCAACGACGGCGGCAGAATTTGCCAGCGTTGCAGGCCCGCCAAATCGCCAAGTCGTGGCAGGGTTGCCACCTGCTTCGATCACGCGCAAAACCCGTGATCGCAATGCGCCATTTGTGGTTGCCATTGATCCAGGACATGGCGGCATAGATCCGGGCGCACAGGTCGGTGACGCAGCCGAGGCTGATTTGATGCTGTCCTTGGGGCGCATGTTGCGCGACGCATTGCGCCGAAATGACAATGTGCGCGTGGTCATGACCCGCGATCAGGATGTGTTTGTGCCACTAGAACAGCGCATCGAAATCGCCCATGCCGAGGCGGCGGATGTTTTCATATCGCTGCATGCGGATATCGTGACCGAAGGGCAGGCCAGTGGCGCAACGGTCTATACTCTGTCCGAACAGGCGACAGATACGGCATCGGCAAAACTGGCCGCGCGCCATGACCGAACAGAAATTTTGGCTGGCGTCGATCTAAGTGGCGCCGATGACGAAGTGACCGGTATTTTGATGGAGCTGGCACGCCAAGAAACCCAACCGCGTTCGATTGCCTTGGCCAAGGTGCTTGTGCGTGAATTTGATCGATCCCTAGATCACGTGAATGGGCGTCCGCATCGCGGGGCTGATTTTTCGGTGCTTAAGGCGGCCGATATTCCGTCTGTCTTGGTCGAGGCTGGTTTTATGTCGTCGCCTAAAGATCTGAAAAACCTTAAAAATACCGAATGGCGCCAGTCATTTGCAGATGCGATTATGCGGGCGGTGCTGGAATGGAAAGACCAAGACGCGGCGGCGGCAACGCTGCGCCGTCAATGATTAAACCCCGCGATCTGACACAGGTTTTCGGCAAATTTCAGCACAAGCCTTTTGACCTTGGGCATTGGGGCGCTTATAACACACAGACATCGTGATCAGGGGGTCGGCGTGTTTCGCTTTATACTAAGCTTTTTCGGGGCTATCTTCACCGCCCTTACTTTGGGGATCATCGCCTTTGCTCTGTCGCTGGGCGCGGTGTTTTGGATTTATGGGCGCGATCTGCCCAGTCATGCGTCCTTGGCCCAATATCACCCGCCGACGATCAGCCGGATTTATTCATCCCAAGGGCGTTTGATTGACGAATTTGCCAAAGAACGCCGCCTGTTTACACCCGCCGAAGAAATTCCCGTGCTGATCAAGCAGGCGTTTATTTCGGCTGAGGATAAAAATTTCTATAACCATCCCGGTTATGATCTGCGCGGGATTGCATCCGCGGCTGTCGACGCTGCGCGATCACGCGGGTCAAACCTGCGCGGGGCGTCAACGATCACGCAACAGGTGATGAAAAATTTCCTGCTGGATGGATCGCGGCGTATTGAACGTAAAATCAAAGAAATCATCCTAGCCACGCGCATTGAACAAACGCTGACCAAAGAAAAGATCCTTGAACTGTATTTGAACGAAATTTTTCTGGGTCAAAATTCGTATGGTGTGACGGCAGCGGCGCAGACCTATTTCAACAAAACATTGGCGGAATTGGCCCCGCATGAGGCTGCGTTTTTGGCGTCCTTGCCCAAGGCACCGTCCGATTATCACCCCGTGCGCCGCAAAGATCGCCTGCTGCAACGGCGCAATTATGTGCTGCGCGAAATGCTGCAAAATGGCTATCTAGATCAGGCCACCTATGAAACTGAACGCGCCCAGCCGCTGCGGTCGGTGCAAAATGGCGATTTCGACAGTTTCCGCGCCGTATTGCCGCCGCGCGATTATTTTACGGATGAAATTCGCCGCCAGCTGACCCGCACCTTTGGAGAAGATGAATTTTTCACCGCAGGGATGAGCGTGCGTGCGACCATCGACCCCGAAATGCAAAAAGTCGCGGCGACAGCATTGCAGCGGGCATTGGAAAAATACGACCGCAACCAAGGTGTGTGGCGCGGCACGGGCTTGCGCATTGATTTGACCCAGTTGGACGCCAAAACCACATGGCGCGATGCGCTAAACGATCTGCGGGTATCGCGGACGATTTATTTGGATAACCAATGGTATCCGGCCGTTGTTTTGGGATTCGAAGGGGGTAAAGCCCGCATCGGTATTGATGGGGTTGATGATGATCCCGAGGGGCATTGGATTACCGAACGTGATGTGACATGGGCGCGCAAATTGCGCGACGATGGCGAATTGGGCCCACAGGCCAAACGCGCGCAGGATTTGTTGGATTTGGGCGATGTCGTTTATGTTCGCGCCATCACCAAAGACGAAGACGGCAGTTTTATTCGCTGGTCGTTGCGCCAAACCAGCGACGTGCAGGGCGCCTTTATGGCGATGGACGTCAATTCGGGCCGTGTGATCGCGATGCAAGGTGGATTTGATTACCAAACATCTGTGTTCAACCGCGCCACACAGGCTGACCGCCAACCGGGATCCAGTTTCAAACCTTTTGTCTATGCCTCGGCCCTAGATAGTGGATATTCCCCCGCGACGATTGTGATTGACGCACCGATCGAGGTTGACACCCCCCAAGGTCTGTGGCGCCCCAAAAACGCGTCAAACCAGTTTTATGGCCCAACGCCCCTGCGCACAGGCATCGAACGGTCGCGAAATTTGATGACCATCCGTTTGGCACAGGTTGTGGGCATGGATACCATTGCTGATTATGCCGAAAAATTTGGCGTGTATTCCAATATGGGCCGGTTTTTGGCCAATTCATTGGGGTCTGAGGAAACCACATTATTCAAAATGGTGGCGGCCTATGCGATGTTTGCCAATGGGGGCGAACGGGTGGAACCCACTTTGGTGGACCGGATACAGGATCGGTTTGGCAAAACCGTGTACCGCCACGATCAACGCCGCTGTTTGAATTGTGATTTGGAACGGTTATCAGATGGCAAAGGCCCCTATATCGTGTCAAACCGCGAACGCGTGATGGATGCGATTACGGCCTATCAGTTGACATCCATGATGAAGGGCGTTGTCGATCGCGGCACGGCCGCATCCTATGTCAATCTGCCTGTGCCTGCAGCAGGCAAAACAGGAACCACCAATGATGCCAAGGACGCGTGGTTTGTTGGCTTTACGTCGAACATCGTGGCTGGGTGTTACATCGGCTATGATATTCCGCGTCCCATGGGGCGGGGTACATCAGGCGGCGGCATGTGCGGTCCTGTGTTCAATGAATTTATGCTGGCAGCGGTCGAAAAATTCGGCGGCGGTCCGTTTCGTGTGCCCGAAGGCGGCGTTTTCATCAACATCGACCGCAGCACGGGCGCGCGGCTAAGTGATGATGCGCAGGGCGATTATGTGGTCGCCGAATATTTCCGAGAAGGCGAAGAGCCCGTGTTTGGCGTGACATTCGATGGTGGCTTTGCCATGGGCGGCAATTTTGAGATCATCCGCCTAGATGGGTCAGACACAAAAACGGTGACCACCTCAACGGGCAATCAGGTCAAAATCGGTCCCAAGGCCACGCTTGGTACGCTTAGCTCAGGCGGGCTATATTAACGCATTGCGAACCTATAAATCTGTTCTTGGTCCATCTTGCCACATGTGTCGGGCTGGGATAATGAGGGCGCAAGAGTGATAAATCAAATACTGACGAACAAGGTGAAACATGCGCGCAGATATTCAAAATATGGTTTCTGAAATCAACAAATCCTTGGATTTGTTGCGCCAGCGCATGGGGTGGGAAACGGTCCATCATCGCCTAGAAGAATTCAACGCCCGCGTCGAAGATCCCGATCTGTGGAACGATCCTGAGAATGCGCAGAAATTGATGCGCGAACGTCAGGCTTTGGTTGATTCTGTGTCCAATCACGACAGCATGCAGCAGGATTTGAACGATAACATCGAATTGATGGAATTGGGCGAAATGGAGGACGATCAAGAGGTCGTCGAAGATGCCGAAAACGCCATTCGCGCCTTGGTCAAAAAAGCCGCCGCCAAAGAGCTTGAGGCCTTGTTGAACGGCGAAGCGGATGCCAATGATACCTTTCTTGAGGTCCATTCAGGCGCAGGCGGCACCGAAAGCTGCGATTGGGCATCTATGCTGGCACGCATGTATGTGCGGTGGGCGGAAAAATCGGGCTATACCGTTGAAATGCAATCCGAAACCCCAGGAGAAGAGGCCGGAATCAAGTCCGTGACCTATAAAATCACGGGGCACAATGCCTATGGCTGGTTAAAATCCGAAAGCGGCGTGCATCGCTTGGTGCGGATTTCACCCTTTGACAGTGCTGCAAAACGGCATACGTCGTTTTGTTCGGTCTGGGTCTATCCTGTTGTGGATGACAACATTGATATTCAGGTCAATCCAGCGGACATTCGTATTGATACATTCCGATCCTCGGGCGCGGGTGGACAGCACGTCAATACAACAGATTCGGCCGTGCGGATTACACACAATCCAACAGGGATCGTTGTGACCAGTTCCGAAAAATCGCAACACCAAAACCGTGATATCGCGATGAAGGCGTTGAAATCGCGCCTGTATCAGATGGAATTGGATCGCCGCAATGCCGCCATCAATGAGGCGCATGAAAACAAAGGCGACGCAGGCTGGGGCAACCAAATCCGGTCTTATGTCTTGCAGCCCTATCAAATGGTCAAAGACCTGCGCACAGGGCATGAAACATCCGATACCAAGGGTGTTTTGGATGGCGATCTAGATGCCTTTATGGCGGCGACTTTGGCGATGGATGTATCTGGCAAATCGCGTGCGGATGCGAACAGCATAGATTGATCATCCAACGGTCATAACCACTGTACCAACGCAGGATCCGGCCCACGATCCAATCAAAATTCATAAGTCATTTTGATAATTTATAGCCCATTACTAATCAGATGGGTGTTTTGTCCGTTAAGCTATTCGACGATTATCGCGGACAAAGGACACCATAGAATGCACAGCATCATAGGTTTTATACAAGCCAGACGGTTGGTCACGGTTTTAGGATTGGCATTGTCTGTGCCAGTCTTGCTGGCACTGGCGCTTGTCGGGGCACAAATTTGGCAGCAAAACACGAAATACACTAAAATCATCGAAGTCAATGATGTGGTCCAATTCAGCAGGATTGGCATGGATTTGGTCGATGCACTTAGCCGCGAACGCACGGCTGCGCTGCCCTTTGTTGCCACACGTGGCAAAGATGGCCTTGAGGCGTACCAAGCCAGTATTGTGGTCACTGACCAAGTTATTGAGAAAATCTTGGTCGACATTCAAAACCTGCGTGCAATCGAAATAAACGATACAATCACCCAAGATTTGGACCTGATTGTGGAGGCTTTGGCAAATATTGCAACATTGCGTCAAGACACCCAAGTCATAACCTATTCGGCGTTTGACGTGATTGAACTTTATAGTGCCATCAATCAAATCGTGATTGATTTCGTCGAAGACGCCGTGGCATTTTCCGATCACGCCGAGGTGTCGCATAGTTTGGTGACCTCGGTGTATTTATTGAACGCGACAGAATATTTCGCGATGGAACATGCCTTGGGCGCAGGGGCGTTTCAGGTGGGGCGTTGGGACAAAACCAACATTGCACAGCTGGGTGATATCACCAAACGCCAAGCTGTGTTTTTCAAGAAATTTGAACGCTCTGCGCCGCCGGAACAGGCTGAAATGTATCAAACAATGGTCAGCAGCGAACCCTATCAATCCATGTTGGAATTGCGCGACATTGTTGTTGCGTGGGGTCAATTTGGTAATTTCCAAGGTTACGATCAGGCGCAGTTTATTGAAATTTACAACATGGTCCACGGCGATCTGCGCAGCCTGGGAACCAAGGCGCTGGACGATGTGTTGGTCATAATCGACGACAAAATCGCCAGAATCTGGGGCGACTACATGACCATTTTGTGGGGTGCATTGGCGGCGGTAATTGCCACGATTGCGATTGCGGGGCTTTTGGTATTGGTGCTGCGGGCGCAGGTCGCGCGTTTGGTTGATGCGGCCAAAGAAATGGCGGGCGGTAATTTGGATATTACTTTGCCACGGGCGCATAAAAACGAATTGGGCGCTTTGATTATTGCTTTGGCTGTCTTTCGTGATGAAACCCGCAAAGCGCAAAAATTCGAAGACGAATCCCGCGCGAAAGCACTGCAAGAAGCATCTGAGGCGTCCCAGCAGGCCAAAGAAAAATTGGAGCAATCACGCTATGTCGCGTCAGAACTGGAACGCGCGGCAACGGCGATTGAACAACTGTCGCATTCGGTCAATGTGGCCGCAGAAATGGCAGATCAGGCACGCACCAAAAGCACGTCGATCAAGGATAAATCAGATCGCGGTACGCAAACTGTTAAAACGGCAATTGCTGCAATGGGCGACATTCGCAACAGTTCTAATGAAATCTCGAACATTACAAAATTGATCGATGAAATTTCATTCCAAACGAACCTTTTGGCGTTGAATGCGCGGGTCGAGGCGGCACGCGCAGGCGCTGCGGGGCGTGGGTTTGCGGTGGTCGCCGCCGAGGTTCAGCAATTGGCGGCGCGCTCGGCCAAGGCGGCCAGTGATATTTCCGAACTGATCGTACAAAGCACAAAGCAAGTGCAATATGGTTCAGAAGTTGTGAACAAATCCGGCGAAGCTTTGGATGATATCGCCGATGGTATTTTTGAAGTGGCCGAGGTCATTCAAAATGTATCTGCCACGGTTCGCGAACAATCGACCGCGATTGGCGAAATCAACAAAACCACAGCCGCAATTGATGATACGCTGAAAACCATATTGTCCGACGCAGCCTAAGCGGCCCTTGGGCCCAGTTTTGGGTCCATCGCCTACATATTCACCCGTCCATTCGTTTTTGGGCGGGTGTTTTTTTGGCACTTTTTTATTGGCATTGCGGAAAAAAATATAGATAACTTGCCAAACGCGCCACACGCACGACAGGGGCCAAAGGCGTTATAGGGGCCGAAATCACGACAGGGGAACATAATGGATATCCTGGATTTAGATGCAGTGGATTTGGTCGCACTTATCCGCCAAGGCAAAGTCAGCGCGGTTGAGGTCATGCAACAAACGCTGTCCCGCGTGGCTGCCGTAAACCCCAAACATACTGCGATTGTGTCGATGGCCGACACTGATACCATTTTGCATGCGGCACGCGCCCAAGATGCACAGGCCGATAAATCAGGTGCGTTATTCGGTTTGCCATTGGCCGTCAAAGATCTGTCAAATGCCCAAGGCTTTCCCACATCTATGGGATCAGCTGCCTTTCCAATGAAACCCGCCGACCAGGACGACCTGTTTGTTGCCCGCATGCGCGCGGCGGGGGCCAATATTTTTGGCAAAACAAATACGCCTGAATTTGGCTTGGGCAGTCATACGTTCAACCCTGTCCACGGCACCACGTCCAACGCCTATGATACCACACGTTCGGCGGGGGGATCATCGGGCGGGGCTGCGGTGGCATTGGCCACACGGATGGTGGCGATTGCGGATGGGTCGGATATGATGGGATCGCTGCGCAATCCGGCAGGGTGGAACAACGTCTATGGCATGCGCCCTACATGGGGTTTGGTGCCCAGTGAACCCTTGGGCGATACATTTGGTCAACAGTTGGCGACCAATGGCCCAATGGCGCGCAGCCCGCGTGATTTGGCCCTGTTGCTGGGGGTCCAATCGGGGCCAGATCCGCGCCAGCCCCATGGCCGTACGGCCCAAGATTTTCTGACCGATATGCAAAGCCACAGCCTAAGCGGTGCGCGCATCGGGTATTTGGGATCATGGGAATTGCCCACGGAACCCGGGATTATGGAAATAACCCAAGACGCGGTGCAGAATTTGGAAAATTTGGGGGCACGCGTTGATGTCGTAGATGCGCCCTTTGATATGGATGCGTTGTGGCAGGCTTGGACCACATTGCGCCACTGGGCCGTTTGTGCGGGGTTGTTTGCCCTCTATGACAATCCCAAAACACGCGATTTGTTAAAGCCCGCTGCCGTGTGGGAAATTGAAAACGGTTTGAAATTATCCGTCATCGACATTCATCGTGCATCGGTGATCCGCAGCCAATGGTACATGCGCGCGGCCGCGTTGTTTGACACATATGATGCAGTGATACTGCCATCTGCACAGACATGGCCCTTTGACAAAACATGGGTGCATCCGACTGACATTAATGGAGTAGCGATGGACACCTATCATCGCTGGATGCAGGTTGTGATCCCAGCTGGTTTGATCGGTTTGCCGGTCGTGAACCTGCCGATTGGGTTTGGCGAAACTGGCCTGCCTGCGGGGATGCAGTTGATTGGGGCCAAGGGATCTGATGCGCGCCTGTTGGGCTATGCACAGGATTGGCATGTGGCACACCCCTATACCCAGACCGCGCCCGCCATCTGATCGGGGCGTGGCCAGGGGCTTGATTTGTGATAGCGCTTGCGTCACTGTGGTGTGAAAAACCACGGGAATTTTTATAGTATGCCATATTCTGACCGGCCATTAGGTGTGCCAACGATAGGTCGCATCGACTTTGCTTTGATACAACATGCCTGTCGACTGGCCTGGAACGATTTACGCACGGCCCCGCGCTTTGGCCTGTTTTTTGCGGGTGTATATGTCGCATTGGGGTGGGGGATGTTGTATCTGGCCTATGCCACGGGACAGACGTATTGGGCGGTGTTGGTGGTGTCAGGGTTTCCCATTATCGGGCCATTTGCTGCCGTCGGATTGTACGAAGTGTCGCGTCGCTTGGACATGGGGCTGCCGCTGAACTGGGCGGATATTTTGACCGTCATTGCCCATCAACGCAAACGCCAGCTGCCGTCGATTAGCGCGGTCATTATCGTGATACTGCTGTTTTGGTTTTTTCTGGGTCATATGATATTTGCGCTGTTTATGGGGTTGTCTGTGATGACCAACATTTCCAGTTCAATCGATGTGTTTTTGACCCCAAATGGGTTGATGATGCTGGGCTTTGGCACCGTGATTGGGGCTGCGTTTTCACTGCTGGTTTACATGATTACGGTTATTTCCCTGCCACTATTGTTGGACCGCGAGGTGGATTTTGTCACCGCGATGATCACATCGTTTCAGGTGGTGCAAAATAATTTCATCACCATGATCGTATGGGCCGCGATTATTGCGCTGGTGTCTTTCATAGCGATGTTGCCCGGGTTTTTAGGGCTGTTTTTGGTGCTGCCGTGGGTTGGACATGCGTCGTGGCATATTTATCGTTTGGCGCGTGATCGGGCAAATTAACATGATCTGCCATTGCATGCATGTGTCCGCTTAGGTATCTGAACACAAAATACACACGACAGGAGATTTCTGATGGCACGAGCCTTTATTTGCCCCGGTCAGGGGGCACAAACCATTGGAATGGGGCGTGACCTAGCGGATGCCTATCCCGCAGCACGCGCTGTATTCCAAGAGGTCGACGATGCGCTTGGCGAAGCGTTAAGTGACATGATCTGGAACGGTGACATCGAAACACTGACCCTGACGCAAAATGCGCAGCCGGCCTTGATGGCCACATCCATGGCGGCGTTTCGTGCGCTGGAATCTGAGGGCGTCGATATTTCTGCGGCCGCGTTTGTTGCGGGTCATAGCTTGGGCGAATATTCCGCACTGGCACTGGCCGGTGCCATCAGCGTTGCAGATGCGGCACGTTTGTTGCGGTTGCGCGGGCAGGCGATGCAGGCGGCCGTTCCAGTGGGACAGGGGGCCATGGCTGCGATCTTGGGATTGGATTTTACAACCGTGACCCAAGTGGCCGATGCCGCCGCCCAAGGCGAGGTGTGCCAAGCTGCCAACGATAACGACCCGTCCCAAGTGGTTGTGTCGGGATCCAAAGCGGCCGTTGAACGTGCCGTAGCCATTGCCAAAGAAACCGGTGCGAAACGGGCGTTGATCCTGCCCGTGTCTGCCCCGTTCCATTGCGCCCTGATGGCGCCTGCCGCGGAAAAAATGGCCCAAGCTTTGGATGATGTGAATATCAACGAACCTGCTGTGCCGGTCGTGTCCAATGTCCGCGCCGAGGCGGTCAGCGAACCAATGTTGATCCGCAACCTGTTGGTCGAACAGGTCACCGGTGCTGTACGCTGGCGCGAATCTGTTCAGTGGATGGCCGAACAGGGCGTCACCGAAATGTGGGAAATCGGCGCTGGCAAAGCATTGTCAGGCATGGTGCGCCGCATTGCCAAGGAAACAACGTGCCGTGCTGTTGGTACGGCCGCGGATGTGGCCGATGCTGCCGCTAGCCTGAATTAGGACCTGAAATAAGGAGAGAACATGTTTGATTTAACAGGAAAAAATGCGCTGATCACGGGTGCATCGGGTGGCATTGGTGGCGAAATCGCCAAGGCGCTGCATGCAGCGGGCGCAACGGTCGCGATTTCGGGTACACGTCAGGGACCATTGGACGAATTGGCCGCAGAATTGGGCGATCGTGTCCATGTGCTGACCTGTAACCTGTCCGATGCCGACGCGGTCGAGGCACTGCCAAAACAGGCGGTGGCTGCGATGGGCAGCGTTGATATTTTGGTCAATAACGCGGGCATCACGCGCGATAACCTGTTCATGCGGATGTCAGATGATGAATGGAATTCTGTGCTGGACGTAAACCTGACCGCCACGATGCGCCTGTGTCGCGGCGTGTTGCGCGGCATGATGAAGGCCCGCTGGGGTCGCATCGTGAACATCAGTTCGGTTGTGGGCACCACCGGCAACCCCGGTCAGGGCAACTATGCCGCGTCCAAGGCGGGCATGATCGGCATGTCAAAATCACTGGCCTATGAGGTGGCAAGCCGTGGCATCACCGTCAACGCAGTGGCCCCCGGTTTCATCCAGACGGCCATGACCGATAAATTGAACGATGATCAGAAATCAAACATTCTGACGCAAATTCCGGCCGGACGTATGGGCCAACCCGGTGATATTGCGGCGGCGGTGCTGTATCTGGCATCGGATCAAGCGGGCTATATGACGGGTTCTACGCTGCACGTGAATGGCGGCATGGCGATGATCTGATCTGATTATAGATCTATTTTACGAAAGCCGGTCAGAAATGGCCGGCTTTTTCATTGGGGGGTGTAATGATTCCCGTTTGGGATGATCTGCGTTATGTTTGGCGCGATGTTTCGGCCCGAATACAGGGTGATCGGAAAAAAATTGCCATTTGCGGGCTGAATACATGCCCTTAGGTCACATTCTGATGCTGAAATTATTTGCCAAACCTGTTCATTATGGTATAGCGCAATGAAGGGTCGGCCAGCACATGCGGGTCGTCTTTGGCTGCTTTGCAGTTTAAACCGCCCTGACACGGGGTATTGTTCCGGCCTGATACAGGTGGGTATGACATCGGGCCTGGCCCAAAAAATATGAGGATACTAAAATGAGCGATATCGCAGACCGCGTAAAAAAAATCGTTGTTGATCATCTAGGCGTTGACGAGAGCAAAGTTGTCGAAAGCGCGTCTTTCATCGACGATCTAGGCGCAGACAGCTTGGACACAGTTGAATTGGTAATGGCGTTCGAAGAAGAGTTCGGCATTGAAATTCCTGATGACGCGGCTGAAAACATCCAATCATTTGGTGACGCGGTTAAATTCATTTCCGAAGCAGCCTAAGCGCGCGGATCTGATTTTCGAATTTGAAACCCCTGATCGTATGGTCAGGGGTTTTTTTATTTTCTAGGCTTTGTTGCGAAAAAATCAGGAAAACCGCTGTGATTGCGGTGCATAGATCTTGCCCACAAGGGCCAAAGCGCGGTATGTCCTGAGTTAAGATTATTAGATAAGAGGGGCATGAACATGCGTCGAGTGGTTGTAACTGGATTGGGAATGGTATCGCCGTTGGCTTGCGGTGTCGAAGAAACATGGTCACGTCTGTTGGCGGGGCAATCTGGGGCAGGGCCGATCACCCGCTTTGATGCATCGCGTGTCACGACGAAATACGCCTGCGAAGTGCCCTATGGCGACGGCAGCGACGGCACCTTTAATCCTGACGACTGGATGGAGGTCAAAGAACGCCGCAAGGTGGATGATTTCATCCTGTATGGCATTGCCGCTGCCCAACAAGCGGTCGAAGATTCCGGTTGGATGCCCGAGGACACCGAAAGCCTTGAGCGCACAGGTGTGATGATTGGATCGGGCATTGGTGGTCTGAATTCGATTGCAAACACCACATTGATGATGGCCGAGAAAGGCCCGCGCCGTGTGTCCCCATTCTTTATCCCAGGGGCTTTGATCAACCTGATTTCTGGTCAGGTGTCGATTAAATACGGCTTCAAGGGGCCAAACCATTCGGTTGTTACCGCCTGTTCCACTGGCGCGCATGCCATTGGCGATGCGGCCCGTTTGATTATGACATCAGATGCGGACGTGATGATTGCCGGCGGCGCCGAGGCGGCCATCTGTGAAATCGGGATCGCCGGATTTAACGCTTGCAAAGCGCTGTCCACCAAACGCGAAGATGACCCAAAAACCGCATCGCGCCCCTATGACGCGGACCGCGATGGGTTTGTGATGGGCGAAGGTGCGGGTATTGTGGTGCTTGAGGAATACGAACACGCCAAAGCGCGTGGCGCGAAAATCTATGCCGAGGTGCTGGGCTATGGTTTGTCAGGTGACGCCTATCACATCACCGCGCCGTCTGAGGACGGCGAAGGCGGCGAACGCGCCATGCGCGCGGCGCTGGCCAAGGCGAATTTGGATCCTGCGCAACTGGATTATGTCAACGCACACGGTACATCAACCATGGCTGACGTGATCGAATTGGGGGCCGTGGAACGCATGATGGGCGACGCGGCCAGCAAATTGACCATGTCATCGACCAAATCATCCATCGGTCACCTGCTGGGTGCCGCCGGCGCGGTCGAAGCGATATTCACCATCCTTGCAATCCGGGATCAGGTGGCTCCGCCCACCATCAACTTGGACACACCTGCGATTGAAACGGCTGTTGATTTGGCACCCAATGTCAAACGCGAACGTGAAATCAATTACGCGCTGTCCAATTCCTTTGGATTTGGTGGCACAAATGCAAGTTTGCTGTTGGGTAAGGTATCGTAATGTGGCGCAGCGTTGCATCTAACGCACTGACATTCTTGATCGTTTTGTTTTTGGGCGTCGGTATTGCTGGCCTTTGGGCGAAAAACGAATATATGCAGGCTGGCCCCTTGGATCAGGGGATCTGTCTGCGCGTGGCGCCAGGCAGCAAATTTTACGACACCGCTGATGATCTGAAAAAACAAGGTGCCATTTCCAGTGCATCGCTGTTTCGCATCGGTGCCGAATACAACGGCAAAGCGAACCAGTTGAAAGCAGGCAGTTTTTTGATCCCTGCGGCGGCATCCATGGATCAGGTCGTTGATCTGATTACCAAGGGTGGGGCAAACACCTGCGGCACAGAAATCGTCTATCGCATCGGCGTAGCATCGACCACCGTTCAGGTGCGCGAATTGGATCCGGCGACCGAACGGTTCGTGGAACGGGCCGCATTCAAAATGGGCGATGACGCGCCCAGCGACTATACCCGTGTTCTGGATGCCATGGCCACCCGCCACCGCATCGCCATGGCCGAAGGTGTGACCAGCTGGCAAGTGGTCCAAGCAATCAACGGGATCGAGGTGTTGCAAGGCGATATTACCGAAATCCCAGCCGAGGGCACATTGGCCCCCTTTAGCTATGAGGTCGCATCGGGCGACACACGCGCGTCTGTGATCGCGGATATGGTGGCGCGCCAAACGTCGATATTGGATCAGGCATGGACAAACCGTGCCGCCGATTTGCCGCTGAAATCCAAAGAAGAGGCATTGATCCTGGCCTCTATCATTGAAAAGGAAACATCCGTTCCCGATGAACGCGGATTGGTCAGTTCGGTATTTATCAATCGGTTGAATCAGGGCATGCCACTGCAAACCGACCCGACGGTGATCTATGGCATCACCAAGGGGCAGGGCGTGTTGGGCCGTGGTTTGCGGCGGTCTGAATTGCGGGGGCAAACACCGTGGAACACCTATGTGATCCGTGGCCTGCCGCCCACACCCATCGCAAACCCCGGGGCCGATGCGATTGCGGCTGCGGTCAATCCCGATGACAGCCGCTATATATTCTTTGTCGCCGATGGCACGGGTGGTCATGCCTTTGCCGAAACCTTGGCCGAACACAACGCCAATGTTGCAAAATGGCGCCAGATCGAGGCCGAGCGCGCCACCGATTGATCCCGTGGTTAACAAAACCTGAATCACTTTATTTTGACCCCCGCACAATATGTTGTGTGGGGGTTTTTTATGTCTTGCTAAATTGTTACCGCCACGCACGTTGCAAATAATTGATTTTGTGGATTTTTTTGCCTGTTTCGGGCATAACGGATGCGCTGAACATGACCGGCATGTTTGGACAGGGGACCATAGCAAAGGAACCTGAAATCACATGATTTTAATCACCCCGGACGACAAGGCAAATCCATTATCATCCGAATTTGAACGGCTGGAACGGACACTTAGCAGTTTTGCCCAAGATATAGAAAACCTCGCACAACGGGTTCACTCTGGGGACGTTGTAACCGAAACCGAAGTCCGCAAGCTGTTCCAAGACCTTAGGGGATGGCTAAAGCTGGCCTATGAAGCGGAAAGAACTGTTGCAGAACACAACCGAAAAAGAAAAGGAATATCAGGAGATTACGGACTTGACCTGGCTCAAGCCAAGTCTCAGATCGGGTGCAGATTGGATCGCTTGCGCCGATGTTGCGATCAAGGAAAGGTTTCTAAGTGACCTTTCCGAGGGAGAGCTTATGGCTCTCCCTTTTTTGTTCGAATTTTGGGCGATGGATCATCAATTGCCCCCTGATGGGGATTGGCGATCGTGGGTCATTTTGGGCGGCCGTGGGGCGGGTAAAACCCGTGCGGGCGCCGAATGGGTCCGCGCCATGGTCGAGGGTCCGCGCCCCTTGGACGGTGGCCGCGCATCGCGCGTGGCCTTGGTGGCCGAAACGCTGGATCAGGCGCGTGATGTGATGATTTTTGGCGACAGTGGCATCATGGCCTGTTCGCCCCCCGATCGCCGCCCCAAGTGGGAGGCCACGAAAAAACGGCTGATCTGGCCCAATGGGGCCACGGCGCAGATATTTTCCACCCATGACCCCGAAGGGCTGCGGGGGCCGCAATTTGATGCCGCATGGTGTGATGAATTGGCCAAATGGCGCAATGGGCAGGACACATGGGATATGCTGCAATTTGCTTTGCGGTTGGGCGATGATCCGCGTGTTTGTGTGACGACAACACCGCGGGCGGTGGATGTGTTAAAAACCCTGCTCGCCAGCCCCAGCACCGTGATGACCCATGCCCCCACATCGGCGAACCGTGCCAATCTGGCCGCCAGTTTTCTGGCCGAGGTAAACGCACGCTATGCCGGCACCCGTTTGGGGCAACAGGAACTGGACGGCGTTTTGATTGATGCGGTCGATGGCGCATTGTGGCGCGATCCGGATTTGGCGCAGCTGACTGTGGACACCTGTCCCGAATTGGCCCGCGTTGTGGTGGCGGTTGATCCCCCCGTGACGGGGCATGCGCGATCAGACAGTTGCGGGATTATCGTCGCGGGCATTTTGGCCCACGATCCCACGCGGGCGGTTGTGATTGCCGATTACAGCGTGCAGGGCACCAGCCCGCCGATAAACTGCGAAAATCAGGGTGCTATCGGCCGGAATTGGGTGATGGCACGC
>CAZWFE010000032.1:0-27061 GCA_964633145.1 uncultured Phaeobacter sp. | reverse complement strand
AAATCGACGGCAACCTGTTTATCGACGAAGGGTTCGAAAACCTGTCCGTCGGCGATATCGTTACGGTCGAGGTGGACGAAGCAGGGGAATATGATTTGTGGGGGGTACTCAAATAAATACGACTTTGAGACCGATCTAACTAGTCATTTTTGCCTTCCAGTCATTTATTGCATTGGGGTATTTATTTAATTCGTCGATTAGCTTTTCAACCCAAGCATCTGAGTAACTGTAATTAACCGACTTTCCACGAACCTCCGCCCAACAGTACTTTTCATCGGTTGATAATGATGGGTTTGCCTCCCTTACTTTGAAGTACTTCCACGCGATTGTATGGGAAGTCATCTTGAAACCAGGGTGTCTTTTGGCAACCTTTTGCACTACTTCCGTTGCGATCAGTCGGGGTTTATTCATCGGTGTTGGATGCAACACTGCAACACCATTTGCCTGTCCCGTGTTGATTATTCTCGTACTTGAATCTTGCGCATTTCCCTTCACCAACTGCGCACGTATCACAGATTGATAATCACTACTCTGCAACTTTGGATCAGTTGGATTAACAATCGAGTCAATTTTTTGCGAAACATGGTTTGGAAGGTTTGCTGAAAGGGAAATGTTAGTATTGTTTAGTTTTGGCGCAGACAAATGTAACGCAAACGTCAATTTATCAGCAATAGTTTTCTTTTCCCCTCCAATTGTACGAAGCGCGAAATCAAAATTTATTGCACATGATAAAAACAACGCGTCAAAAATCCGCTCGTCATTGGGGTCAAGATATCTATGAACGGCGTCATCCCTAATTTCGATCACACTCTTTAAGTTCGCTTGTTGTTCATAGTGTAGGCCGGCATAAGGTTTTGTGATCATATCGCTTAATGAAAGATATTTACCGTTCGAATTGATTGGCTCGCTACCTTTTGCCAGCGTGTAAGCATGATGTAACAAATAGGTCCAAGCAATACATGCGTTCACGCAAAAACTTTCAGCCTTGAAAAACTGCTGCGGATTATTGAAAATTGCTATCGCTGACAGCATCGCTTCCCGCGCGCGCCAAAGCCTGAGATGTTCGGGCACAAATGGATTGAGGCCAGTATTTAAATCCCAACTTTCTTGTCGTTTTAGGAAACGCTCCAATTCTTCTTCAGTGGCGGATGAAATGGTTTTGTCGTTAAGCAAACCCTTTGTACCCTTCCCTGATTTATTGTGCTCGCCCGCCCAATATTTAAGAGATGTATGATATCCTGATTTCTCCAACCAATTTCGAGCAATTTCTTGGATATAGATTTCTCAAAGACAGTTAATCCGCCACTCAAAGACTTTCTTGCCATTTCTTTCCTCACTAGAAAATAAAACTAAACAATGACCTGAGATTATATCAATTATGGAACTTATGCACAACTTATGCCGTGTGCTAATTATCTAGTTACATCTCACGCGTTTATATCAAGCTCGATCTTGAAGTTCGCCCGTGACGCAATATCTCACCAACATGACCACACGCATCCTCTACAACGCGGATTGTCCGATCTGTAATGCTGAAATCTGTCATTACCAGCGCTATGCCATTGCGCGGGGTATTCCCTTTGGGTTTGACGATCTGAACACCGTTGATCCCGCCGCCTATGGTGTGACAGCGGATCAAGCAGCGCGGCGGTTGCATGTGTTACATGACGGCCAAGTGGTTTCGGGCGTTGATGCCTTTGTCGTGATTTGGCGGATGATGCCGCGCTATCGGCCGCTGGCTTGGATCGTGTCATTGCCACTTATTTTGCAAATGTCACGGGCGATTTATGATCGGGTCTTGGCCCCGATCCTGTACCGTATGCATCTGCGCCGATTGGCACAGGCCGCGGGTTAATCGCCCGAAAATATTACACCCGGATTCAGGATGCCATTTGGATCCAACGCCACTTTGATCGCACGCATCATGGTTAATTTGGTCGGGTTCGCATAGCGTTCCAGATCGGCAGTTTTCAGTCGGCCCACACCATGTTCGGCGCTGAACGATCCATCGTATTGCATCACCAGATCATGAACAACGCTCTGAACTTCGGTCGCGATGTTGGCAAAGTCAGCTTTGTCGCGGCCCTGCGGCGGAAAGACGTTGTAGTGCAAATTGCCATCCCCCAAATGGCCAAAGCAATTGATCCTGAACTGACCCAATTTCGCGATATGGTCGGGCGCTGTTTCGATGAATTCAGGCACCGCCGAAATGGGCAGGGAAATATCGTGACTGCTGATGGATCCGATCAGGCGGTTGGCGGTTGGGATCGTTTCGCGCAAATTCCAAAGGCTGGTGCGCTGTGATTGCGAACTGGCGATGATCCCGTCTTGGACCAAACCCTGATCATAGGCCTGTTCAAACAACTGCGTCAGCGCGGCATCGGCATCTGCCCCCAGTCCGAATTCAACCAAAACCATCCACTGTGGACAGGGATCCATAGGAATTGGAAAATCTGGCAGGGTTTCGTTCAAAAATGTAACCCCCATGCGCGACATCAGTTCAAAGGCGCTGACACCCTCGCCTGCGATATCGCGTGCCAGTGCCAACAAATCGACTGCGGCTTGCGGATTGGTGACGGCCAATAATGCGGTTCCGATGCTGGCGGGTTGTGGGAATAATTTCAGGGCTGCGGCGGTGATGATGCCTAGCGTGCCCTCGGACCCGATCAGCAGATTGCGCAGATCATAGCCTGTGTTATCCTTGCGCAGGCGGGTCAGGCCGTCGTAGACGGATCCATCAGCCAGCACAGCTTGCACGCCCAAACACAGATCGCGTGCATTGCCATAGCGCAGCACATTGACCCCGCCTGCATTGGTCGCCAGATTGCCCCCGATTTGCGCGGACCCTTGGGATGCCAATGACAGCGGAAATATTCGACTATGCTCTGCTGCTGCGGCTTGGATATTTTCCAAAATTGCACCGGCCTGCACCACCATAACATTTTCAGATGGAAACACTTGGGTGATTTGGTTCATACGTTCCAGCGACACCAATACGGGCAATGGTCCCGTTTGCATAATTTGCCCGCCAACCAAACCCGTACCCCCGCCATAGGGCACAACACCAATGCGCCGCGCGTTACAAAATGCCAAAATTTGCGACAACTGTTCCACGGATTTCGGACGGGCAACGGTTGCGGCCTGCCCCTGCCATTTGCCACGCGGTTCCTCAAGGTAATTTGGGGTTGCGGGGGATAGGATGCCATCGGGCAGCTGGTCGGCCAAATCCGCAATAACAATTGCATCTGCGGTGTTTAGCATATCACCCCCTAGGCCAAGCCAACATTCGTTTTACCGCGCCGATCTGCGCGTAGACACGAATATAGCACATGTGTGCGCCAACGACCATTGATCTGCAGATAGGCTTGGGCCACGCCTTCGTATTTGAATCCGCATTTTTCCAGCGCACCACGGGATGGCACATTATCAGGCAGGCAGGCGGATTCAATGCGGCTTAGGTCTAATTTGACAAAGGCATAGTGAACCAATGCTGAAATGGCCTCGCTCATATAGCCTTCGCGGGCGAATTGCTGGCCGATCCAATACCCCATTGTGGCCGTTTGCGCAGGCCCACGGCGGATGGGATCCAAGGTGATGGCGCCCATCAGCTGGTGATCACTGCGACGCACCAAAAACAGGGGCAAGGCCGTGCCTTCGTTGACCGAACGTTGCGACCAATACACACGATTGGCAAAGGATTTTCGCGACAAATGATCGGGCGCCCATGTGGGTTCCCACGGTGACAGAAAATCCTGACTCTCATATCGCAAGGTTGACCAGGCGCGGAAATCAGCATGCTGGGGCAACCTTAGGATCAGGCGTTCTGTATCAATCTGAACCTTTTTTTTGAACAGAAACATTCAGGCCACCCGTCTGGATTCCAATTCCTCAAGACCGGGCGCCGATCCGATTGGACCATAAAGCGCGGTGGTCACCTTGGCTTGGGTGGCGACGTGCTGTGCGTAGGACCGCAATTTGTCCAGATCGACCGCGTCAATGCGTTCGACCGTTTCGGACAGATCGGGAATTTTACCCCAAATTTGCATCATACGGGCCAATCGTTCTGCACGGTTTGATGCGCTTTCCAATCCCATGAGCAGGCCCGCCTTCATCTGCGCACGTGCCCGATCCAATTCAGCCTGTGACAAATCATCTGCCGCACGCTTAATTTCGTCGATGGTCAGCAGACTTAGATCACCCAACTGCTCACCCGATGTTCCCGCATAAATCGTGGTCATTCCAGTATCAACATAGGCGCCAGCCTGCGCAAAAATTGTATAACACAACCCACGTTTTTCACGGATTTCTTGGAACAAACGTGATGACATTCCGCCGCCCAATGCGATTGCATAAATTTGCGCGGTATATATCGCATCATCGCGATAACTGGGCCCTTCAAAGCCCAAGGTGAAATGCGCCTGTTCTAATGTCCGTTCTTTGCGAAATTCACCTGCCTTAAACTGTGCCAAAGATGGCGCCGCAGCGGCAGAAACAGCCGGCAGATCACCGAAAGCTTGGGTTGCCAGATTGCGCAATTGATCATGGTCGATGCCACCGGCCGCGGCCAGAACAATACGTCCCGCACCATAATGTTGCGCCACAAAGTTTTGCAAATCATCGCGGGAAAACCGTTTTACATTTGTATCAGGCCCCAAGATTGACCGACCGATAGATTGATCCGGATAGGCCGTTTCTTGCAGCCAATCAAAAATGATATCGTCTGGTGTATCTAGGGTTTGGCCAATTTCTTGTAAAATCACGCCACGCTCGACTTCAATTTCGCGTGGATCAAAAACCGAGTTGCGTAAAATATCTGAGAGGATATCCAGCGCCAAAGGGACATCATCGTTCAACACGCGCACATAATATGCAGTGGTTTCACGCGATGTATAGGCATTGATGTATCCACCCACATCCTCGATCTGTTCGGCGATTTGCAGGGCTGAGCGTGTTGTTGTCCCTTTGAACGCCATGTGTTCCAAAAAATGCGCGATACCGTTTTGTTCGGCTGTTTCATCACGGCCACCAGCGGCGACCCAAACACCAATGGATGCAGATTGCAAACCTGGCATATGCTCGGTGACGATGTTTAAGCCGTTGGGCAATGTATGATGTTCTATGCTCACGCTTTATATCCGATCCAAAACAACGGTCTTTAACGCATCCAGATCGTTTGCGACACGGGTCACACGCTCTTCTCGGTCATACAAATCCGCCATTCTGGTTGGCAAAGGTGGACGCAGACCCGTGGCACGTTCCACAGCATCAGGGAACTTGGCTGGATGTGCTGTTGCAAGTGTTATCATAGGTGTCGCCGTATCGCGCAACTGGTCTGCGACACGCACCCCGATGGCGGAATGGGGACACAACAATTCTGCACGTCCCGTGAATGATGCCGAAATTTCGGCCATTGTTTCATCCTCGGACACGCGGCCACTGTCAAACTGATCACGCAAGCGATCAAGTATACCTTGGGACAGATCAAATCCACCTTTGGTTTTCAAATCATTCATCAACTGTACGACAGACGCACCATCACGATCATAGGCGTCAAACAACGCACGTTCAAAATTTGAACTGACCTGAATATCCATCGATGGGCTGATGGACGGTGATACATCGCCCGTATGATACGCACCCGTCGTCAAACAACGGTGCAAAATGTCGTTTTGGTTTGTTGCCACGACCAGACGATCAATGGGCAACCCCATTTGTTTGGCAATATAGCCTGCAAAAATATCACCAAAGTTCCCGGTCGGCACGGTAAAGCTGACCTTACGCTGCGGCGCACCCAGCTGAACAGCGGATGAGAAATAATACACCACCTGCGCCAGAACGCGCGCCCAGTTGATCGAATTAACGCCCGCCAATTTGACACCATCGCGGAATTCAAAATCGTTGAACATATCTTTCAATCGGGCCTGACAATCATCGAAATGTCCATCAACCGCCAAGGCATGGACATTGCTTTCAGATGGCGTGGTCATTTGACGACGCTGCACTTCGGACACGCGCCCGTGTGGGAACATCACAAACAGATCAACCGCATCTAAGCCGCGAAAGGCCTCCATCGCGGCGGATCCTGTGTCGCCACTGGTTGCGGTTACAATCGTAATGCGTTCGCCCAAACGCGTCAGGACCACCTGAAACAGCTGGCCAATCAACTGCATTGCAAAATCTTTGAACGCCAAGGTTGGACCATGGAACAATTCAAGCAAAAAATGGTTGTTATCCAACTGAACCAAAGGCGCGCGCGCGGAATGGCCAAAGTTGGCATAAGCCTTGGCAATTATATCCCCGAATTCCTCATCTGTGAATGTATCACCGACAAAGGGGCGCATGACACGAAATGCAATCTCTTCATAGCTTAGGCCCGCCAGTGCCGCGATATCGGCCTGCGACATTTGCGGGATGGATTGGGGCACATATAGCCCCCCATCGCGCGCCAGCCCGGTGCGCATCGCGTCTTGGAATGGTAAGATTGGCGCAGTGCCACGGGTCGAAACATACATCATTTCTCAGATACCTTTTGTCGGGTGCGCCAGAAAAACAGGGCGCTCATCGCGGCCCAAACCGCGGCGAGTGAAAACCATGTAATGGCGTAATTTAGGTGGTCATTTGGAATACCAGCCGTATCCACAGGCAGGGGTGTCAGCCCATCAATTTGCGGCATCAGTTCCTTGGCCACAATCAAAATAGGTTCGGCATTTAGATGCGCTGCCAATTTATCAACATCGCGTGCGAACCACAAATTGGCGGCCAGATCTGGCGCTGGGGTATAGCTGTCCGTTTCCTCGGGCCAATGCAGGTTGCCAAGGATTTGCACAGGGCCGGACAAGTTCAGCTGCACTGCATCGTCAATTTTGACATAGCCCAAGTCAACCAGAATGCGGCGGCCGCCTGCATCAAGGACGGTGATGATTTTGTGAACGGCGCCGATATTTTTCAACCCGCCTAACACGCGCACATAGTCTGGGGTTAAGTCACCAGAAATATTGATCGCCTGATATTCATCAGCCACCGGATCTAGGGTTGCTGCCAACGGAATGGGCGCATCCTGAATCCGCGTTTCGATTTCGTTCAAAATGGCGCGTTTCCATGCCAAACGATCCAATTGCCATTTGCCCAATGACAACAGCACACCGGTTCCAACAACCGCAACGATGACCAAAAATAAAAGTCGTTTCACAAGGGGCCTCAATGCAAAAGCGCGCGGGATACCCCGCGCGCTGTGTTTATGCGACAGGATGCCGTCAGCATCAAGTCGTAAACAGTGTTATTGGCCCCAAACATAGACCGCTGCGAACAGGAACAACCAGACGACATCAACAAAGTGCCAGTACCATGCTGCCGCTTCGAAGCCTAGGTGGCTGTCAGGTGTAAAGTGACCGCGCATCGCGCGTAACATACAGATGAACAAGAAAATGGTACCCACGACCACGTGGAACCCGTGGAATCCAGTCGCCATAAAGAAGTTTGCGCCATAGATGTTGCCCGCAAATCCAAAGGCTGCGTGGCTGTATTCATAGGCTTGGAACCCAGTAAAGATCAGACCCAAGATCACTGCAATTGCCAGACCGTTGATCATGTCTTTGCGGTTGTTTTCATGCGCGATTGCGTGGTGTGCCCATGTCGCTGCCGCGCCTGAACACAGCAGGATCAGCGTGTTGATCAATGGCAGGTGCCAAGGATCGAATGTTTCAATACCCGCTGGTGGGAAAACCCCGTCAACGAGTGGGCTCATTTCGCCCATTGGGTACATCGCGTGCTTGAAAAAACTCCAGAACCATGCAGAGAAGAACATGACTTCGGACATAATAAACAGGATAAAGCCATAGCGCAGACCAATCAGAACCACAGGTGTGTGATCGCCCGCTTGGTTTTCTTTGACTGTATCAGCCCACCAGCCAAACATGACGTACAAAACCCCAACAAAACCGATCAGACCCAACCATGGTCCACCATCGTGGAAAAACAATACCGCGCCAAACAGCATAACAAATGCTGCAACAGACGCCAAGAACGGCCACAAAGATGGGGCCAGAATGTGATAGTCGTGATTTTTAACGTGTGCCATATTTTTCCCTCATTGGAGGCTTAGTTTAAGGTTGTATTTTCGTCCTGTGCAATATCCGCTTGTGCGGTTTCCTGCGGCAGGTCGGTTTCATAGAATGTGTAAGACAGTGTAATGACCTTGGTGTATTTGGCATCGCGGTCATCCACAATTTCGGGATCAACAAAGAACGTCACAGGCATTTCTACCCGTTCACCTGGTTGCAATACTTGCTGTTCAAAACAGAAACAATCAATTTTCGTGAAAAAATTGCCTGCCTCATAGGGCGTGACGTTGTATGATGCGGTGCCAGCAACGGGGCGATCTGTCGGGTTATAGGCCTCGTAAAATACCAGACCAGTTTCGCCGATACGCATTTCCACCTGACGTTCGACAGGCTTGAATTCCCATGGCATATCACGGTCAAGCGATGCATCAAAACGAACTTTGATCGTTTTATCCAAGATCACGTCAGACCCAGTTTGCGCTGTGTTGGGAACGCCACCAAACCCTGTGACACGACAAAACCAATCATAGAGGGGCACAGACGCCCAGGCCAGCGCGCCCATGAAAACAACCAGGCTAACCGTTTGTACAACTGTTTTCCGCTTGTTAGTCATCTATTGCACCTCAGTCCCAGAAATGGCCGCGCTCACATTGCCATCAGTGACTTTCACGACCGTCAAACCAAATACGATTGCCACAAATGCTGCCAAAACCAGACCAAGTCCGATGTTGCGACCTGAGCGCCGATTGTGCAGTTCGTGTTGTTTTTGAATACTCATGCGATCACCCAAATGTAGCGATCAATAAAGGCTTCTGCCAAGATTGCGCCAAAATGCAAGAAAAGATAGGCCAAAGACAGTTTAAAGAATTTGCGCTCAGTCAAGAAATTATCAAGCTCACACATATCTTCGTCACGACGCCAAATTTGTATTGCACCCCACACGAACATTGCATTCAAAACGACTGCAACAGTTAGATAAACGTATCCACCAATCGACGTAAAGCCAGCGGCGATCGCCAATACAGCCAGGACAATAGTGTAGCCCAAGATATGGTGGCGCGTCACGCGCCGACCATGGGTTACAGTCAACATTGGGACTTTGGCATTGTCATAGTCATTGCGCATGAACAGCGCCAAGGCCCAAAAATGTGGGGGTGTCCACATGAAGATCAGGGCAAACATCAAAACGCTTTCGACCGACACGCCACCTGTGGCAACGGCCCAACCGATCATGGGTGGAAATGCGCCTGCAGCCCCACCAATCACGATGTTCTGCGGCGTCCAGCGTTTCAACCACATTGTATAGATCACAACGTAAAAGAAAATGGTAAAGGCCAGAAACGCAGCTGCAAACCAATTTGACGCCAGTCCTAGCATCACAACGGAAATGCCAGACAGCGCAAAGCCCAGCGCCTTGGCTTCGTCTTCGGTCACTTTACCTGATGGGATTGGTCGTTTTTGTGTGCGGCGCATAACGCGGTCAATGTCAGCATCATACCACATGTTTAATGCACCCGATGCACCACCACCTAGGGCGATAAACAAAATGGACACAAAACCAACGAACGGATGAACCGAAACGGGTGCAGCCAGCAAACCGACCCAAGCCGTGAATACAACCAGTGTCATAACGCGTGGCTTTAGCAACGCGAAATAGTCGCCAAACTCAGCGTCATGCGCAGTCTGGATAGTCTGATAGCTCGTGTCGCTCATGCGTTTGTACCCGATTTAAGTTACCGTCCCCAACATTTACGTCGGGGACGCAGCTATCGTTTAATTAGCGGATGCGATTTGGTATTCAGCATCCAAAGCAGGTGCCGCGGCGTACTCTTCTTTTGCTTCTTGCAGCCACTGCTCGTATTCTTCTTGGCTTACGACCTTGACTGTGATCGGCATATAAGCGTGGTCTTTACCGCACAATTCCGAACACTGACCAAAGTAAATGCCTTCTTTTTCCGCTTTGAACCACAACTGCCCGATACGGCCAGGTACTGCGTCTTGCTTGACGCCAAAGGCAGGAATGGTCCAGCTGTGGATCACGTCCGCGCCAGTGACCTGCATCACAACAACTTTGTTCACAGGAACAACAACTTGCGTATCTGTCGCCAACAGGAATTCGTCACGAGTGTAACCAGCGTCAATCAACTGTGCTTCTACGTCTGGGCTCATGCGTTTGTCTTCGAATGCGCCGATCATAAAGCTGTCGAAACCGAAACCTTCGTCAGTGTATTCATAGCCCCAGTACCACTGGTAGCCTGTCACTTTGATATTGATTTCGCCTTCTGGAATCTCTTGCTGCTTGAACAAAATAGGCAGCGAATACGCACCGATAAACAACAGTGTCAAAATCGGGACAACCGTCCAAAGGATTTCAATTGGTGTGTTGTGTGTGAACGAGGCTGGCGTCGGATTGGCACGGCGGTTGTAACGTATCATCACCGCAATCAACAGTGCTGTCACGAACAACACAATTGCGATAATGATCACATTGATCATTCCGTCCAACCACTGCAGGTCACGCGCCAATTCTGTGGCGGCTGGCTGAAACCCCATAGCTTTGTCGGTTGGTGTACCAATAATTTCACTGCTGTCTTGCGCAAAGGCAGGTACAGCTAGACCGGCGGCCGCAAGGCCTGATAGCATCTTCAGTCGCATTTTATACCCTGATCGGTTGTTTCCCTAAACGAAAATCCACCCAAAGGACGGAATCCCATTGTATTCTGGCGCCTTAAAAACATATTTATGACCAGAGATAAAGAAATAAATGTCCGCGATGACCCATCAAACCCAAGGGCATTATGTCGCGCTGACACCACAACAAAGGCCGCAGAACAATGTCACATTCAGAATTCAGACCCTTTGAAACGCATTTAGAACAAAAGGTTGCGCTGGATATCCTGCGCCAAGCGACCCATGGCGCCGATGACGGCGAGCTGTTTTTCGAACGCCGGTCCAGCGAAACGCTGATGCTGGACGATCAGCGGCTTAAGTCGGCAAACTATGACGCCAGCGAAGGATTCGGCCTGCGTGCCGTGTGTGGTGAAATCACGGGATATGCCCATTCAACGGAAATCAGCATATCCGCATTGCAGCGCGCCCAAGACACCGTCCGTCTTGCCGCACGCGGATCGGCGTCTGAATTGGCGGTCGCCCCAGCCCGTACCAACACCAAATTATACGAAGCCTTTGACCCAACATCCGAGGTTGATTTCGCAACCAAGGTCGATGTTCTAAAGGAAATCGACGATTTTCTGCGTAGCCATGATAACCGCGTAGTCCAAGTCACCGCATCCATTGGCACCAGCTGCCAAGAGGTCACGATCCTACGTCCCGAAGGTGGCATCTGGACCGATATGCGCCCAATGGCCCGCGTGACCGTTGGGGTCATTGTCCAAGAAAATGGCAAACGCGAAAGCGGATCATGCGGTGGCGGCGGCCGCTATGAACTGTCAGGACAAATTTCGCCCGAGGCATGGAAACCCCAAGCGCTTGAAGCGCTGCGGATTGCTTTGGTTAACCTAAATGCCAAACCTGCCCCCGCTGGCGTCAAGGATATCGTTCTGGGCCCAGGCTGGCCCGGCATTTTGCTGCACGAGGCAGTGGGCCACGGACTAGAGGGTGATTTTAATCGCAAAGGATCCAGCGCCTTTGCCGGTTTGATGGGCCAACAGGTGGCCGCCAAAGGCGTAACCGTTGTCGACGATGGCACATTGCCGAATCGTCGTGGATCCATTTCCGTCGATGACGAAGGCACCCCATCGGCCCGCAATGTACTGATCGAAGATGGTGTGTTGGTTGGATACATGCAAGATCGTCAAAACGCCCGATTGATGGGTGTCGCCCCCACCGGCAATGGTCGCCGCGAAAGTTATGCACACGCGCCCATGCCCCGCATGACAAACACCATGATGCTGTCGGGGGATTCTACGGTTCAGGATCTGTTGGGGGATCTGACTGATGGGATTTATGCCGTTGGATTTGGCGGCGGTCAGGTGGACATTACGAATGGTAAATTCGTGTTTTCCTGTACCGAAGCCTATGAGGTCAAAAATGGCACCGTCGGTGCGCCACTTAAGGGGGCTACATTAATTGGTGATGGGGCCACCGCGTTAAAACATATTCGCGGATTGGGCAATGATATGGCATTGGACCCTGGCATGGGCACCTGCGGTAAAGCAGGTCAATGGGTCCCCGTTGGTGTGGGACAACCCAGCGTGTTGATTGGCGGCCTGACAGTTGGTGGATCGGCTTAATCCATAATTAACCAATAATCGGTTATTGTGATTCTTGTAAGCAGACGGAGTTGTGATGACCGATTTATTTAGTTCTTCCGCTCACCCCCTAATCCCACCCACCCAGGAAGCGGATCGGTTGGCATGGCTTCGTCTCTTACGATCCAGACGGGTTGGCATTTCAACATTCTATAAACTGATGTCGGAACATGGATCCGCACAGGAATGCCTGCACCATTTGCCCGAAATTGCCCGTGCCGCGGGCATCGATGATTATACTGTCTGCCCGCATAACGTGGCCGAAGCTGAATTACAGTTGGCACAAAAATATAACGCGAAATTAATATGTCGTGGTGCGCCCAATTATCCCACATTACTAAATGATTTGTCCGACGCGCCACCGTTGTTTTGGGCGCGCGGGGATCTGGCATTGTTCAATCGGCCCAGCCTATCCATCGTGGGCGCGCGCAATGCGTCATCGCTGGGTATGCGAACGGCACGTTTTTTGGCGACCGAATTGGGCGAACAGGGATATGTGATAACGTCTGGTTTGGCACGCGGGATCGATACAGCAGCCCATGGGGCCAGTTTGGGCACAGGAACCATTGCCGTGTTGGGTGGCGGGCTGGATGTGCCCTATCCCACCGAAAACACGCAATTGATGCGATCCATTTGGGAACAGGGCGTTTTAATTTCCGAACAACCCTTTGGAACCCAACCCAAGGCACGCCATTTCCCCATTCGAAACCGAATTATTTCCGGTCTAAGCCGTGCGATTATTGTGATTGAGGCTGCTGCAAAATCGGGATCACTGATCACTGCGCGCAATGCCTTGGATCAGGGGCGTGACGTGTTCGCCGTACCAGGCCATCCATTTGATGCACGCGCCTCGGGCTGTAATATGATGATCCGCGACGGCGCCACTTTGATCCGCCATGCCGCCGATGTGATCGAGTCACTGGCACCCCTGTCTGATACCCCGCCCAAGCCCGAACCAGCCCAACCCGAACCCAAACGCAGCCTGCGTGACACAGCCAAACTGCACGCAACCCTGCTTAACCAGCTGTCCCCCACCCCCGTCAGCGAAGACCAAGTCATCCGCGATCTGGGGATCAGTGCCGCCCAGGCAGGCAGCCTGTTTGTCGACATGGAAATCGAAGGGCATATCCAACGCATGCCTGGCGGACTGATCGCATTAAACGCAAAACATTGATCTGTCCAAAATGATAGATTTTTCGATTTGATAAAACGGGCATTGACAAACCACCCGCTTAATCGGCATGTTCCGCCGCCATAGAGCTCGGTCCGAGTCGAAAGGAATTGTAATGCCTGTAGTCGTTGTAGAATCCCCTGCCAAAGCTAAGACAATCAACAAATATTTGGGGTCTGACTACACAGTTCTTGCATCCTACGGACACGTCCGCGATTTGCCCGCCAAGAATGGCTCGGTCGACACTGACAACGAATTTGAAATGTTATGGGAAGTCGGAAACGACAGCAAAAAACACGTCAAAGCCATCGCAGATGCATTGAAAGATGACAATGTTTTAATCCTAGCAACTGACCCCGACCGCGAAGGCGAAGCAATCAGTTGGCACCTAGAGGAAACGCTGCGCAAGCGGCGCGCAATTAAAAAGGACACCGCCGTCAGCCGCGTGGTGTTTAACGCAATCACCAAATCCGCCGTGACCGAAGCAATGGAAAATCCACGCGATGTGGATGCGCCATTGGTACATGCCTATCTGGCGCGCCGTGCGCTGGATTATTTGGTTGGATTTAACCTATCCCCCGTTTTGTGGCGTAAATTGCCTGGTGCGCGCTCTGCCGGTCGTGTGCAATCCGTTTGCTTGCGCCTGATCGTTGAACGCGAAATGGAAATCGAAGCGTTTCGTGCCCAAGAATACTGGTCCGTCAAGGCTGCATTGAAATCAGTACGCGGACAAGAGTTCGAAGCCCGTTTAGTCAGTTTAGCAGGCAAAAAGCTGGATAAACATGATCTGACAAATGAAACACAGGCAGATTTAGCCGTTCAAGCAATTCGCAGCCGTGACCTAACCATTCATTCAGTCGAGGCAAAGCCAGCCGCGCGCAACCCATCTGCGCCGTTTATGACCTCAACGCTACAACAAGAGGCAAGCCGCAAATTCGGCTTTGGCGCACGCCAAACGATGTCGGCAGCCCAGCGTTTATACGAGGCAGGGCATATCACCTATATGCGTACTGACGGCATTGATATGGCACCCGAGGCGGTCATGGCCACACGCGATGCGATCAAAAACCGCTATGGCGAAGATTATGTGCCGAAATCGCCACGTATGTACAAAAACAAAGCGAAGAACGCCCAAGAGGCGCACGAATGTATTCGCCCGACAGATATGACCAAAGATACTGCCGCGCTGAAAATCACCGACGCGGATCAGCGACGGTTGTACGACCTAATCTGGAAACGCACCATTGCCTGCCAGATGGAGGCTGCACGCCTTGAGCGCACCACCGCAGAAATTGGATCAGCCGATGGCCAAGTCGGTCTGCGTGCTACGGGGCAGGTTGTGTTATTCGACGGATTTTTGCGCGTCTACGAAGAAGGCCGCGACGATTCAATTCTAGATGACGACGATAAACGGTTGCCCCAACTGGCGCAGGGTGAAACCGTGGGCAAAAATTCGGTCACGCCCGAACAACACTTTACTCAGGCACCACCACGCTATACCGAGGCCACCTTGGTCAAACGGATGGAAGAGCTGGGCATTGGACGCCCCTCGACCTATGCATCCATCGTATCCACGATCCAAGAACGTGAATATGTACGCAAAGAGCAAAACCGCCTCTTTCCTGAGGATAAAGGTCGGATCGTCACCATTTTCTTGCTAAATTTCTTTAAGAAATATGTTGAATATGATTTCACTGCGGCGCTGGAAAATCAGTTGGACAACGTCAGTGCGGGCGAACAAGATTACAAAGAGGTTCTGCAAAAATTTTGGCGTGATTTTTCTGCAGCCATTGCCGAGACATCAGAGCTGCGCATAACCGAAGTTTTGGACGTTTTGGACGATGCTTTGGCACCGCAACTGTATCCCCCACGCGAAGATGGCAGCGATCCACGCGTATGCCCGCAATGTGGGAATGGGCAGCTACACCTAAAATCATCCCGCACTGGCGGATTTGTCGGTTGTGGGAATTATCCTGAATGTACCTTTACCCGTCCACTATCTGGTGATGCCGATGACAATGGCGACATGGTACTAGGCGAAGATAATGGCGATGTGATTAGCGTTAAAACGGGACGTTTTGGCCCCTATGTTCAACGTGGCGAAGCCACCAAAGAGGCGCCCAAGCCCCCACGTGCAAGTTTGCCCAAAGGTTGGACCAAAGGGGATATGGATTTAGATAAGGCGTTGCAACTGCTGAACTTGCCGCGCGAAATCGGGCCACACCCCGAAGACGGCGTTATGATCGAAGCTGGCCTAGGCCGCTATGGTCCCTTTATCAAACACGGATCAACCTATGCCAACATCAAGGATGTGGACGAAGTTTTCACAATCGGCATGAACCGCGCGATGGAGGAATTGGCCAAGAAAGCAGCCCGCGGTGGCGGACGCACGCGTGCCGCCGCGACACCGCTGAAAGAATTGGGCGAACACCCAACAGAGGGCGGCCCCGTAAATGTCATGGATGGGCGTTATGGCCCCTATATCAAGTTTGGCAAAATCAACGCCACCCTACCCAAAGATGTCGAACCAGGCGATGTCACAATGGATATGGCCGTAGCGCTTATTGCCGAGAAATCCGCCAAAGCCCCAAAAAAGCGCGCAGCGAAAAAAACGACAAAGTCAAAATAGAGCTGTTCAAAAGACACCTCATGCGCCTAAGCTTATCCACGACAGCCTAAGCAGGTGACATGTGGACACATATATATTCGTAGCCGTTTTATTGGCGGCGGTTTTGCACGCATCATGGAATGCGCTGGTTAAATCTGGCGCAGACAAGCAATCATCTGTTGTCGCGGTGATGTTCGGCCACGTCCCACCGGCACTATTGTGTTTTGCATTCGTGCCGTTTCCATCAGCTGATGTTTGGCACCTTATTGTCCTAAGTGCCGGTTTTCACATTGCCTATCCAATGGCACTGCAAAAGGGATATCAAACGGGTGATCTGGGCCAAGTTTATCCCATTGCCCGCGGCACTGCGCCATTAATCGTCACAGCGGTCAGTGTTTTCGCCTTGGGCGCAGTCTTTAATGGATGGGAATTCTTGGCCGTCCTTTTGATGATTGGTGGCATCCTAAGCATGGGTTTGGCACATCGCAAATTGGGGCCAAGCAGCGACCAAGCGACATTTTGGGCCGTTCTGACGGGCTGCTTTATCGCAGGGTATTCAATTATTGACGGGATGGGGGCGCGTATTTCGCAAAATCCCCTTGGATTTTTTTCCGCATCCTGCTTGGTGTCTGCTTCGATATTTTTCCTGCGTTCCCTGATCTGGCGCAGACGCAACATTACGGATCTTGCAGGGCCAACATTCAAATCATTCGCGATCGGGGGGGCCGCATCCTTTACGGCCTATGTGATTGTCGTATGGGCCTTTACACAGGCGCCTATTGCGCTGGTTACAGCATTGCGCGAAACCAGTATGATTGTAGCGGTGATCATTGGCGTCATATTTTTCGGCGAACGTTTTACACGTACCAAAATTTTCGCGGTTGGCGTGACATTATGCGGCGTCGCCTTATTGAGGCTGGCCTAAACCTGTGTATGAATTTGCGTGTGCACTGAATTGACAGTCGCCCGTAATCAGGCCAAAACTGTGCAAGTTTCAAAAATAGGATACCGACAGCATGAAAAAAGTATACGGCTCCGCGGCAGAAGCCTTGGATGGCATTATGTTCGACGGCATGTTTATCGCCTCTGGCGGATTTGGATTGTGCGGCATACCAGAATTGTTATTGCAAGCAATCAAAGACGCTGGGACCAAAGATTTAACTTTTGCTTCAAACAACGCGGGTGTTGACGATTTTGGGATCGGAATTCTATTGCAAACCCGCCAAGTGAAAAAAATGATTTCGTCCTATGTGGGCGAAAATGCCGAATTTATGCGCCAATATTTGTCGGGTGAACTGGAACTGGAATTCAATCCCCAAGGCACGCTTGCTGAACGTATGCGCGCAGGCGGTGCCGGCATTCCCGGTTTCTATACAAAAACGGGCGTTGGAACCGTAATCGCCGAGGGTAAAGAGCACAAAGATTTCAATGGTGAGACCTATATCCTTGAAACCGGTTTGTTCGCTGATCTTTCGATCGTCAAAGCATGGAAAGCCGATGAGACAGGCAATCTGATTTTCCGCAAAACTGCGCGCAACTTTAACCCACCGGCGGCAATGTGTGGCAAAATTTGCGTCGCAGAGGTCGAAGAAATCGTTCCCACAGGGTCATTAGACCCCGATCACATTCACTTGCCCGGTATATATGTGCATCGGATTGTACAGGGTGATCATGAAAAACGTATTGAACAGCGCACCACGCGCCCCGCGACATAAGGAGATTTGATAATGGCATGGGATCGTAATCAAATGGCTGCTCGCGCGGCTTTGGAATTAGAGGATGGTTGGTACGTGAACTTGGGGATCGGTATCCCAACACTTGTATCGAATTACATACCACAGGGTATTGAGGTCACGCTGCAATCCGAAAATGGTATGCTGGGCATGGGCCCCTTCCCCGTCGAAGGAACCGAAGATCCGGACCTGATCAACGCAGGAAAACAAACCATCACCGAATTGCCACAAACCGCATATTTCGACAGTGCTACATCATTCGGCATGATCCGTGGTGGTAAAATTGCCATGGCCATTCTGGGCGCGATGGAGGTATCCGAAACCGGCGATCTGGCAAACTGGATGATCCCTGGCAAGCTGGTCAAAGGCATGGGCGGCGCCATGGATTTGGTGGCAGGCGTCGGGCGCGTTGTCGTGGTGATGGATCACACCAACAAACATGGCGATAGCAAAGTTCTGCGCGAATGCACCCTGCCCCTGACCGGTAAAGGCGTGGTTAACCGCATCATCACCAATCTGGGTGTTTTGGATGTGGTCGAGGGTGGCTTGAAAATCGTTGAATGCGCTGATGGCGTCAGCGAACAGGATCTGCGCGATGCAACACAGGCAACGATCGTTGCCTAACTACTGCGCGTTGGGCAATTGAAACACACAGCCGTCGGTCACCAAGATCGGCGGCGTTTTACATAGCATGCGCGCAATGGCATAGGCGGCCAAAACCTTGGGGACATAATTGCGGGTTTCGGCATAGTCAGGCACACCACCCGATTGGATGACCGCATTTTCACCAGCGTTATAGCCCGCCAACATTAAAATCGGGTCGCCCTGAAATTTATCCAACAGCCACGACAGATATCTGGCGCCCGCCGTCACATTCTGCACAGGGTCAAATGGATCATCCACGCCAAACCGTTCGGCCGTCGCTGGGATTAACTGCATCAATCCCTGTGCCGCTGCGGGGCTGATGGCATCCGGTTTCCCGCGGCTTTCAACCCATATCACCGCTGCAATCAGCGCAGGCGACATATTGCTGATACCCGCTGACATTAATATTTGGGGGTTCCAGCGCTGTACCATGTTCTGCATGTCTTGGGCTGTTGGCGTGATCGACTGGGGCCCACGGGCCTGAATTATGCGTAGAGCCACATCCAAATCGCTTGCAACCAAACCTTCGCGCCCAATTGGCTGAATATCGCCCCAAAACCATGCCGCATGTTCGCCGCCGTCTGGCTGTGGGGCCGGTGTCGGTTCCGTGGTATCGGGTGCGTCTGACGGTTCGACTGGTTCAATAAATACCGTAATTCGCTTGGTCGCATTCGCGGGCGGGGGTTTGCCGAATTTCGGCTTGATGTCATTTTGCTGCGCGCCAACCCATGTTGCCCCCAGCAAAACACCGGCAATCATTACCACGATTCTAATGATCATTCCCAAAACACGTCCCCCACTTTTGTGTTATCGCCCCCTGAAAAATGGCAGACATTTGACGAAAACCCAATGAATTACCCGATAACTAACACAATTCTTGATTTTTTATCATTTATTATCAGATATTTGTCATATTTTTAATACTTTTTTCAATATTTCCACCCTTTGGACTATAGATCATCCCCTTTGCGCCAAATTTGTGCCTTAATCTGGGGCGATAACAATACCACGCCAAGCAGCGCGGCCGTCCATGTGGGGGGGAGTTGCTGGGAAAACATCAAAGAGCTAATTTTTTGGAGAATAAAATGCTGAACATGATCAAAAACTTTGCCAAGAACGAATCAGGCGCGGTAACAATCGACTGGGTTATCCTGACTGCAGGCGTTGTTGTTTTGGGTATCGCATCCTATAACATCGTGAAAGATATTACGAGCGATTTGGCGAACAACACCGTTACAGATATGGAAGAATTCAACTGTGGCCTGTTTAGCGATTGCGACTAATAAGTCAAAGGCACGTTTCGGTATAGAAATGTGATGCTCGGCGCCCCTGGCGCCGAGTTTTTGTTTCAGGGATCGATTTTCACGCATTCGACCAAGATTACGTAGCCGATGACAATGGCGGCGCGCCCCGATTGGCCAGTACAATCGTTGTCGCCGTTACACCAACCCAAGCGGCCACATTGACATTGGCACAAAGCAGCGGCAGCCTTTCAACCACATTGATTGGCTTGGACGATGAGCGCACTGAAATGGTCGAAGTCAGCCAACACGCATTGCTGGGCCTGTCCCGCGATCAAGAAAAAACGAAAGCAGCCACCTGCAGCGTCAAGAGCCGCCGCGGTGCGGAGGTCGTTGTGACAAATATCCCTTGTCCAGAAAACTAGGGCCAAGCTACGGTTGGGCCCTTTGAATGACTTATGGCCCAACGTTGCGTCCTAAACATCAAGGATTAACGCGATACAGACATAAGGATACAGACATAAGTCTGTATTGATGCTTGCAAAAATATAAAAAATAGGCCACAGTCTAGACAAAGGGGCAAAAGACCCCGTTGTTGAGGCGTGATCAAAGAGGGCAGGTCACATGATTATGAAAAAACTATTTCAGGCCACCGCGATTGGCCTATCTCTTTGTATCGGTACGTTCGCCACAACGGTTTCGGCCGAAATATTGCAGATTGTGCGCAACGGTGGCGAAAGCAGTATAGACGTTCCAATGAATCGTGCCATCGTTGTCGAAAGCGATATTCCATTTGCAGAACTGAGCATTGCAAACCCATCGATTGCTGATTTTTCAACGCTGTCTGATCGCACCGTTTATGTTCTGGGCAAAACGCCGGGTCAAACCACACTGACATTATTGGATGCGCAGGGTCGTTTGATTTCGAATGTAAATGTAATCGTCACGCCCGAGATCAGCGAATTTAAGTTGCGGCTGCGTCAAATTCTGCCCAACGAAAAAATTGAGGTGCGCACGGCAAACGACGGTGTCGTTTTGTCCGGTACAGTTTCCAGCACCAACGCATTGGACCAAGCTTTAAGCTTGGCTGAACGTTATTCAGCTGGGAAAGTTTCGAATCTCTTGACTGTTGGTGGTGTTCAGCAGGTGATGCTGCGTGTCCGTTTTGCGGAAATGCAGCGCACCATTGCGAAATCACTGTCATCCTCGGTCGCGTTACAAGGCAATTTGCTGAACAACGAATTAGGATTAAACGCAGGTACCGGTGCGGGTTCGACAACAGCGGGCCAAGGTGGTCTGCTGTCAGGAAACTCGGACGGAGCCGGCGCATCGAATGGAACCGCCGTTTTGGGTTTCAACGCAGGCGCATTAGAGGTCGCGGTGATGCTTGAGGCATTGGAAACCAAGGGCTTTGTGCGCACATTGGCCGAACCGAACCTGACCGCGCTGTCGGGCAAACCTGCATCATTTCTGGCGGGCGGTGAATATCCAATTCCCGTTTTACAAGACGGGGCAGTTTCGATTGAATTCAAGCCATTCGGCGTGAATATGGAATTTACCCCGACCGTCCTGCAAAACGATACGATTAACCTTGAGCTTTCTGCCGAAGTGTCATCTTTGGACAGCTCCGCGTCCGTTTCCACGGGATCGTATACCGTAAGCGGCACAAAAACACGTAAAACATCAACGACTGTCGAATTGCGCGACGGGGAAAGTTTTGCGATTGCCGGTCTGTTGCAAGACGATTTCCAAGATCTGAATGGTCAAGTGCCGTGGCTTGGCGATGTGCCAATTTTGGGCGCATTATTCCGCAGCGCCGATTATTCGCGCAAACAATCTGAATTGGTCATCATTGTAACCGCCCATTTGGTCACCCCGGTCAAGGGCGAGGCATTTCAATTGCCCACTGATCGAATTCGTCCCCCAAGTGAAAAGGACCTGTTTTTGTTCGGTAGAACAACGGCACCTTCAAATAACAAAGGTGCCGGAGAAGTTGCTCAACAAGATTTTAACAGTTCCTATGGTTATGTAATGGAATGATTCAGGCGGCCACATTTGGGACCTCCATTTCTGATGCCATCAATGTGTATGCGGCCGAAATGCGTGACAAACGCATTATGCGCGCCGAAGAAAAGGCAAACAAACTACCTACCAAGATGACCATCACCACAATGATGCTCAGCGTTCCACCGTTGATGATCATCCTACTGGCACCGTCAATCGTGCAGCTGACCAGCATGAATATCGGCGGAGTGTTCTAGCACATGTTACGTCAGATATTATTTGCAGTGTTCATTGTCGTTACGGCCTGCACGCAAACCCCGCCGGACACTGGCGTATTTGCGCCTGATATTGACCCAAGCGGCAAACAGGTTGACGCCATGGTTGTGGGCGAACGGTTGATGGATGCGGGGGAATATGAACTGGCGCTAGATGCCTTTACCCGCGCAGCCGCCAGTGATGGGTTTACCGGCGAAAATTTGTCTGCGATGGGGGTGGCCAATTTCCGTTTGGGCCGGATGGATCAAGCCTTGGCCATGTTTGAACGCGCGTTGAAAATTGAACCCGAATGGCCAGGGCTGTTGAACAACTACGGTATCGCGCTGATGGCCAAAGGACGATTTGCAGACGCGGTCCAAATTTTCACCAAGGCTGTGGCGCTGGATAATGGCCAAAATGACTCAATAAGGAAAAATTTGGCCGAAGCAGTCGAAAAATACGAAAATTCGGTTTATTCTGCGCAAGATAACGAAACAGAGCGAATGCCACAGGGGATAAAAATAATCTCGGATGAGCAATTCCCATAGGGCGGGTAGTAAGGATCAAAATGCGGATAACAATGTTAGGGTTGGCTTGCGCCACAAGTCTGGTCTTGATGGGTTGCGAAATGGGCAATCAAAATCAAGTTGATGAAAACCTAAAAGACGTCAATGTCGTCGCCGAAAGTGATCTGGCCGATGTGATGCTGACCGTTGCTGACCCAGATGAAGCGGTCATTTTTTTCCAACGTACCTTGCGTGAAAACCCCGACGACATCCAATATATGCGCGGTCTGGGTATGTCCCTGACCCGCGCCAAACGTCCACAAGAGGCGGTGGCAATCTGGGCAAAAACAGTCAAGCATCCAGATGCAACAGAGGCTGACAAATTGAAATACGCCGAAAGCCTGATCCGCAACAGTGATTGGGATCGCGCCAAAACCGTATTGGATGAGATCCCGCCAACAATCGAAACCTATGATCGCTATCGCCTTGAGGCGATGGTTGCCGACAGTCGCAAGGAATGGAAACGGTCTGACGCATTTTACGAAGTGGCAGTCGGACTGACCACAAAGCCGGCAGGTGCCTTAAACAACTGGGGTTATTCCAAATTGACCCGCGGTGATTACATCGGAGCCGAGCGGTTGTTTATGCAATCGCTAAAACAGGACAGCTCACGATTTACCGTGAAAAACAACTTGGTTTTGGCCCGCGCCGCCCAAGGTAAATACACCCTGCCTGTCATCAATCTGACGCAAATCGAACGCGCAGAATTGTTGAACACAATGGGTCTGTCTGCTGTGAAAAAGGGTGATATTCAAACCGCAAAATCCCTGTTCCGCGAAGCGGTCGAAACACATCCACAATATTTTGAATCTGCACAACGCAGCTTAGAAGCGCTTGAAAACTCATAAGGCCCAATCATGAACCTCTCGACCACTGAAATTTACACGTTTTTGCCGATCTTGACTGTTTTGGGTTTGTGGATTGCATGGAACGACTTAAAAACCATGTTGATTACGAATAAAATTTTTGGCGACAGTGGCGATTTTCGCGGTCGTGGGCCCCTTTGTCATGCCGTTTGATACATATGTGTGGCGGTTTGCGGTTTCAGGTGGGATTTTGGTCATTACATTTGCCTTATTCGCATTTGGTGCATTTGGCGGGGGGGATGCCAAAATATTTCCCGCCCTTGGCCTGTTTGTCGCCTATAGCGACTGGATCGATTTCATGATCGTTTTGGTTGCGGCGATGATTGCAGCGGTTTTGCTAGTCATTATTTTGCGTTTGACGCCGCTGCAAAAATATACACCCGAGTGGAAAACATGGAACGCAGGACGTTTTATTCCGATGGGCTTGGCACTGGGATCATCCATCATATTTTACTATGTTTTGGCGTTGAATACACTTTAACGCTTGTTTTTGGGCACGGGTATTTTACCTAGCACAGATGACCCAACTGCCCGTGCAATTTCAAACATGGCTTAACCGTCGCGAATGGCGGCTGCATCCGCATCAGGAACACCTGGTCGCCACTGCGGATCTGCCGGCCCAATTGTTGATTGCGCCCACAGGCGCGGGCAAAACCCTGTCTGGATTTTTGCCATCCCTGATCGAATTGGCGCAGGATGATCATGCTGGGTTGCATACCATCTATGTGTCGCCGCTGAAGGCATTGGCGACAGATATCAAACGCAACCTTGCCACACCAATCACCGAGATGGCACTGCCCATCACGGTTGAGGATCGCACAGGCGACACATCGCAGGCTACTAAACGTCGCCAACGGGCCGCCCCCCCGAACATTTTGCTAACCACACCTGAAAGTTTGGCTTTGCTGCTATCCTATCCTGATGCGGTTCGAATGTTTGCAAACCTGCAACGCGTTGTCATTGATGAAATTCACGCATTGGCGGATACCAAACGTGGTGATCAACTGGCGCTAGCCCTGTCGCGACTGTCCCAATGTGCCCCCCATATGCGCCGCGTTGGGTTATCGGCCACAGTTGACGATCCAAAATCTATCGCCAAATTCCTGGCCCCCGCAGATGTAGATTGCCCAATTCATATGGCTGACAGCGGGCCAACGCCCGATATTTCAATGCTGCAATCACACGCGCCGCCGCCATGGACCGGTGCAGGCGCGACATATGCAATACCAGATGTTTTGCGTGAAATCCGGCAACATAAAACCACCCTAATTTTCCACAACACCCGCGCACAGGCCGAGATATTTTTTCACAACCTTTGGCTGGCCAATACCGACAATCTGCCGATTGCAATCCATCACGGGTCACTGGATCGCGACCAACGCCAACGCGTCGAACAGGCTATGGTTCAAGGGCAGTTGCGCGCCATTGTCTGCACCGGCAGCTTGGATTTGGGTATTGACTGGGGCGATGTGGATCTGGTTGTTCAGATTGGCGCACCCAAAAATGTCAAACGCTTGGTACAACGAATTGGACGTGCAAACCATCGTTACAATGCACCATCCAAGGCGATAATTGTTCCTGCAAATAAATTTGAAATCATAGAATGCCATGCAGCATTGCAGGCGGTTATCGAAAATGACCTAGATGGTGATCCGCGACCCAGTGGTCCGCTTGATGTGTTGTGCCAACACATATTGTTATGTGCTTGTGCGGGGCCAATTCACCCAGATCATCTGTATCATGAAATAAAATCTGCAGGCCCATACGCCCAGATTAGCCGCGCTGCATTTGATGATTGTTTAGATTTTTGCACGACGGGTGGCTATGCCTTGAAACGATATGATCAATGGCATCGCCTAAGGCAGGTCCAAGACGGCACATACGTCCTGCGCGATCCACGCAGTGCAAACAGAATTCGCATGAACAGTGGCACAATTCAGGACAGTGATACACTTAAGGTGCGATTAAATAAATCACGCGGTGGAAGGCCGCTGGGCGAAATCGAAGAAAGCTTTGCCGCGACATTAACCCCGGGGGATACGTTTTTGATCGGCGGTCAAGTTGTCCGATTTGAATCACTGCGTGATATGGTGGTCCAAGTCAGCCGTGACGCCCGTAAACGGCCTAAAATCGCAACCTTTATGGGAACTAAATTTGCAACATCAACGCAGTTATGCGAACGCATCTTGACGTTGTTTGAAACCCAAAATTGGTCCCACCTGCCCCGCGACACCCAAACATGGCTGCAAAAACAAAACGAATTATCCGCATTGCCCACACGCGACAGTTTGTTGCTCGAAACCTTTGAACGTCAAGGACGCCATCATATCTGTGTCTTTGGCTTTGCAGGGCGGAATGCGCAGCAAACCTTGGGGCTGTTGATCACCCATCGACTAGAGCAATTGGGCAAAGCCCCGATCGGATTTGTAACAAACGATTATGGCACATTAATTTGGGGATTGGATGAAATTACAGACCCTGCGCCATTGTTTGACCCAGCAGACATTCAGACAGGCTTTGACACATGGCTATCAACCAACGCAGTGATGAAACGCAGTTTTCGGGGCGTGGCGACAATTGCCGGTTTGATCGAACGTAATCTGCCGGGCCTGCGCAAAACGGGGCGACAGGCCACATTTTCATCCGATATATTGTACGACACTTTGCAAAAATACGATCCCGATCATTTGCTGCTGCGTGTCGCAAAACAAGATGCGCTAAGCGGATTGGTGGATTTTGGCCGCATAGAACAGATGTTGAATCGGGTTCAAGATCGGATTGTTCACAATGCCCTGCCCCATGTGTCCCCCTTTGCCGCACCGCTGTTCCTTGAGGCTGGGCGCATATCCGTTGGGGGCGAAGCCATGGAACGTCTGATCGATGAGGAAGCGAAAAAATTATTTCAAGAAGCGGGTTTGTCACAGTAAGTGTGTCACATCAGGGAATACCAGCGAGTTAAGATGGAATGTTAGATTACGAATTTACGCTTGGTGGGTCGACATTCCACGCAGCGCCGACGGGTGCCCTATGGTGGCCTGCACAACGCATATTGGTCGTCTCTGATTTGCATTTGGGCAAAACAGAACGTCTGATGCGGATAGGTGGCCCCAGTCTTCCCCCTTATGAAATTCGTGATACCTTGATGCGTCTGGAACATGATGTGGACCGCTTTGATCCCGATCACATCATCAGCTTGGGCGATAGCTTTGACGATATAACCTCGGTTCAGTCGCTAACGCCTGACGACCTGTCATCCTTGACACGATTGCAAAGCGGGCGACAGTGGACATGGATCACTGGCAATCATGATGCGGGACAATTTGGCTTGGATGGTCAAAATCACGAAAGTTTATCCCGAGAGAATATTGATTTTCGCCACATCGCGGATACCACACAAACCAACTGTGAAATATCGGGGCATTACCATCCCAAAGCATCCATCACCGTGAAACGACAGCGTCTGACACGGTCGTGTTTTTTGTTGGATGAAAGGCGGCTGATTTTGCCAGCCTATGGAACATATACCGGTGGGCTAGACTGTGCGCGCCAGCCCCTTTGTGACATCATGTCGACAGGCGCAATCGCAATATTAACTGGAAAAACGGCGCGGGCCATACCTATGCCGCGCCGATAAAAATACC
>CAZWFE010000031.1:0-28304 GCA_964633145.1 uncultured Phaeobacter sp. | reverse complement strand
CCAATCGATTGCCGCTTCGAAATCACCGTCAGTTTCTGTCAACGCTTTTTTCGCGTCCATCATGCCTGCGCCAGTTGTTTCGCGCAGTTCTTTCACCATTGCAGCTGTAATTGCCATAGGTCAGATCCTCTTATCTACGTGTATCTACGTGAATTAAAATCAGCGCAGGTGTAACCCGCGCTGAATAATGATTGTGCAACGGCCGGATTAGGCTTCTGCTGCAGTTTCTGGTGCGGCTTCCAGCGCTTCTTCTGCTGGCAATTCTTCCATTGCACCGATGTCAACGCCTGCGGCGCCCATTTGTGCGGACATACCGTCCAGTGCCGCACGGCTGACCAAATCACAATACAGTGAAATTGCGCGCGCCGCGTCGTCGTTTCCTGGAATGATATAGTCGATGCCATCGGGCGAACAGTTTGTATCAACAACAGCAACAACTGGAATGCCCAATTTGTTTGCTTCTGCGATCGCCAATGCTTCTTTCTTGACGTCGATGACGAACAACAAATCAGGAACGCCACCCATTTCAGCAATACCGCCCAATGACGCTTGCAGCTTGTCGCATTCGCGCTCTAGGTTCAGGCGTTCTTTTTTGGTCAAACCACCAACACCAGTTGACAGTTTTTCTGTGGATGTTTTCATACGCTGGATTGACTGGGAAACGGTGTTCCAGTTTGTCAGCGTGCCACCCAACCAACGGTGGTTCATATAGTATTGTGCGCATTTCTCAGCTGCTTCTGCAACTGGGCCGGCTGCTTGGCGTTTTGTACCAACGAACAATACGCGGCCACCCTTGGCAACAGTTTCACGAACAACGTTCAGCGCCTGATCCAACATTGGAACAGTCTGTGTCAGGTCCATGATGTGAATGCCGTTACGCGCACCATAGATAAATGGTGCCATACGTGGGTTCCAACGCTGTGTTTGGTGGCCAAAGTGTACGCCAGCCTCTAGCAATTGACGCAATGTGAACTCTGGAAGAGCCATAGTCTTATCCTTTCCGGTTTATGCCTTGGCGGGGGCGTGAAAGGGTTACCTTCAACCGGTGGACGATATGGGGATGTCTGTCCCATAGGCCCGAAACCCCGCCTGCGATTTCAGTGGGGCTGCCATAGCCCGTAATTTGCCTGTATGCAAGGCCCCAGACCTGGTTTTTTCACAAAAACACCCGTTCTACGAACCAATAGGCCCCAATCAAGGCAATCAGTACCGATGCAGGGATCGCAATGCGCGCCCGATACCACGGTTTGCGTCCAAACCACAGCCCGACCAAACCAAAGGCAATGGCAATCACCGTCAGCTGGCCGATTTCAACACCGATGTTAAATCCAATCAGGGCCGGGATGAACTGCGCCTGCGGTAAACCAAATTCGCCCAACACGGATGCAAACCCCAATCCATGCAGCAAGCCAAAGGCAAATATCACCACAGGCCGCCATTTATTCAGGCGATTTGACACGATATTTTCAACTGCAATAAAAACAATCGATGCTGCGATCAGTGGTTCCACAATCGCTCCGGAAATTGTCACCCATCCCAGCGCGCCAGCCGCCAATGTGATCGTATGGGCCAGCGTGAAAGCGCTGATTTGCCAGATCAACGCACCCAACCCCGCAGACAGGAAAAACAATCCCAAGACAAACAGGATATGATCCAACCCCTTAGGCAGAATGTGATCAAACCCAACGGGAATATAGGTGACAAATGTATCCCAGCCGCTGGCTGCGACTGCGGCGCCGTCGGACAGGATCGGATCGCTGACAACACCATTTTGCAGCAATTGCGTCAATCCATTGTCCACACCCATTTGACGCAGCACAATATCACCATTTTGCGCCGCCCATTGAAATGTCACCGGCCCCTGCCCTGATGTTTGCGCGCCAATCGTGACATAGGTGTATCGTGCGATTTCGGTGTTGCCAATCGGATCAACGCGCACCGCGTCTAGGGTCAATGGCAGGCGCTGATTTCCTTGGGCCACTGTGATCGTTTGGCTAAACTGTGGCCAAATTTCACTGAACTTGTCCGCCAAAACATCACGATCAAGCGCGCGCAGTTCGTCATAGGTGGCAGATCGGTCCGATGCGTTTGTGTCGGTGACTTGGCTTAGGTCAATGCCTGCGATCATCGCCTCGGATGTCATGCGTATTTCTATGGTTATCTGCTTGCCGTTTTGGTTGAAATCTGCGACTGCTGGGATAACTTCGTGTGATGCGGCCTGTCCCGCGCTCCAGAGGATAAATACTGTGAAACAAGTTATGAAATCTCTTAGTTTAGTGGCGAAATTTGCAAAACTATATGTCACGGCGGGATCCTTTTTGGTCGGGTTTGGCACAATGGCGCTATCGCACGAACTATGGATTGATACGCCTGATTTTCAACCCCAAAAAAACCAGCCCATCGCGATTGAGCTGCGAAATGGCGAAAATTTGCAAGGGATTAATCTGTCATACTTTGAAAATCGCGTGGTTGAATTTTTTTATGATCAAACCGGCATCAGCCCCGCCAATGCGCGGTCGGGTGATTTGCCTGCCATGACCATTCCGCCGCAGCCCGATGGGTTGCTGCGGGCCGTCTACGTCAGCACGCCCCAGCGTATTTATTACACAGGTATGGACAAATTCGCAGCCTTTGCCCGTCACAAAGATTTCGAATGGGCCGTCCAAACGCATACCGACAACGCATATCCAACGGACCGATTTGGCGAACGCTATATCCGATATTCCAAGGCATTGATCGGGGTGGGTACGGCCCAAGGGCGTGACACAACCTATGGCTTGGATGTTGAATTTACTGCCTTGGATAACCCCTATACCGATGATCTGTCCTCTGGTTTGCGGGTGGTGTTGCAGTATGAAAATGCCCCACGCGCTAATGCGCAGGTTGAGGTGTTTGAAAAATCGCCCGCAGGCGATGTTCGTGTTTTCACCACACGCACTGATGATATGGGGGTGGCCACCATCCCCGTAAAGGCGGGGCATAAATACCTGTTGGATCATGTTGTATTGCGCCCCCTGCCCCCAGAGACCCGCAGTTCCGACACTGACCCCGTTTGGGAAAGCCTGTGGGCGGCCCTAACGTTTCAGGTGGCCCAATGAACGGTCCAATCTGCATCGGGTCTGTTTTGTGGGATATTATCGGCAAAACAGACCGCACAATGAAACAAGGCCATGATGTGCCGGGCCGTATCACACGCATTCCGGGCGGTGTGGCCTATAACATCGCACAAGAATTGGTACGCCTTGGCCGCAGGCCGATTGTGCTGACATCGGTGGGCCAAGACAGCGATGGTGCAGCTTTATTGTCCCATTGCACAGATTTGGGCATGCAAATGCAACATGTCCACGTGGACCGGAATTTGCGCACTGATAGCTATATGGCCATCGAGGATGCAAATGGCTTGGTCGCAGCGATTGCAGATGCGCATTCGCTGGAACAGGCTGGGGATTTGATTTTGCAACCACTGTTTGATGGGCGTTTGGGGTCTGCACAACACCCCTATAATGGAATGGTGGTGATAGATGGCAATCTAACCGCTGATCTGTTGGCCCATATAACAACCCTGCCCCAGTTTGCGCAGGCCGATGTGCGTGTGGTCCCTGCATCACCCGGCAAAGCGGACCGATTACAGCCGTTTTTCACCATGCCCAATGCCGCATTTTACGTCAACCGGTATGAGGCCGAAATCCTGTGTCAGCAAAAATTTGCAACCGCGCAGGATGGGGCAATGGGCCTGATTGATCAGGGCGCCGCCCGCGCGATTGTGACCGATGGCGCTGCCACGGTTTGCGATGCGGTGGCCGGTCAGCCCTGCATTAACGCACCTGTGCCACAGGTCGACCATGTGGCCCGTGTAACGGGGGCTGGCGACACGTTTTTGGCCGCCCACATGCAGGCTGAACTCACAGGACACGATCGAACACAGGCCCTGACCCATGCGGCCGCCGCCGCCAGCGCCTATGTTTCAGGAAAGGATACTTATGAATTTTGATATACACCCCGACGTGGCCCAAGCCCTAGATCAAGGCACGCCTGTTGTCGCACTGGAAAGCACCATCATCACCCATGGCATGCCATGGCCCCAAAATTATGACATGGCGCAACAGGTCGAAACCGTTATTCGCGACAATGGCGCCTGCCCCGCGACGATTGCAGTGTTGAATGGTGTTATCAAAATTGGTCTTTCTGATGCCGATTTGCGCGCGCTTGCGCAAACGCTCGATGCCCGCAAACTGTCGCGTGCCGATTTGGCGGTTTGTGTGGTCCAAGCTGCCACAGGCGCCACAACGGTGGCCGCCACCATGATTTTGGCCCATATGGCAGGGATCAAGGTATTTGCCACAGGCGGCATTGGTGGCGTGCATCGTGGCGCAGAAACCAGCATGGATATTTCCGCCGATTTACAAGAATTGGCGCAAACCCCTGTCACAGTCGTCGCCGCAGGCGCCAAGGCAATTTTGGACATACCACGCACGCTTGAGGTGTTGGAAACGCTGGGTGTTCCGGTCATAACCTATGGTCAGGATGAATTGCCCGCCTTTTGGTCGCGCACATCTGGCATTGCATCGCCTTTGCGGATGGATGATCCACACGATATTGCGCGCGCCCATGATATGCGCGCAGCCTTGGGCATTCCGGGGGGACAGTTGATTGCCAACCCAGTTCCGATCGCGGCAGAAATTCCACAATCCGATATTGACCCCATCATCGCACAGGCCCTGCACGATGCCGAGGCCAAAGGCATTCAGGCCAAGGCCGTCACGCCATTTTTGTTGTCACGCATATTTGAACTGACGGGTGGGAAATCATTGGATACAAATATTGCACTGGTTTTGAATAACGCCCGCGTTGCTGCGCAAATTGCCGCCGGTTTTGTAAAACTTGGGTAATTCTGCGCCTGTGCCGCAAATGATCCATTGCGTTACAATGTCCGTGTGCCTAAGTATGATCCACAGTAGCGGAGCGTAACATGAGTAAAGACGACATCCCACAGCCCCGCAAATCCCTGTTCGCGGGTTTGCGCAACAATTTTCTGACGGGCATTGTGGTTATTGCCCCTGTGGGGTTGACCGTTTGGCTGATCTGGACGGTGATCGGTTGGGTCGATGGGTTCGTTTTGCCATTCGTTCCAGGCAAATATCAGCCCGAGGTCGTGTTGCAAAACCTGCTTGGCACGCAATATGAATTCAATATTCGTGGCTTGGGTGTGATATTTTTCCTTTTGTTCACGATGTTTGTGGGCTGGCTGGCCAAGGGCTGGATCGGGCGGTCGTTGATCCGTTGGGGTGAACGTCTGGTCGATCGTATGCCGGTTGTTCGATCCATTTATTCAGGGGTCAAACAAATTGCCGAAACCGTTTTCGCGCACAGTGATCGCAGCTTTGAAACGGCCTGTTTGATCCAATACCCGCGCAAAGGTATTTGGGCGGTTGGTTTTATATCAACCACGGCCAAAGGTGAATTGGCCCAAAAAACAGCCGCCGGCGATACATTATTGTCGGTCTTTGTACCAACGACGCCAAACCCGACATCGGGATTTTTGTTGTTTTTACCCGCTTCAGATGTCATTAAATTGGATATGTCCGTCGAAGATGCCGCCAAGCTGGTGATATCTGCTGGATTGGTCTATCCTCAAAAAACGAAATCAGGTCAAATTATTGCAAGTGCAGATTCAAATGTTCAAACTATTTCAAAACCTAAAATTCATTAAAATCACAGCGACGATTGCGTTTACCGCAGCCGCATCCCATGCTTGGGCCGATATGGGACAGGCACGTCAGGCGTTTTTACAAAAACAATACGGACAGGCGCTACAACTTGCGGTCGCCGCACAAGCCGAGGCGCCCTATGATGCATCGCTGCTGATTGCGCGCGTTCTGCTGGATGTGGGGCAACCACAGGGGGCTGAACTTGCAGCGCGCCAAGCGATGAAACTGCAACCCAAAAGTTTCGCCGCCCGATTTTTATTGGGAACCAGCCTGCGTCATCAAGGCAAAAAGATAAAATCAGAATTCCACCTGCGTCGCGCCTTGGATTTGGCCAGCAATGATCGCGAACGCGGGTTGGCCCGCAAGGCAATGGGATATGTCCAGCGCACCCGTGACTGGGACGCCAAGCTGACACTGGGTATCGCACCCACAAGCAATGTAGGTAAAAAATCCGATTCAGAATATCTGGGCGTTTCCGTACCTGGACTGTTCAACAATATTCCAAATCAGGAAAAAACCGAATCCGATCGCGGCGTGTTTTATGGGCTAAGCGTGACGCGCAATATCAAGTTGGATAAGAGCGCCCTAAAATTCACCCTCGGACAGGTCCGGCGTGATTACAGCGATGATGACTATGATTCCAAGTCAACAACGCTGAGCGGCCTTTGGATCGGCGCGAACGTGAAAGGTCGCCAAAATTATGTGCGTGTTGACCGGACATGGGCGGACTTCTTTGGGGAACGCTATTCCACCAATACCGCGGTGACTGTCGGGCAAAGTTTTCGTTCTGTTGGCAACCGCAGCGGATCAATTTCATTGACACGCAACACTGAATCCTTGGCGCAAAATGACACCGTGAACAAAACAACATCATTGGTGTTAAAGCATGACATAACCAAGGGCCGTCATTATTCTATCAGTGGCCAAGTATCGATTGCCGACAAAACGTCGACTAATCAATACAATCTGTCCACCGCTGTCGATATTGGCATCAGCGCGGTTTACAACCCCAAAGGAACCGGATGGGTGTTGAACGGGTCGCTGACACGCGGGTTTGAAAAATGGGACAATCGTAATCCGTTTTTCGTGACAGATCGCCGCGATAAGGAATGGGTGGCCCGTGTTGGCGCACAAAACCGAAACTTTAGCCTGTTTGGTTTGACGCCTACGCTAAGCCTGAACCACCAAAACCGTGAGTCTACGGTTGATTTATACGACCTTAAGAGTTCGGATTATTTCTTGGGTGTGACTAACGCGTTTTAATCGTAATGGCGGCGCGTTACAGCGCCGTCCATCCCCCATCGACCGAAATTGTGGTGCCCGTAATCTGTGCGGCTGCGTCCGAACACAAAAACCCACAAGTGCCGCCCAATTGTTCGACGGTGGCAAATTCGCGTGATGGTTGGCGTTCTAGCATTACCTTTTTGATGACATCGTCGCGTGACATATCATATTTGGCCATTGTGTCGGGGATCTGCGCCTCGACCAAAGGGGTCAAGACATAGCCCGGGCAAATGGCGTTGCAGGTGATCGGATCCTGTGCCGTTTCCAAGGCAATCGTTTTGGTCATCCCCACAACCCCATGTTTGGCCGCGACATAGGCCGATTTATAGGGCGACGCCGTCAATCCATGGGCTGATGCGATGTTAATGATCCGCCCCCACCCCTGCGCCCGCATCATCGGCACTGCGACTGCGGCGGTGTGGAATGCAGAATTCATGTTGATGGCAATGATCGCGTTCCATTTATCAATCGGGAACTCTTCGATCGGGGCCACATATTGGATGCCGGCATTGTTGATCAAAATATCGCATCTTGGTTGTGTGCTGATCAATTCGCGGCACTGGTGGGCATCCGACATATCCGCGCAAACATAATCGACCTGAACCCCAAATTCTGCAGCCAGATCAGCGGCCAAGGCGTGATCTTGGTCCGTATCAGTGAACGAATTGATCACCAAATCGGCACCGATTCCCGCCAACGATCGGGCGATTCCCAAACCGATTCCAGATGTCGATCCTGTTATAATTGCGCGTTTTCCTGACAATTGCATCGGTCTCTCCTGCGATGTGATGAAGTTTGGGATTTTGGTCAAAACCCAAGGATTCGCCCAGTTATACTGGCCTGTTCTGCATTGCGGCAATGGAAATCAACGCAGACACCTGCGAAAAAAAAGCGCCTGCAAAAGCAGGCGCAAGTCATTGAGGCAGGTTTCATACAGGCAAGAAACCTATCGAGCAGTGATTACTTTATATCGCTTTCTTTCGGCATCTCCAAGCTAAAAGTTTGAAAAAATGTAATTCCCCGTCTAGGATCGAAAAATAAACAACGGGGAAACAAAGGATTATCGAAAATGGTATTTAAACGCTTTGCGCCACTTTGGGCGGGAACAGTGGCATGTGTACTGGCCGCGCAAATGGCACAGGCGGATCCTCAGCACGCTATCTCTATGTATGGGACCCCTGATTTACCACCGGATTTTGTGTCTTTGAGCTATGCCAATCCTGACGCGCCCAAAGGCGGCGATCTGGTCATGGGCGAAGTGGGTGGGTTCGATTCCGTCAATCCCCACATCCTGAAAGGGCGCAGCCCATGGCAGTTGCGGTTTTGGGGATATGAAACGCTAATGGGTCGGAATTGGGACGAACCGTTCACGTTATACGGGCTTTTGGCCGAATCGATTCAGGTGGGCCCATCGCGTGAATGGGTCGAATTTACCCTGCGCCCCGAGGCACGCTTTGCCGATGGCAGCCCCGTGACGGTGGATGATGTGTTATGGTCCTATGAAACGCTGGGCACCGTTGGTCATTACCGATACCGTGGGTTGTGGGGCAAAATCGCAGCCGCAGAACAAACGGGCCCCCGATCGGTGAAATTCACATTCAACGAGGATAATCCAGAATTGGCCCTGTTGGCCGGCATGCGCCCCATTTTGAAAAAATCCCAATGGGATGGTGTTGATTTCACGCAAAGTGGGCTGGATATCATCCCCATCACGTCCGCCCCCTATCAGATTACCGATATCGACCCCGATAAATCAATCACGCTGACCCGCAATCCAGATTATTGGGGCAATGATTTGGGATTTCGCCGTGGTACCAATAATTTCGATACCTTAACCATTGAATATTTCGGCGACGCCAATGTCCTGTTTGAGGCATTCAAGGCCGGCGAAATTGATATGCTGCGCGAAGGCAACGCTGAAAAATGGGAAACACAGTTCAATTTTGATGCGGTGACCCAAGGGATCATTACCAAATCCGAAATCCCCCATCAACGGCCCACGGGTATGCGCGGGTTGGTGATGAACACGCGGCGCGCGCCCTTTGATGATTGGCGGGTGCGCGATGCGATGATTTCGGCGTTTAACTTTGAATATATCAATGACACGGCCAACGCCGGACGTCAGGATCGGATTGCATCGTATTTTTCCAATTCGAAATTGGGCCTGATCCCCGGTCCGGCCAAAGGCGCGGTGCGGGATTTGTTAACACCCTTTGGCGATACATTATTGCCCGGCACGATTGACGGCTATACCCTGCCCCAAGGTGATGGCAGCGAACGCAACCGCGCCAATATGCGCCGCGCGGCGGATATGTTGGCACAGGCGGGGTACACCGTCCAAGACGGCGTTTTGACATCCCCCGCGGGACAGCCCTTCACCTTTGATATTTTGCTGCGCCAAGGGGCGCAAGAATACCTAAGCATCATCGAAATCTATACCCAAGCCTTGGCGCGCTTGGGCATATCGGCCAACATCACGCTGGTCGATGGTGCACAATATGCCGAACGCTCGCGCACGTTGGATTTTGACATGATGCCCTTTGCCCGTGATCTGTCGCTGTCACCGGGTAATGAACAATATCTTTATTGGTCGTCTGATTATGCTGATACCGAGGGCACGCGAAATATGATGGGGCTGGCGTCACCTGCGATGGATGCTATGCTAGACCGGATCATGCAGGCCAAAACCTTGGATGAATTGAATGCAGTGACCCGTGCGATGGACCGTATCTTGATGGCTGGGCGCTATGTGATCCCGATCTATCATAATGGTCCCAGTCGAATTGCACATAAATCGACCCTGAAGAAGCCAGACAACACACCCATTTACGGTGATCGAATTGGGTATTTTCCCGATGTCTGGTGGCATGAGGATGCGCAATGAAACCTGTGGTCATCGCCTTGGGGATTTGCACTGCCTTCATGGGGTGCCAAATATCCCCATCCGTGACACTTAACAGTGCCAGCAAAATCGGGAATGTCACGGTTAGCACGTCGACAACGGTGCGGCCCTAGGGGGCCGCGCGGTGATCTAGGCCAGCGATGTCACCCATAAAATGGTGGCATCATCATCGCTGATCGACACCACATTATGCCCCATAGATGCATCGTAATAGGCGCTGTCGCCACGGCGCATTTCGATGGGTTCATAAAATTCGGTATAAAGTTGGATGACACCGGTCAGCACATATAAAAACTCTTCGCCATCATGGCGGACCCAGCCATCAAATTCTTCGATCTTGCGGGCACGCACGCGGGCGCGATAGGGCAACATCTGTTTTTTGGTCAGCGTTTCCGCCAACAGTTCATGTTCATAGGTCGTGGTGGGGTGCGCGGCACCCTGCCCGTTTTTGGTAATCGACAACCGGCCATTGATCTGACCCTTGACCGGTGGTGTGAACAATTGCGGCACCGATATTTCCAACCCAACGGCCAGTTTTTTCAACGCATCATAGGTGGGCGACATTTGACCATTTTCGATTTTCGACAGGGTCGAACGTGCCAGCCCCGCCTGTTGTGCGGCCTGTTCCAACGTCCAGTTGCGCGCTTTGCGCAGTTCACGCACGCGCGATCCCAGCTCTAGTGGTTCGGCCAGATCCTCTTCGCCGTTTTCACGGGCAATTTTGATCAATGATTTTGGGTCAGATTTGGTCATATCCGCTCTATAGCGGTGAAATATCATGCTTGCAACTGTCTGTGTTCCCCCCTAATTCAGGGGCATGACTGACCGATTTGCGCCCCTCATCCCAGATCAATTCAATATGGCGGCCTATGTTTTAGGCCACGCTGACCGCAGCCCTGATAAAATCGCGCTTAGCATTGTGTCACCGCGCGGTGCGCAGCGGTGGTCATATCGTCAGATTAAACAGGCCGTATTGGGGTTGGCGCATGGGTTTTTGGACATGGGGCTGACGGCGGGCGATCGTGTGCTGTTACGCATTGGCAATACGGTCGAATATCCGTTGGTATATTTGGCGGCATTGGCCGTGGATTTGGTACCCGTTCCCACATCCGCGCAACTGTCATCGCATGAGGTTGCCAAAATCATAACCGAGGTGACGCCAGCACTGATCGTGCATGACCCAGCCGTGGCCACTGCCGATGCGGATTGTCCCGTGCTCAGCACAGTCGAATTGCCTGCCCTCTATACCGGCATCCCAGCTGAATTTGTGATGGGCGATCCGAACAGGCTGGGATATTTGGTCTATACGTCCGGGACATCAGGCCACCCACGGGCGGTGATGCATGCGCATCGTGCCATTTTAGCGCGACAAATGATGCATCGCGATTGGTATGATCTGTCTGAACATGATCGTTTATTGCATGCAGGCGCGTTTAACTGGACCTTTACACTGGGTACAGGATTGATGGATCCGTGGTCCGTTGGCGCATCCGCGGTTATTCCTGTTGCTGACACCCCGCCCGATGTGTTGCCATTACTGATGAAACGTCACGATGCAACATTGTTTGCCGCCGCCCCCGGCGTGTATCGCAAAATATTGGATCGTTTGGATGCGCCAATCCATTTCCCAAAATTGCGCCATTGTTTATCCGCAGGTGAAAAATTATCCCCGCGCATCGCGTCACGCTGGGCCGCTATGACGGGCCAAACAATCTACGAAGCCTTTGGCATGTCGGAATGTTCCACCTTTATTTCTGCGTCGCCCCACCGGCCCGCACATGGCGATGTGTTGGGCTATCCCCAACGTGGGCGGCGCGTGGCGATTTTGCCCGCTGATCCCGATGCAGGCCAAATGGATGGTCCAGTTCCAACGGGGACTGATGGGATCATCGCGATCCATAACAGTGATCCAGGATTGATGTTGGGATATTGGAACGCCCCACAAGCCACAGCAGAAAAAATGCGCAACGATTGGTTTTTGACTGGTGATTTTGGCGCGCAACAGCCCGATGGCAGTATTGCCTATCTGGGCCGGCGTGATGATATGATGAACGCAGGCGGCATCCGTGTATCCCCGATTGAGGTTGAACGCGAATTATCCCAAGTCGCAGGTATTCGCACCGTTGCCGTCACAGATGTTGAGGTCAAAGCAGACGTATCCATCATTGTGGCGTTCTATACCGCCGAACAGGACATTGCCGATGCAACCCTAGCTGCATTTTGCCATGATCGGTTGGCAAGTTACAAAATTCCACGTAAATTCGTGCGCGTGGCTGAATTACCCACCAATCCAAACGGCAAAATCAATCGCCGTGCATTGAAACAAAGGACGGACATTTTCCATGGTGAAACTTGATATCATTTCAGACCCAATTTGTCCGTGGTGCTTTATTGCCAAATCATATTTGGATCGCGCCTTGGAACAGCGGGCCGATCATCCCTTTACCATTGAATGGCATCCGTTTCAGTTAAACCCTGACATGCCCGCAGGTGGTATGGATCGGCGCACATATTTGGAACGCAAATTCGGCGGTCAAGACCGTGCAGTGCAGGCCTATCTGCCTGTTGTGGAACATGCGACCAAGGCAGGTTTGGACATCGATTTAGAGGGGATTAAAACCACCCCTAACACATTAGATGCCCATAGATTGATTTATTGGGCCGGAATTGAAGGCCGTCAAACCGCAGTTGTAAGCGCCCTCTTCAAGGCTTATTTCCAGCAAGGCCATGATATTGGATCACAATCGACATTAATTGATATTGCCGCGGATGCAGGACTGGATCGTGATATCATCACCCGCCTGATGACATCGGATGCAGATTTAGAGGATACCAAAGCCCGCGATCAATCGCTGCGCGATATGGGGGTAAATTCGGTGCCGACATTTATCATTGCAGGCAAACATGTGGTCACAGGCGCACAACCCAGTGAATTTTGGGTCACTGTGATTGATGATATCTTGCAATCCTTGGTATCCGAGGCTGATCCAACCCCTGCTGCGGACGCCTAGGCGCGGATTTCGTGGCTTGTTTTTCGTTTTTGTCGCGCTAGACTATTATCATATTGATAATTGGTTAAGGTGGTCAAATGTTCAACGGCGTCATAAATCCGAAAAAATCCCTGTTCCCTAAGGGCGTTTTATTATCGCTTGCTATGGCAACGATCATGACCCCCGCGATGGCGCAAGACAGCAGCGGATGGGACAGTTCGAAATTTATCAATCTGTTATCAAATCGCCTGGTTGAGACAGCCGTTTCCGCAGCACGTTCTGTTGCACAGGTCTCCTATGACAATGTGACCTATGATCGTCACACGGATCGTTTTTATCTGTCTAATCTTTATGTTGTTCCCTTTGGTTTGGATTTGCCCGACGGTTGCGAAGTGTCCGTGGGTGGTTTGGGCGTTACAGGCAAACGCGCCGATTACGCTGCCACAGATATGTTCGAACTGGTGTTGGATGATGTATTCGTTTCGACGCTGTGCTTGCCGTTTGAAATGCGGGCGGGTTTGTCGATGGCGGGGCTGTCTGATTTAGTGATCCCATCCGTTCAATTACAGTTTTCCCATCACTATCCCAGCGCCGCGACCGATGTCGCGGTATCGACCGCTGTTGCAGGCGCTGCCGCAGTCACGCTGACGGCTAAAATGGACTATGTGTCTGTGATTAATGATATGGACTTTCCCCTATATGCCGAATTGAACGCAGCACAGATTACAATCGAAAATCTGGGGGCATGGGATAGTTTGTCCATGCAATTGCCCAAGGAATTCAAAACACCTGGGATCGCAGGGCAAAGCATTGCGGGACTGTTAACACCGGAACTGACCGAAATTCTGGGGCAGCAACAGGGATTGGATGCGGCCGCGCAAATCAGAACAGCCGTAGACGAATTTTTGCAAAACCCGCGCAAGATCACGTTGAAAACCAATATCGACCCGCGTGTGCCGCTGCGATTGGATCCGACTTTGGGGGATGATTTTCGATCTGTTTGGACCCGTCTGAACCCAACATTGCGCGCGCAATCGGGCGAACGTGTGACGCCCGAATTTGCGGCAAATATCTCAGCCGTTAATCGCGGCCAATACGGCGAAATTGAACCGTCTGAGCTGTACGATATTGGACTGGCGCTGCAATCGGGCCAGCGTTTACCCCGAAACCAAGGATTGGCGCGTGCGATTTTCGAATATTTGCTGGCCGCCGACATGACACAAGCCGCTGAAAACCTGACCGACATCGCAATTGATCAGGGCGATTTTACCGCGGCCTATGATTACGCACAGATCATGGCGCGCACCGGCCATCCGCGGGCGCGTGCGGTTTTGAATAAATTAGAAACCTATATGTCCTTGCCCGAAATACTGGTGCATCACACCTTTGCCCCCACCACAACCTATGCCCAAGTGAAACGTGCGGGTGGATCGCTGTATGAATTGGCAAATCAATCCTTGATGGGGATTGGTACAGAACGGTCATATCAAACCGCGTATTACTGGGGGGTATTGGCATTAGCCGATGGCGATCAGCGCGCAAAAATGATCATTGATAGGATTGAAAGCTTTGGCGAGAAGCTGCCAGACAGCCAACGCGCCGATTGGCGACGCACCATCACCACAGTCCAAAGCCAAGGCTGGACAGATTGGTCGAACGGTCAAAACTGAAAAACAGCGGCCTGCAAAGGCCGCTAAAACAAACAGGATTTTAGAAAAGTGGTCGGGACGGCAAGATTCGAACTTGCGACCCCCTGTACCCAAAACAGGTGCGCTACCAGGCTGCGCTACGCCCCGACTGACGCGGTAATTAAACAAAGCAAATTGATTTGAAAAGGGTGAAACCGAGTTTTTTCGAACTTTTTTGTAATTTATTTGCAGTTCTGCGCAAATTCGGGTGAAATCAACGGATGCACCACCATGGAAGTATCTGAAATACCGTACTTTTTCGCCAAACCTGCGTTTATTTCCAAAACGGCCTTGATCGCGTCGCCGCCATAAATCGGGGTTTCATCCAATGGTACCGCGTTGTGATGGACACGCGCGACACGGCCTTGGTCATCAATAAAGATCATATCTAGGGGGATCAATGTGTTGCGCATCCAAAATGATACGGGTTGCGGATTGGGATAGATAAACAACATCCCTGCCCGATCTGGCAATGTTTCTCTGTGCATCAGGCCTTGGGCTTTGTCCTGTGCGGTGATGGCCAATTCAACTTGGAACCGTACTTTGGCTGTGTCGGTGGCAACTGTGGCCACCGAATCAGAACAGGCGGCCCATACGCCGCCCGCACACAAAACATAGACCGATGTTGCTACGATCCAAGCGATTATTCTTTGTTGGCTTTTTCCCACGCACATACTTCTGCCGCCATTTTTCCACGTTGTCCTGTCATAACACGCAAATTGACGGCTTCGCCAGCGGTTAAATCGGCCAAACCAGATCTACGCAACACTTCGGCATGGATGAACACATCGTCATCATTGCCCCAAATGTTGGCAAACCCAAATCCCTTTAGTTTATCAAACCATTTAACGCGTGCGGGTTCCAATTCGATTGTTGCCAATTCGGCCGGATCCAAATCTTCGAAATCCGCCAATCCAATGTCTGACGTAACCGGTGGTTCAATGCTTAGTACATGTGTGGCCTGTATGCCGCGCGTTGTGGCCTGTGCGATAAACACGATCCGCGCCCCATCGGCGACCGAACTTTGCCCATAGTTTCGCAACACATTTGCATGCAACAAAATGTCGTCTTTGGATCCTTCGGACACGATAAAGCCAAATCCTTTGGCCGGATCAAACCATTTTACGATGCCCGTCACTTCTTCTAATGTTTGTTGTATCACGCAAACCTACCGTTTTTACATCCCCATTAGTATTAGTGATGCTACAAAAGTATATAGGATTGCAATCGAAAAATTAGAATAACAAACAAAAGCTTACAAATCATGTGACATGAAAAGTGAATTGACCCTAGGAAAACTTTCGCTTAAATTGCATGGATATTACGGGTACAGCCGCTGGACGTTCCAGTCACTTGTTTGTTGTTCACGCGTCCAACGGAATCGGTCGTGCAGACGAAAATCGCCATCGGCCCAGAATTCGATTTCGACGGGCAAAATGCGCCAACCACCCCAAAATGGTGGGCGTGGAGGGTTTGTTTGATACTTTAACCCCAGTTTCGCGACATCTGCCATCAGTGAGGCACGTGACGACAACGGCTGGGATTGGTTTGACGCCCAAGCGCCAATTCGGCTCTTTAAGGATCGCGATGCATAGTATTCATCCGCCTTTGGTCCATCCTCTTTCACGACCGTACCACGCACACGGATTTGGCGGCGCAAAAATTTAGAATGCCATACGAATGCCGCCTTGCCTGCATGTTCAATTTCTTGGGATTTTTTGGACCCGTAATTGGTGTAGAAAATGAACGCATCATCATCGATGTCTTTTAGCAAAACCATACGGACATTTGGCAACCCATCGCTATCCACGGTCGACAGTGCAATGGCGTTGGGATCGTTCAATTCGCCATCTTGGGCGGCAGCAACCCAAGTGCGCGCCAATGCAAAGGGATCATCGCCTGCAAAAATTCCGCTACGTTCGTTCATACTGTTTCCTCATGTGCTGAAAATGAAATCACTATTGCCCACTTGATGCTTGGCCAGCAATAATCTAAACCCGTTGCCATCACATATGGGCGGAGTTTACTTAATGTCAAATAATCTTATGGCAGGCAAACGTGGTTTGATCATGGGTCTAGCCAACGATAAATCCATTGCTTGGGGCATTGCCAAGGCCTGCGGCGACGCGGGTGCTGAAATGGTATTTTCATATCAGGGTGAAGCATTGAAAAAACGTGTGGCCCCTTTGGCTGCACAGGTTGGCAGTGATTTTTTGGTGGAATGCGATGTCACCGATATGGCATCTGTTGATGCGCTGTTCGCTGAAATCGAACAAAAATGGGGCAAACTGGATTTTATTGTTCATGCCATCGGGTTTTCGGACAAAAATGAATTGCGTGGACGTTATACAGACACCAGCCGCGACAATTTCATGATGACGATGGATATTTCCGTCTATTCCTTTACCGCAATCACACAGCGCGCGGAAAAGTTGATGACAGACGGCGGGTCAATCCTGACAATGACCTATTACGGTGCAGAACAGGTTATGCCGCACTACAACGTTATGGGTGTAGCCAAGGCCGCGCTTGAGGCATCGGTTATGTATCTGGCCGAAGATTTGGGCAAGAAAAACATCCGCGTCAACGCGATTTCAGCGGGCCCCATCAAAACACTGGCCGCCTCTGGTATTGGCGATTTCCGCTATATCCTGAAATGGAACGAATTGAATTCCCCCCTACGCCGTAATGTCACCATTGAGGACGTGGGAAAATCCGCGCTGTATCTGTTGTCTGATCTAGGCTCGGGTGTGACAGGTGAAAACCTGCATGTGGACGCCGGATATCATGTGGTCGGTATGAAGGCCGTAGACGCCCCGGATATCGACGTCGTCACAGGAAGGAAAGACACATGAGCGAACGTTTACCCCACGAAAAAGGGTTCCACGTCAGTTGGGACCAACTGCACCGTGACGCGCGCGCATTGGCCTGGCGTCTAGATGGTCAGGGCCCCGACAATGGCGCATGGAAAGCTGTTGTTGCGATTACCCGCGGCGGTATGGCCCCTGCGATGATTATCGCACGTGAATTGGATATTCGTACGGTCGATACCATTTCGGTGAAATCCTACAATCATCAAACACAGGCCGAACCTCGCATCATTAAATCGCCAGATATGGATTTGATCGGGGATGGGACGGGTGTTTTGATTATCGACGATTTGGTTGATACGGGCCGCACATTAGAAGTCGTGCGCAAAGTCATGCCAAAGGCCCATGTCGCCACCATCTATGCAAAACCCATGGGGCGCCCACAGGTCAACAGCTATGTGACCGAGGTCAGCCAAGACACTTGGATTTTCTTTCCTTGGGATATGGCCCTGCAATATGTCGAACCCTATCGCGGCAAAGACTGATTTTACCGCTCATCACTTTGTTGAACGCGTCCTTTCGGGCGCGTTTTTCATTTTTTGCACCTTGGCTGCGTAAAATAACCAATACCACCTTGCCCCCACGCGTTTGCCCGCGTAGACATTGGCAAAGCAGATCATAAGGGGTTTGAACATGGCAATTCGCAGCAAATCATTATCCAAAGTTTTCTCTTGGATACTTTTAGGGTTGTTGATTTTGGGTCTTGCAGGTTTTGGTGCGGTAAACTTTGGCGGATCCGTGACGTCCATCGGTTCGGTTGGCGACAAAGACATCAGCACAGATGCCTATGCCCGTGCATTGCAAAACGAATTGCGCGCGCTTGAGGCGCAGTTTGGTCAAACCATCACTTTGGAACAGGCCAGCGTATTTGGTGTCCAGCAACGCGTGTTGTCACAAGTCGTTCTGCAAACCGCGCTTGAGGCCGAGGCCGAGCGCATTGGCCTGTCTGTGGGGGATGCGGATGTGGCCAAGGAATTGCAAAATATTCCAGCATTTAGCGGACCAGACGGGCAATTTAGCCGCGACAATTACCGCTTTGCCCTGCAAAACGCAGGCTATACCGAGGCCGAGTTCGAAGAAACCATCCGCGCGGAAACGGCGCGTACCCTGTTGCAAGCCGGCGTGATTTCCGGAAACGCAGCACCCGATGCGATGATTGATCAGCTGCTGTCCTATTACCTTGAGGCGCGTCATCTGGAATTGACCACCCTGACATCGGATGACGTGGTCATGACTGCGGCCCTGCCCAGTGATGATGAATTGCAGGCCCATTACGATGACAACATCGATCAATATACCCAGCCAGAGCGTAAAAAAATCACCTACGCGATTTTGACGCCAGAAATGATTTTGGATCAGGTCGAAATTTCGGACGAAACACTGCAAGCATCCTATGATGCACGCCGCGATGAATTCGAACAGCCAGAACGCCGCCTGTTGGATCGTTTGGTGTTTGCAAATGCCGAAGTTGCGGCCGAAAAATTGGCTGAAATTTCATCTGGCGCGACCAGTTTTGAAGCTTTGGTCACGGCGCGTGGCCTGTCCCTGTTGGATGTGGATATGGGCGATGTCACAAGGTCTGATTTAGCTGATGGCGCAGATGCGATCTTTGACTCCAATTTGGATGATGTGGTCGGCCCATTTAACACCGATCTTGGCCCTGCCCTTTATCGTGTGAATGGTGTGATCGACGCACAAACCACCACCTTTGACGAAGCGCGCGACATTTTGTTCGCGGATTTGGCCGCAGACCGCGCGCGCAGCCAAATCGAAACAACAGCACTGTCTGTGGATGACGCACTGGCTGCCGGTGCCACGCTTGAGGAATTGAAATCCGAATTCGGCATGCAGGTGGATATCGTGTTCTATCACAGTGGCCTAAGCAACGATGTGACAGGTTATCCTGCATTCCGCCAAGCGGCCCAATCGGTGACGATTGATGATTTTCCAGCTGTCGAATATCTGGCAGACGGTGGCATTTTTGCAATTCGCATGGACGGTGTCGAACCTGCGGCCCCCATGCCACTGGATGAAATTCGTGACGACGTGACAAACGACCTGATGCAGGCCAAAACGATGCAGGCCATCCAAACCTTGGCCCAATCTGTGGTCGATGGCACCGAACAGGCGGGCGGCGTGGATCTATATGAAAATATTCTGCGCAATGATGTTGGTCAAATCCTAACAGGTGACATTTTGGATGCGGGTTTTGACCTGGATCTGGGCGCCACTGCGATCATCGAGCAAGCAGATCGTGTGGTGATCGTCAAACCCACTGCGATCCTGCCCGCCGACCTAGACAGTGACCGTGCGACCGAAACCCGCACAGCCATAGAACAAGAATTTGCGACCACCCTGTCCAATGATCTGTTCAACGTCTATGCCACCCAAATTCAAAACCGTTTGGGAATTGAATTGAACCAGCAGGCGATTTCCGCCGTGCATGCGAATTTCCAATAGGAACAGATCATGGCTATTTTTCCAGAATACGCCGATTTTGAAGCTGAGTATTCAAAGGGCAAAAATCAGGTGATATATACCCGCCTTGCCGCGGATTTGGATACGCCTGTGTCTTTGATGATGAAACTGTCGGGCGACCGCAAAGATAGTTTTTTGTTGGAATCGGTGACGGGCGGTGAAATTCGCGGTCGGTATTCGATTATCGGGATCAAACCCGATCTGATTTGGAAATGTCACGGGCAAACCAGTTTCATCAATCGTAATGCGCGCTATGACGATCAGGATTTTGTCGAACAGGGCAACGCCCCGCTTGAATCGTTTCGCGATCTATTGGCCGAAAGCCACATTGACCTGCCCCATGACCTGCCACAAGCCTGCGCAGGTGTATTCGGCTATCTGGGCTATGACACCATTCGTTATGTAGAACATTTGCCCAACATCAATCCCGACAACATTGGCCTGCCCGATGCGCTGTTTGTGCGCCCGTCGGTCGTGGCGGTTCTAGATGGCGCCAAAGGCGAAGTGATTTTGGTGGCCCCCGTATGGCACGCCGATGGCCTAAGCGCGCGTGCCGCCTATGCGCAAGCGGCTGAACGCGTGATGGACGCCGAACGTGATTTGGAACGCTCGGTCTCTGATCCGCGTGATTTGGGCACGGCTGTGGCTGACAGCGAACCAGAATCGAATTTCACCCATCAGGGGTTTTTGGATGCAGTCGAGGCCGCCAAAGATTACATTCGCGCGGGCGATATTTTTCAGGTCGTGTTGTCCCAACGCTGGACCCAAGATTTTAGCCTGCCACCCTTTGCGCTGTATCGGTCCTTGCGGCGTACGAATCCATCGCCCTTTATGTTTTATTTCAACTTTGGCGATTTTCAGGTGATTGGCGCCAGCCCCGAAATTCTGGTGCGCGTGTTTGGCAATCAAGTCACAGTTCGCCCAATCGCAGGCACCCGCCCGCGCGGCGCCACCCCAGAAGAAGATAACGCCCTGGAACAAGACCTGTTGGCCGATAAAAAGGAACTGGCAGAGCATTTGATGCTGCTTGATCTGGGCCGCAATGATGTGGGACGCGTGGCCAAAGTCGGTACCGTGAAACCGACCGAGGAATTCGTCGTCGAACGCTATAGCCACGTCATGCATATTGTATCGAATGTCATCGGTGAATTGTCTGACGATCATGACGCCCTATCGGCGTTTTTCGCCGGAATGCCTGCAGGCACTGTATCTGGCGCACCCAAAGTGCGCGCAATGGAAATCATTGACGAATTAGAGCCGCAAAAGCGTGGCGTTTATGCCGGCGGTGTCGGATATTTCAGCGCAGGTGGTGACATGGATATGTGTATCGCGCTGCGCACCGCCATCGTAAAGGATGAAAAACTGTATATCCAAGCGGGTGCCGGTATCGTCTATGATAGTGTCCCTGAAAGCGAATTCATGGAATGTGTTCATAAATCAAACGCCATACGACGCGCGGCTGCGGATGCGGCGATGTTCGTAAAATCGCGCGGCAGTAATTGATACTGCCGCCAGTGTGGCATGTTTTTACGGGCTCAGTCTTGGCTGACCAACGTCAAATACTGTGAAACGGGAACAAATTGAACGCGTTGTGCGCGGTCTTGCGCGCTCCATTCACTGATCAATTGCAGGACTGGATCGGATATTGGCGCCACAATTAATGCGCCCTTGCTGCCTTCTTTTGTTGCCTCTAATAAAACGCGATCCAGTCGGCGCTGCATGTCCGACGGTGATAAATCAACCAGATTTTCGGCCACAATCGCAGAGAACAAACCCACATTCCGCGCATTTTTCTGTATTGAATTCAAACCATTGCGGTATGTTATTAAACCATGGCCGCTGCGCGACAAAACATCAGGTACCGTTTGATTTTGGGTCCGCGACTGTTGCAAGCCGCCACGCGATTTTTCCATGACAGCCACGGTTTTGTTCAATTTCGACAGGATGGCCGTCAGGTTGGTTTCAATATCTTTGAATGTCGCCGCGCTTGCTAGGTCCAGTGTGACGGCCACCTCTTGATCGCGTCGACGTAACGCTTCGATCCAGTTCATGGCATCGGGATGATCGGCAGCAATGGCGACCGTTACGGGATATGAAAGTTCATCAAGTTTCGTCAAATTTACAGAATCCGTTGCAACCAAAGCCAAGGCAACCAACGGACGCCCATCCACATTTTCAGGATTTGAGGCATAGAGTTGTATTGCGCGCCCTGCATCCAACGGATTTTCTGTCAGTGGCTCAGCGATTTGTGGGACCGGTGCAACCGGCGTTTCCACCGCCGCATAGTCGCGGGTCACATTCGAACGGTTGTTTTCATCACGCGATGGCAAACCTGGTGCCGAAGGTGTCAAAGGTAAAACGGGCGTCTGCGGTTCAGCCGCATTTGGCACCAAGGGTTCATTTTGCGCGATTTTGTTATCTGGTTTGATGACAACCATCTGATCAAGCTCTGACAGAGCGTTTTCATTTGGGTCAGGGTCAACAGGCATTGCGATTGGTTGATTGGCGGCGCTATCGCTTGGTGGGCCAGGCAACGCCGTCACATCAGGCTGTTCAATACCTTTGGGATTGTTTGGGATTTGTGCGATGATCGGCTCATCTGGCAAATTTGCAGCTTGGATTTGCGACTGGTTTTCATCAACTTGGCCGTCACCTGCATCATCGGTTGACGAATTTTGCGTCAATTCTGATGTTTCTTGCGATTCTGATCCGGCATCTGTGTTTTTGTCTGCTTGGATTTCGCTGTCACCCACAGCGGGGGTTTCGGGGATTGTTGGGTCTGTGTCAGCGTTATTTTGCGACAGTTCGTTTTGCACGGGTGGTTGCGATTGCAATCCTTGATCGGTTGCAGCCAACCTATCCGTTTCGTGGTCGCCTTGCGCGTTAATTCCAACATAGATAGACAGGGCAGACAACATAACCACACCCGTCCCTAGTCCGCGAAGAAAGCCACTTATGAAACCCTGTGCCATGTATGATCCCTTTGGACATGTTTTTTTACGAAAATTATCCCAAACCCTTGACGGTCCGACCGATCCCTGACCATGTATAACGCGACCTAGGTACACGGGGCTAGCCCCGATCGACAAAATAAGGAAAGTTTTCATGCTGCTTTTGATCGATAACTACGACAGCTTTACCTATAATCTGGTGCATTACATTGGCGAACTGGATGTTGAGGTGGTGGTAAAACGAAATGATGCCATTACCGTGGATCAGGCGATGGCCATGAACCCAGCTGGCATTTTGTTATCGCCCGGGCCATGTGATCCGGATCAGGCGGGGATCTGTCTGGACCTGACCCGCGCGGCTGCAGAATCGAAAACGCCTCTGATGGGCGTGTGTTTGGGGCACCAGACGATTGGTCAGGCCTTTGGCGGGGATGTTGTGCGCTGTCATGAAATCGTGCACGGCAAAATGGGCACAATGCACCACAAAAATGGCGGCTGTTTTGCCGGCCTGCCCACACCGTTTCAGGCGACCCGCTATCATTCGTTGGTGGTTGATCGCGAAACCTTGCCAGATTGCCTTGAGGTCACAGCATGGCTAGAGGATGGCACAATCATGGGATTGCAACACCGTGAATTGCCCATTCAGGGGGTCCAATTCCATCCCGAATCCATTGCATCCGAACACGGCCACGCCCTGTTGCGTAATTTCACCAATATGATGAAGGAACCCGCATGAGCGATCACATGAAACCGCTGATCTTTGCCGCATCCGAAGGCCCGCTAAGCCGTTCACAGGCCAAGCAGGCATTCGAACATCTGTTTACTGGTGATGCGACACCAGCCCAAATGGGTGGGTTGCTGATGGCCATGCGCGCGCGTGGGGAATCGGTTGCCGAATATGCGGCCGCTGCCGCCGTTATGCGTGAAAAATGCGTGGCTGTATCGGCGCCCGAGGGGGCAATGGATATTGTTGGCACCGGTGGTGACGGCGTGGGGACATTGAACATTTCGACCGCCACAGCCTTTGTTGTGGCCGGTTCCGGCGTACCGGTGGCCAAACACGGCAACCGCAACCTGTCGTCGAAATCTGGTGCGGCCGATGCCTTGGGCATGTTGGGGATCAATGTGATGGTTGGCGCAGATGTCGTTGAACGCGCCATTGAACAGGCAGGCATTGGGTTCATGATGGCCCCCATGCACCATCCAGCGGTCAAACATGTGATGCCCGTGCGTCAGGAATTGGGCTGTAAAACGATTTTTAACATCTTGGGCCCTTTGACAAATCCTGCGGGCGTCAAGCGCCAATTAACCGGCGCCTTTGCCCCTGATTTGATTTTCCCAATGGCGGAAACATTACAAATGCTGGGAACCGAAAAGGCATGGTTGGTTCATGGATCAGATGGGTCAGACGAAATCACCATCACCGGTCCGACCGAGGTTGCGGTTTTGGATGGTGATGACATTCATTCCATGACCGTCCACCCCGAGGATGCAGGCCTGCCCGTGCATAAATTGGCCGATATCCTTGGCGGCAGCCCTGCGGAAAATGCCGCCGCCCTGCGGGCATTGATGGCGGGCGAACCCGGCGCATATCGCGATGCGGTTTTGTTAAACGCCGCAGCTGCATTAATGATCGCAGATCGCGCAACATCATTGTCCCAAGGCGTGGAAATCGCAGCCGACGCCATCGACAGCGGCCGCGCAGCACAGGCCATCGACACCCTAGCCCGTATCACATCGGAGGCCGCATGACCCAGACCGTATTAGACAAAATCAAAGCCTACAAACTAGAAGAAGTCGCCGCCGACAAAGCCGCCACACCGCTAAGCGTGATCGAAGATCGCGCGCGCGCGGCGTCGCCCACACGTGGTTTTGCCACGTCCTTGATTGCGGCGGCCAAAACTGGTTATGGCCTGATCGCCGAGGTCAAGAAAGCATCACCCTCCAAGGGATTGATCCGACCCGATTTTGACCCAACCGCGATTGCACAGGCCTATCAATCTGGGGGGGCGGCCTGTTTGTCGGTTCTGACAGATACGCCCAGTTTCCAAGGGGCCAAATCCTATCTGACCCAAGCCCGCGATGCCACCACCCTGCCCGCATTACGCAAAGATTTCATGTATGACACCTACCAAGTGGCCGAGGCCCGCGCCCTAGGTGCGGATTGTATCCTGATCATCATGGCATCCGTCAGCGATGCACAGGCGGCTGAATTGGAACAGGCAGCCTTTGACTGGGGCATGGATGTCTTGATCGAGGTCCACGACGCCCCCGAATTGGAACGCGCGATGGATTTGAAATCACCGCTGTTGGGCGTCAATAACCGCAATTTGAAAACCTTTGAAACATCGTTGGATACCACGCGCGAATTGGCACGTCTGGCCCCTGCTGATCGCGTGCTTATCTCGGAAAGTGGGCTGAGCACACCGCAGGATTTGGCAGGCATGGCCGCCCATGGCGCGCGCTGTTTTCTGATTGGCGAAAGCCTGATGCGCCACGATGATGTGGAACAGGCCACACGCACGTTATTGGCCAACCCAGTTCAGGGGGCCGCATAATGGCGGGGCTGTCGCATTTTGATGCCAACGGTCAGGCGCATATGGTGGATGTGTCCGACAAAGACCACACCGCCCGCATTGCCACTGCCCGCGGCTGGGTCAAAATGCAACGTGCCACCTATGACATCATTTCGCAAAAGGGCGCGAAAAAGGGTGATGTGTTAGCCATTTCGCAATTGGCGGGCATCATGGGCGCGAAAAAAACGCCTGATCTGATCCCGCTGTGCCATCCGCTGCCCATTACCAAGGTGTCTGTCGATCTGACCTTGGACCCTGACCTGCCCGGTGTGCAGATCGAGGCCACAGTAAAAACCACCGGCCAAACTGGGGTCGAGATGGAGGCATTAACCGCCGTATCCACCGCCGCCCTGACCGTTTATGATATGTCCAAGGCCGTGGATAAAACCATGGAAATTGGCGGTATTCGCGTTGTGTTGAAAGATGGCGGAAAATCCGGACGGTATCAGGCACAATGATTTCTGTTGATCAGGCCCTGACACATCTGTTTGAATTGGCCCCCCGCATGGGGACCGAATGCGTACCCTTGGATCAGGCCAATGGCCGCGTTTTGGCCCGTGATGTGACTGCGCAGCGCGATCAGCCGCCCTTTGCCGCCTCGGCGATGGATGGATATGCGGTGCAATCGGGGGATGTGCGTTCGGGTCAACAGTTGTCGGTGATTGGCGAAAGTGCGGCAGGCCATCGATATCGCGGTGTTGTACAGTCTGGTCAGGCCCTGCGCATATTTACGGGGGCCCCCGTCCCACAGGGCACTGATTTCGTCGTGATCCAAGAGGACGTGACGCGCGACGGTGATGTCATTACGCTGGGCGATGCAATTGGATCATCGACAAACATACGCGCGCAGGGTGCCGATTTCGACGCAAATCTGGTGGTATCCGCCCCACGCCGTTTGGGGCCCAAGGAATTGGCCCTGCTGGCCGCCATGAATGTCGCCACTGTTGAGGTTTCGGTAAACCCCACGGTTGCCTTTATTTCCACAGGCGATGAATTGGTCTATCCGGGTCAGTCGCCCAATGATGATCAAATCATCGCGTCGAACCCCTTTGGATTGGCGGCAATGGTAACGGATATCGGGGCGCGCGCACGCATTTTACCCATTGCGGCGGATCGGATGGACGCGCTGCTGACTGCCTTTGATTTGGCGGCGGGCGCGGATGTGATTGTGACCATTGGTGGGGCGTCCGTGGGCGACCACGATCTGGTCGCCAAAGCGCTGCAAGAATATGGTGCCAGCCAAAGTTTTTACAAAGTGGCCATGCGCCCCGGTAAACCGCTGATGGCAGGTAAATTGGGATCCGCAGCCATGGTCGGCCTGCCCGGAAATCCCGTGTCATCCATGGTGTGTGGCAAGATTTTCTTGGAACCAATGCTGCGGTATATGATGGGGTTTGATGCTGGACCATTGCCACGCATGACAGCCCCCTTGGCCCATGACATTCCCGAAAATGGCCCCCGCGAACATTACATGCGCGCGCAGTTGGACAATGGGCAAATCACCCTAGCCGATCGCCAAGACAGCGCATTGTTATCCGTCTTGGGGTCTGCGAATGCACTGGTTGTGCGCCCGCCCCATGCACCGGCAATGCGCGCAGGGCAGTTGGCCGAATACATTTCATTTTAACAATGACTTGACACAAAAGTGGAACACATATAGAACATAGGTGAAACTGTGTCTAATGGGGGATCCTATGTTAACACGCAAACAGCTGGATTTATTGGAGTTTATCAATAAACGCGTCCAACGCGACGGCGTTCCCCCTTCGTTCGACGAAATGAAAGAGGCGCTGGATCTGCGATCCAAATCAGGCATTCACCGCCTAATCACCGCGCTTGAGGAACGGGGATATTTACGCCGTTTGGCCCACCGTGCGCGTGCCATTGAAATTGTGAAACTGCCCGAAACATTGGGCGGTGATGCTGGCCTAGTGTCGGGTGGAATTACGGGTGTGATTGAGGGCGGTAAACCTGATACACCTGCACAAACCCCGATTGAGGCGGTCCATGCACACGAAGTGCCCGTAATGGGCCGTATCGCGGCCGGTGTCCCGATTGAGGCGATCAGCCAAGTGTCGCATACCGTGGCGGTACCGGGTCAAATGTTGCGCAATGGTGGCGATCACTATGCGCTTGAGGTGCGCGGCGATTCGATGATTGAGGCGGGCATCAACGATGGTGATGTGGTCGTTATTCGCGAAACCAAAACGGCCACCAACGGCGATATCGTCGTGGCATTGGTGCAAGACAGCGAAGCAACGCTAAAGCGGTTTTTCCACCGTGGCAGCCAAATCGCGCTTGAGGCGGCAAACCCCGCCTATGAAACGCGCATGCTAAACCATGATCAGGTCAAGGTGCAGGGCCGCTTGGTCGGATTGATACGCACCTATTAACCATCGGATCTTGCTCTGCGTGAATTTTTTAGGACCCATGTGTACTTGGGTTCTGTATCCTCGGCCCAAATGATGTTTAAGTTGCCAACGCCATCGCGGTAAATTGCGGCCGCACCGCGCGCGTTGGTATCATCTTGGGTGATCCAAAGGCATGGGCCATCTAGGGTGATATCAACAGCAGATACGACAATTTGTTCTGACGTGCAGGTCACGGTGGTGCCCGTTTGTTTTTTTGACCAAATATGGATCACCTTTGGTGATGTCGTTTGCCATAGCGCGTGGGCCGCGTCGCGCGCTACGGGCTGGCCATCGTTTTCGGCCCAAATATCGGCGGTAAACTGATCACCGCGTGCTTTGGATATGGCGCGACCGTTATCCGTCATAACACCGACCAACGGTGCATCGCGCGAAATCAATATATCAGGGCGCTCGGCCACCAGCCATCCTGCAGCCGCCAATCCACA
>CAZWFE010000030.1:0-29840 GCA_964633145.1 uncultured Phaeobacter sp. | reverse complement strand
TCCGCCTGAACTCGACCGCGGGCACTGGCCACTTCTACGTGACCAAGAAAAACGCGCGCACCATGACCGAAAAAATGGTTGTGCGTAAATATGACCCCGTTGTTCGCAAGCACGTCGAATACAAAGAAGGCAAAATCAAGTAAATTCACTTGATAACTAATGCAAAAGGCCGCGTATCATACGCGGCTTTTTTTATTTCAGTTTTGCGAAAATACTCTGGGGGAATTGTTCAAAATTACAATTTTGAACAAGGGGGCAACGCCCCAGAACCAGATGCTCAAAAACGCTCACTCCAAAAATACGAAAGGGGCCGCAAACTGCGACCCCTTTATGGTTGTCTTCTAGCCGGTGATTATTCGCGGTTGCCCAAAAACTGCAACAAGAACATGAACAAGTTCACGAAATCCAGATACAGCTGCAACGCGCCAAAGATTGCCGATTTCTCCAACCAAGCAACATCACCATGCTGGGCATGCGCGATGTACGTGTTTTTGATGTTTTGTGTGTCATACGCGGTAAGACCTGCAAAAATCAAAACACCCAAAGCGGAAATTGCAAAGTGGATGGCGGGCGAACCCAGGAAATAATTCACGATTGATGCAACAATCAGACCAATCACACCCATAATCAGGAACGATCCCCAACCGGAAATGTCTTTCTTGGTTGTATATCCCCACAGCGATAGGCCGGCAAATGCGATCGCTGTAATCAAGAATGTCTGTACAATCGAAAACGAGGTATAGACCAAAAAGATCGAGCTAAGTGACGCACCCATCAGTGCGGCATAGACATAGAAAAACAATTGCGCACCTGCAGCTGATGTCCGCTGCGCAACCGCGCCAAAGGCAAATACCATTCCCAACGGGGCCAGCATGACCACCCATTTCAACGGGGATGTGTATAATGCAACCCCCAGACCGGTCAGCAATGTGCCGTTTTGCATCTGCGCTGCTGCACTTGCTGGATCTGTAGTTACGGCCAATCCGGCCAAGGCCCATGCCGCCAATGCAGTGATGATCAGACCGACCGACATTGTGCCGTATACTTTATTCATGTGGGCGCGCAGCCCCTCATCAATCCGTGTGGCACGTGCGCCAGCTGCGGACCGTAATGATTCAAATTGTGCCATTTTAGCCTCCGATTACTTGGGAAGCCTACTTCCCATACTGCTACTGATATTGGGAATGCTCTCCCAATATTCAAGATATTTTGTCACGAATTCCTGAAGTTTACATCAATTTTTTGTGCGCAGGAACGGAATTAGTCAATCGTGATCACCACTTTGCCAGTTGATTTGCGCGCCTTTAGAAAATCTAATCCCTTTTGCGCCTCGGTCAATGGGAATGTGGCGCTGATATGTGGGGTTAATTTGCCCTGTTGATACCAGTCACTTAGTTTTGCCAAACTGTCGGTGATAACGTGGGGTTTGAATTTCAGATAGCCACCCCAATAAAATCCCTCAACTGTGATATTTTTGACCAACAGGTGGTTTGCCGGTATCTGCGGGACTGACCCACTGGCAAATCCGATCACGATGATGCGTGCCTCGGGGCGACAGGCGCGAAAGGCTGCTTTGAATTGGTCGCCGCCCACGGGGTCATATACGACGTCGACGCCGCCTAATGCTTTTAACTGTGCCAGCAGATCATCTTGGGTCGCGTCAATGACGTGATCTGCGCCGGCCTGTTTTGCAATGGCCAATTTTTCCGCACCACGTGCCACGGCGATGACGCGCGCGCCCATCAATTTGCCCAATTCAACCGCCGTCAGGCCCACGCCACCGGCCGCACCCAATACCAACAGGGTTTCGCCCGCCTGCAATTTGGCCCGATATTCCAGTGCAACGTGACTGGTGCCATAGGCAATTTGAAACGCTGCTGCGTCTTGGAACGACATGGCGTCTGGTATCACAACACAGCGATTGACGTCAAAACACCCCATTTCTGCCAACCCGCCTTGACCGCCAAATACGGCAACGCGGGTGCCTGGGGCTGGGCCATCCGTGTCCGCGCCCAATGCGTCGACCACGCCGGCCACCTCCATCCCCAAGGTAAAGGGCGGTGTTGGGGTATCTTGGTATGTGCCATCCTGCATTAAAATATCGGCAAAATTTAGCCCGCATGCCTTGATCTTGATGCCGATTTCGCCCATCTGTGGTTTGGGCGGCGCAATTGTTTCCAAATGTGGTAATGTTTCAAACGATGAAACGCGATATGCTTGCATGGGTGCCTCTTTTTGTGACAAGGTGCAATTGTGGGTTTAGTTTGTGTTAATTTATGGTGCAAATGTGATACTATCGCAACCTCTGGTGTAGGCATAGGCTACACTTCTTGCGATTGAACCTATACGTTTTAGTATTCGTATAAAGTTTGTGTTGTGTGTTATTGTATCTGTGGTTGAGTAACAGTTGACCGAGTGTGTTTTGGGCTTGGCAGGTCGTTTGTATGATAGCTTACGGCGTCTTCTAACTGTTTGGTAATTATTTCCCGCCTAAGATGCGGACAACGACAAAGGACAATAAAAAATGACCCATCCCGTTGATGTGCACGTTGGAAAACGCATCCGCCACCGTCGCTGGTTGGTTGGTATGACCCAACAACAATTAGCAGAGCAAGTAGGCATCAAATTCCAGCAAATCCAAAAATATGAAACTGGTGCGAACCGCGTCAGTGCATCGCGTTTGTGGGACATTTCACGCGCATTGCAGGTCTCGATCAGCTTCTTCTTTGAAGGGATTGAGGATCAAGTTGAGGGCGCCGATGCAAAAGAGGCACCAACAGATATCATGGCCGACAAAGAGGCATTGGATCTGATCCGTTCATACTATGCGATCCCGGAAAACCAACGTCGCCGGTTGTTCGATCTGGCACGTGTTCTTAGCGATGTTGCTTGATTTTTTGTGACGCGTGCCTTAGCCCTCATGCGTAATGTATGGGGGTACGATGTTACATAAGATATCTCAGTCAGAATATTCTGATATTTTAGAGGTTGCACATGAAATGGCCGACGCTGCCCGCGCGGCCATTTTGCCGTTGTTTCGATCAACAGCATTGAGCGCCGATAATAAATTGGCCCAAGGGTTCGATCCCGTCACCCAAGCAGACCGTGCAGCGGAACGGGCCATGCGCGATGTCTTGGCGCGACGTCGCCCGCAGGACGCCATTTTGGGCGAAGAGTTTGCGGCTACATCAGGCACATCGCCATATCGGTGGGTCTTAGATCCCATTGATGGGACGCGCGCATTTTTATGTGGTGCGCCAACCTGGGGTGTGCTGATCGCATTGGAATATGACCAACAAGGCCCTGTGTTCGGTATGATTGATCAACCCTATACTGGCGAACGCTTTGCTGGATATGGTGACACAGCGTGGCTAAATACGATGCAGGGCAGCGTTGATTTGTCCACATCACAGCGGCAGAAATTGGATGACGCGATTTTATGCAGCACCTTTCCCGAAATCGGGACGCGTGACGAAAAACAGGCCTTTGATCAGGTGGCGCAGCGGTGCAAATTGATCCGGTACGGATTGGATTGCTACGCCTATGCGCTGTTGGCCGCGGGCCATATTGATCTGGTGATTGAGGCGGGGTTAAATGCCTATGACGTTCAGGCCCCCATTGCTGTTATTCAGGCCGCAGGCGGTGTTGTGACCAATTGGTCCGGCGGCCCTGCGCATGATGGTGGGCAAATTATTGCTGCAGCCAATCCTGTTTTGCACCGGCAAGCGATATCATTTTTACAACCCTATGCGGTGGGCTAGGCGATGACAGCAATTTTGATCCAGAATGCATCCTATGTTTTAACGATGGATGATGATCGGCGCGAATTATCGGGCGTGGATATATTGATTAAAAATGGTGCAATCGCAGATATTGGCACATCCTTGTCTGCACCTGCGGGGGCATCGATTGTGTCGGGCCGCGACTGCGTTGTGACCCCGGGTTTGGTCAACACCCACCACCATTTGTATCAAACGCTGACCCGCGCGGTGCCCGGGGCGCAGGATGCGCTGTTGTTTGGTTGGCTGCAGCGGCTTTATCCCATTTGGGCGCGCTTTGGTCCCGATGAAATGCGGGTGTCTGCCATGGTGGGGCTGGCTGAATTGGCCCTGTCGGGGTGCACTATGACATCGGATCATTTATATCTGTACCCGAATGGATCGCGGCTGGACGATACGATTGAGGCCGCGCAAACTGTGGGTCTGCGGTTTTTTCCAACCCGCGGCGCCATGAGCATTGGCGAAAGCGATGGCGGATTGCCCCCTGACAGTCTGGTCGAGGACGAAGACGCCATTTTAGAAGATTGCATCCGTGTCATTGATGCATTCCATGACCCTGACCCTGCCGCAATGGTGCGGGTTGGTATTGCGCCATGTTCGCCTTTTTCTGTGACGCGGGATTTGATGCGCAACGCAGCCCTGTTGGCGCGGGACAAAGGCGTGTTTTTGCATACCCATTTGGCCGAAAACGACGAAGATATCGCCTATTCCTTGGAAAAATTTGGCTGCCGTCCCGGGGAATATGCCCAAGATCTGGGTTGGACGGGATCCGATGTGTGGCATGCGCATTGCGTCAAATTGGATGATCGCGAAATCAAATTATTTGCGGGGACAAAAACGGGCGTGGCGCATTGCCCCTGTTCGAATTGCAGGCTGGGGTCGGGCATTGCGCCCGTGCGTGCAATGCGCGATGCAGGCGTGCCTGTGGGGCTGGGTGTGGATGGATCGGCCAGCAATGATTTGGGCAATCTGATGGACGAGGCGCGCCAGACCATGCTGTTGCAGCGTGTCCAAAATGGCGCAGATGCCATGAGCGCACGCGAAGCCTTGGAAATTGCCACCCGTGGCGGTGCTGATGTTTTGGGTCGTCCAGAATGCGGACGCATCGCGCTGGGCAAACGGGCTGATATCGCGATTTGGGATATAAGCGGGGTCGAAACTGCCGGCAGCTGGGATCCGGCTGCCTTGGTTTTGGCAGGCCCGAACAAGGCGCGGCATCTGATCGTGCAGGGCAAACAGATTGTGTCAGATTATCATTTGGTCACGATGGATTTACCCCGCGTGATCGAACAGCAAAACAAATTGGCCCAACGCTTGATGGATTAGGCGCGTTTTTCGCCCGCGATCCAACAGGCCGAAATGGCACGATCATCGCCCATCATAATCGTTGGGAAAATCGCCTGCCAAGGGTCATCAGCCTGCGCATATCGTTGGGCAATGGCTGGGGTCGATGCAAGATCAATGGCAATGATGTCGGCTTCGTTGCCGATGGTTAGGTTGCCGATTTTATCCTGCAGATGCAGGGATTGTGCCGATCCCACCGTGGCCAACCAAATCAAATGCGCTGGATGCAGCGCGGTGCCGCGCAACTGGCCAATTTCATAGGCGGCGGCCATGGTCCGCAACATTGAAAAATTTGAACCCGCGCCAGTGTCGGTGGCTAATCCTATCTTAACGCCCGCCGCGCGCAGCCCAGCGGTATCAAACAGGCCAGAACCGATAAAGGTGTTTGACGTGGGGCAATGCACCACGGCTGCGCCCACCTCGGCCAACCGGTCGATTTCGCGTGGCTCTAGATGAATGGCGTGGCCATAAATCCCACGCGACCCGAGCAGGCCATAGGTTTCGTAGGTGTCCAAATAATCCCGTACATTTGGAAACAGGCGCGCCACCCATTCGACTTCATCGGTTTGTTCGCTGATATGCGTTTGCATCAAACAGCTGGGATGTTCGGCCCATAACGCCCCCAATGCCGCCAACTGGTCCGGTGTTGAGGTTGGCGAAAATCGCGGCGTGATCGCATATGTGCCCCGCGCAATGCCATGCCAGCGGTGGATCAGGGTATTACTGTCATCAAATGCCAGCTGCGCGGTGTCGCGCAATTTGTCCGGCGCATTGCGATCCATACAGGTTTTGCCCGCCACGATGCGCATATTGCGCGACTGCGCGGCTTGGAAAATCGCATCCACACTTTCGGGATGGATCGTGCAGAAACTTGCCACAGTGGTGGTGCCATGGTCCAATGCCAAATCCAAATATCGGCCTGCCACTGTTTTGGCATAGGCGGGATCATTGAATTTCATTTCTTCGGGAAAGGTATAGGAATTTAACCAATCAATCAGCCGCTTGCCCCAACTGGCGATCATACCTGTTTGGGGGTAATGCACATGGGCATCGATAAACCCTGCACAAATCAGGTGGTTTGGGTAATGTTGGACAGGACTGTTTGGATATGTTTTTGCAATCCGATCATAGGGGCCAACATCTTTGATTTGACCATTTTCAATGCAAACAGCGCCATCACAGTGTAGCTGCGTGGCAATTTCGGGCCCCACATCAAAGGGGTCGTCCACGAAATTCAGCGTCATCGCGCGCAGTATCTGCATTTTGTCCTCATCCGTTTTAAACCGGCCCACATTAGTCTGCAAATGGTGGTAGGTAAACCATAACTTTTGGCTGTGAACGCCACGTCGAATAGGGTACATATCCCCCAAACCAAGGAGGCTGTGATGCAAGACGATTCCCAATCCCATTTGTCTGACGCAGACTTTGCAGCCGATGATTACGCATTAGATCGCAAAACGGTGTCCGCGGTCATGGACGCGGTTGATGCCCAAGATCGCGATACCTTGGTCGCATTGATGGATCCGCTGCACCCTGCCGATATTGCTGACCTTTTGGAACAGATGGACGGCGGCACGCGCCGCGCGGCTGTATCGCTTTATGACAAAGAGTTTGATGGCGATATCTTGTCGGAACTGGATGATGGTCTGCGCCAAGAAATCATCAGCTATCTGCGTCCCGATGTCCTGATCGAGGCGGTGCGTGATCTGGAATCAGATGACGTCGTCGATCTGATCGAAGACCTTGAAAGCGAAAACCAAACGGCTGTTTTGGACGCGCTGGATGACAGCGATCGTTTGGCCGTTGAACAATCGCTGAAATATCCCGAATATTCTGCGGGCCGTTTGATGCAGCGCGAAATTGTGATGGCCCCCGAACATTGGAATGTTGGGCAGGCGATTGATTTTTTGCGAAATTCAGATGAATTGCCGGAACAGTTCTATCACGTCGTCTTGGTCGATCCGCGCATGCATCCTGTGGCGAATGTGACCTTGGGCAAATTAATGTCATCGAAACGGTCCGTCCCCTTGGTCGATCTGGCCGAAGATATTTTCAAGGTGATCCCAGTAAACCAAGACTGGTCTGAAATTGCCTATGCCTTTAATCAATACCACTTGATTTCGGCACCCGTGATTGATGAACTGGATCGGTTGGTTGGTGTTATTACAATTGATGACGCCATGACCGTCATGGACGAAGAACACGAAGAAGACATCCTGCGTCTTGCCGGTGTTGGCGAAGAAAGTAGCCTGTCAGACAGTGTGATCCGCACCACACGGCAACGCCTGCCGTGGTTGGCTGTGAATCTGGTCACTGCGATTTTGGCATCTATCGTCATTTCCCTATTTGAGGTGACAATCCAACAATTCGTGGCGCTGGCCGTTTTGATGCCAATCGTTGCGTCCATGGGGGGCAACGCAGGCACCCAAAGCTTGACCGTTGCCGTACGCGCCATCGCAACCAAAGATTTGACGGGATCGAACGTCTGGCGTGTTATTCGCCGTGAAATTTTGGTGGGGGCCATCAATGGTGCCGTTTTCGCAATTCTGATGGGAATTGTCGGTTTGATTTGGTTTGACTCACTGGTTCTGGCCTATGTGATTGCTGTGGCTATGGTCGTCAATTTGGTGGTTGCGGGGCTGGCGGGTACAGGTATTCCGATTGTGTTGGAAAAACTGAATATTGACCCTGCCTTGGCCTCGGGGGCCTTTGTGACTACGGTGACTGACGTGGTTGGATTTTTCGCCTTTCTTGGGCTGGCTGGATGGTGGCTGCTATGACGCTAGAGGATCAGAAAACACAGGCGCGCCGTGCGGCATTTGCCCGCCGTAAACAGGCGCATACCGCTGATATTGGCGCATCTTGTGGGGTGTTGTCGTCGTTTTTGGCGGGACATCGGGGCGTGTCGGTGGCCGGATACATGCCCATTCGTACTGAAATTGACCCGCTGCCTGCCATGGCAGAATGTGCCGCGCATGGGGATGTGGGTGTCCCCGTTATTCTGGCCCAAGCGCAGCCATTGAAATTTTCCAAATGGACGCCCGATTGCGTGATGGTCGATGGCCCCTTTGGTGCATCAATCCCGCAGGTGAATGATTTTTTTATTCCTGAAATTGTGATTGTGCCACTGGTGGCCTTTGACGATGCGGGGGGGCGTTTGGGCTATGGTGGTGGATTTTATGATCGCACGTTGGAATTGCTGCGCGCAAATGGTCCTGTTTTGACGATTGGCTTTGCCTATGACGCCCAGCAGGCCGATCAACTGCCGCTAGAGCCGACAGACCAGCCATTGGATATGATTATCACCGAAAGCCGGATTATTGAATTTAGCCGTTGATTGCACGGTCTTGCGCTTTGGCGGAACTGGGCCTAGGGATATGGCATGAAGATATTATTCCTAGGCGATGTCATGGGCCGCGCGGGGCGCGATGCAATCGTGGCAAATTTGAAACAGATGCGCAGCGATTGGCGCGTTGATTTCGTCATTGTAAACGCTGAAAATGCGTCCAACGGTGCGGGTCTGACTGAACCTCATGCCAAACTGATCCTTGAAGCAGGCGCCGATTGCGTCACCTTGGGCGATCATGCCTTTGATAAAAAGGACATGCTGAGTTACATCGAACAAGACACCCGCATTATCCGGCCATTGAATTTTGCCAAAAACGCCCCTGGTCGCGGGGCGCGCATTTTTTCCGATACGCGTGGGCGCAAAATATTGGTGGCGCAGGTTTTGGGGCAGGTGTTTATGAAACGCGCCTATGATGATCCCTTTAGCGCGGTGGATCAAATTTTGCGCAACCATCCCTTGGGCGGTCAGGTCCAAGCGATTGTATTGGATATCCACTGCGAAGCGACCTCTGAAAAAATGGCCATGGGTCATTTCTGCGATGGGCGTGCATCGCTGGTCGTGGGGACACATACCCATGTCCCAACAGGGGACGCGATGATTTTGTCCAAGGGTACAGGGTATCAAACCGATGCAGGTATGTGTGGTGATTATAACAGCGTGATTGGAATGGATCCCGCCGAACCCCTGCGCCGATTTGTGACGGGGATGACAAAAACACGCTTTGAACCTGCAATGGGTCCTGCCACCCTGTCAGGGGTTTTGGTTGAAACCGACGACAAAACAGGCAAAGCCCTGTCGATACAGATGATCCGCCATGGCGGTAAATTGGAACAATCTGCCCCATGATCCAGCGGTTTTGGCCCTATCTTGTTTTGATCCTGTTGGGGGCAGGGTGGGGGGCATCGATCCCATTGACCAAAATTGCTGTGTCCACCGGTCATCAAGAATTTGGATTAATTTTTTGGCAACTGGCAATTATGTCGGTGCTGTTGTCCGTGGTCGTGGTACTGCGTGGCAAACCCGTGCAGATCGGTTTGCCATCGATTAGGTTGTTTGCGATTGTGGCCTTGGTGGGCACTGTGTTGCCCAATACGGCATCCTACACTGCGGCCGTTCATCTGCCTGCGGCCTTTATGGCGATCTTGATTGCCACGGTTGCGATGTGGGCGTTTCCGATTGCCATCGCAATGGGGCAGGATCAGTTTTCGTGGAAACGTTTGTCGGGGCTGATTATCGGGCTGATTGCCGTTGTATTACTGGTGGCCCCAAGCGCCAGTTTCCCAGACAGATCGGTGTTGTGGTTTGTCCCCATCGCCTTGATCGCCCCATTTTTCTATGGGATCGAGGGGAATTATATTTCAAAATTCGGCACCTTGCACCATGGGCCAATTGAAACGCTATTGGGTGCCTCGGTGGTGGGGTGGGTTATTGTTACACCCGCCGCCATCGTCACCGGGCAGGTTTTTAACCCCTTGGCCAATTTTGGGGCGGCGGAATTGGCTCTGCTTGCGACCAGCCTGATTCATGCAATTGTGTACACCAGCTATGTCTGGTTGGTGGGCCGCGTTGGATCGGTCTTTGCGGCCCAAGTCAGCTATATGGTTACCATTTTTGGCGTCTGTTGGTCCATTTTGTTTCTGGGCGAAGAACAATCCCCCTATCTTTGGGCCTCACTTGTTTGCATGATAGCAGGCATGAGCTTGGTGCAGACGCGTTCAAAGGACACATGATGTTGCCTGAATTTTTTACATCTGCAGATGTGGCGCCCTATGTGGCGATTGCCGTTGTCTTGGCAATGTTTGTGATGTTTATCCGCGAAACCTATCCGACCGAGGTGGTCGCGCTGGGCGGGGTGTCGGTGTTACTGGCCACGGGGGTTTTGCCCTATGATGCTGGATTGGCGGTTTTGTCGAACCCCGCGCCATGGACCATTGCGGCGATGTTTTTGGTAATGGGGGCCTTGGTGCGGACGGGGGCATTAGATGCCTTTACCGTTTTTGCAGATGCACAGGCCAAAACGCACCCAAAACGCGCGATTGCAATGATGATGGGGTTTGTGGTTTTGGCATCGGCCATCGTTTCAAACACACCGGTCGTTGTGGTTATGATCCCTGTGTTTGTGCAGCTGGCGCGCACATTGGGGCTGGCATCGTCGAAATTGCTGATCCCTTTGTCCTATGCAGCGATTATGGGGGGGATGCTGACCCTGATCGGCACATCCACGAACCTGTTGGTCGATGGGGTTGCCCGCGCCCAAGGATTACAACCCTTTGGTATTTTTGAAATCACACCGGTTGCCATTGTAGTCGTGATTTGGGGCATGATTTATCTGCGCTTTGTCAGCCCGTTTTTGTTGCCAGATCGCGACAGTATGGCCAGCCTGTTGTCAGACAAATCGAAAAAGAAATTTTTTACCGAGGCGGTGATTCCACCGGAATCTGCCTTGATTGATCAGCCTGTGACCGATGTTGCCCTGTTCAAACGCGACGGGGTGCGGTTGATTGATGTGATCCGTGGCGATGCATCGCTGCGGCGCAATATGCAAGATGTGGTTTTGCAATCTGGCGACCGCGTTGTGTTACGCACAAAGATGGCCGAATTGCTAAGCCTGCAACAAGACAAAAGCCTGCGCCCCGTCGATCAGGTATCGGCTGTTGAAACCACCACGGTCGAGGTGCTGATCACCCCCGGTTGTCGGATGGTGGCACGCAGTTTGGGCGCCCTGCGTTTGCGCCGTCGCTATGGGGTGTATCCACTGGCGGTACATCGGCGTAACCAAAACATTGGTCGCCAGCTGGATGATTTAGTGGTGCAGGTGGGCGATACATTGTTGCTTGAGGGCGCGCCCGAGGATATTCAACGACTGGCCGCTGATATGAATATGGTGGATGTGTCAAAACCCACATCCCGTGCATATCGCCGTGGGCATGCCCCAATTGCTGTGCTGGCGCTGTTAGGGATTGTTGTGTTGGCCGCGCTGGGTCTGGCCCCCATTTTCATGCTTAGCATTCTGGCGGTTTCTATCATTTTCCTGACCCGCTGCATCGACGCGGATGAGGCATTTGATTTTATCGAAGGCCGGCTTCTGGCGATGATCTTTGCCATGCTGGGCATTGGCGCGGGGTTGGAACATTCTGGCGCGGTCCAGATCATTGTGGATGTTCTGGCGCCCTATATTTCGTTGCTGCCTGGGGTGTTGATCATTTGGGCGATCTATTTGCTGACGTCTGTATTGACAGAAATGGTATCGAATAATGCGGTGGCCGTTGTTGTGACGCCCATTGCCATTGGTTTGGCGCAGGCGATGGGCGTGGATCCGCGACCCTTTGTTGTGGCGGTGATGGTGGCGGCATCGGCATCCTTTGCCACACCGATTGGATACCAAACGAATATGCTGGTTTATGGACCGGGCGGCTATCGGTTTACCGATTTTCTGCGGGTGGGTATTCCGCTGAACCTAAGTATTGGGATCATTGTTTCTGTTATGATTCCTTATGTCTTTCCGCTGTAGGGGGGCTTGCCCCGACGCGCGGGCGGGCTTAATAAGGGCAAAATTCATTTTTCGGAGGATACCATGGCAGGCCATTCAAAATGGGCGAACATTCAACACCGCAAAGGGCGGCAGGATGCGGCGCGGTCAAAGTTGTTTTCAAAGCTGTCAAAAGAAATCACAGTTGCTGCGAAAATGGGCGACCCTGATCCAGAAAAAAACCCGCGTCTGCGGTTGGCCGTAAAAGAGGCGAAATCAAATTCCGTTCCCAAGGATGTGATCGAACGTGCAATTAAAAAATCCGCCGCTGGCGATGGCGACGATTACGAAGAAATCCGTTACGAAGGCTATGGACCCAACGGGGTTGCCATTATTGTCGAGGCCATGACCGACAATCGCAATCGCACAGCGTCCAACGTACGGTCCACCTTTTCGAAAAATGGCGGGAACTTGGGCGAAACAGGTTCAGTTGGGTTCATGTTCGAACGCAAGGGCGAAATTACCTATGGTCCCGATGCAGGGGATGCCGACACAGTCATGATGGCCGCAATAGAAGCCGGCGCCGAGGATGTCGAATCCTCGGACGATGGGCATGTCATTTGGTGTCAGGACACGGACCTGTCAGATGTGGCCAACGCCTTGGAACAGGAATTGGGCGAAAGCCAATCGACCAAATTGGTGTGGAAACCCACCACAACAACCGAGCTAGACCTAGATGGTATGCGCGGTTTGATGAAATTGATCGACGCGCTTGAAGACGATGATGACGTCCAGCGCGTCACATCCAATTTCGAAGCATCAGATGATGTGATGGACCAATTGTAAAAATACATGCGATATTTTGAATGGGGCGCAGATTGTCTGCGCCTTATTCATTTTTGGGCGTAAACTATCATTATAACTGAAATTTAATTCACGCTTGACGCCGAATTTTTGCTAATTTCTTCTCAAATTGAATTAATATTTTTTTGCTAATACGCTGATTGTTAATGAAAATAATGAACAATCCTTGTTTTTACTTAAGTCATAATACGGTCCGAAAGAAAAAGTTGAAAATATTACTTTAGTTTGATTTATTGTCCTTACGAGAACAAATAAATGCGGGTCTAACTATGTCATCTCAAAGATATTTAAACGTCGCGCAGCTGCGCGAATTGCTACATGGTATGGAACATGATTTAGGTTTGGGTCATCTGACGCAAAACGAAAAGGATGTGTTTTACGCCGTGCAACTGGTAATTTCGGCCAAAGACGGGATTGCCAGATCCGAAGATATCAAAAACCATGAATTATCCAAAAGCATTACACAACCCACCTTTCACCGAAGTTTGAAGAGTTTGGTTGATAAGGGACTGTTGGCGCATGCGCCGAATACCAAGGCGGGATCCTATGTGAACCCCGAACCTCTTTCCCAGCGTCAGGCCGTTCAATTGGCAGCCGTGATCTAGTGGTTTGAAAGAATAGAACTATACGCAACATCTGTTGCATGCTAAAACGCCCCAGCTACACAGGGGCGTTTTTTTAATGGGCAGTTTGGTCTCCGGTTTTTTACTTGGGTTTTCATTGATTTTGGCCATTGGGTCGCAAAATGCCTTTGTATTGCGGGCAGGGCTTGCGCGGAAATTTGTACTGCCGATTGTTTTGACCTGCGCTGTGTCGGATGCGCTCTTGATCGTTGCAGGCGTTTCGGGGTTGGGCGCATTGATCAACCAAATGCCTGACTTAATAACCGCCATTCGATATTTTGGGGCAACGTTTTTGGTCGTTTATGGGGTCCGATCATGGATCGCGGCGCTGCGGCCATCGGATGGTTTGACTGCAGACGGTGTTTTGAACACGCAACGACAGGCGATTGTCACATGTTTAATGTTCACATGGTTAAACCCCCATGTTTATCTGGATACAGTCGTGCTGTTGGGATCAATTTCTCAGACCCATGATAATCCTGCCTTATTTGCGGTTGGGGCTACATTGGCCAGTTTCTTCTTTTTCTTTTCCTTGGGGTTTGGGGCACGGTTATTGGCACCACTGTTTTCAGTACCGCGGGCGTGGCAACTATTGGATTTCGTGATTGGCATCATCATGTTCAGCCTTGCCTATATGTTGATACGGGGGGTGTGATGGCACAGCAACCCACCCGACCGACCAATACATTGATGGGTGTGTTTTGGATGGTTGTCACAGGGATCATGTTTGTTTGCGTGACGGCTGGGGTCAAATTTGTTGATGGCCGTGTGCCTGCAGGTCAGGCGGCATTTTTGCGCTATGCTTTGGGTTTGGTGTTGCTGATTCCGATGCTGAAACATCTGTCCATGTCGGATTTTACGAAATCCAATCTGACCCTGCTGGGGTTGCGGGGGATTGTGCATGGGATTGCCGTAAATTTGTGGTTCTATGCTATGTCCGTCATTCCCATGGCGGATGTGACGGCCATGAACTATATGACCCCTGTTTATGTGACGATTGGGGCGGCATTGTTTTTGGGCGAAACGCTGGCGCTGCGACGGATCATTGCGATTGGGGTGGCTTTGATTGGGGCCTTTATTATTCTGCGGCCCGGATTTCGGGATGTGTCATCGGGACATTTGGCCATGTTGGCGACATCGCTGGGATTTGCGGGATCCTATCTGATTGCCAAACGTGTGTCTGGGTACCTGCACCCCTCGGTCGTGGTCGTGGCGCTGTCGATTTTGGTGACAATCGTTTTGGCCCCTTTGGCATGGTGGGTTTGGGTGCCGCCATCTGCCGTGGACGTGATGTTATTGTTCGCGGTCGCGTGTTTCGCCACAGTTGGGCATTATACCATGACACTGGCCTTTGCCGCGGCCCCTGTGACGGTGACACAGCCGGTCACATTTTTGCAATTGATCTGGGCCGTTGCAACGGGGGCCATTATTTTCGCAGAAGCGGTGGACCTGTGGGTGATTGTGGGGGCAGGGCTGATTATGATCGCCATTTCCTTTATGACGTGGCGCGAAGCGCAGTCGCGCAAACGGGTTGTAACCCCCCATGTCCAATCGGAACACCCAAGGGTAAAGTGATTAATTTTTAGGCGTTTTTGTCTGGGTCGGAAAAAGTTTCCCATTATGGTGATGATTTGACTAACCTCAGCCAACAACGGTACGTTGCTGAGACTATGTTAAAACTTGATCACATCGTTATCGCAGCTGAATCCTTGTCACAAGGGGTCGACTATATTCAAAATCTCTTGGGCGTTCAGATGACGTCCGGTGGGAAACATGCGGCCTTTGGCACGCATAACGCGCTGCTATCGTTAGGGGACGCGTATCTTGAGGTGATCGCCATTGATCCTGATGCCCCCAAACCAGCCCATGCGCGTTGGTTTGGATTGGATACGTTTTCTGGCCCGCCGCGGTTATCCAACTGGGTGCTGCAAACCGATAAACCGCGTCGTGTGATTGGCAAAACCTTGATCGGTACGGGCGATATGATGACAGTATCGCGTGATGATTTGACGTGGCAAATCACGGTCCCCAAATCGGGGCATTTGCCGCTGGATAATTGTGCGCCGGCAGTGATCGACTGGATGGGGGCGGATCATCCCGTGACGAGATTGCCCGATGTTGGCTGCCGATTGACCAATTTGCAGATCGAACACCCCCATGCAATTTCGTTGAAATCGTTTCTGATGGGCGCATTTTCGGACCCGCGGTTGGTTGTGCGTGGGGGCGAACGTGGTGGCATGTCTGCCACCTTGGAATGCCCGAATGGAACTGTCACACTGTCATAACGCTTTTGTGAAATTTCGGCCCAAATGCCGCAATTAGCTGTTGACCCGATGGGTTTCGTGTTAGACGGGATCCGTTATGTCAATTTGGACCAAAATATCCCAAGCGTTGTCCGCGCTGGCCAATGGTGAAAGCCTATCGGCTGTCTTTGACCGACTGCGCACACCGCCAGAGCGGACCATTGCCTTTACCATTGCGGTGATCGCCCTTGGTGCGAAAATGGCCAAGGCTGATGGACGTGTCACCCGTGACGAAGTCACGGCCTTTCGCCAAGTATTTCAAATCCCAAGCCAAGATCAAGATCATGCCGCGCGGGTATTTAATTTGGCGCGCCAAGATGTGGCGGGTTATGATATCTATGCCCGCCGAATTGGGGCGATGTTCGGGGCAGGGCACCAGACATTGCGCGATTTGTTAGAGGGGTTGTTTTACATCGCCATTGCGGATGGGACATATCATCCACAAGAAAACACATTTTTGGCAGAAGTTGCCAAAATATTTGGCATAAGTGGGCCGGAATTCGAAAGATTGCGCACGACCTTTGTGCCCGATGCTGCGCCTGATCCCTATTGTGTTTTGGGGATTGATCCAACAGATGACCCCGCGATTATTCGCGCCGCCTATCGCAGGTTGGCACGTGAATATCACCCCGATCAATTGATTGCGCGCGGACTGCCCCAAGAGGCAATTACATTGGCTGAGCGCAAAATGGCACAGATCAATGATGCCTATGATCACCTCCGCAAGGGGCGTTGATTTTATATGCGGATCGCCACCTATAACGTCGAATGGTTTAACGCGCTGTTCGATGATGACGCGATGTTGCTGGTCGATCAGCGTTGGTCTGGCCGCTATAACGTCACGCGACAGGATCAGATTGCTGCGCTGGGTGTTGTGTTCGCGGCCCTTGATGCCGATGTGATTTTACTGGTTGAGGCCCCAGATCACAGCACAGATCGCAGCACGATTTCCGCATTACAACAGTTTTGCGCCCACTTTGGGCTGCGCACCAATGCCGGCGTGATGGGGTTTGCCAATGAAACCCAGCAGGAATTGGCGATTTTGTATGATCCCAAATTATGTTCAATCACCCATACCCCCCATGCCAGCCCAACAGCGCCGCGATTTGACGGCAGCTTTGACATTGATTTGGATATTGATGCGCGGCTAGATCGGGTACAATTTTCAAAACCACCGTTGGAAACACAGGTGCAATTGGCCACTGGCAGCGTACTGGACTTGATCGGTGTGCATCTGAAATCCAAGGCCCCCCATGGTGCGCGTAATCTGCAAGAGGCGATGCAGCAATCCATCAAAAATCGCCGCAAACAATTGGCGCAGGCGATTTGGTTGCGCCGGCGTATTTCCGACCGTTTGGCGGCGGGTGCTGATATGATTGTCTTGGGCGATTTCAATGATGGACCCGGCTTGGATACCTATGAAACTCTGTTTGGGCGATCCTCGATTGAAATTATCGCAGGCGCAGGATCCCAAGATGCGCCAATGTTTGATCCGCATATCGCACAGGTTGTCGTGGACGAATTTGGTGATCTGCCCTATAGTGCGCGGTTCCAAGGGCGCGATCATACACCCCATTTGAATGCCTTGATTGATTATATTTTTGTCAGTCCAAATTTGACGGACAAGGCTGGGCAATGGCGCATTTGGAACCCGTATGAAACGCAGTTTTCGCCCGAATTGACACAGGCACTGATCACGGCCAGTGACCATTTTCCTGTTACATTGGATATTGATCTGGCCTAGGTGATCACCATCTTGGGCGCCAGTTTTAGCGACTTTGCAAGCGAGTCAAAGCGCGCTTGGGCCACTTCGCCAAACAGTGGCAACATATCCTCGGACAGTTCCAAGATCACCGTTTGACGTTTGCGGTTTATTTTCAATTGCGCATGCATATGATCGTCAGAAATCCACAGCATTGCGCCCAGTCGCATCGCCTTGCCGATGATTTCTGCGGATTGCAGCTGTTTTTCATCCAGTAACGTGAACAAATCCGCAAAAGGAGAGTTCGCCCGACTGTTTTTATAGCGGTGCAGCAGGGCCAGCCCCAACCACACCCGTTCCGAATGTTTCAGCCCACCCAGATTGGCGCGCGTGGCATTGTCAAAGCATACCTCGGCGCGATAATCGGGGTGCGCGCGCCATGATACATCATGCAGATAACACGCAGCCCGCACCAATCGCATGAATTCATTCGTTCCCAATGGAAACAAATCTTGTACAAAATCAAACAAATGCTGCCCATAGCCTGGGATGCGGGCATCCTTCATTTCGGCAAACAGGCATGCCTCAATCAGCGGATCACGCTCACGCATCTCTTGGGGCATTTCTTCGTACAGCATACCTTCGCGAATACCATAGCTGGATACTGCAATATCCTTGGGCTTAAAAATGGAAATGATGCGCTTTAACACTTCTGCTGCATAGGGCAGCAGGGTCATTCGACTGGCGGATATTCCGGCGTGTTCGCGGATTTCATCGTGATCATGTTTGCCAAGATAATCGATCGTTTCGCGGATATCAGCCGTGCTCATCCGGTATTCATGCATGACATGCAGCGGGTAATTGCGCCGCAGCATATCGACACGCGCAAAGGCACGCCATGATCCGCCCACCAAAAACAAACGGTTGTGCTGCGGACCCAAGGCGTCACTCATGCTAGCCAGTGTTTCTTTGATGTGTCGGCTGCGCCCTTTTTTGCCGCCGGTCAATTCAAGCAGTTTCAGCGGACCCAGATCGGATGAAATGCGTTTTCCCACATGCCCGCCGCTGATTTCGGCCAGTTCCATCGACGATCCGCCAATGTCGCAGACCAATCCATAGCTGCCAGGCCAGCCCAACAATACCCCTTGGGCGGATAATCTGGCCTCTTCTAAGCCATTGATGATCCATATTTTTTGACCCGTTTTTTCCAAAACCTCGTCGCAAAATTCCACACCGTCCGATGCATCGCGCACGGCGGCTGTGGCCACGGCGGTCAATTTGGGCACGCCCATCCCCTTGGCCAAATGCACAAATCGGTCAATCGCGGCCAAGGCGCGGCGACGGCCATCTGGGTTTAACCGCCCCGAATTTGCCATTCCTGCGCCCAAGGCACACATGATTTTTTCGTTGTAAAAATACGCGGGCGATCGGGCCGCCCCATCAAACACAACCAAACGTACGGAATTTGACCCCACATCAATCACGCCGACTTTTTTCAGATAGGGGTATTGGACATTGGCAAAATCGGCACTGTCATAGGGGGCCCATTGTGCTTTGGTCGTCTGGTTCATCCTGTGCCTCGTTCGTCGGGAACACCCCGTTGTAAAGCGGGCTGTCGCCCTAATCAACAGCAAGTTTGTCCAGTACCTCGGCGGCAAAGCGTCGGGTAATGTTGCGATGTTCGGCCAAGGCCTGTCGATCCAGTTCATCCACGATGAATTGCGCCTGTTCAAAGGATCGATCACAGCGCGTCAGTAAATATTGTAATACATCGGGGGCCGGAAACAATTGGCGATCGGAAAACAATTTGGCCAGCAGTGCAATAAACAGCGAATCGTCAGGATCCGCCAATGTTGCGGCACGTGATCCTTGCAGGCGTGATGCCAAATCGGGCAGGGCCAGCGGCCATTTACTGGGATCTGTGCGGCCTGTGACCAAAATGAAATTTCCCTGCGCTGCAATCAGATTGTGCAAATGGAACATCGCCTGTTCGGCGGCCATGTCGCCAGCAATCTGGTCCAGATCATCGACAGCAATATTTGTTTGCGCCAATTCGGTTATATCGTGTCGGGACAAATCAGCGGCAGGGATCACAGCGGCACCTGCCATATTGGCCCAAACATGGGATAAATGCGTTTTGCCCGACCCTTTGGCCCCGTAAAGGATATGTTTACGGTTGGGCCAGTTTTGCCAATCCTCGATCAAAGCAACAGCCAGCGCATTGCTGTGTGAAATGAAAAAATCACCGCGCCCCAACGATGTGCGTTTGGGCAAATCTAAAATCAGCTGTTTCGACATTTCACTCTTTCGGATCAATTCCACTTAGCCCGCGGTACAGGCGGCTTTGCAAATAATTCGATATGCCAAATCTTGCAAGCACCCCAATACTGGCCGCGACTGGGACAGCAATCAGCATCCCAATAAATCCGAATAATGCACCGAACACGGACAGCGCCAACATCAACCACACCGGATGCAGGCCTACGGAATTGCCCACCAGTTTTGGGGTCAATAAATTACCCTCAAGGAATTGGCCAACAAAGAATATGCCCGCGACCAATCCGATGCTCATCCAGTCCCCCCAGAACTGAAACAATGCCAGTCCAATCGCCAAGGCCCCGCCCAGCAGGGCGCCGACATAGGGAATAAATGTCACCAAGCCCGCGATCGCACCGACAATCAATCCAAATTCTAAACCGACAATCATCAACGCAACGGCGTAATATGTGCCCAATATCAAACATACCGATCCCATCCCCCGTACAAAGGACGAAAGCGTTTTATCAATATCGCGCGCCAAATGGCGTACTGTCGGTGCGTGATCTAGGGGCAACAGCGCGTTGATACGCGCAATCATGTTGTCCCAATCCAGCAACAAATACACCGCAACCACCGGTGAAATGACAAACAGCAAAACGATATTCAACAGCGACGCCGCCGACGACAAAGCCTTGGCCAGTAATGAGGCACCTTTTTCCTGTATAGACGCACCAACCGACATCAACGCGTCGCGTACCGGTGACGTTTCATCCAAGACCGTTGGAAATTGTTCCGCAAAAAACATTTGGAGTTGGCGGAAAATTGCAGGCGCGGTGTTGAACAGATTTGTCGTTTGCTGGATCAACGTGGGGATAATTAACAACGCTGCCAAAATAAAAAACAGGATCGACACAACCGTAATTATTGCTGTCGCTGCGATCCGTGATAGGCCCAGTGCCTCCAACCGGTCTGCAACAGGGTCCAAAAAATATGCCACAGCCGCGCCAATCACAAAGGGCAGCAATACATTGCCCAGCGACCACAGCACGATGGCCAATATGACAGCTGTGATCCCCCAGTATTTTGCTTGTTCTCGTACTGGCAATGCCACGGGCTTACTCCTTCTCGCGCTCTGATATAACCTGAGGAACATGGTTGCTTTTTTCAACCCCAAATCGTATCCCCGCCTTGAGTGCCGTGTAACTATTGGATACGGTCTATCAGTCATTCAAAGCCAAGGAACCACAACATGCGCTTGTCTCGCTATTTCCTTCCCGTACTAAAAGAAACACCCGCCGAGGCGCAAATCGTCAGCCACCGTTTGATGTTACGCGCAGGCATGATCAAACAGGCCAGCGCAGGTATTTATTCGTGGCTGCCCATGGGGTTCAAGGTGCTGCGTAAACTCGAAAACATCATCCACGAAGAACAAATTCGCGCGGGCCACATACCGATCCAAATGCCGATCATTCAATCGGCGGACTTGTGGCGTGAAAGCGGCCGCTATGATGCCTATGGCGCCGAAATGCTCCGCATCAAAGACCGCCAAGATCGCGACGTACTCTTTACCCCCACGGCCGAGGAATTGGTGACCGATATCTTCCGCTCGCACGTTGGCAGCTACAAAGATCTGCCGCTGACCCTTTATCAAATCCAATGGAAATTCCGTGACGAAGTACGCCCCCGCTTTGGCGTGATGCGCGGCCGTGAATTTTACATGAAAGACGGCTATAACTTTGACCTGACCAAAGAGGACGCGCTACACGCCTACAACCGTCACTTGGTCAGCTACCTGCGTACCTACGAACGCATGGGGCTACAGGCCATTCCAATGCGCGCCGACAGCGGCCCCATCGGTGGCGACGACACACACGAATTCTTGGTCCTAGCCGACACAGGCGAATCCGAGGTATTCTACGACAGCCAAGTCACCGATCTGACCTTTGGTGATCGTGACATCGACTATGACGACCGCGCACAATGTCAGGCGGTCTTGGACGAATTTACATCGCTTTACGCGCGCACCGATGAAACCCACGACGAGGCATTGTTTAACGCAATCCCCGAAGAACGCCGCCGCGTGGCCCGCGGGATTGAGGTTGGCCAAATCTTCTACTTCGGCACCAAATACTCCGAATCTATGGGCGCAACCGTGGCAGATGCGCAGGGCAACAACGTGCCCGTCCATATGGGCAGCCACGGTATCGGTGTCAGCCGCCTGATCGGCGCAATAATCGAGGCCAGCCATGATGACAACGGTATCATCTGGCCCGAGGGCGTGACACCCTTCCACTGCGGTATCGTCAATCTAAAACAGGGCGACGCCGAGGCTGACGCCGCCTGCGACGCGATTTACAAATCACTCACCGCGCTGGGTCTGGAACCCCTCTATGACGACCGCAACGAACGTGCAGGCGGTAAATTCGCCACCATGGATCTGATCGGCTTGCCATGGCGCATTACAGTGGGTCCACGCGGTTTGAAAAATGGTGTCGTTGAACTCACCTCTCGCCGCACAGGTGAATCGCAAGAACTGCCACCAGAACAGGCGGTCGCGAAAATCCACGAAATTTACCAAAATATCTAACTACCCAAAACCGCGCAGCCTAAAAACTGCGCGGTTCACGCTTTCATTTTTGTAAAAATACTCGCGCCGCAGGCTTGCGCGTCAGCGCAATCAGTCCGTCAGCAATCGATCCCTGTCCACGCAACCCAGCGCCCGTGAAAATCCGCGCGACCCAAATCACAACGGATGCCTTCAGGCCAAATCGACAATCGCAAACCTGCACTGTCAACCGCTCCATCATATTCCATCGAAAAATGTGCAACGGGTCGTTGCTGGGTTGCCCTAGACGCAGCCATGTCCAATGCACTTTGAAATTCCTTCTCGGAAGCGGGATCAAAATACTGACGTACGACGGTGAGATAAATGAAATGCACAACATTTTCGGGTTGTAGGTTTATACGCTTGGCCAACCATGGACCGGCTTCCCCACGCTCTATTTGTGTCTTTTGATGGGGCAGGGCGGCCTCCAATCGCTCTAAGCGGTCGATTTGATCTGGCCAAGTATAGGCGCGCAGTTTTAACGCGTCCCTTGGATCTTGCGCATCCAATGGGGCGATATCAACGCCTGCGCGGTCAACCACTGGAATGTCCCCTGTGCGAACAGGCCCCCCGCGCCAATCGGGGGTCAGTGTCAAAATCGGATCCCTAGGTGTAAAATCAAATCCCTTTGCTGCCACCTGATAGCGGTCAAAGTTCAAATTCAAACCCGCACTTGCTCCGACTTCTGACACCATCAGGGGCAATTGATACCGATCAAATATCCCCCGCGCGGCGGCGGCAATTACGCTTGAGCGGCGAATTTCGTTGGTTTGGGGTGGCACCATCACCCATGTTGCAATCCAATCTGCATTCTGTGCAATCGTTTTGCCAAGACCGGCCCAAATCAGATCTTGGTCCCATTGCGCGGGGGGATAGGCCTTGGCCAAGGCGCAATCTGGATTTTCCAACACAAACCCATGCAACGCACCTGCTAAGCGCAGCGGGAAATTCCCGGCAAATACATCCGGATCATTGACCAAACGCGCCAGCGGGTCGAACACATCCGATCCTTGGGCGATTTTGTCCCCTATCAAAGTCATCAATTTGCCCATAAAAGGCGACCCAAGATCGCGGCAATTTCGGGCCTGATCGTAAAAAATCGAACTGTAAATCATTTAAACCTATCAACCAATTTTTGCAGCGGGGATCTGTCATCCTCGGCCGCATTATTGGTTGGGGGCGCAGTTTTGTCAACTTGGGGTTGTGACGCCTTTGTTGGCTTGGGGGCTTTGGCGGGTTGGGGCCGCGCCAAAGCGACTGCGTTCATAAACCCTGCCGTATCACCATCGGCCAGTTTCGCCGCACCGCGCCCGATGCCACGGATCAAATCATCCAGCCAATCCTGTTCTGCTTTGGCAAAATCCGATAAAACATACCCCGCAACCCGGTCTTTGTGGCCTGGATGTCCAATGCCTAACCTGACACGATGATAGGCTTCACCGATATGTTGGTGGATCGACCGTAATCCGTTGTGACCTGCATGCCCGCCGCCCGTTTTAACACGGCATTTTCCTGGGGCCAGATCCAATTCGTCGTGAAAAACCACCACGTCATCCGCTGTCAGTTTGTAAAACCGCATGGCTTCGCCGACGGATTGCCCCGATAGGTTCATAAATGTTTCGGGCTTTAGCAAAATAACCTTGTCATTGCCCAATCGACCTTCGGTCATTTGGGCCTGAAATTTGGATCGCCATGGGCCAAAGCCATGGGTTGCGGCAATTTCATCCATCGCCATAAATCCGATGTTATGGCGGTTGTTCGCGTATTTTGCACCAGGATTACCAAGCCCTACCAAGATCAGCATATTCAGTCCTTTTTGCTGTCCTTATAAGTATTCGAACGAAAGTTTGCCAAGACATAAAAAAACGGGGCCAATGACCCCGTTTTTTAATTCGCTGCGTGCAGAGGTTTATGCTTCTGCTTCTGCATCTTCTGCTTCGCCGTCTTCTGCTTCGTCGTCTGACTGTGCCTTCAATCCTGATGGCGCAGAGATGTTGGCGATGACAAAGTTACGATCGATCGTCGCTTTGGTGCCTTCTGGCAATGTGACGTCGTTGATGTGTACGATGTCGCCGATTGCCATGCCTGTCAGATCAACAGTGATCTTTTCAGGAATGTCACCTGCAGTTACAACCAATTCCACCTCTGGGCGCACAACAGTCAAAACACCGCCGCGCTTGATGCCTGGGGCCGCTTCTTCGTTGATGAACTCAACTGGGATGAACAGATTGATTTTTGATGTGCGACGCAGACGCATGAAATCAACGTGTGTTGGCAAATCTTTGACAACATCGCGCTGAACGTCACGACAGATTACGCGAACATCTTCTTCGCCTTCGACCTGCATGTTAAACAAAGTTGACAGGAAACGTCCTTGCTTTAGGCGTTTCAGCAATTCGTTGAAAGGCATTTGAATCGCCAGCGGGTCTTTGCCGCCACCGTAAATAACACCAGGTACCATGCCGTCGCGACGTGCTTGACGAGCGGCGCCCTTGCCTGTCCCCGTACGTGCGATAGCTGTTAGATTTGGAATCTCATTAGCCATAATATTTCTCCTAAGGTTAGTGCAGAACTCCTCCAAGGCTGTAGCCCTGCATGGATGGCGCGTATAGACGAGTTTTCCGAGAATGGAAAGCAGTTTTATTGAACGCAAAACGCGAATTCAATTGAAGCATCGCTCGGCGGTGGTCTAACTGATTTCATGAAAATACTCAACGATGTGATTCTTTCGCGGCCTGTGTTGCCTGCCTTTGTGATGCTGGGGGCTGCTTTCGGTGGGTTTTCTGCATATGTCCCAGATATTAAATCACAAATTTCCGCATCTGATGGTGTCTATGGTATGGCGATGCTGGTCGCGGCGATCGGATCCGTCATTACAATGTGGTTAGCGCCCAAGTTGGATGTGATTTTAGGGGATCGCGCCATCATCATTTTAATGGGCCTATTTGGCGTGGTTTTCTTGATACCGACATTTGCGCCGGTTTTGGTTGTCTTTACCTTGGGAATGATCGTGGCCCAGTCAATCGCTGGAACGACAGATGTGATCATGAACGCACGTCTGTCGCAGATCGAATCGCGCAACGGGGTCAAGCTGATGGGGCTAAACCATGCTCTGTTTTCCTTTGCCTATGCGATATCTGCTGTGATCGCCGGATTTATGCGGGGGGCTGGCGTTCCTGCAGGGGAATTCGCCTTGGGGGTTTTAGGTCTGGCAGTTTTGCTGGCTTGGGTGACCACTGTTGCGCCCAAAGCATCGGCTGCCATCGATCAAGCGTCGGATCATGTATCGGTCCCGTGGGCGATTGTTATTGTTCCTGGGTTTGCAATCATGGTGGCGTTTATGACCGAATTGGCCAGCGAAGCATGGTCTGCTTTGCATATTGAACGCGTGCTGTCGGCATCAGCTGAATTGTCGGCGCTTGGACCGGCCATATTGGGCGCAACCATGGGGATCGGGCGGTTGGTGGGGCAATACGCCTTGCACAACGTCAGCGAAATCAAGGTTGTCCGATTAGGCGCCGTTATCTCGGCTGTGGGGGCATTGGCTGCGGCAAATGGGTCTGGTCCGGTCTTGATTTACACTGGTTTTGCGTTGCTGGGGGCAGGGGTGTCGGTCATGGTTCCGATGCTGTTTGCCCATGTCGGCAAAATCACCCCTGAGCATTTGCGCACGCAGGCCATTTCACGCGTGGCCGTGATTGGATATATTGGGTTTTTCCTTGGGCCACCAATGATGGGGTTTTTGTCGGAATGGGGCACGCTTAGCGCATCCTTTACCGCGATTGCTGCGTTGTTGATTGTGGTCACCGCTGTGTTGCGCTGACCGCCCGTTTTATTACGACCATTCGTACCCGAAATCCTTGGGAACCAATAACGTGTTGCGGTCTACATCGGTAACCAAACGATGCCCACATAGCGCCATCGATGTATCCAGCTCTTTGTGGATCACCTCTAGGGCCTTGGTCACGCCTTGTTCGCCCATAGCGCCCAAACCATAGATATAGGACCGACCGATATAGGTGCCCTTGGCGCCCAAAGCGACGGCCTTTAACACGTCCTGCCCCGATCTGATGCCACTGTCTAGGTGAACCTCGATCTGATCGCCCACGGCATCCATAATGGCGGGCAGGGCCTTGATCGAACTGATGGCACCGTCCAACTGACGACCACCGTGGTTTGATACCACAATCGCATCGGCCCCTACGGACAGCGCGGCCTTGGCGTCATCTGCATCCAATATGCCCTTAAGGATCACCTTGCCGCCCCATTCTTCTTTGATCTTGGCGACCTTGTCCCAATCTAAGCTGTGATCAAAGCTGGTGGCCGTCCATTCGGACAGCGACGATGTATCCTTGACCCCGGACGCATGACCCACAATGTTGCCAAAGGTACGCCGTTTCGTGCCCAACATACCCAAACCCCATTGCCATTTGGTGGACAGGTTGATCATGTTTTTCAACGTGGGCTTGGGCGGCGCAGACAGGCCGTTTTTGATATCTTTGTGACGCTGACCAAGGATCTGCAAATCCAGCGTTATCACCAAGGCAGAGCAGTTTGCATCCTTGGCGCGCTGGATCAGGCTTGAGACAAAACCGGTATCCTTCATTGTATAGAGCTGAAACCAAAATGGTTTGGTCGTATGTGCGGCCACATCCTCAATCGAACAGATGGACATGGTCGATAGGGTAAAGGGGACCCCAAATTTTTCCGCCGCCCGCGCCGCTTTGATTTCACCATCGGCCGATTGCATGCCTGTGAACCCAACGGGGGCCAATGCCACGGGCATGGATACATCTTGGCCGATCATCTGTGTGGCTGTGCTGCGGTTTGTCATATCCACGGCCACGCGTTGCTTTAGCCGGATTTGATCAAAATCACTGACATTTTCGCGAAATGTCTGTTCGCTCCAACTGCCCGACTCGGTATAGTCGTAAAACATTTTGGGGACGCGACGGATGTAGATGTTTTTCAAATCTTGGATATTGGTGATCACGGGCATTTGGTGTTTCCTTGCAAACTGGTGATATTTATTGACCAATTTTGCGCATTTTGCAACCCCAAAGCTATATTTGGATAGGCCCAAAACAAAATGGGCGGCCCAATGGACCGCCCATGAATTCCCCTGTGGATCGCAGGATCAGGCCGAATGTGCCCCATCGGCCAGTGATTTGACAAAGGCCAGAACGTCATCCACGGATTTGCCTGATGCCAATTCGGACACGATGGCAGATCCCACGACTGTGCCGTCGGCGATGCCTGCGATGTCTTTGGCGGTTTCGGGGGTGCGCACGCCAAAGCCTACGATGATGGGCAGATCCGTTTTTGATTTGATCCGCGCGACCTCGGGTGCGACGACGTTGGCCTGTGCTGCAGCGGCGCCTGTGATCCCAGTGATCGAGACGTAGTAGACAAAGCCAGAGGTGTTTTCCAACACCTTGGGCAGGCGTTTGTCATCAGTGGTGGGGGTGGCCAGTCGGATGAAATTCAAACCGGCTTTCTGTGCTGGAATGCACAATTCGTCGTCTTCTTCTGGGGGAAGGTCCACGATGATTAACCCGTCAATTCCGGCCGCTTTGGCATCGGCCAAGAACTGGTCCACCCCGCGGCTGTAAATTGGGTTATAATATCCCATCAACACAATCGGCGTGGTGTCATCAGTTTCGCGAAAGGCGCGCGCCAATTCCAAAGTGCGCTCTAGCGTCATGCCCGCTGCCAAGGCGCGTTGACCGGCCAGCTGGATCGCGGGGCCATCCGCCATCGGGTCGGTAAAGGGCAAGCCCAATTCGATAATATCGACCCCTGCAGCAGGCAAACCACGCACCAATTCCAGCGATGTGTCGTAATCGGGATCCCCTGCCATGACATAGGATACAAACGCCTTTTTACCCTCTTTGCGCAAGGCTGCGAATTTATCGTCAATTCTGGTCATTTTGGGTCCCCTCAACAAATATCGGATTGGTTTGACCTGAAACCCTGCCAAAAATCAATAGCTGGCGAAGCGTATTTCAAACAAAATGATCGGAAATACCGATTTTCCTGCACCCAACGACATCAAAACATTGGTGAACGACTTGCGCAGGACTGGGTCACAGCCTACAAGCGGCGCAAACATGTCTAGGAGAGATCACATGGGTTTCAAAATGGGTATCGTCGGTCTGCCAAATGTTGGCAAATCAACACTGTTTAACGCATTGACCAAAACAGCAGCCGCGCAGGCTGCCAATTTTCCATTTTGCACCATTGAACCCAATGTGGGCGACGTTGCTGTTCCAGACACGCGATTGGACACATTGGCTGCTATTGCTGGGTCCAAGCAGATTATTCCGACACGGTTGACCTTTGTCGATATTGCCGGATTGGTCAAAGGGGCATCCAAAGGCGAAGGGTTGGGCAACCAGTTTTTGGCAAATATTCGTGAAACCGATGCGATTGCCCATGTGCTACGCTGTTTTGAAGATGGCGATGTCACCCATGTCGAAGGCCGCGTTGATCCGGTTGCAGATGCTGAAACAATCGAAACCGAACTGATGATTTCCGACATGGAAAGCATCGAAAAACGCCTGCAAAACCTAAGCCGCAAAGTTCGCGGTGGTGACAAGGATGCTATGCAACAAGAGCGGTTGCTGAAGGATGCATTGGCTGCATTGGAAAATGGCAAACCCGCACGGACCGTCAATGTTGATGCCGAGGACCAAAGGGCGTGGAAAAACTTGCAGCTTATTACAACAAAGCCGATCCTGTATGTCTGTAACGTCGGCGAAGCGGATGCCGCGGCTGGCAATGAATATTCGAATAAGGTGGCTGAAATGGCCGCATCCCAAGGTGCCGGCACTGTCATCATTTCCGCCCAAATCGAAGAGGAAATTAGCCAGCTTGAGGCCGATGAAGCCGAAATGTTCCTGTCTGAAATGGGCCTAGAAGAGGCTGGATTAGACCGTTTGATCCGTGCCGGGTATGATTTGCTGAAATTGGAAACCTATTTCACCGTCGGCCCGAAAGAGGCCCGTGCTTGGACGATCCGCCTTGGCACCGCAGCGCCACAGGCCGCTGGCGTCATCCATGGTGATTTTGAACGCGGTTTCATTCGCGCCGAAACGATTGCATATGATGATTATGTTGCGTGCAATGGCGAAAACGGCGCGAAAGAGGCCGGCAAAATGCGCGTAGAAGGCAAATCATACATCGTCCAAGACGGCGATGTCATGCATTTCTTGTTCAATACATAAGGTATTGCACCAGCTGTTTTTAAGCGGTGTGGCCCGAGTGGGCCACGCAGGGTTGTCCGTCGTGTGAACGGGCTGCGCCCTTATCACACGCCGTCCAAGATGAATTGCAATGTGACGTGTAATTTTCTGCTAAAAAACGAGTTCCGCCCCTTGTCCATTTCATTATGTCACTATAAAGAGGTCAGCGGAGACGTGGCCGAGTGGTCGAAGGCGCTCCCCTGCTAAGGGAGTAGGCGGGAAACCGTCTCGAGGGTTCGAATCCCTTCGTCTCCGCCACCCAAACTTAAGAAAATACATAAGTTTAGGCAGCTTTCGGA
>CAZWFE010000029.1:0-31018 GCA_964633145.1 uncultured Phaeobacter sp. | reverse complement strand
AAGGCGTTTGTTTTTTCTTTACAAAACGCGCCGCCTATCGCAATGGTTGTATATGGCGATTTCGATTGATGATATTAAAGATAAAAAGAGTTTAGAGGCATGGCTGAATGACCAGCTAGAGGCAGTGCGCCAAAATTGCGCCGTGTTCATCGCCGCGCGGTCGGCACTGCGGGTGTTGCCGATTGCGGTGGATGGGATTCAGTTTTCCGATTGGTGGCGGAATGATGATTTGACAGCGATCGTCAGTGTCCGCAGTGTATTAATATTATCGGTTGCCGCGAAATTACCAACTAATGATATGAGGAAAACCGCCTACGCATCCGTCGCCGACACCGCCGCCGTGAACGCCTACGCCACCGCCATCTCCGCCGCCTATGCCTACGCCTACGCCTCCGTTTCCGATGCCTCGGCGGCCTATGCCTCGGCCGCCTACATCCCCCGCTCGGCCGCCTCCACAGAGGTTTCCCCTTCGGTCGCCGCGGCCTCCGCCGCCGCCTATGCCTCAGCCGCTGCCGCCGATGGATGGCGCAACGTTAGGGCCGATTGTGTGGTTTGGGTGGATCATGCCGCGGCTGATGGCACCTGTGGCATTGACGTTGCCCCGTTGATTGACGGTGAATTTGTAACAATTCCCGATTGGGCAGTCGTGCGTGAAAAGTTGTTAAATGACAGTGATCCCAAACGCGGTGCGGATTGGTCGTTTTGGGTTGATTGGTACGATAAAATCCTGCGCGGTGATCCGCAGGATTGGGACATGCTGTATGAAATTGCCGTCAGTCAGGATATTGATTGGGAGGCTAGCCCGCGTGAAGTGAATGCCGCGATTGGGCGGATTGTCGCGGTACAAAAAGCGATTGATAGCCATGCGCTGGATCAATCTATTCGGCTGAATTCGAAAACGAAAAAGCTAGAAAGCTTTCCGATTGAAAAACGTGACCTTGAAGGCATCGTTCGTGGTTTGCGTCGCGCCGTTAATAGGTTTGTGAAAAATAAGAAGTCCAATGATGGTGCCAACAATCAGGGTGTGGCTGTCATGCGTTGTGTTGATACAGTCATAGCGAGGTTCCGCCGTGAAATTACACAGCATAAAGAAAATCCAGGTGAATTAGCACGTTGCATTGAATTGGCCTGCGGGTCAATGCAACGTCGTCTGTCGAGTGAGGGATTGAATCTTGATCATGATTTTCAAGATTTGATCGCTGAGATTCAGGTGCAGGAAGAGACGTTGATTGTATCTGCGCCTGAGGTCGCAGAGTTCAGAAAAGCCCGATTGAAAGTGCGCGTTGAACAGTTCCAGCAACAATACAGGTTGAGTGCCTTGCGCATGGCAACAGGTATGATGATGGATAGCCACGGACCGCTGCAAGCAGTTTTATCGTGGGCAATCATCGTATTAAGCAACCCTGACAGCGATGTTAAGCAACAGAAATTGGCAATTACTTATGTGTCAGGGGCGCTCCCGCGTGGGGCGCAGGCGATGGTGCGGAATAATGAAAACGGGTCTGACCCGTCCAAGACTGATGGTTGGTTGAACATGCTGGAGAAAACTGGGGATAAGGTAATCAAGGCTGATAAGGTAGTCGATGTTGCCCAAGAAGCAATTGAAGAAGGTGGACCGTGGGCAACGGAGGTCTATACCCAAATCGCGAGCGGAAACTTTTGGGCTTTTTAGTTAGAAGTGCTTGCCATATCCCTTGCACGATGCTTCAAATTACGGCACATCAGGGGCAAGTAAGGAGCACTCTGATGACCCAAATGCCGACCCCGCGTGGGGCTTTGACAGCTGATCGTGATTTATCGTCTTTGACGTGGCTGCGCGTTGGGGGGCCTGCGGATTGGTTGTTTCAGCCTGCGGATTTACAGGATTTGCAGGATTTTCTGCGCGATTTGCCCACCGACATTGATGTTTTCCCAATGGGGGTTGGATCGAACCTGATTGTGCGTGACGGCGGTTTGCGGGCTGTGGTGATCCGATTGGGGCGTGGGTTTAACCAGATCACGATTGACGGAACAACGGTGACGGCGGGGGCTGCCGCGCTGGATGCGCATGTGGCCAAACGCGCGGCGGATGCGGGGCTTGATCTGACGTTTTTGCGCACGATACCCGGGTCCATTGGCGGGGCGGTGCGGATGAATGCGGGCTGTTATGGCAGCTATGTCGCCGATCATTTCCAATCTGCCCGTGTTGTGTTGCGCGATGGGGCATTGGTGGAATTGGTCAAGGATGACATGAATTTTCAATACCGTCAGTCTGATTTGCCCGAGGGGGCGGTGTTGGTGGATGCGACATTTACCGCCGATCCCGCCGAGCCGGATGTGTTAAACGCGCGTATGGCAGACCAGTTGGCCAAGCGTGACGCAACCCAACCCACCAAGGATCGCAGTGCAGGCAGCACGTTTCGCAACCCTGCGGGATTTTCATCGACAGGGCGCGCCGATGATGTGCATGACCTAAAGGCGTGGAAGCTGATTGATGATGCTGGTTTGCGCGGTGCCAAGATCGGTGGCGCACAAATGAGCGAAAAGCATTCCAATTTTATGATCAACGCGGATGGGGCATCGGCGCATGATTTGGAAACTTTGGGTGAAATGGTGCGAAAAAGGGTTTTGCAAACCAGCGGAATAGAGTTACAGTGGGAAATTAAGCGTGTTGGCGAAGCTGACGCACGTGACGCCGAATAACGGCGCAATCATAAACAGGTCATAAGACCGGATATAAGGCGAAAATGGGTATGTCGAGCAGGACAAATCCCAAAGTCGTGGTTTTGATGGGTGGCCCCTCGGCTGAGCGCGAGGTGTCGCTGTCATCTGGGCGTGAATGCGCCACGGCTTTGCGAAGCGAAGGTTATGATGTTGTTGAATTGGATGCGGGGCCAGATTTGGTTCAGCGTCTGGGCGATATTGCGCCTGATGTTGTGTTCAATGCGTTGCATGGCCGTTGGGGCGAAGATGGCTGTGTGCAGGGTGTGTTGGAATGGCTTGGGCTGCCCTATACGCATTCTGGCGTTTTGGCCTCGGCCCTTGCGATGGACAAACAGCGCAGCAAAGATGTGTATCGCCGCCATGGTTTGCCCGTTGTCGACAGTATTCTTGCACCCAAAGATGACGTGCGTGCGCGTCACTTGATGGTGCCCCCTTATGTTGTAAAGCCCAATTCCGAAGGATCATCGGTCGGTGTGTATCTGGTGATGGACGGGGCAAGCAGCCCGCCACAGCTGGATGATGCCATGCCAGACGTGGTCATGGTCGAAGCCTTTGCCAAGGGGCGCGAATTGACCACCACTGTGTTGGGGGATCGCGCCTTGGGGGTGACCGAAATCATCACCTCGGGCTGGTATGATTATGATGCGAAATATTCGGTGGGCGGTTCGCGGCACGAAATCCCCGCACAGTTGCCATCTGAGGTGACAGAGGCCTGTTTGGATTATGCGCTAAGGGCGCACGCGGCCTTGGGTTGCCGCGGTATGAGCCGCACAGATTTTCGCTGGGACGACAGCCGCGGTTTGGATGGGTTGATCCTGTTGGAAACCAATACCCAACCCGGCATGACGCCCACATCATTGGCCCCTGAACAGGCGGCTGCTGTTGGTATTTCCTTTGGTGCGCTGTGTCGCTGGATGGTTGAGGACGCATCATGTGGACGCTGATTAAGACAAAATCTGCAAAACATGATCCCGCGCCATCGCGCTGGTCCTATCGGTTTATGCGTATTATGTTGTCGCCCGTTTTGCGTCGGTTGGTGGTCTATGGCATTCCAGCGGCGATCGTTATGGGCGGCGTTGCAATTTATTTTGCCGATTTGGATCGGCGCGATATGGCCAAGGGTGTGGTGATTGATGCCTATCGGTCCGTAATTGAACGGCCTGAATTTATGGTCAATGTCATGGCAATCAACGGCGCCTCTGCTGCGTTGGATGCCGATATTCGCGAAATTCTGCCCGTCGATTTTCCCGTATCACAATTTGACATTGAATTGGATGTATTGCACGGCACATTGATGGAATTGGATGCGGTCAAACAGGCCAGCGTTCAAATTCGCACTGGTGGAGTTTTGCAGATTGATGTGATGGAACGGCAGCCTGCTTTGATCTGGCGGATGGGTGAAAACCTGGACATTTTGGATGCAACGGGGGCCTTTATTCGGGCCGCTGTCGCACGTAATGATTATCCGAAATTGCCCCTTATTGCGGGCGAGGGCGCAAATATGCAGGCCGCCAAGGCACTGGAATTATTTGCGGCCGCAGACCCAATCGCAGATCGTGTGCGCGGGTTGGTATATGTGGGCGAACGCCGCTGGGATGTGGTCTTGACCCAAGATCAACGGCTGTTGCTGCCAGAACAAAACCCAGTCCAAGCCTTGGAACGTGTTTTGGTTTTGAACCAAGCCCAAGAATTATTGGAACGCGATGTGCGTGTGGTGGACCTGCGCCTGCCCAATCGCCCAACACTGCGCCTTGGCCCAGTGCAGGGTGACGAAATTTTACAATCCAGCCAAACAACGGTGGAGTGATTTGACATGAATGATTTGTACCAAGCCCAAAGAGCAATGCGCGCAATGCGCAAGGCGGCCATGCAACGGGGTGTGATTGCAGTCTTGGACATCGGTACATCCAAAGTTGGTTGCCTGATTTTGCAATTTGACGGAACCCAGCCCATTGCCGATAACGAAGGCGTCACATCGCTGGCCGGACAATCGGGGTTTCGCGTCATTGGATCGGCCACGACACGGTCGCGTGGTGTCGAATTTGGCGAAATCGTTTCCATGCCCGAAGCAGAGCGGGCCATTCGCACCGCACTGCAGGCCGCACAGAAACTGGCCAATATCAAAGTGGATCACGCCATCGCCTGTTTTTCCGGCGCCGCGCCGCGGTCCTATGGTTTGACGGGCAGCGTCGAAGTTGAAAGCCAGATTGTTACTGAACAGGATATCGCACAGGTATTGTCGGCCTGTGATGTTCCCGATTACGGCCATGGCCGAGAGGTGCTGCATGCGCAGCCTGTGAATTTCATTTTGGATCATCGCACGGGATTGTCCGATCCGCGTGGCCAAATCGGGCGTGAACTGTCGACCGATATGCATATGCTAACCGTGGATCAAAAGGTGATCCATGATTTGGCCTATTGTATCAAACGCTGTGATTTGGAATTGGCAGGTGTTGCATCGGCATCCTATGTTGCCGGACTGGCCGCCATGGTTGAGGATGAACAGGAACTGGGGGCGGCCTGTGTTGATATGGGCGGTGGCACAACGACCGTTTCGGTATTTTTGAAAAAACACATGATTTTTTCTGAAACCATTTGCATGGGTGGCGATCATGTCACGCGCGATATTTCAATGGGATTACAGATCCCACTGGCCAATGCCGAACGGATCAAAACGCGCAATGGTGGGCTGTTTGCCACCGGCATGGATGATCGCGATATGATCGAAACGGGCGGAGACACCGGCGATTGGGAACGCGACCGTCGCACCGTCAGCCGGACCGAATTGATCGGCATCATGCGCCCCCGCGTCGAGGAAATATTGGAAGAGGTCCGCGCCCGTTTGGATGCGGCAGGCTTTGAACATCTGCCCAGCCAACAGATTGTGTTGACCGGTGGGGCCAGCCAAGTGCCCGGCATGGATGGTCTGGCAACGCGGTTCTTGGGCCATCAGGTTCGTCTGGGTCGGCCTTTGCGCATTCAACGGCTGCCACAGGCCTACTCAGGTCCCAGTTGTTCGGCGCTGGTCGGGCTTAGCCTGTTTGCGGCCAGCCCCCAAGACGAATGGTGGGATTTCGAAATGCCCGCACATCGCCATGGGCATCGCACATTCCGTCGCGCATTGCGTTGGTTCAAAGACAACTGGTAACCACCACAATTTGTAAAAATCGCTAAATCCCGTAATTTTGGCAATTTTTTGCCTATATTTTGCGTATTAACCCTGTTTTTCGCGTGACCTTTCGTTAAATCGCGGTTAAACTGTGGATAAATAAGGCGGAATAGCCAATTATTTTTTAGGCACAATCAGGCGGACAGTAGTATGGCGTTAAATCTTTCAGTACCCGAGGAAAATGAACTAAGACCACGGATCACCGTTTTTGGTGTGGGTGGGGCCGGCGGCAATGCCGTGAACAATATGATCGAAAAACAGCTTGAGGGCGTCGATTTTGTTGTTGCTAACACAGATGCGCAGGCCTTGCAGCAAAGTGCGTCAAGCAACCGTGTGCAGTTGGGTGTGAAAGTGACCCAAGGTCTGGGCGCTGGCGCCCGTGCCGAGGTTGGCGCCGCTGCCGCTGAGGAAAGTATCGAACAAATCGTTGACCATCTGGCGGGCGCGCACATGTGCTTTATCACTGCTGGTATGGGTGGCGGAACCGGAACAGGGGCCGCCCCAATTATTGCACAGGCGGCGCGTGAATTGGGCGTTTTGACCGTTGGCGTTGTCACCAAGCCATTCCAGTTCGAAGGATCCAAGCGGATGCGTCAGGCCGAAGCGGGCGTGGCACAGCTGCAAAAAATGGTTGATACGCTGATCATCATTCCAAACCAAAATTTGTTCCGACTTGCCAATGAACGCACCACCTTTACCGAGGCGTTCAGCATGGCAGATGACGTGCTGTACCAAGGTGTCAAAGGCGTGACAGATTTGATGGTCCGCCCTGGCTTGATCAACTTGGACTTTGCCGATGTGCGCGCTGTCATGGACGAAATGGGCAAGGCAATGATGGGCACAGGCGAGGCCGAGGGCGAAGATCGCGCCATCCAAGCCGCCGAGAAAGCGATTGCAAATCCATTGCTGGACGAAATCAGCCTGCGTGGCGCCAAGGGCGTGTTGATCAACATCACCGGTGGCTACGATTTGACACTGTTCGAATTGGACGAAGCCGCCAACCGTATTCGCGAAGAGGTGGATCCAGAAGCAAATATTATCGTTGGTTCGACCTTGGATCCCGATTTGCAAAACACAATGCGCGTGTCCGTTGTTGCAACAGGCATTGACGCCAGCCAATCACAGCAAGACGCACCAACGCCACGTCGCGCGGCGGCTGCAACCGCGCCGTTGATCGTGGACACACCCGTTGAAACGCAACCTGCATTGGCCGCTGAAACACCCAGCCTGTTTGAAACAGCACCCGAACCTGCGACGGATGCGCCAGAACAAACAGCGGGCCTGTTTGATCCGCATGATGCGCTGACCCGTGCGGTCGACAGCGCCGATGACGGTGATGAAATGCCGGCACCGGCCTATGTCGCCCCACAAGAACCAGTGGCGCCGGCGGCCCCAGCAGCAGCGTCTTCAAATACCCCGTCTGATGATACAATGGCGCGCCTGCGTGCTGCTGCGATGCATGTTCCTGAACCCGCATCTGCAATCGACGCCGAAGAAGAGGCAGCCCCAGCAGAACGTCGCAGTGGCTTTGGCATCGGATCATTCATTAATCGTATGTCCGGCAGTGCTGGCGATGCGCCTACGCGTCGTCAACCTAGCGTTGCGTCTGCACCCAGCCAATCCGCGGCGCCAAGCCGTTCTGCGGCACCTGCTGAGCGGACCGAAGAACAGGATAAAATTGAAATCCCAGCATTTCTACGTCGTCAGGCCAATTAAACCTGACGTCTGATCCCATTCTGCAGGGTTAGATTTGAAAGCCACCGGTTTATCGGTGGCTTTTCTTATGTGGTGGTGGGCGAAAAACTGCCGATCAAAATTCAAACTGTTACAATGGGTAACAAAGTTTGAATTGTCATTTTTACGCAAATTATCTACGCAAGTCATAGTTACCATAACCTTTGGATGCATTTGTGCAAACCACGATAACAAAACCTTTGACCTTTGACGGAATTGGCCTGCACTCTGGCGCGCCAGTTCGTTTGCGCATTTTACCGGCTGCGGCTGGTCATGGGATATGGATCGAACGCACCGATATTGAAATCGGTGATGCCATGATTGCTGCACGTTGGGATTGGGTGGACCAGTCGCCTTTATGTACCAAATTGATGAACGAAGGCGGCGCGTCGATATCAACCGTGGAACATGTCATGGCTGCATTAACGGGCTGCGGTGTCCACAACGCCAAGCTTGAGGTTGATGGACCCGAAATTCCGATCCTTGATGGCAGCGCTGTTCCATTCGTACGCGCCATTTTATCCGCAGGTGTGATTCCATTGGATAAACCTGTAAAGGCCATCAAAATCCTAAAACCAGTGCGTTTCGAAACAGACAGCGGATGGGCCCAGTTTGAACCATCTGATATTCCAGAAATGTCGTTTCACATTGATTTTTCCGATGCTGCGATTGGGGTACAATCCAAGGCAATGAATTTGTCCAACGGATCCTTTGTGCGTGAACTGTGCGACAGCCGCACATTTTGCCGCAACAGTGATGTGAAAAAAATGCGCGACCAAGGCTTGGCCTTGGGTGGGACATTGGAAAATGCTGTGGTGGTTGAGGGCGATCAAATCCTTACCCCTGGCGGTTTGCGCCACACAGACGAGGCGGTGCGCCATAAAATGTTGGACGCCTTGGGCGATATTTCATTGGCAGGCGCGCCGATTTTGGGCCGATATGTTGGCCATCGGGCAGGGCATGCGATAACCAATTCTTTGCTGCGCGTGTTGTTTGCAACGCCGGATGCTTATGAAATCATAATATGCGATTCTGACACTGCGGCCTGTTTGCCCGGTGCGGGTGCCCGTCTGGACGAAGTTTGCAACGTCGCATAACCCTTTGCGATGCGAAAAATCGGCGGAAATGCGTAGTCCTCTGTTATCGTTTTCCTTTCTATGCTAGACCCCACGCGAAAAGCGGTTCATTATAGCGAAAACAAACGACAAGGTGATATCGAATGGTGTGGGGCAAATTTCGGGCAATCGCGATGATTGGGGCGGCCGCACTGGCAATTCAGGCTGGGTGCAGCGGATCCAAATCCGCCGAATTTGTCGAGGTTGAAAAATACCCTGCGAATGAAATCTATGAACGTGGGGAATTTGAACTCAACCGTGCAAAATTCAAGGACGCGGCGTTTTTCTTTGCGGAAATAGAACGCCTATATCCCTATTCCGATTGGGCCAAACGTGGGTTGATTATGCAAGCCTTTGCCAACCACGAAGCCAAAGCCTTTGACGAGGCCCGCGCCGCCGCACAGCGGTATATCAGTTTCTATCCCGCCGATCAGGACGCCGCTTGGGCGCAATATTTGATTGCGCTTAGCTACTATGACCAGATCGAAGATGTGGGCCGTGACCAAGACCTGACCATCAATGCATTGCGTGCGTTTCGCGTGGTCATTGAACAATACCCTGACAGTGAATACGCCCGTGCAGCTGGGTTGAAATTTGATTTGGCCTTTGATCATTTGGCGGGCAAAGAAATGGAAGTTGGGCGCTATTATCTGAAGCGCTCAAACTTTGCAGCCGCGTCAAACCGGTTCCGCACCGTGGTCGAAGATTTCCAAACCACATCCCATACTGCCGAAGCACTGTATCGCTTGGTCGAATCCTATCTTTCATTGGGCCTAACAGACGAAGCACAGTCCGCTGGCGCAATTTTGGGGCATAATTTCCAATCCACGCCGTGGTACGAAAATGCCTATACCTTGTTGACAAAACAGGGATTGCAACCAAATGCCAAAGGAAAGAACTGGTTGTCAAAAATTTACCGTCAGGTGTTACAGGGCCAGTGGCTATAGGGCATAGGGCAAAATCATGCTGCGTGGTTTAGAAATTCGCAATATGTTGATCATCGATCAGCTGGATGTGGCCTTTGCCCCTGGTTTGAACGTGCTGACCGGCGAAACCGGGGCCGGCAAATCAATTTTGCTAGATAGCCTTGGGTTTGTTTTGGGCTGGCGGGGGCGCGCCGATTTGGTGCGCCAAGGTCATGACAGCGGCGAAGTAACCGCCTGGTTCGATCTGGCTGCGGATCATCCGGCCCAGACGATTTTAACGGACATCGGGTTGTCGGCCTGTGATGAATTGATATTGCGGCGTGTAAACACGCGGGACGGGCGCAAAACCGCATGGATCAATGATCGTCGCGTTTCGGGTGATGCGTTGCGGGCTGTATCCGATACGTTGATCGAATTGCACGGCCAACATGATGATCGCGGGCTGTTGGATCCCAAAGGTCATCGCGTTTTGTTAGATACATTTGGCCAGTATGGGTCGGCGCAGGCCGCTGTTGCACAGGCGTGGAAAACACTGGCGCAGACGCGGCGCGAATTGCAATCGGCCACAGCGGCGCATGATGCCCTAAAGGTCGAAGAGGAATTTTTGCGTCATTCGGTCGCCGAATTAAACACGCTTGCCCCGATCGCCGGAGAAGAGGCCGAGTTAGACACCAAGCGCCGCAAAATGCAGGCGGCCGAACGCGTACGCGAAGACATTATGCGCGCGGCCCAAGCCCTGTCGCGTGATGCAGCCGAGGGGATGTTGGCCGATGCGCAGCGCTGGCTGGATGATGCCAGTACCGCCGCGGATGGGGCGTTGGATGCCCCGATTGCTGCATTGGGCCGCGCTATGATTGAATTGCAAGAGGCCGCAGATGGCGTGGATCGCTGCCTAGACGCGATGGATTTTGATCCCCATGAACTGGAACAGGCCGAGGAACGGTTGTTTGCCCTGCGTGGTTTGGCCCGCAAACATCAGGTTCAGGCTGATGACTTGGCGGAATTGGCCGCAACTTTGAACGATCGTTTGCACAGCTTGGACGCAGGTGTGGGCCAAATTGATGATTTGCAGGCGGCCGTCAAACAGGCGCAGGCTGATTATGATCAGGCGGCCGCTGACCTGACTGCGGCGCGTAAATCGGCGGCTGCCAAATTGGATGCGGCTATGGCCCGCGAATTGGCACCGCTGAAAATGGAACGCGCTGTGTTCAGCACTGTTTTGTCGCCCGCCCCTGCGGGTGCAGATGGCGTTGATCAGGTTGATTTTATGGTGGCCACCAACCCCGGTGCGCCCTCTGGTCCCTTGGCGAAAATTGCATCAGGCGGCGAACTTAGCCGGTTTTTATTGGCGCTTAAGGTGTGCCTAAGCGGCCCTGAAAGTTCGACGACCATGATTTTTGATGAAATCGACCGCGGTGTGGGTGGGGCCACCGCCGATGCCGTGGGTCGCCGATTATCAGGCTTGGCCAAGGGGGGGCAGGTTTTGGTTGTGACCCATTCGCCCCAAGTGGCAGCCCTAGGCGATCGTCATTTCCAAGTTGCCAAGGTTCAATCAGACACCGAAACCTTGTCGCGCGTGATGGTGTTGGATGCGGGCCAACGCATTGACGAAATCGCACGCATGATTTCCGGCGACAGCATCACAGATGCCGCCCGCGCCGCTGCGCAGCAGCTGATTGACGGACGCAATTCCCTATAGTCAGGGCACCAGTTTTCCAGGGTTAAACAGGCCTTTGGGATCAAGGGATGATTTGATCGCACCCATCACGGACCACGCGGCCCCATGTTCTGCGGACATGAATTTGCGTTTGCCCAAACCCACACCATGTTCGCCTGTACAGGTCCCCCCAAGTGCCAGCGCACGTTCAGCCATGCGGTCCGATAGGGCGCGCGCGGTGTCCAAATGCGTTGGATGATCGGGGTCCACCAACAAAATGGCATGGAAATTTCCGTCACCCATATGACCCAAAATTGGTCCCTGCAGGCCGCTTTGTTCTATGTCGTGCTGCGTCTCGGACACAGCTTGGGCCAATTTCGACAGAGGCACACAGATGTCTGTCACAATGGCCCGCGCACCCTCATGCAGCGCGCGGATGGCGTAATAGGCATCATGGCGCATCGCCCATAATGCGGTGCGATCCTCGGTTTGATTGGAAAATGCGCAGTCCTGTCCACCATTTTCGTGGCACAAGGCTTGGAAATCTTGGGCATATTGCGTGACGCTGTCGGTATCGCCGTGAAATTCGAACAACAAATGGGGCAGGCGGGGAATGGCCAAATCGCCATAGGCGTTGACTGCATCCACCGTGGCGGTATCGACGAATTCGATCCGCGCAGCGGGCAGGCCGCTTTGGATGGTTTCAATGACCGTTTGCACGGCTGCGTCAAACCGATCAAAGGCCACGCGCCCTGCGCTGATGGCGCTGGGGCGGGGGTGCAATTTCAGGGTGAGCTGGGTGATCAGACCCAATGTTCCCTCGGCGCCAACAAACAATGCGGTCAGGTCATAGCCCGCCGCCGATTTTGCAGCCCGCGTGCCCGTTTCGATGACCTGTCCCCCTGCTGTGACCACGCGCAAGGCGCGTACATTGTCGCGCATGCTGCTATAGCGCACTGTGGTCGTACCACTGGCCCGTGTCGAAGCCATGCCACCCAATGTGGCATCTGCGCCCGGATCCACGGGGAAAAACAGGCCTGTGTGGCGCAGCGCATGATCCAACGCTTTGCGTGTAATTCCGGGTTCAACCGTAACCAGCATATTTTCACGATCAATGTCCAACACGCGGTTCATTTGCGAAAAATCAACGCAAACCCCGCCGCGCGGTGCGGCGGCCTGTGCCTCAAGCGATGTGCCAGCCCCCCAAGGGATCATGGCCATATCGTTTGCGTAACAGTGTTCAACCAAACGGACGCAGTCCTGTTCATCCCGCACATAGACGACCGCATCGGGGGGCATTGTATCAAAATAGCTTTCAGATCGGCCGTGATTGTCACGATCTGATGGGGATGTGGTGAAACGATCGCCAAAAACCGTTTCAAGGGTTTGAAAAACTGTGGCTTGGGTCATTGCACGATCCCTGTGGCTGTGACTAAGATGGGGCTAGCTTAAAGCCTTGTTTCTGGGTTGAAAAGATTGGTTCTATGTCGCAGCCACAGGTCAATGAATATCTGCACCGCATAAAATCCCATGTCGAAATGCGTGGGGTGCAATTTTCGTTGTATTTCGGGTTTTGGCTGGTTGCATTGATGTTGGGAATTGTGTCCGGCGCCGCTGCGGTGGTGTTTCGCATTGGCATCGAATGGTTTCAATCGACCGCCTATGGCACATCGGATGTCAGTCGCTTGCATAGCTTTGCCGAAACGCTGTCATGGTATTGGGTTGTCTTAATCCCCACTTTGGGCGGTGTGATTGTCGGCCTGATTTTCCACTTGATGACCCAAGATGGCCGCGTCAGATCCGTGGCCGACGTGATTGAGGCCGCGGCCCTGCGCGATGGTCGCGTCGAAATGAAGGAAGGCTGGGCCAGTGCCATGGCCAGTTTTATCACCTTGTCAACGGGCGGATCAGCTGGGCGCGAGGGGCCAGTGGTGCATATCGCAGCCATGATATCGACCAAGGTCTGCACATGGCTGGGCGCACAGGGTGTTACCGCGCGGGATTTGTTGGGATGCGCGGTCGCGGCGGCGGTTTCGGCCAGTTTCAATGCGCCGATTGCAGGTGCGATTTTCGCACTAGAAGTGATTTTACGCCATTTTGCGCTGCATGCCTTTGCGCCCATTGTGATCGCATCGGTTGCGGGCGCAGTGGTGCATCAGTTGGTGTTTGGCGATTTCAAGGAATTCAATCTGCCACTGTCCAATTCCCTTTCGTTTTATGCAGAAATTCCGGCCTTTATGATCCTTGGGTTGGTGTGTGGTTTGGTGGCTGTTGTTATGATGCGGTCGATTTTTATGGCCGATGATGTCGCATCCAAAGTGCAAAACCACCTAAACCTGCCACGGTTTTTGCGTCCTGCGGTTGCGGGTTTGTTGTTGGGGGGCATTGCGACCCAATTTCCCGTCATCCTTGGGGTCGGCTATGAAACCACCTTTGCCGCGTTAAAGGGGCAGTTGGTGTGGTCGGCCGCCATTGTGTTTGCGGTGGTCAAGGTGGCCGCCGTGGCCATTACCATGGGCGGGCGTATGGGCGGTGGTGTGTTTTCGCCGGCGCTGATGGTGGGGGCGCTGACGGGTCTGGCCTTTGGCGATATTGCGACATCGATTATTCCGGATCTGTCGGGGGGCTATGCCATCTATGCCTTGGCCGGTATGGCCGCTGTTGCGGCCGCGGTGCTAAGCGCGCCCATTTCCACGACGTTGATCGTGTTTGAAATGACGGGGGATTGGCAAACAGGTTTGGCCGTTTTGGTCGCCGTATCCTTGGCCAGTGCTTTGTCAGCCCGATTTGTGGATCGGTCGTTTTTCCTGACCCAGCTACAGCGGCGCGGCATTGATTTGGCCGCAGGGCCGCAATCCTATGTGTTGGCCTTGGTGGCAAATCGCGATGTGATGACACCCATCGAAACCCCCACTACCGATCATTGGACCATGGTCGAAGAGGGTACATTTGTCAGTGAATTTGGCACATTAAAGGGGGCGATGCCGGTATTCCAACGCACCCATTCCGCCGTATTGCCCGTATTGCGCGTCGCGGGCAAAGATCAGCCCGCACAAATCATCGGTTTACTGTACGAAGTGGATGCGCTGCGCGCCTATGCCAAGGCCTTGGCCGATACCGCAGCCGAGGAACATAGTTAATCGTTACAGCTGTTCCACAGCCACGCGGTCTTGGTTGTAAAAGGCCACATAATCTTTGATTGCGGACACGTCAGAATTAGGGTCCTCATAGCTCCACGCCATGTTTTCGATTGTTTGGCTTTTGGTCGTGATGGAATAAAACGTGGCTTGGCCTTTGAATGGGCATTGGCTGGTGACATCCGTACGCGACAAAAACGCCATGGCTAGGTCTGATTTGGGAAAATAAATGACAGGCGGGTAATCGCCTTCGATCAATTCTAGGGCATTTGCGCTTTCGCCGATAACGGCACCTCCTGCGCGCACGCTCCACATGCCTTTGGCAGGACGAATTGAAATATGATTGGCCATTAATAATCCTTTCTATGGTTTTTATTGGCGCGCTGATCCCCTGTCATCACAAAGGTTCGGTCGCGCGCTGCAACCATAGACGCGTTTCATCATTTATGCGAGGCCCAATAATGTCGCGGCAGGTTTGATGATACCCATTGATCCAAGCCCGTTCGCTGGGCGATAGCATATCGGAAACGATCAGACGTCGATCAATCGGCACATAGGTCAGGGTTTCAAATTCATAAAACCCTGGGAATTCAGGATCGCAATCGCGCACAACGATCAGATTTTCAGTCCGAATGCCAAAGGATCCAGATTTATAATATCCCGGTTCGTTTGATACGATCATGCCGGGTTGAAATACGGTGTCTGCGCGTCTGGATATGCCTTGGGGGCCTTCGTGAACACATAGGTGATGGCCAACGCCGTGGCCTGTACCATGTCCATAATCCTGACCCGCCGCCCACAGGGCTGCGCGCGCGAATGCATCGATATCACGCCCTGTGACCGATTTGGGAAACCGCAGGCGCGAAATGGCGATCATGCCCTGTAATACACGGGTAAAGGCGGCAGCAATGTCAGGCGCAGGGCTGCCCACGGCAACGGTACGCGTGATATCCGTGGTGCCATCACGGTATTGTCCGCCACTGTCGATCAACATGACCGAGTTATTGATCAAAGTTTGGTTGGTGTCATGCGTCACACGGTAATGGGGCAATGCTGCGTGCGGCCCGCTGGCCGAAATCGTGTCAAAGCTGATATCCACCAATTGATCGTCTTGTCGCCGGATGTGTTCCAAATGCTGTGCCACATCAATTTCGGTGATCTGATCTGGGTCCTGCTCATCAAGCCATGCCAGAAATTCGCACATATATCCTGCATCGCGCAAATGGGTGTCGCGTGCTGCGGCCAATTCTGTGGGGTTTTTGATGGATTTGGGCAAAATCACGGGGTCTTGGCCCATGATAATATCAACGCCAGCTTGGGTTAGTTGATCAACAATGGCCTGTGGGACACTGGATCGATCCACCAAAATGCGGCCCGAAAGTCGGCCCAAATGGTTCAGTATGTCCGATTGCGGATGCACCCGTACATCGGGCCCCAAATGGTCGGACAGCTGCGCCAGTTTTGACGGATCGGTAAACACATCCACGACGCCCGTGTCGTGCAAAATGGCATAGGCCTGCACAATTGGATTGTGGATCACATCATCGCCGCGAATATTCAGCAGCCAACTGATGCTGTCAGTCAATGTGATTATCGCCGCTGACTGTTGGCTGCGTTGCAGGGTTTTCGCAATATCGCGGCACTTATCCTGATGTGTCCGACCCGCCCATTCAACGCCATAGGCCCGCGCGGGCCGCTGTGGGGCAGGGGGTTGATCCACCCAAACGGCATCGATCAAATTATCGCAGGGTTGTAATGCGATGCCGTGCTCTGACAATACCTTGCGGTACTGCGCGATTTCTGCAGCTGAATGCAACCAAGGGTCAAACCCGATCACACCTTGGGTCAGTTGTCCCGCGATCCAATCAGGGCCCGTTGTGTCAGGCCAATCCACCGCAACAAAGGGCGCGCGGATTTGCGCACGAACCTGTTCGAAATATCGACTGTCGGTAAAGACGCCTGCCGCCTGTTCCAAAACGATACAAAATCCGGCTGATCCCGTAAATCCCGTCAGCCACGCCAATCGTTCATCACAGGGGGCCAGATATTCCCCCTGATAGCGATCTGAATGGGGAACCAAAAACCCATTCAATCCAGATTGGGCGATTTTTGCACGCAATTCTTGTAATCGCGCGGGCCCCAGTTCCGGCGATGATGACACCTCATAGCTTTGATACATGATTATACTACCTTTTTCATGCCCATCACGCGGGCACGGGCACGTGGATCACTATCAAACAGGGCGGCCAATTGTTCCGTCATGGCCCCCGCCAACTGGTCGACATCCGTAATCGTGACAGCGCGATCGTAATACCGTGTCACATCATGCCCGATCCCAATGGCCAGCAATTCCACCGCACGGCGTCGTTCGACCATGGCAATCACATCGCGCAGATGTTTTTCCAAATAATTCGCAGGGTTGACCGACAATGTGCTGTCATCCACTGGGGCGCCGTCGGAAATGACCATCAGGATTTTGCGCTGCTCAGGCCGTGCGATCATACGGCGATGTGCCCACTCTAACGCTTCGCCGTCGATGTTTTCCTTTAACAGGCCCTCTTTCATCATCAACCCCAGATTGGGGCGCACCCGCCGCCACGGCGCATCGGCCGATTTATAAATGATGTGACGCAGATCATTCAAACGGCCCGGTTGTTGCGGGCGACCGTCTTGCAGCCATTTTTCACGGCTTTGCCCACCTTTCCACGCACGGGTGGTAAAGCCTAGGATTTCGACCTTGACGTTGCACCGTTCCAAGGTGCGCGCCAAAACATCCGCACAGATCGCAGCAATCGAAATAGGCCGACCCCGCATCGATCCGGAATTGTCCAACAACAGTGTCACAACAGTGTCGCGGAATTCGGTGTCTTTTTCGGTTTTGAAACTTAGCGGGGTGGTGGGGTTTGCCACAACACGTGCCAAGCGGCCTGCGTCCAAAATGCCTTCTTCTAAATCGAACAACCAACTGCGGTTTTGTTGCGCTTGCAATCGACGCTGCAGTTTGTTCGCCAATCGACTAACCGCGCCTTTCAACGGCTCTAGCTGCTGATCCAGATAGGCGCGCAGCCGTTCCAATTCGGCAGGCTCTGCCAATTCTTCCGCGGTGATTTCTTCGTCAAAAGCAGTGTCAAAGACCGCATAATTCGGATCAGCATCCGAAATTGGTTGCGGCGCGGGTGGTTCCAGCGGGGCATCCCCATCTGGCATCTCCATCTCATCTGACATTTCGTCATCGACGCTGTCATCTTGGGATAATTGCGCCTCAGCGGTGTCTTGCTGTTGTTCTTGGCTTTGTTCAGGGCTGGCGTCAGGCTGATCCTCTTCGTTGTCATCCTGACCGGTGCTATCTGGCTCTTGCTCTTCTTCTTGGTCCTGCTGTGCGTCGTCTTGCGGATCATCCTCGGGGGCATCAGGGTCATCGCCCAGCTGGTCGCCATATCCCAAATCGGTAATCACCTGACGCGCAAAACGGGCAAACTCTGCTTGATCAGACAATTTGTGTTGCAAATTATCCAATGTTCCAGCGGCTTGCTCTTCAATAAATCCGCGCCATAGCTCCATCACATTTTGGGCGGCAGGTGGCAAATCGCGCCCCGTGGCCAAATGCCGGATCATATATCCTGCCGCAACGGACAAAGGCGCATCAGATTTATCCCGAATGGATCCATAGTCCAATCGCTCAGCCTCGGCCCCAATTTTGGCGTCAATGTTTCCGGCCGTACCTGGCATGTCGCGCGCACCCAACGCCTCGCATCGCGCCGTCTCCATCGCCTCATAGAGTTCGCGCGCAATCGCACCAGGTGGCGCATAACGATTATGCGTGCCTGCGTCATGATATCGATGATACAGCGCCAGCGCATCCGCCGTGCCGCGCGCCACCAAAACCTCATCCCGTGTCATCCGACGGCTGATTTGTGGCAACCGTACATTGTCGCCAGAAATCCCTGCAGGATCAACGGTATAGGTCACGCTTAAATCAGCATCATGTGCCATGACCTTGGTGGCCTCGGCCAGTGCCTTTTTAAACGGATCGGCCGGGTTATCAGTCCCTTTGGACATCGCAAACGCCCCTTGCTAAACTCAATGGCACCCCAGCAGCATTTTTTGTCTAAAAATAATCCCGCCAGAGGCATACGGGCCAACGGCCCCAAAAATCAGCGATGCGCCCAAAGGCGCATCACCGTTTGATTATCCCAAACTAACGCTCGCCGCGCTCTCTGGCAATTCCTCGTCAAAGCATCGTTGGAAAAACTCAGCTACGGTCTGACGCTCCAACTCGTCGCATTTGTTCAAAAACGACAACCGGAATGAATACCCAACGCTGCGGAAAATCTCGGCATTCTGCGCCCAGTTAATCACTGTACGCGGGCTCATCACTGTGGACAAATCCCCATTCATAAACGCAGTGCGGGTAAAATCAGCCACGGTCACCATCTGCTTCACCGTCTTGCGTCCTGCCTCGGTGTTGTAATGCGGTGCTTTTGACAAAACGATCGCTGTCTCTGCATCGATGGACAGGTAATTCAACGTCGATACCAATGACCAACGGTCCATTTGCGCTTGGTTGATTTGTTGTGTGCCGTGATACAAACCAGTTGTGTCGCCCAAACCAACGGTATTTGCCGTTGCAAACAAACGGAAATAGGGATGCGGCGTGATGATTTCGTTTTGATCCAACAGGGTCAATTTCCCATCATGTTCCAACACACGCTGAATGACAAACATCACATCCGCGCGCCCTGCGTCATATTCATCAAACACAATCGCAACAGGGTTGCGCAATGCCCAAGGCAGGATGCCCTCGTGAAATTCGGTCACTTGTTTGCCGTCAATTAGTTTGATCGCATCCTTACCGATCAAATCAATCCGGCTAATGTGGCTGTCTAGGTTTACGCGTACCGATGGCCAGTTCAACCGCGCAGCCACCTGTTCGATATGTGTGGATTTCCCCGTGCCATGATATCCTTGGATCATAACGCGGCGATTGTGCGAAAATCCGGCCAAAATGGCCATCGTTGTATCTGGATCAAACTTATACGTGTGGTCTACTTCGGGCACACGCTCGGTGCGCTCAGCGAACCCATGAACAACCATATCCGTGTCAATTCCAAATACGTCACGCACCGAAATCGTTTCAGTCGGTTTCATCGCGCTATCAATCATGCCGTGGGCCATGTCTTTGCCTTAACCTTATCTAAATGCTGTCGGGGAATTGGTGCATCATTCAGCCCCAAAGGGCAAGGGCACCGCCGATATTTTTTCCATTGTTGTTCACATGATCGCGACGAATGATCACATAAATGTGCATCAACCCCCGCGTACATCCATGATATAGACCAAACATACCATGCATCAACGGGTCAAATTATGAACAAACGCACTTTTTTATCCATCACCGCAGCGGGCATCAGCTTTCCCAAATTAACGATGGCCTCATCCGCGGATACATTCGAAATCACGCGCACCGACACCGAATGGCGCGCCATGCTCAGCCCCCTTGAATACAAAGTCATGCGCCAAGAAGGCACAGAACGCGCATTTACCTCACCCCTAGATAAATTCTATGACGATGGCATGTACCACTGCCGTGGCTGTGATCTGCCCCTTTATTCGTCTGACCACAAATACGACAGCGGCACAGGTTGGCCCAGTTTTTGGCAAGCCCAAGATAACGCAATTGGAACTCGCGTTGACCGCAAATTCTTTATGGTTCGTACCGAATGCCATTGCCGCCGCTGTGGATCACACTTGGGTCATATCTTTGACGATGGGCCACAACCAACACGAAAGCGGCACTGTATCAACGGGGTCAGCCTTGTGTTCCAAGCGGCCTAATCATTTTTTGTCTAAAAATATCCTCGCCGAAGGCATGCGGCCCTTAGGGGCCGCACCCTTTTAGGTTTCAGTTGCATCCTCGGCCAACCGATAGGGTTCTTCAAAATCGATAAAGACGGCCGTTTCCTTTGCCTTTTGCATCCAATCTTGGACAGCATGATGGTCGCACAGGTGATCGATATAGGCGCGGCACCGATCACTGATTGGCAAGTTATAGCTTAACATGCGCATGGCAACCGGGCTGAAATAGGCATCCACTGCGCCAAATTCCCCACATAGAAATGGGCCACCCGTGGCGATCAATTGTTCGGTCCAGGCGGCTTCCAGTCGGCTTACGTCTTGGCGCAGTCCAGGATTATCGCGCCACAAAATCTTGCCAACGCGGCCTAGATCCGGTCCGATATTCATCGGGCAAAGTTTGCGGATATGTGTAAAACCACTGTGCATCTCGGCGCATAAACTGCGGGCTTGTGAACGCGCTATCGGATCGATCGGCCACACCGGTGCCGTGGGGCAATATTCGGCGATATATTCTGCGATGGACAAGGTGTCCCAAACCACCAGTGGTGTTCCATCTTGTGTGACCTTGGTGGTGTCGCGCAAGGCGGGAACCGTTGCGGTCGGTGATATTTTGCGCATCTCGGTTTTGAAATTTGACGCATCATCGAACCCATCGAAATGGATCACATGCTCTTTGAACTCAGGCACGAATGCACGCAGCAGAACACCTGCACGCATCGACCAACTTGAGTAGTTATAGTTTCCAATAAATAATTCTAACGACATAAATTACAGGACCGATCTTGATTATGTTACCAAGACCATTCCTGTTCGATTGTGTAAATGTCAAGCGCTCTTACTTAAAGTTGCGGCTGTCTTTGAGTTGATCCCATGCCCATACCACTTGTTGCAACTGCTCTTCTTGGCTGCGGTCGCCACCGTTCATGTCGGGGTGCAGGATTTTGATCAATGATTTATAGGCCTTGCGAACCTCGGCCTTTGTCCAGGTGTCTTTGGCCTCTAGAATCTCGATCGCGGTGCGCTCGGTTGCGGGCAGGCGGCGTGTGTGGCCAGTGCTGGTCGCATTGCGGCCTGGGTTGCGCGTGGCATTATCGCCCAACACTTGATGGGGGTCCTCGATTCCCAAACGTGCCCATGCGCGGGCTTCGGGGTCGCGGAATGATTTTGTTTCACGTTCCCACACTTTGTCCTTGGACATCTGTGCGTTCATTTCCGCTTCGGTCTGGTTGGTAAAGAAATTCCATTTTTGGTTATATTCACGCACGTGGTCTTTGCAGAACCAGAAAAAATCATCCAAGACATCGGGCGATTTGGGCGCGCGGAATTTACCAGCTTCGGTGCAGCCGTCGTGTTCACATTGGCGAACGGATGTTTCTGATGCGCCTGACAAACTGCGCCGGCCCCGCGGATTTTTCTTTTTCGCGGATGATACGGACAGATCAAAACCAAATGGATCAGATTTAGACATTGTTTCACCTTTTCGAGTTGAGCGCCATATCATAGACTGTTACGAATTGAATGAAAGAGCAAAAAGGCCGTAAAATGACCAGAGCAGACAAAATTTATGAAAAACTAAGCCAGGCCTTTACGCCGCAGCTGCTAGAGGTCGTGAATGAAAGCGAACAGCACCGTGGGCATAGTGGTTACAGTGATGGACAATCGCATTTTCGTGTTAAATTGATTACATCCGAATTTGCAGGCCAGTCGCGCATTGCGCGTCACCGATCCGTGCATGCCGCACTGGGTGCCGAACTGGTGGCCGAAATTCACGCGTTGGCATTAGAGTTGAGCGAAAAATAAACCCCGCGCTTGGCGCAGGGTTTATGCATGTGTCGATCATTCGGCCGTGTTGTCACCGGGGATTTTTACAAACCCAGTTTTGCCGACACGATATCATTGACGGCCTTTGGATTGGCCTTGCCGCCGGTGGCTTTCATCACTTGACCCACGAACCAACCGGCCAGCTTTGGATTGGCCTTGGCTTTTTCCACTTGGGCGGGGTTGGCCGCGATAATTTCATCAACCGCGGTTTCGATGGCACCGGTGTCGGTGACCTGTTTCATGCCGCGTGCTTCGACGATTTCGGCCGGATCGCCACCTTCGGTATAGACGATTTCAAACAGGTCCTTGGCGATTTTACCGCTAATGTCACCTTTCTGGATCAATTCAATAATGCTGCCCAATTGGTCAGGGCTGACAGGTGATTTTGTGATGTCTGTGTCGTCTTTTTTCAAACGACCAAACAATTCATTGATCACCCAATTTGCAGCCATTTTGCCATCACGACCTTTGGCAACTTGTTCAAAGAAGTTGGCTGACACAACTTCGGCGGTCAGGACGCTGGCATCATATTCGGACAGGCCAAAGTCGGCCACAAAACGTGCCTTTTTCGCGTCGGGCAATTCAGGCAGATTGGCTGCGATGTCATCGACCCAAGCCTGTTCAATTTCCAAAGGCAGTAAATCGGGATCAGGGAAATAACGATAATCATGCGCCTCTTCTTTCGAGCGCATGGACCGTGTTTCACCCTTGTCGGGATCATACAGGCGGGTTTCTTGGTCAACCGTGCCACCGGATTCTACAATCTGGATTTGGCGGCGGGCTTCGACTTCGATCGCTTGTTGAATAAACCGCATCGAGTTCATGTTTTTGATTTCACAACGTGTGCCTAGATGGGAAAAATCACCTGTTTCGATGTATTTTTCATACTGTCCAGGTCGACAGATTGATACGTTCACATCTGCGCGTAGGTTGCCGTTTTGCATATTGCCATCACAGGTTCCCAAATACCGCAGGATTTGGCGCAGTTTGGCGATATATGCTGCGGCCTCTTCTGGTCCGCGAATGTCGGGGCGCGATACGATTTCCATCAGACAAACGCCGGTCCGGTTCAAATCCACAAATGACATATTGGGATCCATATCGTGGATGGATTTGCCCGCGTCCTGTTCCATGTGGATGCGTTCGATACGCACATGGCGCGCGACACCCGGTTCCATGTCAACGATCACTTCGCCTTCGCCCACAATCGGATGATACAGCTGTGAAATTTGATATCCTTGGGGCAGGTCAGGATAGAAATAGTTTTTGCGGTCAAAGGCCGACCAAAGATTGATTTCCGCCTTTAGGCCCAGACCCGTGCGCACCGCCTGTTCAACACAGTATTCGTTGATCACAGGCAACATGCCGGGCATGGCAGCATCCACAAAGGATACGTTCGAATTCGGCTCGTTGCCGAATTGCGTCGACGCGCCAGAAAACAGTTTCGCGTTTGAGGCCACTTGTGCGTGTACCTCCATCCCGATGACCAATTCCCAGTCATATTTTGCGCCCGCAATTACCTTGGGTTTTGGGGCCTCATAGGTCAGATCCAGCATATCACATTCACCTGCTTATTACCTTTGGCATGGGTGTAACGAATGACTGCATGAACTGCAATCGGTTTTGCCATCAAGTTTGAGGGTATCGGCGGCGGCTGGCGATTATTTGGGCAGCAATCACGCCACCGTATAGTTTTTGTGTTGGAATATGATCAGTTTGCAGCGCAGGATTTATCACGGCTGCAGTGTGATACCATGTCAGCGGGTGAATTTCGCGCATATGTTCATCAATGACATAATCCGCGGCTTCGGAAATTTTGTGACGTTTTTTCTGCGACGCGCGGCTGTCATTGCGGTGGGGGGCATCGGCCAAGGTCAGCGTTAGAAAGGCTGCATAATGGTTTGCTGCATGTTGATCGGTACGTCGTTCCATCACATCCAGCAGGGATGTCAGAAATAAATCGGGGTCCACCCGTTCACAGGCGGCCACATCTTGCGCAATGGCACCAGCATAGACCAGAGTATAGGCCCCTTTGCCCCAGAAATCATAGGTGGTTTTTGTCAGTTTGCGCGCATAGTTTTCCAACGTGGCATAGGATCCAAACCATGCAGGCAGCAAATGCACACCAAATTTCAAAAAATGTTGCGGCGTTGTTGGGTCGAGTTCAATCAAATCTTCGTAATCGTCGCAAAACCGCAACGCGGGATCATCAAGGCCGGGCAAAATGGCGCATTGTGTCAGGGCCAACAGGGATGACCCCAAATCATATGCGTTGTAATTGTTCAATATTTCCTGCGCCATAGCGAAATGGCGGCGAAATGTTTTGTGTGCGATTTGTTTTTGCACCTTGCCCGTATAATTCAACCATATGAATCCTGCATCCACATGGGCCAAGCATAACAGTGCCGCCAGCCCATAGTTGCGGGGATGGGCGTGCATTGCATCATGGACTGCGTGAAAGACATCCAAACTGGGTTGTTGCACGCCATTTTCCAACGCATCCCGGATCGGCGATAACACAACCTTGCGCGCGCCCAGGGTCAGGGCTTCGGAAATGGGCATACCTGATGCGGTTGTGGCGTTCATTTTGTCAAATTCTTGGATTTCGCGGCCCAGCTGATCCCATTCGGCCAAATCCGCCAATTTTTCACCGCGCGATATATACCACGATTGTTCCAGTTCCTCTTCGCTTTGATGGGTAATGGGCAGACCGCAGCTGTCCAGCAACTGTTCGGTTGCGGATTCGTCTTTCAGGGTGTCTTTGACCGATTGCAAAATCTCGAACGGTTCGGCGTGATTGCGATAGCCAAAGAGCGACCCAAGTGTTTGTTCAATAAAACCACCAGCAGGCATTCGTTACTCCTGTACATTTCCCGAATACATGAACGCGCAATAAGGCCAAAAAAAGGCATTCATTTGTGAATAACGCCCAAAAAACCCTTATTCATAGGGGCATTTGGGACAGTGGCCTAACTTTTTGCGGTCAAATTAGTCTTTCGGATATTGTTTTTATACTACCATGAAAAATGACGATCTTGGAATGGAATTTCGGCCAGCCGCAACCAGTGTTTCAGCGGTTTATGCGGTGGTGTAGATTCGTACGGTATCCGCGTTTTGCGCCCCATCGTGTCCACGATCACAATACGGCGGGTGCCATCCAGTCCGGTATGGAAACGAAAATGATCAATGTCAGTGCGATCAATTGTGCCTGTGCGTTTGGCTGAATACCAACGGACCTGATCAGCGTTAATTTCCAAGCCTGAGCGCGGATTTTTAATCCAATCCAGACAGGCGGGGGCTGTGACCGCAATAAGCACCGCAACAATCACAATATGGGCGTCAAAACGGGTATAAAGAACCGCAACCAAAACCCACATCAAAGCAATGCCGATGCTGGTTGCAGGGTTTCTGCCGTGTTTGGTAAACTGATAGGGCGTCATCCGCGCATCCTGCTTAGCATTTCACGCGTATCATTGCTGAGGTTGGGTTGCGCAAGGATGCGATCAATTTGTGCCAACAGCAAGTCTTGGCGTTTGGTGTCGAAACGTTTCCATGTGGCAAAGGCCGATGACATACGCGCACAGACCTGAGGATTGATTGGATCAAGCTGGATAAGCATATCTGCCAATAACTGGTATCCGCTGCCATCGGCATTGTGAAACCCTGCAAAATTTCCCGCCAATGCACTTAGAACCGAGCGGACGCGATTAGGGTTTTTTAGGGTAAAGTCGGGATGCGCAATCAAATCGCGCGCAGTTTGAACGGCCCGTTTTGCAGGGGCATTCACAATTTGCGTGCTAAACCACAGATCGATGACCAAGCGTTCTGATTGCCATTTTTCATAGAATTGATCCAAGGCAGATTTGGCATCGCCAAAATTAACCAATGCGACCAATGCGGCCAAACTTTGTGTCATGTTGTCGGATGCGTTGAATTCTGCCAGTGCCAGTTTGCCCTGATCCAAACGTGACATCAGCGACATAACACGATTGCCCAAGGCACGCTTGCCGGCTTGTTCGGCTGTTGGTGCATAGGGTTCTCTGACACGATTTTTTTCGTACAGATTGGGTAAATCTTGCGCTGTTTTTTCGGCCAAGGCCTGCGATAAATCGTTCAGGACCGTTTCGATCTGGTCGGGATCAACGGGCAAACCTTGGTCAGCCAAATGTTGTGCGACGCTATCGGCTGGGGGCAGTGTCGACAAAAATGCCCGCAGCGCTGGGTCGATATCGTCCTGTCCCAACAGTTTGTGAATGGCATCCAACCACAAAGCATCATCGGCAGGCTTGCCTTGGATTTTCTGGACGACGACATCCATTCCCAATGCTTGTCCCGCGTCCCAACGGCAGTAAGGATCGGTATCATACGCCAATTGTACAGCGCGTTGTGCATTTGTGGCCTGCGTGGTCACAATAACGGGGGCTGAAAATCCGCGAAGAATTGAAACGATAGGGGCCTGATCAAGGTCGTGGAATTCAAAGGTTTGGCGGTCTTGGGTCATTTCCAGAACTTGGGTTGGCCGCACCTCTTGGCCATCTTGTGACAGCAAACCGATTGCAATGGGAATAAGCCTTGGGGATTGAATGTTGCCTTGTGGGGCGGGGGGCGTGGATTGCGCAATATCTAAACGCAGGGTGCCATTTTCAAACGTTTCGCGCACATCCAGCCGTGGTGTTCCGGCTTGTTCATACCAAATTTTAAATTGGCTCAGATCACGTCCCGTTATGGTTTCAAACGATGATAACCAATCCTCGATTGTGGCGGCGCGCCCGTCGTGTTGATCCAAATAATGACGCACAGATTTGTAATAGTTTTCATCGCCGACCAATGTTTTCAGCATATGGATCAGTTCAGCGCCCTTTTCATAAACGGTGATCGTGTAGAAGTTGTTGATTTCAACAAAACTCGCAGGGCGTACGGGGTGGGCCAATGGGCCGCCGTCTTCTCGGAATTGGGCGGTCCGCATGATTTTTGCATCTGAAATGCGTTTGACGGGTGCGCTGCGCATGTCGGCGGTGAACTGTGAATCACGAAAAACGGTCAAGCCCTCTTTCAAACACAGCTGGAACCAATCACGACATGTGACGCGATTGCCGGTCCAATTGTGGAAATATTCGTGCGCCACGATCGCTTCGACGCGTTCAAAACCGGCGTCGGTGGTCATGTCGTCACGGGCCAAGATGCAGCTAGAGTTAAATATGTTTAACCCCTTATTTTCCATTGCACCCATGTTGAAATCATCCACCGCCACGACATTGAATACATCCAAGTCATATTCGCAGCCATATACACGTTCGTCCCAGGCCATTGATGATTTTAAGGCTTGCATCCCAAAACGACATTTATCCTGATCGCCATCGCGGACCCAGATATTCAATTCCACATCGCGACCGGATTGCGTTGTAAAGGTATCGGGGTGGGCAAATAATTCGCCGGCCACAAGGGCAAATAAATACGCGGGCTTGGGCCATGGGTCGTTCCATTCGGCCCATCCATCGCCTTGGGCGGTGGGGTTGCCGTTTGACAACAACACAGGCAGGTCGCCATTTATGCGAACATGAAAGGGCGCCAAAACATCAGGGCGGTCGGGGTAATAGGTTATTTTGCGAAACCCTTCGGCTTCGCATTGGGTGCAATACATGCCATTTGACATATAAAGTCCCTCAAGCGCTGTGTTGGCTTGAGGATTGATTTCAACTTCGGCTTCCCAAAGGAACGGGGCGTTTGGCGCGGGGCAGGTGACCCCTTCGTTCAGCGGTGTCAGTTCGACAGGCTTGCCATCAATGGATGCGCTGATCGTTTTCAGATCAACACCATGCAGGAAAAACATTCGGTCGGGTTGATCTGGGTTTGGGCGGAATTTGATCTTTGAGCGGACGCGTGTGGCCGTGGGCGCCAAATCAAACACCAGTTCGACGTTGTCGACCAAATAAGAGGGGGCTTGATAATCGCTTAGGTAAATGGGTTCCGCGCTCATGGAAAAGTCCTTTGTTTGCCTGCGAAAATTATTGATTTGCACAGGGTGATATGCCTTGCATACAATGTCAAACTGAATGCAGTAATACCGCTTGATTTGAGGATTTACATCCAATGTACGGCCGGTTCCGTATATTGATAAACGAAACTAAAACGAGCATGCAATGCCTAAACATGTATCAAAACGGGATCTGCCACAAAAAACCTGTGCCACCTGCGGGTTGCCATTTACATGGCGCAAGAAATGGCAAAAGGTTTGGGATGATGTTAAATATTGTTCCGAACGATGTCGAAACGCGCGTGGTTCGAAAACATTATCAAGCAAAACTTGAAAGATAATTTGTCAAAATTGGTAAATTCTTCACACCGATTTTGTTGCCGATCGGAAACTTTTGCCCTATATACGCGGTATTCCATTGTACACTGAAAGGCCGGGAAACTATGAATCGCATCGAAATCGACGGATTAAAAATAGCGCCTGAATTGGCGGACTTTGTTGAAAACCAAGCTTTGCCCGGCACAGGTGTTTCCGCAGATACTTTTTGGTGCGGATTGTCTAAGTTGGTGCATGAACTTGGCCCTAAAAACCGCGCGTTGTTGGCTGTTCGCGAAAAAATTCAATCGCAAGTGGATGATTGGCATATCAAACATCGTGACCAGCCCCATGACAGTGCCGCGTATCAGGGTTTTTTGCGCGATATCGGGTATTTGGTCCCCGAGGGTGAAGATTTTCAAATTGAAACACAAAACGTTGATCCCGAAATCGCAAGTGTTGCTGGTCCGCAATTGGTTGTGCCAGTGATGAATGCACGGTTTGCATTAAATGCGGCAAATGCGCGTTGGGGCAGTTTTTATGATGCGCTTTACGGCACAGACGCTTTAGGCGATGCGCCAAGCGCGGGTGGATATGATGCGGCCCGCGGGGCGCGTGTTGTTGCCAAAGGACGCGCATTTTTGGATGCAGCCGTTCCCTTGGATGGTGCATCTTGGTCCGATATTATGGCCTTGTCTGTTGCCGGCGGCCAACTGCGTGCAGGGGATGTGGGACTGGCCGATCCTGCGCAATATATGGGTTATATTGGTGACGCCGATGCGCCCACTGGGGTTGTGTTGAAAAACAATGGCTTGCATATCATTATTGAAATAAATCCCGACAGCCCAATCGGATCCACTGACGCGGCAGGGATTGCGGATATACGCCTTGAATCGGCGCTTTCCACGATCATGGACTGCGAAGACAGTGTGGCCGCGGTCGATGCCGAAGATAAAGTTGTGGCCTATCGCAATTGGTTGGGGCTGATGCGTGGTGATTTGGCGGAAACGGTTACCAAAGGTGGAAAAACATTTACCCGTGTTTTGAACCCAGATGTTGTTTACACAGATCCAACAGGGGCCCCAGTGACATTAAAGGGCCGCAGCCTGATGTTGGTGCGAAATGTGGGGCATTTGATGACCAATCCGGCTGTAATCGACCGCGATGGGAATGAAATTGGCGAAGGTATTCTGGATGCGTTGGTCACAACACTGATTGCGATGCATGATTTGAAACGCGATGGTGGCAATTCGCTGCATGGGTCGGTCTATGTTGTGAAACCGAAAATGCATGGGCCTGACGAAGTGGCCTTTGCCGTCGAAATCTTTGACATGGTCGAAGATATTCTGGGACTGCCGCGCAACACCGTCAAACTGGGCATCATGGACGAAGAGCGCCGCACATCCGCCAATCTGCGCGAATGTATTCGAGCAGCAAAATCACGTGTTGCATTCATCAACACCGGTTTCTTGGATCGCACAGGCGATGAAATCCACACGAGTATGGAGGCGGGTGCGTTTTTGCCCAAAGGGGCCATGAAAACCACCGCTTGGATCAAATCTTATGAGGATCGCAATGTCGACATCGGTCTGGCCTGTGGCCTGCAAGGGCGCGCGCAAATCGGCAAAGGCATGTGGGCCATGCCCGATATGATGGCTGATATGCTGGATCAAAAAATTGGTCATCCGCAATCAGGGGCCAATTGCGCTTGGGTGCCATCGCCGACCGCGGCCACGCTGCATGCCACGCATTATCACATGGTCGACGTCTTTGACGTGCAAGATGAAATCGCTGCTGGCGGTGCGCGTGGCACATTGGATGATTTGTTGACCATTCCTGTCATGTCGGGTGAAAACCTGTCCGAAGAAGAGATTACCCGCGAGGTCGAAAATAATGCCCAAGGGATTTTGGGCTATGTGGTCCGCTGGGTGGATCAAGGGGTTGGGTGTTCAAAGGTGCCAGATATCAACGATGTTGGATTGATGGAGGATCGGGCGACCTGTCGTATTTCGTCGCAAGCTTTGGCGAATTGGCTGCATCATGGTGTGGTATCGCGCGAACAAGTGATGGCTGCGATGCAAAAAATGGCGGCCGTGGTGGATCGTCAAAATGCGGGTGATGCCGCCTACGTCCCGATGGCGCCCAATTTCGATGGGGTGGCATTTCAGGCCGCCTGTGATTTGGTGTTTGAGGGGCGTGTTCAGCCGTCAGGATATACCGAGCCCGTGCTGCATGCGCGGCGTTTGGAGTTGAAAGCGGCGCAGTAGCACGCGTTTTTGATGATGCCATTAAAAATCCCCCGATCCGCGGTTTGTAGATCGGGGGATTTGAGTATTTATGGCAAAAATGAAAGCCTAGGCGTTTTCCATTGCCTCGAGTTCATCGATCATGTCTGAGATCATCGACAGGCCTTTGTCCCAGAATTTAGGGTCTGAGGCGTCAAGGCCGAAGGGGGCCAAGAGGTCGGAGTGGTGTTTTGATCCACCTGCGCGCAGCATGTCAAAGTATTTGTCTTGGAAGCCGTCTGGGTTTTCTTGGTAGACAGCGTAAAGCGCGTTGACCAAGCCATCGCCAAAGGCATAGGCGTAGACGTAGAAGGGCGAGTGGATGA
>CAZWFE010000028.1:0-32384 GCA_964633145.1 uncultured Phaeobacter sp. | reverse complement strand
TGTCATCGTCGCGAAACTGTACGGTCATTCTGTGTGATCCCAGTTTGGGTGTCTTGTACACAGTAACGGCGCAGAACGCGTTTGGTTATAGCTTAGCTGTCCAAATGCCGCCCAACAGCCACGGCAGCATGCCCAATCGCGCGGCGGGTTATATCCAAATCGTCCTGACCTAGCACCAAACTGGGATAGGTTTTTCCGGGTGATTTAAAAATACCGCCCTGACGCAATGCTGCATTCCACACACCAGATAACGCAGAATTGGCCCCTGCAACATCGCGGTAATCGCGGGGTTTGGATTGGGCAAATACCACCTCAAACAAACTGGGTTCGCCCACGATGTGATAGGCCGCGCCAGTATCGCTGAGCGCGGCATTAATCATATCCATGATCAACTGCCCCAAGGCATTTAACCGGTCATATTGACCAGGCCTGCGCAGGATTTCTAAACTTTTTAATCCAGCCGCAGCCGCGATTGGATTGCCGGACAATGTGCCCAGCTGCATTAACCATCGCTCAGGCCCAACTTGGGACTTATCAAAATGCGCCATAATGTCGGCACGTCCCACAATGGCGGCCAATGGGAAACCACCGCCAATCACCTTGCCCAATGTGGCCAGATCAGGCGTCACACCATAGGCCGCCTGCGCCCCACCATAGGCAAACCGAAACCCTGTCACCACCTCATCAAAGATCAACACAATCCCATACCGATCACATTCATCGCGCAAATGCTGCAAAAACCCGGGCAATGGCGGAATGATCCGCTGCAAGGGTTCCACAATCAGGGCAGCGATTTCATCATGATATTCGGCCAGCAGCGATGTGATATATTCGAAATCGTTAAAGGGCGCGATTAACATATCTTGGGCTACAGCGGATGGAATGCCTGCGCTGTCTGGCACCGCTTGGGGAAAATTAACGCGCTTGCTTGGGGCTAGGCTCATTTGCGCCTCGGCGCTCATGCCGTGATAGCCCCCTTCGAATTTGACGATTTTGTCGCGGCCCCGAAATGCGCGGGCCAAACGCATGGCATACATGTCCGCCTCGCCGCCCGATGACACATAGCGTAATTGTTCAGCGCAAGGCACGGCATCACAAATGGTTTCTGCCAATTCAATGCCCAAGGGGTTATTTGCAAAAAATGTTTGCCCGTTTGGCAAATGCTGCAACACGGTTTCCATCACCTCGGGGTGCGAATGGCCCAGCAACATTGGGCCAGACCCGATCAAATAATCCACATATTCTGTACCATCTGCATCCCAAACCCGCGACCCCAAGCCCCGTTCAATCACGATCCCGGGGTCAAAGTTGCCAAAGCCGCCCGCAGGTAACACCGTTTTCGCGCGTTCGATCCAGTCTGATTGGCTGTGCAATTTTTTCATGTCTATTCCTCAATCTCTAATGCGGGGCGGCCCAATCGGTCGCGATCCACGGTAATGCCCAATCCGATACCATCAGGTGGGGCCATACGACCGGCGGCGCGGGTGGGGCCATCGGGGGCCAAACGTGGCGCGACATAGCCTGACAGATCGCAGACATTCAGCACACGCCGCGGATCGGTGGCGGCCCCCAAATGGGCCAAAGCTGCGGTTGTGATGTCCGATCCCCATGTATCCTCGATACACATTTTTGCGCCCAAATGCAGGCACAGATCACGCGCAGCGCGGGTGGCCGATAGACCGCCAAATTTGGACAGTTTCAGCGCGACCGCATCCATTATGCCCAACGTGTGCGCCTGCAACAAACTGGCGGTGTCATGTGCCAATTCATCCATTTTCATCGGCAGGTGCGTTGCCGATTTCACGCGCGCGCAATCGTCAAGCGTGGCGCATGGCTGTTCCAGCATGATGTCCAAATCCTGCACAGCGCGGCCCACACGGGTGGCATCCAGCGATGTGGCACCACAGTTCCAATCGCCATAGACCAATGGCCCCTGCCCCACGGCCTGCCGGACCAAACGCAATCGGGCAACATCGGCCTGCCAATCAGCATCTGCCCCCAATTTCACCTGAAACTGTGTAATCCCCGTTTTTTGCGCATCCACGGCGATACGCGCCATTTCATCCGGCGCCACACATGTGATCGAATGATAAAGTGGCATATCCGCTGACCGCCGCCCCCCCAGCAGCGCAAACAGCGGCAATTTTGCCGCCTGTCCCACCAGATCCCACAGGGCAATATCAAGCGCAGATTTCGCATAGCGATGATCCGGCAACCAATCGTTACAGGCGCTGATCACGGCCTCTGGCCCCATAGGGTCAGCGCCGATTATCACGGGGGCCATTTCAGTCAGCGCAGGCCCGACACCGCGGGCATAGGCTGGTAAGTAATGCGGGATAGGACAGACCTCGCCCCAGCCGGTCAGGCCGGTGTCAGTTTCTAATGCCACAATGGCGGTTTCGACCGTATCGCAGGTTTTGCCATCTGCCATGTAATAGGCTTGATGCGATGTCAAAGGCATATACCAAAGGGAAACTTTCGTAATTTTCATTTATAAACCCCCACCGGCGCGCCCAAGGCGGCGGGATCTGGATGAACGCCCAGTCCCGCAGATTCGGGCAGGTGTAAATGTCCATCAATGTTGCGCGGCCCCCGTCCGCCTGCAATATCGACCGTGATCATATCCTGACAGGCCCAGACGGCCTTGATGTTGTCATCCGGAATTGTGGCGGCCAAATGCAGCGCCTCGGTATCGGCCAAGACGCTGCCACCGGTGGCCATCACAAAAATGTCGATGCCATGGGCCAGCGCGATATCGCGCAGGCGGGCGGCCTTGGTCAATCCGCCTACGCGGTTTAGCTTGATGCCAAACACCTCGGCCAGGCCATCGCGGGCGATGCGCGCGCCGTCTTGTAGGGTCACAAGGGATTCATCGACACTGACAGGCGCGCTGTGCAGTGGGCGAATGGCTGCAATGTCATCCAATGTTTCGCAGGGCTGTTCGAAAATGACATGCAGATCTTCGGTCGCGCGCATCACGCGCAGGGCCTGTTGCCGTGTCCAGCCGCGGTTGACATCATAAAGGATGATTTCATTTTCGCTGCGATGCGTTTCCACATCGCGAATGCGTGCAATATCACGGGTCACATCGCCACCGATTTTCACAGAATGTGCGATATAGCCGCGCGCGCGGTAGCGATCCATAACGTCGCGTGTTTCCGCAGCCGTTTTTGCCCCGACCGAGGACGCGATAGGTTTAGGCGTGCGCGACCCACCGCCCATCAGATCGGCAATAGGCAAGCCTGCTGCTTGGCCTGCAATGTCCCAACAGGCCATATCAATGGGGGATTTGGCATATAAATGCCCCGGCAGCGCCAAATCCATCGCACGTTCCACATCCAAAACGCGGCGGGGATCAAGCCCAAGGATAAAGGGGGCCATGGTTTCAATCCCTGCGCGGATACCGGGTCCGTGGGCGGGGACATAGGTATGTCCCCATGGTGTGCCTTCGCCCCAGCCGACAATGCCTTGGTCGGTATCAAGTTTGACCAAGGTTGCATCAAGTGTTTCGAATTTCAGCCGCCCCCCAGATAACCAGTAAGGATGTTCCAGCGGCAAGTTGATTTGGTACACAGTAATTTGGGTGATTTTCATGGTGTGCGACCTTTCGATATGCGAGGGGCTTGCCCCTCGCGCTCCCCAGAGTATTTGGTCAAAGTGAAAGACATTAGGGTTTGTGCATTTGTGGCAGCGCCCGGAGACCATCCCCCCGCCATAAAACAAGGGCAAGGATTGGATCGTTTTTCAGTGTGAGGGCGTGGGGTTGATACGCGGCGTGATACTGACAATCGCCTGCGGCGCAAATACGGGTGGGTGTGTCTTCGGCCTCAAACACGCCAGAGCCAGAGATGACGCAATAGATTTCTTGGGCTTGGTGGTTGTGCCAAGGATAGTATAGCCCTTTGCCCCAATAGGCGATATAGCCCCTGAGTTCATTGGTGCGAAAATGGCCATCGGGACCAAAGAGTTCAATGTAGCCATAGTCCTGGAGAAAGCCGTAGCCCACCTCTTCTTCGGTGTAGGTTTGTTTCCAATGGCATTGGTCAACCACATTTTGTAACGCGACATGCGCAGGTGCCGCATTTTGCCATTTTTTGATTTGGCGTATGGCGGGGACAGGATTTGGGGCGATGTCGCAATAGGTCATATCCTGCGGCCAGTTGCCAAAATTTTGCAAATCGGGTGTCGAGTCGTAGATTGTTTTTACGGCGTCTAAAAGTGTGTGGAAAAGAGGTTCGCACATTTCGGGGTTCGCTTTACTCTGGGATGACGACAATGTTTCCGGTGTGATTTTTGGCGATAAAGGCAGCTTGCGCGCGGGCGAGGTCAGACAAAGGATAGGTGGCCGCAAGAACGGGTTTGATTTGCGCCTGTTCAATATAGCGCACAAGGTTGTGCGTGACCTGTGGATCAATCACGGTTGATCCCAGAAACGTCAGATCGCGCAGGTAAAAGGTGCGCAGATCAAAATCGACCATTGGCCCCGCGATTGCCCCCGAACAGACATAGCGCCCACCGCGTTCCAAAATGTCGATCAGGTTGGGCCAATAGGGTCCGCCCACAACATCAGCAACAACGGTGATTTTATGATTACCCAAGGCAGCGCGCAGATTGTCAGGCGACCGGTTCAGGACCAAATCAGGCCCCAACGCTGCGACATCTGCGTGTTTTGCCGCTGCGGCCATGGCGATCACTGTTGCGCCGCGCAGTTTTGCCAATTGCACCAATGCGCTGCCCACACCGCCTGAGGCACCGGGGACCAATAGGGTATCGGCATCTGTGACATTTGCGCGGGTCAACATCCCCTCAGCGGTGGAGTAGGAACAGCTGAATGTTGCCAATTCCGCATCTGTGAAATGTGGGGCATTGATGTCCAGCGCGTTGGTGGCAGGAATGGTTGTATATTGGGCAAAGCCACCATCGCGTTCCGATCCAAAGTAGCCTGTTTTATCCATATTCAGTGGATCGGTGGGATCACGCAGCCAGTTATCGGTGATCACCCGTTGCCCGATCCGCTTGCGATCAACATCCGCACCGACAGCCACGATTTCACCGCAGATATCTGCACCTTGGATACGGGGGAATGTAATCGGCGCACCACCCCATGTTGGATCATCTTGGCCGACCTGTTCAAAGCCCCCCCCTGTGGTGGCCTGGGACACGGTTTTCGAATACCACCCAGACCGCGTGTTCACATCAGTGTTGTTTAGCCCACAGGCACGCACACGAATTAGCACTTCGCCAGCTTGTGGAACTGGTCGGGGCCAATCGGTGTGCAGCACCAGTTGATCCAAATCACCATGGCCCATTGTCACCATGGCAGTCATTGTGTGTGCGCCTGTTTCAGTCATGGCTATCCTTTCAGGGCTGGCGGCGGGGATCAAGCATCAACGCGTGGACGCAGGCTGTCTGGGTCATAGACGGGTGCGCCCAATATTTTGCCCGCACGGGGTTTGCCAGCGATCAGAACACTGACTGGTTGACCAATGATATTGGCGCTAGGACGGATATAGGCAAAGGCCAAGATTTTACCATAGGTGTGCCCAAAGGCCACTGATGCGGTCGAGCCCACAACAGTACCATCAATCATCACCGGTTCGCCGCCATGGCCGTCTTCGATGCCGTCGGGTTCAATTTCCAGATAGGCACAGACCCATTTCATATCGCCCGATGCAGCTTGGGTCACGCTTTGTTGCGTTTGCTCGAGGCCCAAATACACTTTGTCGAGCTTGGCAAAACGCATCACATCCGCCTCTGGCAGGGTGACTTCGTTCGTTAATTCACCCGCGCCTTTGAACATTTTTTCCATGCGCAGCGCATTCATGGCAAATGACCCATAATCGCGCAATCCATGTGCCTGACCCGCGGACCATAGGGCATCATAGATTTCCAGCGCTGCATCGCGGGGCATATGCAATTCCCAGCCCAGTTCACCGGCATAGGACATGCGCATCGCCCATGTTTGGTGGCCTGCGACGGTGATCTGCTGCGCGCTTAGCCAGCGAAACCCTGCGTTTGTCAGATCGGCTTCGGTGCATTGGGCCAATATGTCACGCGATTTCGGGCCATTGATGGTCAGCGCCGCCCAATCGGTTGATAAAACGTCGATTAAGACTGTTTCATCACCCCGCTGGGCATTTAGATGATCGACCAATCGTTGTTCGAAAAAGGCCGCACAAACAAGATAGTAATCGTTTTCGCCCAAGCGAACGACTGTGGTTTCCAATTCAATACGCCCACGGCGGTTCAACATATGGGTCAGGGCGATACCGCCGTCTTTCTGTGGCAATTTATTTGCCACCAATCTGTCCAGTAATATCGCAGCATCTGGGCCGCTTACCCGAACCTTGGTAAAGGCGGAAATATCCATGATCCCTGCCGCATCGCGCACCGCACGACATTCAGCGCCAACGATGTCATGGACAGGTGTGCGCCGGAACGAATAGTAATCGCGTTGTTCAACATCGTCTGTCGCAAACCAACGGGGACGTTCGTGGCCGAAGACCTCTTCATACACAGCGCCCTTGTTTTTCAAACGATCATAGAGCGGTGAAGGTTTCACCGGACGCCCTGCGAGGCGATTGAAATGGGGAAACGGGATTTCGTGGCGCAGTTTGTAATCTTCGTGTGCTTTGGTGACTTGCCAGTCTTTGGTTGCATAGGGGCCAAAGCGGCGGGGATCATAATCGCGCATCGAAATATCGGCCGATCCATGCACCATCCAGCGCGCCAATTCACGGGTTAATCCCGGCCCCCAGCCAATGCCGATTTGGGTGCCACAGCAGCACCAGTAATTGCGCACACCAGGTGCCGGACCAATCAGGGGATTGCCATCTGGCGGATGCGAAATCGCGCCGTGCACTTCGCGGGTGATGCCAAGCTCTGCGAAAATCGGCATCCGTTCCAATGAATTTTCAAGCCATGGCATAACGCGGTCATAATCGGCCTCAAACAGCCAGTTTTCATAATCCCACGGGCATTCATCATGCCACACGGAATTGACGTTATCCTTTTCATAGATCCCGATCAGCCCGCGTTTTTGTTCCATGCGGATATAACCTGACACCAATTTATCATCGCGGATCACGGGCAGTTCGGTTTCTAAATCCGCAAATTCAGGCACGTTTTCTGTGACAAAATAATGGTGCGTCATGGATGTCATTGGCAATTGCAGCCCCGACCATTCACCCATTTGACGCGCATAGGTGCCACCGGCATTGACCACATGTTCACAGCGGATGGTGCCCTGTTCGGTTTCAACAACCCATTCCCCTGTTTTGACGTCTTGGGTGATGTTCGTCGCACGGCAGTGGCGAATAATCTTCGCCCCTAACTGGCGCGCGCCGGCGGCCATGGCCATTGTGACGTTGGTTGGGTCCACATGCCCATCATCGGGCGTATAAAGCGCGCCAATCACGCCATCCAAATTATAGAACGGATGCAATTCACGGATTTTTTCGGGACCAACCAATTCGATGTTAAAACCCAAACTGTTGCCCACCGACAGCGTATGCCGCAGCCAATCCATTTCATCGTCATCATAGGCCAAGCGAAACGATCCACAGCCATGCCATGTCACGGCTTGGCCGGTTTCCTGTTCCAGCTTTCCAGAATATAGCCCAATGTTGTAATCCACGCATTTGCCAAGCGAATAGCTGGATGTGGAATGGGTGATTTGGCCGGCGGCGTGCCATGTGGACCCAGATGTCAGCTCAGCCTTTTCCAGCAAAACGGTGTCTGGCCCCCACCCTTCGTGCGCCAAATGATAGGCAAGCCCTACCCCCATAACGCCACCACCGACGATCACAACCCGAGCATGAGAGGGAAGATTGGCCATTTTTGAATTTCCTATGTTTGGATTCGATTTTTGCTTGTCACGCTAATCGAACATTTGTACCATCGTCAACTATGAATGATACAAATGTTTCAAACGCGATTCTGGAACGGCTCAGCGACGAATGGGATACCCTGACACCCGAGGCGCAAAAGGCCGCAAAATATGTCTTGGAAAACCCACAGGATGTGGGCGTGTCCACCGTGCGCGAAATTGCCGAGGCCGCAAATGTAAAACCCAATACGATTGTGCGCATGGCCCGTGCCGTAGGGTTTGATGGATACGATGATTTCCGCGCGCCTTTTCGCAATGCCATACGCCAAGGGGCCGTCAGCCTGCCCGATCGGGCGCGATGGTTGCAAGACATTCGCAAACAGGGTGAATTGGGTGGGCTATATGCTGATATGGTCGATGCTGCGCTGCAAAATGTAACCGAAACATTCGCGGGCATCAGCGCAGAACACCTGCAAACCGCCGCCGAAGCAATTTGGAATTCGCGCCGTGTCTATACCTTGGGGGTTGGGGTCAATAATGCCAACGCCCGCAATTTCACCTATCTGGCCTCGACGGGAATGGTGCAATTTCATGCAATTCCACGGGCGGGATCCACGCCGATTGATGATATCGCTTGGGCCGATGAAAACGATGTTTTGATTGCGATCACCTGTTCACCCTATCGACGCGAGGTTGTGCAAACCGCGCGTTTGGCCAAAGAACAGGGTTTAACCGTGATCGCAATGACCGACAGTCTGGCCAGCCCGATTGCGCGGATTGCCGACCACACATTCATCACGCATGTGGATACGCCACAATTTTTCCCATCCTCTGTGTCGCTGATTGCCCTGCTTGAAACCTTGCTTAGTTTTGTGATTTCAGTGGCCAGTGATGAAATTGTTGACCGCGTTGCGACGTTTCACCAGCGTCGCCACGACCTAGGGATTTACGGAGACGATTAATGAAAGACGCAGGACCCATTCGTTCACTGGCAGCGCGATATTACACCGACCCAGAGGTGTTCAAAATCGAACAGGCGGGGGTGTTGGCGCAGACATGGCAGTTTGCGTGCCATGTATCCGAATTGCAGGGGGTTGGTGATTATTATGCCTTTGATTTAGCTGGCGAAAGCCTGTTTTCCATTCGTGGCCGCGATGGTGTGATCCGGACATTTTACAACGTCTGCCAACACCGCGCCCACCAATTGGTCGAAGGACAAGGAACAACCCGCGTTGTGGTTTGCCCCTATCATGCATGGACCTATGAATTGACAGGACACCTGCGCGCAGGCCCAAATATCAACGCCGTTGAGGGGTTCAACAAATCCGAAATCTGCCTGACCGAGGTGCGCACCGAAGAATTCTTGGGCTTTGTATTCGTCAACCTGGACCCGAATGCGAAACCGATGGACGATTGGTTCCCGAATGTGCGCCAAGAACTGGAAAGCTTTGTTCCGAACTGGGCCGATCTGGCCCCGTTGGAATGGGTGGAAATACCGGAAAACTGCAATTGGAAAGTGTCGGTTGAAAATTATTCCGAATGTTATCACTGCACGCTAAATCACCCCACATTTTCGACAGGGGTGATCAAACCCGAAACCTATGACATCCAACCCCAAGGATACTGCCTGCGCCACACAACCGAATCCAATTCGGTGGATCAGATGACCTATGACATCAATTCGGGATTTGCGAATAACGACAAATATTCCAGCTGGTTTTTGTGGCCGATGTTTTCGTTTCAGGTCTATCCGGGGAATTTGTTAAACACATATCACTGGCGTGCGATTGATGCCGATCATGTGGTGGTCTGGCGTGGGTGGTATTCGGTTGGCGGGGCCGACAACGAAACCGTGCGCAAAATGGCGCTGCAAGATCGCGCCACCACGGTAGAAGAGGACATCCGACTGGTCGAAAGCGTACAGCGCGGTTTGAAATCACGCGGATATGTGCCCGGGCCACTGGTCGTGGACCCCAAATGCGGCGTGTCGTCGGAACATTCCATCCTGCATCTGCAACGCTGGATGCGCGAAGCGGTCGATAACGGTTGATTTCCGCCCTAGCCCCACTAGGCTGCGCACAAAGAAAAGGAGCGATGAGCCATGACACAAACAACCACCTTTGACGAAGATTTGTTCCTAAAGGGACTGGAACAGCGCAAATCCACATTGGGCGCCACCTATGTCGAAAACAATCTAGCGGCGGCAGATGATTTTACCCGCCCCTTCCAAGAGGCGATGACCGCATGGTGCTGGGGCTTTGGCTGGGGTGATGACGTGATTGATGCCAAGACACGGTCCATGATGAACCTATCCATGATCGGTGCGCTGGGTAAAATGCACGAATGGGAATTGCATTGCCGCGGCGCCATCAACAATGGCGTGACCAAAGATGAAATCCGCGCAATCATTCATGTCATCGGAATTTACTGCGGCGTGCCGCAAGCGCTGGAATGTTTCCGCGCCGCACGCAAAGTGTTAGAGGCCGAAGGCCAACTATAGATCAATGAATGCGTTGTGCTACAGCGATCTGATCACATCCAGATAGGGCAGCCGCGATTGCGCGGCGGCCACCTTGGCCGGATCAATAACAGCCCGAATAACGCATTCGTCTGCGCCTGCGCGTGCAACATCTTGGCCAGTCGGGGAAACAATACAGCTTTGCCCTAAAAACATCGCGGCTCCATCTGCCCCGCAATGATTGGCATAAGCCACATAAACACCGTTTTCAAAGGCGCGCGTTGGGACCAATCGCTGTGCCACGACATCCCACTGCTGGACCAATGCTGTTGGGACCAATATCAATTCAGCACCCTGCAGCGCCAAATTGCGGACGCGTTCGGGAAATTCGACATCATAGCAAATCAGCAATCCGATCCGCAAACCCATCCAATCGAACAGCACACTCGCATCCCCAGACTGAAACACGTCCTGTTCAAATCCGGGCGGAATCAATGCTTTGCGATATGTTTGAATCGCGCCGTCAGGATCGACAAAATCCATAGCATTATAACGACCATCGGGTCGATGATCGACGTAGCCATATGCAATCGCAATGCTATGGCGTTGGGCCAGTTCACATATACGATCAGACCATATGGATTGATCCGCCGGTGTTGTCGCCAACACGCCATCCAACCGATACCCGCATTGAAACAGCTCGGGCAGTAATACCGCATCCAAATCGTCACATGCGCCGCGATCAAGCAGATGTTCCAACCACGTAAACCTGTCACCCTGTGCGCCCAAGGCGGCAGGGGATTGCGCCACGCCAAGCCGTACCATTACAGCCCCCTAGCGGCTTAGCAAAATTTCACGCGGATATTGCGTGAGATAGTCAAACCCATCCTCGGTCACCACAATCGAATCGCCGATGCGACCCGCCGTTTTTCCATCAACAGAAATCCCGCCATCCACGGCAAACGTCATACCCGGTTGTAAAACGGTGGTGTCGCCCTCTTTCAATTCGGGGGCCTCTAGATAGGCTGTTCCAATCGACCGACCGGTGCGATATCCGGTGGCAAAGTTGCGCGCCTGATAAACTTCGTTCGCGGCGCGCGCCACGTCTTGGGCCTGAATACCGGGGCGGATGGCCGCCAGTGCCGCCTGCTGCGCATCAATCGCGGCCTGCTGAACAATGCGGTCTTCGTCTCGAACATCACCAATATGGAACATGCGGTCAAACCCCAGTTTGTATTGCTTAAACTGCGCCATGTTACAAAAACAGAAATAAACCGGATCAAATTTTTCGTATCGCTTTACGCTTGCCCGGCGATGGACCATGGAACTGTCACGACCGCTTTGCAGGATTTGCAAATTATGGATCATTGGGGACACAAACCGATCCCACCCCTGATCCGTTAAAAATCCTGCCGCTTTACGCGATCCGGCCTCAATCACAGCTAATGCAGATTCGTATTCAGCCGCACCTTGCTGCAGACTGCTGTGGGCTGCGGCCATCATGGCCCCAGCAATTTCGCCCGCCTGACGCATCACAGATATTTCAAGTGGTGATTTAACCATACGCTGCTGGCCCAAAACGGGGGAAATATCTGCCAGTTTTGCCTGCGAAAGCTGTTCCGTCAAACAATGCAGCACCATGGCCGGAATTTGATTGCGCTCAATCCACAGTGTCGACACATTCGCAGGGACCGCCCGCACCAAGGCGGCTGCCCAGCTGTTGGGTCCAAAATCTTCCCATGTTTGGACATCGCTGACCCAGGTCATTTCGCCGACCATTTCCGATTCCATCAAGGGTGTAATCACCACGGGATCACGATCACGATACACAACCAACATCGTGGGCCGTCCAAATTCAATACCTAGATAGCCCCAAAACCCAGCCAAATAGGCGATTGAGCTTTCTTCGGTAAAAAGGGCGACCTCAATACCGAGGTCTTGCATTTTTTTCTGCAAGTTTTGTGTACGCTGGCGTGCTTCGTTTAACATATGATGATCCTTTTTGATAAAGGTCATCTCTCAGCAGCTAAAAAGCATGCCTAAAACCGCCATACAGATTGCCCGATGGCGACACTATTTCAAATAATCAGGGATTTTGGTGGAGCCTAGGGGGATCGAACCCCTGACCTCTACAATGCCATTGTAGCGCTCTCCCAGCTGAGCTAAGGCCCCGTTCACAACCTGCGTTGTGTGTGCGTTTGTTATTGAAAGCCGCGCCACTATTCAAGTGTAAATTGACACGGCTTTCCAATTATTTTGGTGATTATTCGTCGTCGTCAGATGACATATCTGCAATCTCGTCAAGCGAGACATTGTCGTCGTCATCTTCTTCTAACAGATCATCATCCAGATCCATATCTACGTCATCATCTTCCAACACGACGTCTTCTTCGATGTCGCGCGCCTTGTTTGCTGGATTTGACGCGTCAGCAGCATCAGCCGTGATCATCCGCGTTTTGGTTGTATCCAACTCAACGACGTCACCCGTATACGGGCTAACGATCGGGTTTTTGTTCAGGTCATAAAAACGCTTGCCTGTTGTTGGGCATACGCGTTTCACACCCCATTCTTCTTTGGGCATAGTTGTCCCCTTTGAAACTTTTGGTCTTGTCGACGGTTTGCGCCACCTGCCATAAGACGGACAGTATGTCAAAGGCTTTCACAAGGAAATCCGCGCGAATGTCACCATTACCTCAGTATAATCCAAAATTGAAGCAAATTTTTTGGCCAGATTTGCCTGAAATTTTGATTTCTGTTCGACGCTCAAAGCAGGCCAACCGGCTGTCATTGCGGGTGTCACGGCTGCATAGAACGGTCACAATCACTGGCCCTCATACCGTCGACATTCAGCAATTTTTGGATTTTGTCGCGCAAAAGCGTCCCTGGATCATTGGCCATTTTGCGGATTTACCCCAACCAACAGCTGTCAAAATCGGATCATATTTACCATTTTTGGGCCATGAATTACTGATTGCCCATGGGGCCAATCGCAAAGTGACCCTGACAAACAATGCAATCGAACTGCCCGCCAACAACCGCAGTGCAGGGCGCCAAATCCAAGCATTTCTTAAGGTGCAAGCACGCGAACATTTGGCGCAAGCCTCTGATAAATATTCGAAAAAACTGGGGCTATCCTATGCGCGATTGACACTGCGTGATACAAAATCGCGTTGGGGATCGTGCAGCAGTCAGGGGCATCTGATGTATTCTTGGCGACTGATCATGGCACCGGTCGATGTGTTGGAATATGTCGCAGCCCATGAAGTGGCCCATTTAGCCGAAATGAACCATTCATCGAAATTTTGGGCCGTCGTTGAACAGCTGTTTGGTGATTACAACGCGCAGAAAAATTGGCTGCGTACAGAAGGCGTAAAATTGCACCACTATCAATTTCAAGATTGACCTTGGCCAAAAATGTGATCACAAATCAAGAATGAAAAATGTATCAACCCCAACAGATACGTCGGCAGCACATGATCGTGTCTACCGCGGACTGCGTTCACGAATCATGCACGGTGAAATTTTGCCCGGTCACCCAATGACCCTGCGCGGAATCGGACACAGTTATTCAGTATCAATGACCCCAGCACGCGAAGCTGTGCGCCGCTTGGTCGCCGAAGGAGCGCTGGCAATGTCCAGCTCTGGACGTGTAGCAACCCCCGAGCTGTCGCATGAACGCATAGAAGAATTAGCGGCGCTGCGCTCGTTGCTAGAGGTCGAACTGGCATCGCGCGCATTGCCACGCGCGCACATCGCATTGATTGAACGACTGCAACGCATCAATGCGATGATCGGCGCGGCGATTGATGAACATGATGCAGTCGCCTATATTCGAACAAACCTTGAATTTCATCGAACGTTATATTTGCGTGCTCAGGCCCCGGCGATGTTGGCCATGGCCGAAACCGTTTGGCTGCAACTGGGCCCAACGATGCGCAAACTATATGGCGGATTGCAACGCAAAGAACCGCCACATTTTCACAAACTGATTTTAGCAGCCCTAAAATCCGGTGACGAACCGGGGCTGCGTTTGGCCGTGCGATCCGATGTCACCCAAGGGCTAAAGATGTTATCAGCATAACATGGGCGATGGTGGTTAGGCTGATAATCCTTTATTCCCCAAATCAAGGAATTTCTTGCGGCGTTGTGCGACCAAGTCATGTCCATCTTGCGCTGACAAGTCGGCCAACATTTTAGCCAAGGATGCACGCACCGCATCAATCGTCGCATCACGATCGCGATGGGCACCGCCCAGAGGTTCCGCAATAATTTCGTCGCAGACAGTTAGATTTTTCAAATCTTGGGCGGTCAGGCGCAGGGCCTCGGCTGCTTCTCGCATTTTCTCGGCATCTTTCCAAAGGATGGATGCGCAGCCCTCGGGGCTGATGACGGAATATACGGAATGTTCCAGCATTGCCACACGGTTGGCGGTTGCAAACGCAACAGCACCGCCGGATCCGCCCTCGCCGATAATAACAGAAATCACAGGTACGCCGACTTGCAAACATTTCTCGGTTGATCGGGCGATCGCTTCGGATTGGCCGCGCTCTTCTGCGCCTTTGCCGGGATATGCGCCTGGGGTGTCGACCAAGGTAATGATCGGCAAACCAAATTTATCTGCCATATCCATTAACCGAATTGCTTTGCGGTACCCTTCGGGACGAGCCATGCCGAAATTTCGCTCAATGCGTGATTTTGTGTCGTTCCCTTTTTCATGACCTATGACAACAACAGGTTGGTCATCAAAACGGGCCAGACCACCAATCACAGCGTGATCGTCGGCAAAATTACGATCACCTGCGAGGGGGGTAAATTCGGTAAACAAAGCATTGATATAATCGATGCAATGGGGGCGTTCAGGGTGGCGGGCCACTTGGCATTTACGCCATGGAGTTAGCGATTTGTACAGACCGACCAACATCTGTTCGGCCTTTTGATCCAACGCCGCCGCCTCGGATTCGACATCCATGCCTTCGCTTTTGCGCGCCAATGCTCGGAGTTCTTCGGCTTTGCCTTCGATTTCGGCAAGAGGTTTTTCAAAATCGAGGTAGTGCGTCATGCGTCTGCTCCGTTTGCGTTTGGGTGATATATGCGCAAGCTTTGCACAATTTGCAAGCCTAGGATGCAGTTCAGCAGCAATGAACTGGGGGTTTTGCACCCCCAGACCCCCGCAGAGTATTTGGGCAAAATTGAAAGTCTATGCGTCAGAGATCATTTCGAATTGTTTTACGATGACTTCCGCTTGTTTAATGGATGCGATATCGACAAGGCGGCCTTTGTAGACTGTGGCGCCTTCGCCTTTGGCTTTGGCTTGTTCCATTGCGTCAAGGATTTCGCGGGCCTCGGCGACGGCGTCGGCCGAGGGGGTGAATACATCATTGGCCAAGGCAACTTGTTTGGGGTGGATCGCCCATTTCCCCACCATTCCCAGCGTTGCTGAACGCAGAGCTTGGGCGCGGAAGCCATCGTCGTCGGAGAAATCACCAAAGGGACCATCGACTGGCAGAACACCATGGGTGCGGCACGCAGCAACGATTGCGGCCTGCGCCCAGTGCCATGGATCAGACCAATGTTTTTGCCCATCGCGGTACATGTAATAGTTTTCCTGAGTGCCCCCGATGCCCGTTGTTGCCATACCCATCGAGGCTGCGAAATCGGCGGCCCCGAGGGACATGGCCTGAAGGCGGGGGCTGGCTGCTGCGATTTCTTCGACGTGGGCGATGCCTGCGGCGGATTCGATAATCACCTCGAATGAGATTGGTTTGGTGCGGCCCTTGGCGCGTTCGATTGCTGTGACCAAGGCATCCACGGCGTAGATATCAGCTGCGCAGCCCACTTTGGGAATCATAATTTGATCTAGGCGGTGAGAGGCCTGTTCCAGCAGGTCCACAACATCGCGGTACCAATAGGGTGTATCTAGGCCATTGATCCGAACTGAAAGTGTTTTGGTGCCCCAATCAATTTCACTGATGGCCTGAATGATGTTTTTGCGGGCACTGTCTTTGTCTGATGGCGCCACGGAATCTTCTAGATCGAGGTTGATCACATCTGCCGCGCTGGCTGCCATTTTTTCAAAAATGGCGGGGCGGGATCCTGGTCCAAAGAGTTGGCAACGGTTTGGGCGTGCAACGGGTGTGGGTTGGATGCGGAATGACATGAGGTCTCCTTTGCGAAATGAAATTGCGAATTGCCTGTTGTATGAGTTATTAAATTGCGCGCGGGCTTGCAAGAATTTTCTGCATTCGCACAATACATTCCGCATTGCAGCGAATTGCCCGATATTGATCATCAAACAAAAGTTTTTAGAATATCCGTCGAATATTATCATAATCATTCGAATAAAATTTCGTATAATTCGATAAATGAGAAAGAAATAGAAATAATTTCGAGAGAAAGCGAGGTAAATTGCGCGTTGATAATGAATGAGGCCTGACATGATACAAACACCATATCTCTTGTTTTTGGGCGATGCGCCCGACCAATTGGCCGCGAAAGTGGCGCAAGGCATCAAAGACTGGCGCCCTGAAAACGCCGTAGCCCAATACCGAATGGACGGCTGCAACGCCGATCTAGGTATCGCAGACATGACATTGGCCCAAGCGCGCGACGCAGGCGCCAAGACGCTGGTTATTGGCGTAGCAAACCGCGGCGGGATCATTTCCGCTGCTTGGAAAGCTGTGTTGATCGAAGCCATTGAAATGGGATACGATTTGGCAAGTGGTCTGCATAATCTGTTGAATGATGAAACAGACTTGGTTGCCGCGGCCGAAAAACATGGCCGCACACTGTTTGATGTTCGTATTCCAACCGTTGACTATCCAATTGCAAACGGCAAAAAACGCAGCGGCAAGCGGTGTTTGGCCGTTGGCACAGATTGTTCTGTTGGAAAAATGTACACAGCCCTAGCCATGGACAAAACCATGCGCGAACGGGGGATGAAATCGACGTTCCGCGCCACAGGTCAGACCGGTATTTTGATCACAGGGGACGGTGTGCCATTGGATGCGGTCATCGCCGATTTCATGGCTGGTTCGGTGGAATATTTGACACCTGATAATGATGACGACCATTGGGATTTGATCGAAGGTCAGGGCAGCCTGTTCCATGTATCCTATTCCGGTGTGACAATGGCCTTGGTGCATGGCGGCCAGCCAGATGCGCTGATCCTGTGTCATGAACCCACGCGCCCGCACATGCGCGGTTTGCCTGATTACACGCCGCCTAGCTTGGAACAGGTGCGTGATGTGGCACTGACCCTGGCACGTGTTGGCAACCCTGCTTGTCAGGTTGTTGGCGTTTCGGTCAACACGCAGCATATGTCAGACGCGGATGCGCGGGCTTATTTGGCGCAGGTTGAAACAGATATGGGGCTACCTGCGACGGATCCATTCCGTTATGGTGCCGACAAATTGGTCGACGCATTAGCAGAGGTGTAACATGCAACGCACAATCACACGCGATGTGTTCAAACTGGCACAGGTTTTCACCATTTCGCGTGGATCGCGCAGCGAAGCACAGGTTTTGACCGTCTGCCTGTCGGACGGTCAACATCAGGGTGTGGGCGAATGTGTGCCCTATGCCCGCTATAACGAAACGCTAGACAGCGTCACAGCCCAGATTGACGCATTGCCAGATGCGTTTTCGCGTCAGGATTTATACGATCTGCTGCCAGCTGGCGCAGCCCGCAACGCGGTTGATTGTGCGCTGTGGGATTTGGCAGCGAAACAGGCGGGGAAACGGGTTTGGGATTTGATCGGCCTGCCGACGCCCAAACCGGAAATCACTGCCTATACCCTGTCGTTGGATACGCCCGAGGCAATGCGCGAACAGGCCATGAAACATGCCCATCGCCCATTGTTGAAAATCAAACTGGGCACCCCTGACGATATGCCCCGACTTGAGGCGGTGCGCGCAGGTGCGCCAAAATCTAAAATCATCGTCGATGCCAACGAAGGTTGGAGCGCTGAGGTCTATACCGATTTGGCCCCGCATTTGATACGGCTGGGCGTGGCATTGGTTGAACAACCCCTGCCCGCGGCGGATGATGATGCCTTGATCGGCATGGACCGCCCCGTTCCCGTTTGCGCAGATGAAAGCTGCCATGACACCAACAGCCTGCCACATTTGGTGGGTAAATATGATGTCGTAAACATTAAACTGGACAAAACCGGCGGCCTGACCGAGGCGCTGGAATTGAAACGTGCAGCATTGGCCGCAGGCTACGATATTATGGTCGGATGCATGGTGGGCAGTTCGCTGGCCATGGCCCCTGCGACCCTGATTGCCCAAGGCGCGATGATCACAGACCTTGACGGACCGTTATTATTGGCCCAAGACCGTGACACACCATTGAAATTTGATGCGGCAGGCGTCCACCCACCGCACCCCAATTTATGGGGATAAAGAAAGGAACAAAACCATGACCCGTACTGTATATGTCAACGGCGAATATCTGCCCGAAACAGAAGCCAAAGTTTCGATTTTTGACCGTGGCTTTCTGATGGCAGATGCCGTCTACGAGGTGACCTCGGTTCTTGGTGGCAAATTGATTGATTTTGACGGGCATGCGGTACGGTTGGAACGGTCGTTGAACGAATTGGACATCGAAAACCCAATTAGCAAAGCGGATCTGCTGGAAATCCATCGCGAATTGGTGCGTTTGAATGACATCACAGACGGCATGATTTACCTGCAAATTTCGCGCGGCGCGCCGAATGATCGTGATTTCGTATTTCCAGATCCCGAAACAACCAAGCCAACGGTTGTCTTGTTCACCCAAAACAAACCTGGATTGGCAAACAGCCCCGTTGCGAAAACAGGGATCAAGGTGATTTCGATCCAAGATGTCCGCTGGGGTCGCCGTGATATTAAAACCGTTCAGCTGCTCTATCCATCCATGGGCAAAATGATGGCCAAGAAAGCAGGCTGCGATGACGCATGGATGGTCGAGGATGGATTCGTCACCGAGGGCACATCAAACAATGCCTATATCATCAAAGGCAACAAAATCATCACCCGCGCCCTGTCAAATGACATCTTGCACGGCATCACCCGTGCCGCTGTTTTGCGTTTTGCCCAAGAGGCACAGATGGAGGTCGAAGAGCGCAATTTCACCATTACCGAGGCACAGGACGCGGATGAAGCGTTTATCACATCCGCATCGACATTCGTCATGCCCGTTGTGGAAATTGATGGTGCAGCTGTGGGCACCGGAGCGGTTGGCCCCTTGGCCACACGTCTGCGCGAAATTTACCTAGATGAAAGCATCAAGGCCGCGGTTTAACGCGGCCCACAAGGTTTACAAAATCTGTGCATTTACGGCCCTTAGGTGCTCATCCACCAGGGCCGTTTCTGTTTGTGATAACTGTTGTGCGCGGGGATAGCGGGGATCATTGCGATCATTTAGGATCGGTGTATCCCAACCATCTGTTGTGTCCATAAAATGGGCAACACCCTGCGGCCCAAACACATGCAAATACCCCTGCAACACCACATCCAGATAGCTTAGCAAAATGGGGTGTTCCGTATCGGGCAAATAACAGGTGGCCTGTGGGATTGAATAAATCGCGACATGCAAATCAGGGTGATGATCGTGATCCACCTGACCCGTTGCATGCAGGCGATCGTATCCAATTTCGCGGGCATCCAGCGCCTGCCAATCAGCATTGGGAACTTGGGCGATCAAACCCTGTAACTGCGTGGTTTCATCCGGAACAATGGTTAAAAACGCCTGATCGCGCATGTCTGTGCGCCGCCAGATACGCCGCCAGCCGCGCAATACCGCGGGTCGTGTATCTTGGTACACATGTGTTTTTGCATTGACCAAACTGCCATAGCCAAAAAAATACGGATCCATGCCTGCCTCCTGCCTATGATGGGTTTTTGATCCAAGGACGACCCATTGTCAAATGGTCGCTTTTGAAAACTATTTAGTCGGTAATGATTATTTGTCTTGCAAGACTTTGGGATTTAAATTATCCAGTATACCATTGAACACGGGAGAACTGGAAAACCAGTGCCGAAGGAGCAACCGCCCCGGAAACTCTCAGGCGCAAGGACCGCGTTCTATAAAAACTCTGGAGAGTGATGCAGCGCATCCGCCGAAGGGATAACGATCTCAGGCACAGGTACAGAGGGGGCATCGCAGTTTGGGCACACCCCAGACAAATGTGGTGCCGGACATCCGGCCAAACTATAAGAGGACCGGATGGGCGAGGACCTAAACAAAACGCCGTTTTACGACATGCACCTGAAAAACGGGGCCAAAATGGTGCCCTTTGCGGGTTATGACATGCCGGTGCAATATCCATTGGGCGTGATGAAAGAACACCAACACACACGGACCAAGGCCGGTTTGTTTGACGTCAGCCATATGGGGCAGGTGATTTTGCGTGGGGCAGATTACACATCAACCGCGCGCGCCTTGGAAAGATTGATCCCGATGGATGTCCAAGGTTTGGCCGAAGGTCGCCAGCGCTATGGGTTCTTTACCAATGATGCCGGCGGTATTTTGGATGATCTGATGTTTGCAAACCGCGGCGATCACATTTTTATGGTGGTCAATGCAGCGTGTAAAACCGCCGATGTTGCCCATTTGCGCGCGCATTTGGAACCCGAAATCCATGTCAAAGAAATCACAAATCGCGCCTTGCTGGCATTGCAGGGCCCCATGGCCGAGGCCGTATTGGCCGAACATTATCCCCCCATCGTCGACATGAAATTTATGGATGTCGATACGATCCCGATTGCTGGCGCTGAATGCTGGGTATCACGGTCAGGCTATACCGGTGAGGATGGGTTTGAAATTTCGATCCCACATGCGGCGGCGGAAACTGTGGCTGCGGCCTTGGCCGATCACGCAGATGTGGAATGGATCGGTCTGGGCGCACGCGATAGCCTGCGGCTTGAGGCAGGTTTATGCCTGTATGGCCATGATATCGACACTGGCACAACCCCAGTTGAGGCAGGTTTGACATGGGCCATTCAACAATCGCGTCGCGCGGGCGGATCAGCCACTGGCGGATTTCCTGGGGACAGCATTATTTTAGACCAAATGTCCCAAGGTGTATCGCGCAAACGCGTCGGTCTGACACCACAAACCCGCGCCCCCATGCGTGAAGGCGTGGTATTATACGCAAGCGAAGACAGCAGCACCCAAATTGGCACAGTTACGTCAGGTGGGTTTGGCCCCACAGTCGAGGCCCCCGTTGCCATGGGATATGTTGCCACTGAAATGGCTGTGACAGGAACCGTATTATTTGGTGAGGTGCGTGGCAAACGGCTGCCCATTGCGGTCAGCCCCCTGCCCCATACCCCACCTAATTTTAAACGCTGAGCAAGGAGAGACCAGCAATGAAATTTACAGAAGAGCATGAATGGCTGCGCGAGGAGGATGGTGTCATCGTGGTCGGAATTACCGAACATGCCAGTACGCAACTGGGGGACATCGTATTTATCGAACTGCCCGAAGAAGGCACCACAGTATCAAAAGACGATGAAATCGTTGTGATTGAAAGCGTAAAAGCCGCATCGGATATTTTGTCACCGCTGGACGGGGAAATCGTCGAAGTGAACGAAATGTTGGTAGATGAACCATCAAAGGTGAATGACGATCCGATGGGGGACGCGTGGTTTTTCAAAATCAAGCCGTCCGACCCATCACAGATGGACGATTACCTGAATGAGGATGCTTATAATAAGCTGATCGGTTAAGTATTGCGCCCGTCGGAGCCTCCGGCGGGAGTATTTTTCACAAAAATGAAAGTGCCTTGCGCCAAAGGAGCGAAGATGTCGTTTACGCCCACGGATTATTTGCCATATGATTTTGCGAACCGCCGCCATATTGGGCCATCGCCCCAAGAAATGGACAAGATGTTGCAGATTGTTGGGGCGCCAAGCCTTGATGCGTTGATTGAACAAACGATACCAGCATCCATTCGGCAGGCCGAGCCACTGGATTTTGGTAAGGCTTTGTCAGAGCGTGAGTTGTTATATCGCATGCGCGTGACCGCATCGAAAAACCGCGTATTATCAAGTTTGATTGGGCAGGGATATTATGGCACGGTTACGCCCCCTGTGGTCCAACGCAATATTTTGGAAAACCCAGCTTGGTATACAGCATATACCCCCTATCAGCCCGAGATTTCGCAGGGGCGATTGGAAGCATTATTGAATTTCCAAACCATGGTGTCGGATTTGACTGGTCTGGAGATAGCCAACGCGTCCCTGCTGGATGAGGCCACGGCCTGTGCCGAGGCCATGACCATGGCGCAACGCGTGGCAAAATCAAAGGCAAAGGCGTTTTTTGTGGATGAAAACTGTCATCCGCAGAATATTGCGGTGATGCAAACCCGTGCAAAACCATTGGGCATTGAAATTATCGTTGGCGCGCCTGAAAGTTTGCAAGCGGATCAGGTTTTTGGCGCCATATTCCAATATCCTGGCACTTATGGTGATTTGCGTGATTTTTCAGCTGCGATAGCAGAGTTGCATGCCGCCAAGGCCATCGCAATTATGTCGGCCGACATTTTGGCCTTAACCCTGTTGAAAGAACCCGGTGCCATGGGCGCCGATATTGCCGTGGGATCGACCCAGCGGTTTGGCGTGCCCGAGGGATTTGGCGGACCGCATGCCGCCTATATGGCGACCAAGGATGCATATAAACGGTCCATGCCGGGGCGCATTGTTGGCATTTCCGTCGATATTCACGGGAACAAGGCTTATCGGTTGGCTCTGCAGACCCGTGAACAGCATATTCGACGCGAAAAGGCCACGTCGAATGTGTGTACGGCACAGGCATTGCTGGCAGTCATGGCGTCGTTTTATGCGGTATTCCACGGGCCTGAGGGCCTAAAGGCCATCGCGCAGCGGATCCATCGCAAAACTGTTCGTTTGGCCAAAGGGTTAGAGGCCGCGGGGTTCACGGTTGAGCCAGCGGCGTTTTTTGACACGATTACCGTTGATGTCGGCCTGTTGCAGCGCGGTGTATTGCAAGCGGCGGTAAACGAAGGTGTCAACCTGCGTCGCGTGGGCAAAACCAAGATCGGGATTTCGCTGGATGAGCGGACCCGCAAAGATACGATTGAGGCGGTTTGGCGCGCCTTTGGTATTGAACGTCAGGACAATGATTATACGCCTGAATATCGTGTGCCCGATGCGTTGCACCGCACAACGACATATCTGGAACATGATGTGTTCCATATGAACCGTGCAGAAACCGAAATGATGCGGTATATGCGGCGCTTGGCCGATCGTGATTTGGCATTGGATCGCGCGATGATCCCACTGGGATCCTGTACCATGAAACTGAATTCGGCGGCCGAAATGATGCCTGTCAGCTGGCGTGAATTTTCGCTGATGCACCCCTATGCGCCATTGGATCAGGCCCAAGGCTATGTCGAGTTGATCGAAGATCTGAGCCAAAAGCTATGTGTGATCACAGGCTATGATGCCATGTCAATGCAACCCAATTCCGGCGCGCAGGGCGAATATGCTGGTCTGCTGACCATCAGCGAATACCACGCCGCGCGTGGCGAAGGGCATCGCAACATTTGTTTAATCCCGACATCTGCCCATGGCACCAACCCCGCCAGCGCGCAGATGGTCGGATGGAAAGTGATCCCCGTTGAAACCGCAGATAACGGCGATATCGACGTGGACGATTTCCGTGCTAAGGCGGAAAAATATTCCGATGTCTTGGCGGGCTGCATGATCACATACCCATCGACCCATGGTGTATTCGAAGAAACCGTCCAAGAGATTTGCCAAATCACCCATGACCACGGGGGGCAGGTCTATATCGACGGGGCGAATATGAATGCCATGGTGGGCCTGTCACGACCCGGCGATTTGGGCGGCGATGTCAGCCATTTGAATTTGCACAAAACCTTTGCCATTCCACATGGCGGCGGTGGTCCCGGCATGGGACCGATTGGGGTGAAATCGCATTTGGCCCCCTATCTGCCAGAAAACACAGGCGCCGTTTCGGCAACGCCGTTTGGGTCGGCGTCGATCCTGCCGATTTCATGGGCCTACTGTTTGATGATGGGCGGCAGCGGCCTGACGCAGGCAACGCGCGTGGCCATTTTGAACGCAAACTATATCGCCAAACGGCTAGAGGGTGCGTTTGAGGTTCTCTACAAAGGCAAGCAAGGTCGCGTCGCACATGAATGCATTCTAGACGTCCGCCCCTATGCAGAATCGGCCCATGTCACAGTCGAAGACATTGCCAAGCGCTTGATGGACGCTGGGTTCCACGCCCCCACCATGAGCTGGCCGGTTGCAGGCACATTGATGATCGAACCGACCGAGTCTGAGACCAAAGCAGAGCTTGACCGGTTCTGTGATGCGATGCTGGCCATTCGTGAGGAAATTCGCGCGATTGAGGTGGGCGAAATAGATGCGGAAAACAATCCATTGAAAAACGCGCCCCACACAATCGAAGATTTGGTGGGCGACTGGGATCGCCCCTATAGCCGTGAACAGGGGTGTTTCCCCGCGGGCGCATTCCGCGTTGACAAATATTGGCCCCCCGTTGGACGGGTCGATAACGCCTATGGCGATCGAAATCTGATCTGTGTTTGTCCGCCTATGTCAGATTATGCAGAGGCCGCAGAATAAAAACCAAAACAGCAAAAAACAAACTGCTACATTAAGCGCATTGAAATTTCGTGACCAATCTTGTATCGAACGGTCATGAATTTCAATGCGTCTGCACATGCAGCTGGACCAATTCCGGTCCGTTGGGTGCCAGACATCCTAACGTTCCCGTCAGGCTGAAAAGGTGTAAATAAGATGACCGATACCGCAAACCCCGATATATTGTATACCATTGTAGACGAAGCGCCCGAGCTGGCCAGCGCGTCATTATTGCCGATCATCCGATCCTTTGCCAAAGCGGCGGGTGTCAGTGTCGGGACCAAAGACATCTCTTTGGCGGGGCGAATCATTGCAACATTTTCTGAATACTTGACAGCGGATCAGCGTCAGGCTGACGATTTGGCCGAATTGGGCCAGTTGGTCAAAACACCCGATGCCAATGTAATCAAACTGCCAAACATTTCCGCATCTGTGCCTCAGCTGGTTGCCGCAGTCAAAGAATTGCAATCCCAAGGATACGCGCTGCCCGATTACCCAGAAGAGCCAAAGACAGACGAAGAAAAAGCAATTCGCGCAAAATACGACACGATCAAAGGATCGGCTGTGAACCCCGTCCTGCGCGAAGGCAACTCAGACCGTCGTGCGGCGAAGGCTGTGAAAAACTATGCGATGAAAAACCCGCATTCGATGGGAACATGGGTCGCGGACAGCAAAACACATGTGTCCACAATGGGCGCCAATGATTTTTATTCAAACGAACTGTCCACAACTGTGACAGCGGCCCAAGCAGGACCTGCAAAAATCGAATTTATCGCTGAAAATGGTGATGTCACAGTATTGAAGGACGGCATCGATCTGGCCGAAGGCACCGTGGTTGACGCAACATTCATGAATGCTGCTGCGCTGCGCGATTTCCTGCGGGCCCAAATCGCCGAGGCCAAAGACCAAGGCGTGCTGTTTTCCCTGCACATGAAGGCCACGATGATGAAGGTGTCCGACCCAATCATCTTTGGTCACGCGGTTTCCGTATTTTTTGAAAAATCATTCGCAAAACACGCGGATGCATTGGCCAAATTGGGTGTGAACCCCAATTCAGGTTTGGGCGATGTGTTGGCACGCGTGGCAGATCACGCCGACATCTTGGCTGATTTTCAGGCGGAATTGGCGGATGGACCTGCCATGTATATGGTCGACAGCGACCGTGGCATCACCAACCTACACGTGCCATCTGACGTGATTATCGACGCATCCATGCCTGCGGTCATCCGCGCAGGTGGCAAGGGATGGGGACCAGACGGCAAAGAGGGCGACACCAAATGTGTCATCCCAGACAGCTGCTATGCCCCTGTGTACGACGAAAGCATCAAGTATTTCAAAGAAACCGGCGCCTTGGATCCAACAACATCCGGTGCCGTGGCCAACGTTGGCCTGATGGCGCAAAAGGCCGAAGAATACGGATCGCACCCCACCACATTCGAAATGGCCGCAGCTGGACGCGTGCGTTACACGGCGGCAAATGGCGATGTGTTGCACGAACAATCCGTAAACGCGGGCGATATCTGGCGTTCATCCTCGGCGAAAAAAGCGCCAATCATCGACTGGGTGAACCTAGGGATCGAACGTCAGGCCCTGACTGGATCACAGGCGATTTTCTGGCTGGACGCAAACCGCGCGCATGATGCGGAATTGATCAAATATGTCGAACCAATTTTGGCTGAAAAAGGTCTGGCAGATAAATTCCAAATCCTTGCCCCCCGCGAAGCGACCCGTTTGACATTGGAAACAATCCGCACAGGGGCCGACAGCATTGCCATAACCGGCAACGTATTGCGCGATTATCTGACCGATCTGTTCCCCATTTTGGAATTAGGCACATCGGCGAAAATGTTGTCGATTGTGAAATTGATGCAGGGCGGTGGTTTGTTCGAAACCGGTGCCGGCGGATCGGCCCCCAAACACGTGCAACAGTTGGTGCAGGAAAACCACCTGCGCTGGGACAGCTTGGGCGAATTCTGTGCCTTGGGCGAAAGCTTTGCGTTCCTAGCCAACCAAAAAGGCAACGCCAAAGCGGGCGTTATGGCCACCGCAATTGAAGCCGCGACCCAAGGGATTTTGGACAACAACAAATCCCCATCGCGTCGTGTCGGTCAACCTGACAACCGCGACAGCCATTATTACTTTGCGCTGTATTGGGCCCAAGCCTTGGCTGCACAAACGGATGATGCCGAAATCGCAGCACATTTTGCGCCCATCGCCCAAGCCTTGGCCGAGAACGAAGCAAAAATCGCAGCCGAATTCGCGTCCGTTCAAGGTGCGCCAGCTGATTTGGGTGGCTATTATCATGCTGACCCCGCCAAAGTGGCAGCTGTCATGCGCCCCAGCGCGACATTGAACGCAATCATCGGCTAAGGCCCATGACATAAGTATCACAAACAAAAAAGAGGGGCACTGCCCCTCTTTTTTATGTCAAACGCGGCGCGATCTAGCCGCCGCGCATTTGTTGTAAAAAATGCACCTCAGCCCCATCTGGCAGGGCCATCGCCGGATTGGGCGGCACGATGTCCCCATCAATGGCCACCGACACACCCTGGTCGAATATCGGGCCCAACCCGGGGTATTGGGCAACCAGATCCGACATGGCCCGCCCCAAGGTTGGCGCGGCTGTTTCAAATTCTAGGGTGCCATCTGTGAACCGGCGCAGGCCGGACCACAGTACAATTTTAACCATTCTTTGACGCCTTGATCGCCGCCAATAATTTGGATGGCGTGATTGGCAAATGCCGCATCCGAACGCCTGTTGCCGCCGCAACTGCGTTTGCCACGGCTGGCAGCGGCGGGGCAATCCCCGTTTCGCCAACGCCGCGCACACCATAGGGGTGGCCGGGGTTGGGAACCTCGACAATGACGGTGTCGATCATCGGCAAATCCGATGCAACAGGCACACGGTAATCCAAAAACACAGGGTTTTGCAGACGGCCCATATCGTCATAGACGTATTCTTCGTTCAGCGCCCAGCCGATCCCTTGGACAGCACCACCCTGATACTGACCCTCGACATAGGCGGGGTGAATCGCGCGGCCCGCATCCTGAACAACCAGATAGCGCAGGATTGTTGTGCGGCCCGTTTCAGGATCGACCTCAACATCCACAACATGGGTGCCGAAGCTTTCGCCAACGCCTGCGGGCACAGATTCGTGATGCCCTGCAATCGGGCCGCCCGTATTGGACATGGCAGCCCCAATTTCGCCGATCGTCATGGGGGGATATTCGCCGGCATTTGGCCCCGCAGGATGCGCCGCACCATCGCGCCATTCCACCGCATCGGGTTCGATGCCCCATTTTGCGGCTGCGCGTTTGCACATTTCAACGATCATGCCTTGCGCGGCCTCGACTGTGGCTTTGCCTGTGGCGAATGTTGCGCGGCTGCCGTGGGTGGGTTCGTTCACGCCCAAGGCACCGGTTTCAACGATATTGACCCGCACATTGTCATAGGGAATTTCCAGCGTTTCCGCGGCCATCATCGCCATAGACGCGCGGCTGCCGCCGATGTCTGGTGTACCGATCGATACGGTCACGGTGCCATCTTCGCCCAAGGCCATGGACACCGATGTATCCCCACCGTGGTTAAACCAAAATCCCGATGCAATACCGCGGCCTTGGTTGGGGCCCAGTGGCGCAGATAAATTTGGATGCGCCTGTGTTGCGGCCAAGGTTTCATTCAACCCGATAACCCCAAATTTCGGGCCAAAGCTGGATGTTTCATGCGATTGTGCCGCGTTTTTCACGCGAACGTCTAGTGGGTCCAGCCCCAATTCATTGCACATTTCGTCCAACAAACTTTCAACGGCGAATGCCGCCATGGGCGATCCGGGCGCGCGATAGGCCGCAGCCTTGGGACGGTTGGCCAAGACGTCATAGCCCACATGCTGCAACGCAGGCACTTTGTACGCGGCAAAGGCACAATACAATGCCATATCAACAGGCGCCCCAGCAAAGGCACCGCCCTGCATGCGAAACGTCGCTGATCCAGCGGTAATTTTACCATCCTTGGTCATGCCAATTTTGACATCCATCGATGCCGATGCAGTCGGACCCGTGGCGCGCAGCACCTCGGATCGGGACATCACGATTTTCACGGGCCGGCCACCTGCCTTGCGGCTAAGCGCCAAAGACAGAGGTTCCATGAAAATCGTGGTTTTGCCCCCAAATCCGCCACCAATCTCGGATGGGGTGACGCGCAGTTGTGACGCATCAAGCCCCAGAACTTGGGTACACATTTTGCGAATGTACCAATGCCCTTGGGTACAGACCCACATTTCGCCTTTGCCATCAGCCCCCATTTGGCCCATGCAGGCATGGGGTTCGATATAGCCTTGGTGGGCGGCTTCGGTTTTATATTGATGTTCGCGCACGATGTCGGCTTTGGCAAATCCGTCCTCAAGGTCGCCATGTCCAAATTCGATATATCGCACCACGTTTGGATGCAGCCCGTCGGGGACGGAATGATCGGCAGCGCCTTCGCGAATAATGGGCGCGTCAGGGGCCATGGCGGCATCGACATCCGTGACATGGGGCAGAATTTCATATTCCACCTCAATCAACTTGGCCGCATCGCGGGCCAATTGCGCAGATGTGGCAGCCACGGCCGCAACCGCGTGTCCATCATAGAGGGCACGTTCGCCCGCCATGGTGTTTTCTTGCAGATCCCATGCCTCGCCCGTCAGGCCGGTTGGGAAATCATCACGCGTCACAACCGCCTTGACCCCGGACAGGGCCAGCGCCTTGGACGCGTCGATTTTGACGATCCGCGCATGGGCGTGGGGCGATCGGACAACAGCACCATGCAGCAGCCCCGCTGCCGAAATATCGGCACCATAACGCGCGCGGCCCGTGACTTTGTCCAACCCATCTGGGCGGTCGGGTCGTGTGCCGACAATGCGCAATTCGTTTGCAGTATCTTTCGCCATTATGCCGCCCCCCGCATTTCCGCGGCGGCATCCATGACCGCGCGAATGATTTTGTCATACCCTGTGCAGCGGCACAGATTGCCTGCCAACCAATACCGAACCTCGGTTTCGTTTGGATCTGGATTTTTCTCTAATAATGCCTTGGCCGCCACCAAAATGCCTGGTGTGCAGAACCCACATTGCAGCGCGGCATGTTCGATGAATTTCCGCTGCAACGGGTGCAATTCGCCATCTTGGGCCATGCCTTCGATGGTTTCGATCTGTTTATCCTGTGCCTCGACGCCCAGCATCAGGCATGAACAGACCAAAGTGCCATCGACGGTCACAGAACAGGCACCGCAGTCGCCTGTGGAACATCCCTCTTTCGTGCCAGTCAATTCCAATTGATCGCGTAAGCAATCCAACAATGTGTCGCGCGGATCGGCAAGAAATTCGACCTCTTCGCCATTGACCTTGGTGGTTATGTGAATTTTCGACATCACTTGGTTCCTTTCGCACGATCATAGGCAATTTTTGCGGCACGCTTGGCCAAAACACCTGCGACATCTGTTCTGAATTCAGCGGTCCCGCGTTTGTCAGAGATAGGTTTCACCGCAGCCGAGACAACCGCCGCTAGTTTATCCAGCGCATCCGTGTCCAGTGTCGTGCCGATGATCGTATCTGCTGCATCAGCCAAAACAATAACAGTTGGCGCCACGGCCCCCATGGCAACGCGGGCTGTGGCCACGCGATCACCATCCAATGTCAGATTAACTGCGCAACCGACGACAGCGATGTCCATTTCAGTGCGCGGCGTAAACCGCAGATAGGCGTCGCCGCCCTGCGCATTGCGGGCAGGTATCGTCAGGGATGCGATAATCTCACCTTTATTCAACGACGTTTTGCCCGGGCCCACGGGAATATCGCCAACCGCAATATCACGCGCGCCGTTTGGACCGACCACATGCGCAATGGCACCTGCCGCGATCATGGCTGGCACGCTATCCGCGGCCGGCGATCCATTGCACAGGTTGCCCGTCAATGTGGCGCGGCCCTGCACTTGGGTGGATCCGACCAGCTCTAGCCCCTCAACAATACCGGGATAATCGGCGCAAAATTCAGCATGCGCGCCCAATTCAGCGCCCGCCACGGCGGCGCCGATGGTCCAGCTGCCGTCAGCATTTTTAACAATGTCTTTCACGCCCGGAATATGTTTCAGGTCGATCATATCGTCAGGCGTTACCATGCCTGCGCGCATCTGCACCAAAACATCCGTTCCGCCCGCCAGATACCGGATAATACCCGTGGCATCAGCGGCAATCTGCGCTGCATCCTCAAAAGTTTTTGGACAATGATATTTCATGTGCGTCCCCTGTGGTCCTATCAACACTGCAAGGACAAAGCAGCACGCAAAAATAATCCGCTAGCCGATTATTCCAACGTGCTGCAATATCCCGTTTGCAGCACTATGCACCAACTTGGTCGGGAATGCCTAGTCCCAATGCGACAAATTTATGTTTGAAACAGGCCAGAGGACAGGGCAATCACACAGCCAACAATACCCTGCCGCATATCCCCAGTGAATTTTTCGAATCCCGCGCTAAGTGTCCCCAATACCGCAGCAACACTAGGACAAAGTCATGAAAACATTGGGTCAGATTGCAACGTATAGGATGGTGATAACCTGCGCCATGTGTAAAACAGTTCAGACGCATGTTGTTGCGAATTTGATATTGGTCATGGGCGACCAAGCCACCCCGCATGATGTCCGCCAGCGGGCAGTGTGCCCATCCTGTGCCACCCGCGGCGACAATACATATCGCATTATTGACCCCCAGAAAGACATAGCATGAAGTACATCTGTGAAGTCACAAGCTTGCTGATGCAAGCCGCTGAAAGTCGCTATGAAATCAGCAAGGCAGCGTTGCACAAGGCCCAAAGCGACCCATCAACCCCGCCAGATCAGCTGGCTCAGGCGCGCTCCGAACATATGCGCGCGGCCAAGGATTATTTGGCCATTGCCTTTAAAACACGTTTTTTGGCGACCAGCACACCAAACCCCGATCATAAATCAGTTTACGATCCCACAGGATCCGACATATCGTGATGCAACGAAAGAATATGGGAATTGTGACATGCTAAAATTGATCGACAATCGGCTGAATGCAGATGTGCTGTATACCCTGCAAAAAATGGGGCACGGGGATGTTTTGATCATTGCCGATGCAAATTTTCCGTCCGACAGCATATCAAAATCAACGATTTCTGGTCGGGTCTTGCCTATGGAAAATCTGACCGCACCAGAGGCGATTGATGCAATCTTGACCCTGTTGCCGCTGGATACCTTTGTTGATGACTTTGCTGGACGCATGCAAGTCGATGGCCAGCCCGAATATTTACCGCCCGTTCAACAAGAGGTGGCCGAGATTGTCAAAAAACATGACGGCCACGATAGGGACATGATTTCCATCGAACGACAAACATTCTATGACGTAGCGCGCCACAGCTATGCCATTGTTCACACCAGCGAAACACGTTTGTTCGGCTGCTTTAT
>CAZWFE010000027.1:0-32595 GCA_964633145.1 uncultured Phaeobacter sp. | reverse complement strand
CAGTTGACTGTTAATCAATTGGTCGTAGGTTCGATCCCTACCGCCGGAGCCATTTTCCTAAAATGGTTATGACATGACAAAACACTGGCTAGGTTTGGCCAGTTGTGTATAGTGTGACAAAAAACTAGGCACCAAATGTTTAATGATGATGTCATGGCGATTTGTCCAGATTGTGGATCTGGGGATGTCACAATTACGGCGGAATTCATTCGCTGTAACAGCTGCGACTTGGCCCAAGATTTTGCAGTATCTGATACGATCAATCATCCTGAACTGTCCAAAGAAATTCACAAAACAAACATGATCGCGATCTTGCAGCAGTGGCAGTTTGCGGGTTAGCTTGGGCTAGGCAACTGCGGGGGATACATATGCGCACCATAATGCTGGCACTGTCATTGGTGATGTCGATGTCACCTGTACTGGCGCAGGAAATGTCAGATCAAGAACAGGCCTGCACACAGCAAGCACTGGCATTGACGCGTGGGGCTGTTGCGTGGAAATCGTCGTTTGACGCAACGGGGATGACGGCGGACAGCAGTTATATTTCGGAACTGTTGATGGCATTTGATGTAAACTCTGCCTATGAAACGGCGCTGAGCGCGCTTTATATCGGACAAACAGGCAAAGACGCTGTGTTTGACCAGCTGGATCAGACATTGACCCAACTGCAATTCAAACGCGGATTGATTGTTGCTATGCTGGACGAAACATTTTCAGGATCCGCAGATACCGAACGACAGCAGGAATTTATAACATCCTGCGTCGTACAGTTTCGCCAATAAAACGTCGCAATTATTGTTTGACCTGACGAATAACCCCCGCCGCAGGCAGGTTGACGCCGTTCCACGTAATATCATGGGGCAGATGGTTGAACCAAAACCGTTCGGCTTCTGTCACACGGGTGCGCAGGCCAGTGGGTAAATTCATCGTGGCAATGCCAGCGCGGTCGCATTCATCCTTGACCACACGCCGCCAGCCTGCATCATCTAGCACACCACAGACATAGGCCACAGAGCCCTGTTCTATCATTGCAGCATCGCCATTGGCTGTTTTCCAGATGACATTCGCCCGTGTTTCGATATGTTCGCGATAGGATCGGATGGCCCCCCCACCCTCGATCGCAATCGCAACACTGGGTCGCAGGCTTTCGACATAGCTGACAGTGGCATCAAGGTTTGCGATTCTGGGCGGCAGATCGGCGGGAATGTTAAACGATGCATCACGCGCGCCGGAACGTGGGCCATGCACAAGGCGAGTCTGTGTGGCGGCCATGGCCTGTTCCAGTTTCGGCGGGATATGCATCAAGGCAGGTGCAAACACCACTGGATAATCGTCCAGGGCATCCGTGTCGGGCGACAAAATATCCACCGACAATCCCAGACTGCGCATTGCACGATAGACGTCAAAGACAATATCGAAATACGATAACCCCTGACAATGGGGCTGAATTTCCCAAGCCCATTGCGATTGATAATCAAAGATCAATGCCACATCCCCCTTGGGACATGTCACGTTGGGCGCGTCTGCCAATTCGGACATCACTTGGGCCGCCTCGTGATAGGCGGCGGCGGGCACGCTGTCGGGGCGCAACATGCCGGCGTGCATTTGTTCTTGGGCCATGGGGGCCTGACGCCAGCGGAAATAACACACTGCCTCGGCGCCATGGGCGAACGCTTCCCATGTCCACAGGCGCACCATCCCTGGTAAAGGCGCGGGATTATACGGCGCCCAGTTCACGGGACCCGGTTGTTGTTCCATGATCCACCAACGCCCGCGCCCAACGGCGCGATATAGGTCATGGTGAAAGGCCTGAAAATCAGGATCACCCTGACGATAAAACATTGCGCGGTGGTCTTCGGTCGCGGTCACGCGATCCTCAAGAAAGCCAAGCGGATAACTATCCCAACTGGCGATATCCAAATCATTGCCCACCTGATAATGGTCGAAATCTGTGATGCGTCCCATATAATTATGCGCAATGGGCGCATCGGTATATTGGCGCAAAATGTCGACTTGTAATCGATTATAGCTGACCACTTGGTCTGATGAAAACCGTCTAAAATCCAAGACATGTGCTGGATTGGGTTCGGTCACCGTTAGGTTTGGTAAATCAATTTGGTCGAAATCATTATATTCCATCGACCAAAACACATTTCCCCAAGCTGCATTTAAGGCATCAATATCACCATCATTGCCTGCGCCGGAATACCGTGTGCGCAACCACCCCCGAAATGCATCGCGTGCAGCGTCACTATAGGACAAGATCGTATCATGACAGCCATATTCATTGTCCGTCTGCCACGCCGCGACATAGGGATTTTGCCCGTATCGTTTGGCCAGTATCGTGACGATCCGCGCAGTTTCATCGCGGTAGCCTGCGTGGCTAAAACAATAATGCCGGCGCGACCCGAATTTGCGCGGATGGCCATGCGCATCGACAGCGATCATATCGGGGTGTTTATCGACCACCCATCGCGGTGGCGTTGCGGTGGGTGTTCCCAAAACCACCTGCAACCCTGCGCGCCCCAGAACATCAATGGCCTGATCCAGCCAGTCGAAATCGAATTGCCCCGGGACAGGTTCCAGTCGTGACCAAGCAAATTCGCCAATACGAACCCAAGTCAGGCCCAAGTCCGCCATCTGCTGAGCATCACGTTCCCAAATGTCGCGTGACCAATGCTCAGGGTAATAACAGGTCCCTAAGCTGCGCTTCATTTTACAAAAACCTCGTCATAGGCAGAAACAATCTGCTGGGCCCGTTTTGCCACATCAGAGACCTGAAATTCTGGCTTAAACAGTCCTGTGCCGATACCAAACCCCGCAACACCCGCGGCCGCCCATTCGGCAAAATTATCTGGGCCTACACCGCCCACGGCATAACAAACCGTACCAACAGGTAAAATTGCGGACATGGCTTGATATCCCTTTGGGCCCACCAAAAACGCTGGAAACAGCTTTAGCCCATCAGCCCCATGCCGCAGCGCGGTCAATGCCTCGGTTGGGGTGGCAACACCGGGATAGGAAAGCAAGCCCGCCGCCTTGGTCGCATCGATTACATCTGTATTGCAATCGGGTGATACAATCATGCGTCCGCCGGCTTGGGCGACATCGTGGACATTTTGTGCCGATAAAACGGTCCCTGCCCCAATATCGGTGTGATCGCCAAATTCGCGCGCCAGATTGGCAATGGATTCCAGCGGGTTTGGGGAATTTAACGGCACCTCAATACGGGTGATCCCAGCGTGAATAATCGTGTCTGCGATGGAACACACCTTGTCGGGATGAACACCGCGCAATATTGCAATAACATTTCGGGTCATGTCTGTGCGTCCTTGTAAATGGCATAGGCCGCTTGCAACCCATGCAGTGTGACATCATTCGCTGTATCGGGTAACACCATCGCGCCCAAATGCGCCAAAGCCTTGCGATATAGATCAACCATATTCGGCGCACCGATTAAAACAACCGCTTGTCCCAACCAATAGGGCCGCGCCGCAGCCAGTTCCATTCCGATCAACATACCAGAAAGCGCCGCGCGTGACTGCCCCGCGTTTACCGAGGACAGCAAATCATTCGCACGCAACGAAAACAGATCCCCCGCCAGCGATTGTGGGCGTGAATAAATCTGATCCAATGCTGCAAGAAATGCATCATCATCCCAATCATCGCCGCCCACACTGTGACGCAAAACCGAGGCTGAGCAAAGCAGCGAAAACATTTCGCCCGTCATATATGTTTTGAATGAAACCACCTCGGCTGCGCTGATATGGGCCCATTTCGTATGTGTTCCGGGCAAACAAATCACACCATCAAAATTCGGCGACTGCGCCAAATAACCCGCGATTTGCGTTTCTTCGCCGCGCATGACATCTGCGGGACTTTGCTGTGATAGTCCGGGCAAAATATAGACAGATATCCGCGGATCTGTAGGTCCCACCAATACCGCCTGATCATAGCCCGCAGGGCTGCAGGGCACAGCACTATAGGGTGCCTCGACCCAGCCCTGTCTGGCGCCAACCATGCCGCAACAGATCACGGGCGTGATCCGATCATTTGATAGATACCCATCAATCAACGACAACAATGCAGGTTCAAACCCATCGCGCGTCAAACTGCCCATACCTTGGTCAGACGTCAAATGATCAATCACATCGCCCTGCGCATTCATCACCCAAACGCGCAGATTTGATGTACCCCAATCAACAGCTATCCATTCAACGTTCATTCGCATGTCCTATCCGGTCCCAACCACACCACCATCGACAACCATGGTCTGACCCGTCATCATTCGGCTGGTGTTTGATGCCAAAAACAATGTGGCGTCAACAATATCTTGGGGCTTTAGGTGTTCTTGCAGACATTGGCGTTTCATGTGATCAGCCAAGGCATCCGGTGTTGCCCACAATTCCAACTGTTTGTCGGTCAACACCCATCCGGGCGCTAGCGCGTTTACCCGCACAGCCATGGGGCCAAATTCACGCGCCAGACTGCGGGTCATTCCCGTGATCCCCGCATTTGCCGTGGTATAGGACACGTAACCCGCATTCCCCATCATATAGCTGATCGAGGAAAAATTAATAATCGCACCGCCGCGGTTTTGCATATGCCCAAAGGCCTGTTGGCACGCAAAGAAATAGGATTTCAGATTGATCGCCTGCGACCAGTCCCAAAAATCGCCATCAATCGTCGCCGCATCATGGCGTTTATCATTGGCGGCATTATTGACCAATACATCTAGAGGACCATAGTGCGATACGGTTTGATCGATGGCGTTGCGCAATTGTTCGGTATCGGTAATATCACAAGGAATGAACAATGGCGCGCGTCCAAATTGCGCGGCCATTTCGGCGCAAAACGCACTGGCGTCCGAGCGCTGAACAAAGCCGACATTTGCCCCTTGGGCCAAAAACCCTTGGGTCAATGCGGCCCCTATTCCCGATCCACCCCCCGTAATGAAAACGGTTTTTCCCGCTAGATCATGAAATGTCGCATTTTGGTGCATATCAATGGCTTTCTCTTGTGACGGGGCGTGTATCTTTGCCAACCAGAAAATCCAAGTCAGCGCCTTGGTCGGCTTGCAAAACGGTATCGACATACATTTTTGCATAACCACGGGTATAGTGTGGTTCACTTGGGGTCCAAGCCGCGCGACGGCGTTCCAGTTCGGCGTCCGAAATCAACAGCGATAATTCACCGCGCGATGCCGATAATCGGATCCGGTCGCCCGTTTGGACCAAGGCCAATGGCCCGCCGGCCTCGGCCTCGGGGGCGACGTGCAGAACCACGGTGCCAAAGGCGGTGCCAGACATGCGCGCATCAGACACGCGCACGATGTCTTTGACGCCCTGTTCGGCCAAAACCTTGGGGATTGGCATATCGCCCACCTCGGGCATGCCCGGGTACCCTTTGGGCCCGCACCCCTTTAGAACCAAAATGCTCTCTGGCGTCACGGGTAAATCGGGGCGGTCAATATTTGCCTTTAGGTCTTCGATGCTCTCAAACACATAGGCCATGCCTTCGTGTTCCAGCAGGGCATCCGTTGCGGCAGATGGTTTTACAATCGCGCCCTGCGGGGCAAGGTTGCCGCGCAACACCCGCAGCCCCGCCGCCGGTTTCAATGGCGCATCAAAGGCGTAAATCACATCGCGGTTATAACAGTCTGCACCGTCGTGATAGGCGGAAATATCGCCCCCCATGACCGTTTTGGCAGGGCGCAGCAAATGACGCAATTCGGCCAAAACCGCCGGCACGCCGCCCGCGTAACAGAAATCCTCCATCAGGTATTTGCCCGATGGCATGCAGTTGACCAGCAACGGAATATCACCGCCCAATTCGAAATCCTCAAGCCGCAGATCAATGCCCACGCGTCCGGCCAAGGCTAGCAAATGCATCACGGCATTGGTTGATCCCCCCAAAGCAGCATTCGCGATAATCGCGTTTTCGAAATTGGCCTTGGTCAGGACATCAGACATTTTCAAATCTTCGTCGACCATTTCAACAATGCGCCGCCCTGTCATATGCGCCAGCGCCATGCGCCGTGCATCAACCGCGGGCAGTGATCCGTTCATGGGCAGGGATAATCCCATCGCCTCGGTCAAGGATGATGTGGTCGATGCGGTGCCCATGGTCATACAAACGCCTTTGGATCGGCTCATTCCGGATTCGGTGGCCATGAAATCGGCCAATGTCATTTCGCCCGCCTTGACGGCCGTTGAAAATTTACGCACGTCCGTGCCCGATCCCAAATCGCGGCCCTGCCATTTGCCGTTCAACATTGGCCCTGCGCTGACCACGATGGTGGGCAAATCCACCGATGCCGCGCCCATCAACTGACCTGGTGTGGTTTTGTCACAGCCCCCCAGCAACACAACGCCATCGATGCCATAAGCACGGATGCTTTCCTCGACGTCCATGGACAACAGGTTGCGAAACAGCATCGCGGTGGGTTTCATCTGGGTTTCGCCCAGCGACATGACGGGGAATTCCACGGGCAAGCCGCCTGCCTCCCAAACGCCGCGCTTGACGCCTTCGGCCAATTCGCGCAGGCCGGAATTGCACGGTGTCAATTCAGACCATGTATTACAAATACCGATGACCGGCCGGCCATCGAAAACGTGATCAGGAAAGCCCTGATTTTTCATCCACGATCTGCGGACAAAGCCATCTTTGTCCATCATCCCGTACCAAGACCGATTGCGCCGAACTTTGGTCATATCTGATGCCCCTCAATCACCCACATCGTTTCAGGAAACGCCCATGGCAGGGTCACACCATAGGTCATTAAAAAGCTGCCACTTAGCATGAGTTCACCCGATTTTATTGTTTGCTTGCCGCGCGACAGGTGATGTGCCTGATCCGCATTTTTCAAACGGATACGATAGCTGGCCTTTAGATCCAATCCAGTCAGCCGCAACGGACGTGGCAGGATTTGATCCGATGTCCCTGCCCGCCCAGCAAAGACCACGAACCGATCGCCCGACTGGGCCATTTGTTGTTCTGCAATCACGGCAGGATCATCGCTGTCTAGGCGCAAAATATCGGCATCCATCATCCAGTCGCGGTTATCTTTCCACCATTGGGTCACGGTTTGCAAAATCTGCGCCTCATCCGTGGTTAATTCGCGCGGATCCATTTCAAACCCCATGTGCCGCTGTGCTGCGACCCATGCACGAAATGCCATTTTCAACGTGCGCCCCGATGTGTGGCAGACCCGTGGCCCCACATGGCTGCCCGTCACCGCGCTGGGCAAAAACAGTGCCGCATTATGCTGAATGCGCAGCCGTTCCAGCGCATCGTTGCTGTCCGATAACCATACCCGCTGCGTGCGTTTTAGAATTTCGAAATCAATGCGCCCCCCGCCCGATGAACAGGTTTCAATTTCCACATGCGGATGGGCCTGACGCAAACGGTCCAGCAAATCATATGTGCCGCGCATCTGATCGGCATCAGGATGCGGCAAAACGCGGTTGTGATCCCATTTGATGTATTCAATGGCATTATCACGCAACACCGCATCAATTCGGTCAAACAAATAATCACGCACCATGGGTAGCGCCATGTTTAACACCAGCTGCTGCCTGCCGCGAATTTGATCCAACGGGCCCAGCACCCATTCAGGATGGGCACGGAACACATCGCTGTTTTCATTGATCATTTCTGGTTCAAACCAAATCCCAAATGTCATGCCCAAGCTATGGACATGATCAATCAACGGGCGCAGCCCATTGGGATATTTGCGCGCATCAATGACCCAATCAGCCAAGGATTGCGTGTCATCATCACGGGTTCCAAACCACCCGTCATCCAAAACAAAGCGTTCCGCGCCCAGATCGGCGGCCCGTTTTGCGATGTCTTTCAAGGTGGTCAAATCATGGGTGAAATACACCGATTCCCAGCTGTTGTAATGCACAGGGCGTGGCCGATTGGGATCAGCGAACTGCACAATGTTATCACGCAAATGTCGCTGAAACGCGACGGCGCAACCGTTGTAGCCTGTGTCGGAATAACTGGCATACAGCGTTCCAGTTTCATACACCGTCTTGGCCGCAACCTCGGTGCCGGTGGCATTGCCAAACTGGATCTGTCGGCGGCCATCTGGCAATTCCTCGGCCACCATTTTATGCCCACAAGACGCGCCATAGTGGAACGCATAAACGGACCCTTGGGTATTTGTGGCCCCACGACATGGCACATACGCGCCCGGGAAATGTTCGTGCCCTGTGCGCCCTGTTGGGTTGTCACGCATACGAATGCCTGCAGACCACGGGGTGCGATTGATCTGAAATTCACCGATCCAGCGGCCCGAAAAATCGACGATGTCATCACCCGCCTGCGGTGCGGGAAAAACGGGGGCCGCAAACCAATTCACAGCGATTGGATCCTGCGCATCCAATCGCGCTGCGGCAGATACGATATGCGTTTTGGGATCAACACGCAACCATGCTTGATATGTCAGCCCCAAATGATCATCACGATAGGTCAGTGTCAGGTGATGCGCCCCATGATCGGCCGCCACAAATTCAAAACGCGGCAGCAAACGATCCCCACGCAGATTTCGCAGATCCAGCGCGGCGACACCGGGGAAACTGTCACCAGATGTTGGACATATCGTGATTGCAGGATTTTCATCCAACATGCCCCCTGTTACATCCCATTCACACGCCGCGACCAAGGCAGACAGATCTTGGGCGTCGGGCAATACCGTCCCCCAATATACAATCTGCGCCAGCTGACTGTTCTTCGCACAGACCACCAGCGATTGGCGGTCGCATCCAAAATGCCAAATCTGCATTATTTTACCGCCCCCAAGGTCAGGCCTGCAATGAAATGCCGCTGCATCAGGAAAAACATAATGACCGGTGGCAAGGCGGCGACAATACTGCCCGCGCTCATTAAATGATAGGCGGCGCGATACTGGCTGTTGAATGCGGTGATCCCTGCGGTCACAGGCTGCGCATCGGGGCCTTGGGTCAGGACCACCGCCCAGAAATAATCATTCCAGATAAAGGTAAAGATCAGCACAGACAGCGCTGCAATCGCAGGTTTCATCAGGGGCAGCACGATATAGATAAAAATGCGCCATTCGCTGACCCCTTCGACCCGCGCGGATTCGATCAGGGCAAAGGGCAGCGCACGAATGAAATTGCGCATGAACAACGTACAGAACCCCGTTTGGAACGCGATGTGAAACAGGATCAGACCCAGTTTCGTATCATATAGGTTCATGGATACCGTCAAATCGCGCACCGGCACCATCAAGATTTGGAACGGCACAAAATTTCCAGCAATAAACATGAAAAAGATCAACAGGTTGCCGCGGAATTTATAAACCCCCAGCGCAAATCCCGTCATTGATGCCAGTGCGACTGCACCGATCACCGTTGGCACCGTGATCATAACCGAATTGATCAAATACCGTGGCATATCGGATTCAAAAAACACCTTGCCATAGTTGGTGAAAAATTCAAACGACGACGGAAGTCCCCAGAAATTACCTTTGACAAAATCGCCATCGGGTTTGATGGAAAAAATCATCACCGCGATCAGGGGCAACAACCAGATAACCAGCGCCACTGGCAAAAACGCCTGATATCCGATTTGCGCGCCGCGCGATTGTTGTTGAATGGGTTTGGGAAACATTTACCGGCCCTCTTGTTCGTCGCGCCACATCCGAAACAGGAAAAAGGCAATAAATCCAAGCATTAGGAAAAACAGCACCACCGCGATGGCCGCGCCATAGCCCATGCGGAACCCGAATTCCGACAGGCTTTCTTCGAACATGAAAAACGACAAAACGCGGGTTGACCCAAAGGGACCGCCATTGGTCATAACGGCGATAAAATCAAACGACCGCAACGCGCCGATGATCGTCACGACAAAGGCGATAAAGGTGGCAGGTCGCAACTGTGGCAAGATCACATACCACAGCATGCGCAGACCCTTGGCCCCGTCCAGACGCCCTGCCTCGACCTGTTCAGGATCAACAGCGTTTAAGCCAGTCAGGTACAGGATCATACAATAGGCCGTTTGCGGCCACAGCCCTGCTGCGATAATGCCATAGGTGGCCGTGTTCGGATTGCCCAAAACGCCGCCTTTGATATCAACACCAAACCAGCCCATCATGACATCAAACAATCCATCATTGGGCAGGTAAAACCAGCTAAAGACCAACCCGACAACAACCTGCGAAATCACAAAGGGAAAGAAAAACAGTGATTTATAAATGCGGATCCCAGTCACGGTCTGGTTCAAAAACAACGCAATTGCCAACCCCATCGGAATGGCCAGCAGATACAGGACCAACCATTTAAGATTGTTCCAAAACGATACCTCGAATTTGCGATCCATCCGTTGATCGCCCAACCCCAACAATCGTTCGTAATTGTCCATCCCGACATAGGTTTTTTCGCCAAGCCCGTCCCATTCATGGAACGAAATCCAAAACGATTGTGCAATCGGGCTGATCACATAGACGGCGAAAAACAGCACCGCTGGCAGCAAAAACAGCCACGGCATAATGGCCAATTCGTTGCGTTTAAACCAACTGCGGTTTGCGGGTGTGTGATCATAGGCAATTGTCATAAATGACCCCTTATGCAACCAAATTTGTGCGACCAGCTGTTTGATCAATGCATTGGGAAATGGCTGGGCCGTTTGCCAATATATTGAATGGGCTGACAAAACAGGGCACGCATGACGCGCGCCCTGTTTGATGCGATTACTTGTAGACGCGCTGGCGTGTGTCCTCAAGACGGGCCAAGATGTCCTCTAGATTGTCGGGGAACACCATGAATTCTTGCAAACCTTCCATGCCGACGGATGCCATTTCCGCTGGGAAATCGCGGTCAAAGAACTGCATGATCCCGCCGCCTGCGTTGTTTGACAGCATGTCAAAGCCCTGCTGGATGAATTTATCATCCGACACAGACGCCTGAGAGTTCACGGGCAACTGACCCAAAGCATCGCCTGAGTTGATCCAAGTTTGAACGTCGGGCGATGTGACATACAGCAAGAATGCCTTGGCCGCTTCGACGTTTTGTGCGCCGGATGCGATGTGGAACGTATCTGTTGGTGCGTCCTCGGCATAATCAACATCTGGGTTGATCATTGGGAATTGATAGAAATCCAGTTGATCATCAGTCAAACCACCATCACGGAACGCCGCGACTGAGAAATTGCCCATCAGATACGCCGTTGCTTTGCCGTCAATCATGAATGGCATCGCTTCTTGCCAGCTGTATGACTGATGGTCATCCACAAATGCGCCCATATCGATCAACTGACGCCAATTTGCAAATGTTGCGCGAACGCGTTCATCAGTCCATGGAATTTCGCCATTTGCCAATTGAATATGGAAATCATAGCCATTGGTGCGCGAGTTGATATAGTCAAACCAACCGCCGGCAGTCCACAGATATTTGGACCCGATTGTGTAACACTTGCGGCCAGAATCGATGATCGCCTGACAGTTTGAAATTTCCTCGGCCCATGTTTTTGGCTCGCTCAGGCCCAGCTCTTCAAAGATATCTTTGCGGTAATAAACGCCCCACTGATAGTATGTATAGGGCACGCCCCACTGCTTGCCGTCCAGTGTCATCGCGCCTTTGGTGGATGCCAGCGATGCCATCGCAGGGTCGTTCCATAGATCACTGATATCCATGAACAATCCTGCATCGACATAGGGTGTCATGCGGGTTGCAGCATACCAGTTTACAACGTCAGGCGAATTCGCAGACAGGGCGTTGCGGATCTGTGTTTTCCACGCTTCGCGATCAACAATGGTCAGATCAACTGACAGGTTTGGATGCATCGCATCAAAATCCGCCGCCAGTTTTTCCATGACCGCACGCGGCGCAGGGTTGGACATATCGGATGTAATCCGCAATGTCCCAGACAGGTCTGCGGCCATCGCCGAACCTGCAAAGCCAGCAACCAATGCAGCTGTGGCAATCGTCGTTTTCAAAAAGTTTGACATTTGAACCCTCCCAAGTTTATGTCAGTTTAGTTTCACATAATGGAACTTGATTTCAGTAATTGAAACTATTAAAAAAATGTCTAAGATGTCAACACAAGATTTTTGAACCCTGAGGCAGGAAGCGCACGTGAATAAGGAAACGGGAAATAGCGGCACAGTTGGTAAGGCACTGGAAATATTGGATCTAGTGGCCTCATTTGATCGTCCGGTCCGATTTACCGAACTACAGGACATCAGCCCCTATCCCAAAGCGACCCTATACCGTTTTGTGCAAACTCTGACGAATCAAAATATGCTGACACATTCCCCGGAAACAGGGTGCTATTCCTTGGGGGCACGCTTGGTACGCTTGGCACATTCTGCTTGGAAAAACGCATCCCTTGCCCCGATTGCGCGCAACCACATCGAAAATCTGTGCGCTCAGGTGGGTGAAACGATCCATTTGGCGCAATTTGACAATTCAAACGTGATTTTTGTCGACAAAGTTCAGGCAAACCAACACATCCAGACATTGGCGCAATCTGGCATGACGGCCCCAGCCTATTGCACCGGTGTTGGCAAAGCGATGCTGGCCTATATGTCACCAAAACGGTTGGAAATAATATTGCGACAGCAATCCTATTACCGTTTCACACCAAACACACACACATCCGCTGATGCCGTCATGAACGACATCGACACAATCCGCGCCGATGGCGTGGCCTTTGACCGCGAAGAACATGAGATTGGCATCATTTCCATCGCCGCGCCCATCTTGATGGAAAGCGGACGTGTCATTGGCGCCGTGTCTATTGCCTCGTCGACGTCGCGGGTCACGTTGGGCGATTTAACCGCCTTCAAAGATGCATTAATCACGACCGCCGAATCCATCGGCGCCGAAGCCTCAACATGGCAGTTTCCATCTTAAGCCGCGCCAAATACTGATTTGAAAGGACAATAAATGTCAGGTGTTACCCTAGAAAACGCGATCAAACGATACGGTGCAACGCAGGTTATCCATGGCGTTGACCTAGACATCAAGGATGGCGAATTTTGTGTCTTTGTTGGACCATCTGGCTGCGGAAAATCAACCTTGCTGCGCATGATCGCAGGGCTTGAGGAAACAACAGATGGACGCATCAAAATTGGTGCGCGCGATGTGACCCATATGGATCCTGCATCGCGGGGTGTTTCGATGGTTTTTCAAACCTATGCATTATATCCACACATGACGGTGCGTGAAAACATGGGCTTTGGCCTGAAAATGAACGGCGTGGACAAAGCAACGATCAACGCCAAAGTGGCCGAGGCCAGCCGCATTTTGAAACTGGATGATTACCTATCGCGTAAACCCAAGGCGTTGTCAGGCGGCCAACGTCAACGCGTAGCCATCGGGCGTGCCATTGTGCGCGGCCCCGAGGTATTCTTGTTCGACGAACCCCTATCGAACCTGGACGCAGAATTGCGCGTTGATATGCGTGTTGAAATCGCCCGTCTGCACAAAGAAATTGGCGCCACGATGATATATGTCACCCACGATCAGGTCGAGGCCATGACCTTGGCAGATAAAATCGTGGTCCTGCGTGCGGGCCGCATTGAACAGGCCGGCCGCCCGATGGATTTGTATCAAAACCCCGACAATAAATTCGTGGCCGGCTTTATCGGGTCACCTGCGATGAATTTCATTGATGCGCGCGTTGAAAACAGGGTGATCACCCTGCCCGCCTTGGATCATTTTCAAATGCCCGCCCCTGACTATGTGCCCGACGGTGACGTTACCATTGGCCTGCGACCACAATCATTGTCAATCACGCAAAATGCGTCAAATGTGACGGTTGATCTGCGTGAACGGCTTGGCGGTGTGGCCTATGATTACCTGAAAACGCCAACGGGCGAACGGATCGTCGTTGAAACGAAAGACAACCAAGCGATTGAATCTGGCACGCCCGTTACTGTGATCTTTGACGCAAATGATGTCATGTACTTTGACCCGCAGAGCGAGTTGAGATTGCGACCATCATAATCGGTCAGGCCCAAAAACAGACTGCGCCGCGGCAAATACCAAACTGTGCCGCTGCGCCAGCGCAGCGCGATCGCGGCTGTATCCGCCGCCAATCGTTGTTGCAATTGGGACGCGGCGGTTTTTGAAAAATTGCATCACCGTGCGATCACGGTCGAATATACCTTGGTTGGTTAAATTCAACCGACCCAATCCGTCAGCACCATGCACGTCAACGCCCGCATCATAGATGACAAATTCAGGTTCGAAATCGCGCCATATCTGATGCAAAGCAGAATTTAGGATGCTGATATACGGCCCATCCGTCATACCGTCGGGCAATGTAATATCCATTGATCCTTGCCGTTTTTGAAACGGAAAGTTGTTCAACCCATGTAAAGACGCAGTATAAATATCTGAATTTGATGAACAAATATCAATCGTGCCATCGCCTTGATGTACATCAACATCCAATATCAAAACCCGTTTTACGCCGTTATGCCGGATCAAGGCATGCGCCGCGAAAGCAAGGTCATTAAACACACAAAACCCTGATCCATGCCCGCGGTGGGCATGATGCGTCCCGCCTGCGGCATGACACGCAATTGCGCGATCCAACGCGATTTGCGCGGCTTGATAGGTGCCGTTTACGGCCAAAAAACTGCGCTTTAGCAAACGTTCATTCCATGGCAAGTTTAATGACCGCTGCGCGGCAATATCCAGTTTATTATAGGCGAAATTCGCAATATATTCCGCGTCATGAACCGCGCGTAAATCGGATATGCGTACGGGTTTCGTTTGAAAAATCTCAAAGTTTTCAAACCATGTCTGCACCGTCAAATATTGCATCAGGTCGGAAAACTTTTGCCCAACAAACCGATGCCCCTGCGGCACTGATATATCATAGTCTGGATGCGTAATAAGCGCGATAGCAGGCATGTTTGATCCAATGTCACAGGGTGTTGGGCGTGTTGCGTGCTTATCATTTGAATATGTTTCACGCAATCAAACGCTGGGACAATAATTTCCAATCAATGCGACCAAAAACCCTGTCCCCCCACCTTTCCCCTGTGGAAAAAACAGTATATGCAGCGCATGAATTTACCACTTGGGATAAAGGGACGTAAAAATGTCAATTAAACGTGTTGGTTTTGTCGGCTGGCGTGGCATGGTCGGATCCGTATTGATGGATCGGATGCGCGATGAAAACGATTTTCAACTGATCGACGAAGCGACGTTTTTCACGACATCCCAAACGGGTCAAATGGGCCCGGATATGGGCAATGGCGCGGCCCCGTTGCAGGATGCAAATGACATCGATGCGCTAAAGGCGATGGATGTGATCGTCACCTGTCAGGGCGGCGATTATACCAAGGATGTGTTTCCCAAACTGCGCGCAGCCGGTTGGAACGGGTATTGGATTGATGCGGCATCTGCACTGCGGATGGAGGATGCTGCCACAATTATTTTGGACCCCGTCAACCGCAATGTGATCGACACAGCCCTAAGCGCTGGGAAAAAGGATTTCGTCGGCGGCAACTGTACCGTGTCGCTGATGCTGATGGGATTGGGCGGTTTGTTCCAGAACGATTTGGTCGAATGGGCAACATCTATGACATATCAGGCCGCATCAGGTGCAGGCGCGCGCAACATGCGCGAATTGCTGTCGCAGATGGGCGCATTGCGCGATGCTGTGGCACCACAACTGGCCGATCCTGCGTCCGCAATTTTGGACATTGATCGCATTGTGACCGAAACCATGCGGTCCGATGCCTTTCCCACCGAAAACTTTGGCGCGGCACTGGGCGGCAGTTTGATCCCATGGATTGATGTGGCCCTAGACAATGGCCAATCGAAAGAGGAATGGAAAGCCGTTGTTGAGACCAACAAAATCTTGGGTCGTTCAGACAGCCCCATTCCGATTGACGGCACATGTGTGCGCATCGGCGCCATGCGCTGCCATTCGCAGGCGCTGACGATCAAATTGAAACGTGACGTTCCGATGGACGAAATCCACGACATGTTGGATCAGGCCAACGAATGGTCCAAGATCATTCCAAATGATCGCGCCACGACTGTTGCCGAACTTAGCCCTGCCAAGGTGACAGGAACATTATCGGTTCCAGTGGGTCGTTTGCGTAAAATGAACCTGGGCAATGAATACCTGAACGCCTTTACCGTCGGCGATCAGCTGTTGTGGGGTGCCGCAGAGCCGCTGCGCCGCATGTTGCGCATATTGATCGAACGGTAAACGATCATACACCCGAAAACGGCGGCCCTTTGGGTCGCCTTTTTTATTTTTGATCAGGGCATTACAGGTCCAAGGGCTTGACTTGGACCCCAAAACACGTCCCAGTGTGTACATTATTTCAGGCGATACACAGATGACCCAAACGGTAAAAGCAGTTCTTTATATGATCGGCGCAATCGCGTCATTTTCGGCAATGGCAGTGGCGGGCCGCGCGGTATCATTCGAATTAGACACATTCGAAATCATGATGTATCGCAGTTTCGTGGGTATTTTCATCGTCCTCAGCGTGACCACGCTGCGCAATGGTTTTGGCGATATTTCGCGTCGTCATCTGCATATACATTCAATCCGCAATCTGTTTCACTTTGGTGGACAAAACCTTTGGTTTTTCGCCGTCACCGCAGCCCCATTGGCCCAAGTGTTTGCATTAGAATTTACATCGCCCATATGGGTTTTGTTACTGGCGCCTATGTTTTTGGGCGAACGGCTAAGTTTGCCCAAGCTGATATCAGCGGTTTTGGGGTTTATTGGTATTTTAATCGTGGCCCGTCCGTTTGGCGGTGAATTGTCGTGGGGCGTGATTACGGCAGCCATGTCAGCAATCGGATTTGCGGTTTCGATATTACTGACCAAACGATTGACACGCACGGAAACCATTACCTGTGTGTTATTTTATCTAACCGTGATGCAGGCGGTTTTCGGTGTGATCTGTGCCGGCTATGACGGTGATATTGCACTGCCCAGCATGATAAGCCTGCCTTGGATCATATTGATCGGATGCGCAGGATTGTTGGCCCATTTTTGCCTGACAACGGCCCTGTCGTTGGCACCGGCCACATTGATTGTGCCGGTCGATTTTGCCCGCCTGCCCGTCATCGCGATAATCGGTATGCTGTTTTATGGCGAAGCGCTGGATATCTATGTCTTTCTCGGGGCGGTGCTGATCTTTGCCGGGAATTATTTGAATATCTGGACACAATCACGCACAAATGCGTAACACCGTTGACCTGTTATGATCGGCAGGCTACCAACGGAAAAACATCTAAGAACAGGGCCAAGGAATGAAATACGACACCGCAACACAATGGGCCGAAGCTGAACAAAAACGCGTTGTATTGTTTGGCATGTCGGGCTTGGGTAAAACCTATGTCTCGAATATGTTGCGGGCCTCGGGGCAATGGTTCCACTACTCGGTCGATTATCGCATTGGCACGCGTTACATGGGCGAATACATCGCCGACAGTTTCAAACGCGAAGCGATGCAGGTGCCGTATTTGCGCGACTTATTACTAAGCGATTCAATCTATATCGCGTCAAACATCACCTTTGATAATTTGGCGCCGCTGTCGACCTATCTGGGCAAACCGGGTGATCCAGCCAAGGGCGGGCTAAGCATTGAGGCGTATAAAAAACGTCAGGCCCAACATCAGAAAGCTGAGATTGAGGCAATGCTGGACACCGATCATTTTATTGATCGCGCATCCGAAATCTATGGCTATGACCACTTTGTGTGCGACACCAGTGGCAGCATCTGCGAAGTTGTCGATCCAGATGACCCAAATGATCCGGTCCTATCCACCCTATCGCAACGCGCCTTATTGGTGTGGATCAAAGGATCACAGGAACATACCGCCGAATTGATCCGCAGGTTCGATCGCGCCCCAAAGCCGATGTATTATCGCCCCGATTTTTTGGCGCAGAAATGGGACGAATACCTAGAATTAAAGGCACAATCACCCGACCAAGTTGACCCAGACGCCTTTGTGCGCTGGACCTATGCGCAGGCCTTGGCACATCGTCAGCCACTGTACCAAGGAATGGCACGATGGGGTGTGACCGTGACCGCAGATCAAATCGCACAGGTCAAAACACCACAAGATTTCAATCAATTGATTGAACATAGCCTTGAGACCCAACAGAATTAAACCTATGTTACGAGCCCTAGCGTATTTCCAACACAAGAGTATCCAACATGCCGATTAAAATCCCATCGAACCTACCCGCCTATGACGTGCTTACGCGCGAAGGCGTCATGGTCATGGACGAAGATCAGGCCGGTCGTCAGGATATTCGGCCCCTGCGCATTGGATTGTTAAATTTGATGCCCAAAAAAATTCAGACGGAAACGCAGTTTGCCCGATTAATTGGGGCAACACCCCTGCAAATTGAATTTTCGCTGATCCGTATGACCGATCACCAAACGCGCAATACGGCTTTTGATCATATGGAAAGTTTTTATCGCCCCTTTGCCGAGGTTGCTGCAACGGGTGAAAAATTTGATGGCTTGATCATCACAGGGGCGCCAATTGAACATCTGCCCTTTGATCAAGTGACATATTGGGATGAATTGAAACAGGTCTTTGACTGGACCCAGACGCATGTGCATTCGACATTTGGCGTATGTTGGGGGGGCATGGCGATGATCAATTATTTCCACAACGTGCCCAAAATCGCACTAGACGCCAAGGCGTTTGGCTGTTTCCGCCACAGCTGCAACGACCCTGCATCCCCCTATCTGCGCGGGTTTTCCGATAATTTCGTGATCCCCGTCAGCCGCTGGACCGAAATTGCACAGGCCGATGTTGATGCCATCCCCGATTTGGTCACGCTTGCGTCCAGCCCCCATGTGGGCCCCTGCTTGATCAAGGATGATCTGCATCGCGCGTTGTATATTTTCAATCACTTCGAATATGACAGCGATACGTTAAAGCAAGAATATGATCGCGACGTGTCCGAGGGTAAACCAATCAACGTGCCAACCAATTACTATCCAAATGATGATCCCAATCAGCCGCCCGAAAACCGGTGGCGGTCGCATGCGCATTTGCTGTATGGCAATTGGATCAACGAAATTTACCAAACAACCCCGTTTGATATGAACGAAATCGGCACATAGGTGTGAAAGGAATTGCAATGACTTTGCCTTATGATGGTGCCATTTCAGATTTTCACAAAAATCATGCGTCACAATCCGTACGCGATGCGATTGCAGCGGCGCCCAAGTCAAAACAGATTGCAAACCCCGATTACCCCTATCCAAAACGCATGTCAGGGGCACACTATCGCAAGCATATGGCCGATTTGCAGCAAGAGTTGGCCAAGTTTCACAACTGGATCAAAACCAATAACAAACGCGTCGTCGTGGTATTCGAAGGCCGCGACGCCGCGGGCAAAGGTGGCACAATCAAACGTTTGTGCGAAAACCTGTCACCACGGCAGACATCTGTTGTCGCGCTTTCAAAACCAACGGAGCGCGAAGCAGGTCAGTGGTATTTTCAGCGCTATGTAAAACACATGCCCACCGCAGGAACGATGACAATATTTGATCGCAGCTGGTACAATCGTGCCGTTGTGGAAACCGTTTTCGGGTTTTGCACCGCCGACCAACGCGCCAAATTTATGGATCAGGTGGTTCCCTATGAACAGATGCTGGTCCAAGAGGGCATTTCATTAGTCAAGATATGGTTGAATATCGGACAAGCCGAACAGCTGCGCCGATTTTTAGCGCGCGAATCTGACCCATTAAAGCAATGGAAATTGTCCCGCATCGACGTGGATGGTCTGCATAAATGGGATGCCTATTCCGATGCGATATTGGATACCCTGTCACGCACCGATCACACTGACGCGCCTTGGGCTGTTGTCCGGTCTGATGACAAACGCCGTGCGCGCATTGCAGCGTTGCAACAAATACTGTCGCGCTTTGACTATGCTGGGCGCGATTTATCGGCCATCGGTAACATGGATCCGCTGATCACCGGTGGACCCGAGGTTTGGCATGTCTAAACGTGGGTATCATCACGGCAACCTGAAACAGGCCCTGGTCGATGCCGCCCTAGACCTGATCCGCGCCAAAGGCCCCACCGGCTTTACCCTGTCCGAGGCCGCAAAACAGGCCGGCGTGACCCCCGCTGCCGTCTATCGCCACTACGAAGGCCGCGAAGATTTGATCGCCGAAGCCGCATTACAGGGCTATGAAATTTTTGCCGATGTGATGGAACACGCCTATGATCACGGGCAGCCGTCTGCACTGACCGCCTTTGAACGCACAGGCCGCGCCTATTTGGCCTTTGCCCGTCAATATCCGGGCCACTATATCGCCATGTTCGAAAGCGGCGTTTCCACCAATCGAACCCCCGATCTGGCCCGCGCCAGCCAAAAGGCACGCAGCGTCTTAGATTTAGCCGCCCAGAACCTATGCGACCGTATTCCAGCCGACCGCAGGCCACCTGCAGCCATGTTTTCCGCCCATATCTGGGCGATGTCGCATGGGGTTGTCGAACTGTTTGCACGCAATTCCCCCGGAACGGTCAGCCCCTTCAACCCCGAAGATTTATTGGAAACAGGGATCGGGGTATATCTGCGCGGATTGGGAATTTTGGATCGTGATTGATCGTCATTGCGTTTCTTGGACAATGACCAACTGACGTTCTGATGCGCCCTGCGCATACATCAATGCCGCCTGATACGCATCTGAATTATAACATTTTTCTGCTGCATCCAGACTGGGAAATCGCACCACCACATGGCGTTCATGTGCGGTTCCCTCTAGTTGGCGGTGCGCACCACCGCGCGATAAAAACACACCGCCATATTCGGCAATGATATCCACCGCGCGCGTGGCATAGGATTTATAGGCCTGCGGATCCGTCACCGTGACATGCGATATCCACAGGGCCGACATTTTATTGCACGACCGCTTTCGCAGCTGCGATTGCAGCATCTGCATTTGCAGCGTCAGATCCGCCACCTTGGGCCATATCAGGGCGTCCGCCGCCCCCTTTGCCACCCAATTCAGGGACAGCCGCCTTGACCAGATCAACGGCGGACACGCGTCCGGTCAGATCATCGGTCACACCGGCTGCAACGGCAACCTTGCCGCCCGTATCTGCGATCAACAAAATCGCAGCAGATCCCAGTCGGGATTTGTGTTCGTCGATCAAGGCCGGCAAATCTTTGCCAGACACGCCAGACAACACCTGCGCCAAGAATGGAACGCCATTGACATCCTGTGCCTCGGCAGCGCCCGCGCCACCAGAACCACCGGCCATGGCCAGTTCACGGCGCAGCTGGGCCACTTCGTTTGCCAATGCCTTGCGTTCGTCAATCAATGATTTGACCCGCGTCGCCACGTCCGCCGCATTGGATTTCAAATCCGCCGCGATGACCGACAAGGTGTTTGATTGCGATTTCAGGTGACGCATTGCGTCGGTTCCTGTCAATGCCTCGATACGGCGTACACCTGCGGAACTGGCGCTGTCCGACAGCAGGACAAAGGCCCCAATATCACCCGTTTGGCGCACATGTGTACCGCCACACAATTCCAAGGAATAGGTGTTTTTGCCAACGCCCTTGCCAGACCCATCCAATGTGCCCATGGACACAACGCGAACCTCGTCGCCATATTTTTCCCCAAACAAGGCCTGCGCCCCCAAGGCGCGGGCATCATCAGGGGTCATAATGCGGGTCTCAACCCGGGTGTTTTGACGGATAAAGGTGTTTACTTCGTCCTCGACTGCGGACAATTCGGCATCCGACATCGCCTTGGAATGGCTAAAATCAAACCGCAGGCGATCGGATGCATTCAATGACCCACGCTGGGCCACATGATCGCCAAGCGCGCGGCGCAATGCTTCGTGTAGCAGGTGCGTGGCGGAATGGTTGGCGCGAATGGCGGTGCGGCGATCGTGATCAACGATCAATGCAGCGCCCTGACCCACCGACATTTCGCCCTGATCAATGCGGGCAAAATGAATGAACACGCCCGCGACCTTCTTCGTATCGGTGACAGTGGCGGTGGCGCCATCGGTTTTAATGACACCGGTGTCGCCCACCTGACCGCCCGATTCCGCGTAAAACGGCGTTTGGTTCAACACGACCTGAACCTCATCACCAGCCTTGGCTGTGGTGATCTGGTCTGATCCTTTGACGATTGCGGCAATCTGGCCTTCGGCGGTTTCGGTGTCATAGCCTAGGAAATCGGTTGTGCCGTGTTTGTCGGCCACATCGAACCATATTGTGGCATCTGCTGCCTCGCCGGAACCGGACCATGCGGCGCGCGCCTTGGCTTTCTGTTCGGCCATAGCGGTTTCAAACCCGTCTGTATCGACGCTGCGGCCCTTTTCGCGCAGGGCGTCTTGGGTCAAATCCAATGGGAACCCATAGGTGTCATACAATTTGAACGCCGCCGTACCTGGCAATGGCGCATCATCGGACAGGTTCGACAATTCATCGTCCAACAGTTTCAATCCGCGATCCAGCGTTTGTTTGAAACGCGTTTCCTCTTGCAGCAGGGTTTCCTGGATCAAGGCCTGCGCCTGTCCCAATTCGGGATAGGCCGCGCCCATTTGTTGTACCAACGCAGGCACCAATTGGTGCATCACCGGATCCTTGGCCCCCAACAAATGTGCATGCCGCATCGCACGGCGCATAATGCGGCGCAAAACATAGCCGCGTCCATCGTTGGATGGCATAACCCCATCCGCAATCAAAAATGACGTTGACCGCAGGTGATCGGCAATCACACGGTGGTGCGTTTTGCCGGGTCCATCGGGATCAGAACTGGTGGCATTGGCCGATGCCTCGATCAGCGAGCGGATCAGATCGGTAGAGTAGTTGTCATTGGTGCCCTGCAACAACGCCGCAACGCGTTCAATGCCCATGCCAGTGTCAATCGACTGGTTGGGCAGATCAATCATGGATCCGTCTTCGAACTGTTCGGACTGCATAAAGACCAAGTTCCAGATTTCAACAAACCGGTCGCCATCCTCATCAGGCGAGCCGGGAGGTCCACCCCAATGCTGTTCACCATGATCGAAAAAGATTTCCGTACACGGGCCACAAGGCCCCGTTGGCCCCATCATCCAGAAATTATCGTTGGTGGGAATGCGAATGATACGGTCATCCGACAAACCTGCCACTTTCTTCCAGATGTCGGCGGCTTCGTCATCGGTGTGGTAGACGGTCACCAACAACCGATCCTTGGGGATGTCCAATTCGCGGGTGATCAATTCCCATGCAAATGGGATCGCGTCGTTTTTAAAATAATCGCCGAACGAAAAATTGCCCAACATTTCGAAAAAGGTGTGGTGACGGGCGGTATAGCCGACATTGTCCAAATCATTATGTTTGCCGCCTGCGCGCACACATTTCTGTGCCGTTGTGGCGCGTTTGTAATCGCGGGTTTCGACCCCTGTGAACAGGTTTTTGAATTGAACCATACCCGAATTTGCAAACATCAACGTTGGATCGTTGCGTGGCACCAAAGGGCTGGATGGTACAATTTCATGGCCCTGCTTGGCAAAGTAATTCAGAAAGGTTGACCGAATGTCGTTTAGCGATGTCATTGCCGTTCTTTCTATGCGTTTTCAATTAATCCCGACATATACCCCCAAATTCACGTTGTCCACAGGTGGCAGCGGGTTCAAAACAAAAAACGCGCCCCTTGGGGCGCGCGTTTTGCATGAAAATGAATGTAAGGTCTCAGGCCTCCATCACATCATCATCCGTTTCGGAAATGTCGAATTCCAGACCGTGGGCGGCGCGGATTTTATCCTCAATCGCTAATGCAACACTGGTATTCTCACGCAGATAGGTTTTTGCGTTTTCACGCCCCTGCCCGATGCGTTCGTCGCCATAGCTGTACCACGCGCCAGATTTATCAACCACGCCCGCTTTGACACCCAGATCCAGGATTTCGCCCGTTTTGGAAATGCCTTCACCGTACATGATGTCGAATTCGACCTGCTTAAAGGGTGGCGCCACCTTGTTTTTGACCACTTTGACCCGTGTTTGGTTGCCCACCACTTCGTCACGATCCTTAATCGCGCCAATGCGGCGAATGTCCAAACGAACCGAAGAATAGAATTTCAACGCATTACCACCTGTTGTGGTTTCTGGGCTGCCAAACATAACGCCGATTTTCATCCGAATTTGGTTGATGAAAACAACCGTACAGTTTGTACGGTTAATCGATGCGGTCAGTTTGCGCATGGCCTGTGACATCAAACGGGCCTGAACACCCACGCTGCTGTCACCCATGTCGCCCTCAAGCTCAGATTTAGGGGTCAGTGCAGCAACCGAATCGACCACCACCATAGTCACCGCACCAGAGCGTACCAATGTGTCGGTAATTTCCAGCGCCTGTTCGCCTGTGTCAGGCTGCGAAATCAACAATTCATCCAAATCAACGCCCAATTTACGCGCATATAATGGATCCAACGCATGTTCCGCATCGACAAAGGCGCAAACGCCGCCTTTTTTCTGTTCCTCTGCGATACAATGCAGGGTTAGCGTTGTTTTCCCTGAACTTTCAGGGCCATAGATTTCGACGATCCGCCCTTTGGGCAGACCACCTATGCCTAGGGCGATATCCAATCCCAATGAACCGGTTGATGTCGAACCGATTTCCTGGATCGGATTGTCACCGCCCAATCTCATAATCGATCCTTTACCGAACTGGCGTTCGATTTGGGCCAAAGCGCTGTCTAGAGCTTTTTGCTTTTCCGCGTTTTTTTTGTCAGTCATTGATAAAAGGTCTGCCATTTGTGAATTCGTCCTACTTATTTCACAGCAATCGACATTCGGCAATCGCATGTTTGTTCTACTCTTGTTCTCTTTATCGGACTAAAACTAGAACATTTCAAGAAAAATTTTATAAAAATTATACTTTCATATAAAGTTTAACAAAGAGTATACATGAATATGACCATATGCGGGGATCAGTAGGTGATTGTATTTATTAAGGAAAACTTGGCAATTCTAGCTAATCCCAAAACTGGCACCACCGCATTGGAACAGGCCATTGGAAATAACGCCGATTTGATCGTGCGCAATCCTAGTGCAATGAAACATTTCACAATCAGCCAATTTAATTTCCGATTCCGTGCAATGTGCGAAAAATTTAGTGGCAGCCGGATAGAAACCATGTGTTTGGTACGCGAACCGGTCGATTGGCTGGGCAGTTGGTATCGGTATCGCCAGCGCGACGATGTGGCCGGTCACAGCGTATCGACTCGTGGGATCAGTTTTGACCAGTTTGTTCTGGACTATCTGGCAGAGGAACGCCCCGTTTGGGCCGATGTTGGCGATCAAGTCAAATTTGTGACCGAGAAGTCAGGCACAGTCGGTGTCGATTATGTTTTCCAATATGAACAGTGGCCTTTGGCCATCGAATTTTTGCAACACCGATTGCCCCATCTTGCACAACACATGCAGCTGCCGCGCGCCAATATGTCACCACAGGCCGATTTGACATTGGCTGCGACAACGCGGCAGGCTTTGGAACGAGCCTGTGCCGATCAGTTTGAATTGTGGCACAACATCGCATTGTGACACCATGGCCCGCTGGCTAAGATTGCAATTGTTTTTGTACCGTTTCTGTCAGCCGTTCCAAAGAAAATGGCTTAGGTAAAAAGACGGAATTTGGCACGCTGGCCTGTTGGGTTTCCAAGACGTCCTCGGCATATCCTGATACGAACACAACCCGCGTGTCTGGGCGATTGACCAGCGCTTCTTTGACCCAACTGGGGCCATCACGACCGGGCATCACAATATCGGTCACGAACACATCAATGTGCAGATTTGGGTCAGTTAACCGCTCTAGTGCTTCTTCGGCGCAGGATGCTTCGATGACATCAAAACCTCGTAATTTCAGCGCACGCGCGGCAAAGGTGCGAACGGGGGCTTCGTCCTCGACCAACAAAATCACGCCACCGGTAAATTTTACATTTTTTGGCGCTTGGGGCGTGTTTGACACCACCTGCTGCGCCTTGGGTGGATCGAATGCAGGGAAAATCAGGCGAAATTCTGTGCCTTGGCCGACTTGACTATCGACAAAAATATAGCCGCCAGTTTGTTTCACAATGCCATACGCCGTTGACAATCCCAAACCGGTGCCTTCGCCGGTGCGTTTGGTGGTGTAAAACGGTTCAAAAATCTTAGCTAGTTTATCCGCGCTGATCCCGCAGCCCTGATCTGCCACACGGATGGATACATAATCCCCCACAGGCAGCGTGACGCGATCATGGCGCAATGGCGTATCCAGCGTTAGGTTTTGCGTCGTAATCCTGATCACCCCACCATCTGGCATGGCATCGCGCGCATTGACCACTAGGTTCATAAAAACTTGTTCAAGCTGGCGTTTATCGGCACGGACCGTTTTCAGTTGGGGATCATGTTTCAAATCCAGCTCAACCTTTTCGCCGACCAAGCGATTTAGCAGATGCGTCAAATCAGCCAAGGTATCGCGCATATCCAATGCCTCGGGGCGAAGGGTTTGTTTGCGCGAAAACGCCAATAATTGTGACACCAACGCCGCGGCGCGATTGGCATTTTGGTTGATTTGCACCAAATCAGCATAATCTTGGGATTGATTGTCATGGCGCAGCAACATCAAATCGCAATGCCCTGAAATGGCTGTCAAAAGGTTATTGAAATCATGGGCGACGCCGCCTGCCAACTGACCAATCGCTTGCATTTTTTGGCTTTGGACAAATTGCGCCTCAAGCGTTTTTAATTCAGTGGCATCGGACAAAACCGCAATCAATCCTGCCCCACTGTCTAGTGTGATTTTGTTTAACACGACCTGCACGAACACCTCGCGGTCTTTGCGGGCCAGTCGCAGAAATTCCGGGTGATTGATGGCGCGCCCTTCGATGGCATCGGCCAACCAATCCGGGATAGAACGCCCCAAACCTTCGAACAGGTTTTGCAACAACACCTCTTGGGTGGAATTGATGGACAGCAATTCGCAAGCGGGTCGATTGGCACGCACAATCAGACCTTGGGCAGTTAGTTTTATCATCGGCACGGGCAATGCATCAAAATCACCCGCAGCACCGGCTGCATCGCATTCGGTGTCTTGGGGTAAAAAATACACTTCGCGGACCATATCCAATGGGCGCGCCATCACAACAAAGGATTTTGCGCCCTGCCGCGTTTCAACCGTGTTTTTGCCCCCGTAGGCGATAGGTTTTTCACCGCAAATGTCGTGTAAATGTGTGACCTGCGTGCCAAACAGGTCCAAGGCAGGTTGGTTCATTTCCAATATATCCCCCCCTCGGTCACCCGCATGATGCATAATTTGGGCAAGGTACCAGTTCCCATCGCGTCATATCCCGTTGGATCGACACGCCAAAATATACGTCCCATATCATGACGCCATGCCGAAATACGGATGTAACCGCTGTCTTGTAACACAATCGCCTCGGCAAAGGATTGCATATCAAGTCGCGTGATCAGGTCCTGAATGCTGGCCTCAGACTTTGGGGCAAGAACGTCAAACCAATCAAAGACAAAACCCCCAAGCCCCTGTTTCGTCTGCGTCAACCCGGCCTTGTTACTGTACCAAATCCGGCCCAAGCGATCGGACACAAAACAAGGATTTTGATCGGATTGAAAAAACAACACCAAGTCGCGCAATTTGCGCCGCGCGCTCCACAGCTCTAATGCGCTATGAATGAACGGCATGGGCGCAAAAAACGCGAAAAACATCACTGCGAACCCAAAGGCAGGCATGGAACCGTAGTCAGTATTTACATACCACACCGATGCCGCAAAAAGCGCAACAACCAAGGTTGCGATTGCCCCACTGCGAAACGTTGGCCGTGGGATATTCTGGACCAAACTTGACTGCAAATGCATCCATCCCCTCCTGCATGTGATGTGGCAAGATTGGGCGATAAAGGTTAATATGCCCTTAACCATACTAGCAGTTTGGGCGGATATTCTTATCCAGCAACTTGTGTCAGGCGTGCCACAAAAAATCCGTCACCTTGGGCATCGGGATAAAACTGATGGCTTTCACGCAACTGCCACTGGGGGTAATCGCTGCAAAATGCGTGAATTTGGCCTAGATTTTCATCCCCAAACACCGAACATGTCGCGTAAATCAGTTGCCCGTTTGGGGCGACATGGTGCTGTGCCGCGCGCAAAATTTGCGCTTGCAGGGGTAAAATATCATCATATTTCCGGCGATCTAGGCTGTGTTTGCCATCTGGGTCACGTCGCCATGTGCCGGATCCTGAACAGGGCACATCGCAAAATACCACGTCATAGGACTTGGACAAATCGGACGCAGTTTCAACAATTTCTATGTTGTGCCCTGCCCGCGCTGCGCGTTCAGGAATGGATGCCATGCGCGCCACATTGTCATCATGCGCGGTAACATTGCCGGCCGTCCATGCAGCCAAAGCCAATGATTTACCACCACCGCCTGCGCAATAGTCCAAAATTTGCCCACCTGAATTGCGCGGCAAAACCGTTGCTGAAAATTGTGATGATGCGTCCTGCGGTTCAATCCAGCCCTGTTTATACGCATGACAGTGCGATAATGCCCCGCTGCGCCCCGATATGGTCAGGGCCGTTTCAACAGTGGGATGCAGCTGTGCGGTGATCGCATCATCTGCCAAACTGGCACAGGCCTGTTCGCGGGTAACTTGGGCCAGATTAACGCGCACAAACACAGGTGCCGGTTCACGCAGCGCCTGCGCCACAGGATGGGCACGGTCACCCAGCTGTGCGCACCAATAATCCCACAACCAATCCGGAATATCGCATGATTGCGCATCCGTTTGTGTGGCGTGGATTATACGCTCGTCGTCAGTCAGTGCGGCCGGCGCATGACCGCCCACACCAAACAGCGCATCCAAATCCGCGTCTTGTTGCATCAACACACCACGCAGAATGTCGCGGCCCGTATATCCACCAGACACGGCCTGCGCAGACAGCCAACGCCTGCGCGCGGTATAGACCAGATCGCGCACTGCGGCCCGATCCTTGGACCCTGCAAACCGCGAAGCGCGCGCCCATCTTGTAAGTGCGATTTCAGTCCGTTGACCTTGAATGATTTGGTCACATATTTCAATCGCGGCGGCAACGCGTGCAGCAGGTGTCATATATTAGCCGATCCGATAATTGGGGCTTTCGCGGGTGATTTGTACGTCATGAACATGGCTTTCTTTCAGTCCTGCACCGGTGATTTTAACAAAACTGCAATTTGTGCGCATGTGATCGACCGTCGGGGCACCGGTATAGCCCATAGCCGCACGCAAGCCGCCAACCATTTGGTGAACAACTGCACCTGCAGGGCCTTTGTAGGGCACTTGGCCCTCAATGCCTTCGGGAACCAATTTGTCAGATGCGGCATCTTTTTGGAAATACCGGTCGGCGGAACCGCGTGCCATTGCGCCCAGTGATCCCATGCCGCGATAGGCTTTGAATGATCGGCCTTGGTACAAAATGACTTCGCCCGGGGATTCGTCGGTACCGGCAATCATGGACCCGATCATGGCACAGGATGCGCCTGCGGCAATCGCCTTGGCAAAATCGCCAGAAAACTTAATGCCGCCATCCGCAATAATAGGAATGTCACCGGCGGCGGACACACAGTCCATAATCGCAGTCAATTGTGGCACGCCAACACCTGCAACCATACGCGTGGTACAGATCGATCCTGGGCCGATGCCCACCTTGACCGCATCCGCGCCCGCGCCGATCAAGGCTTTGGTTGCTTCGGCGGTGGCGACGTTGCCTGCGACCACTTGAACATTGGGATAGGCTTTCTTGACGCGTTCGACCGCTTGGCCCACGCCCGCCGAATGGCCATGCGCGGTGTCGATGACGACCAGATCCACGCCTGCATCTATCAATGCCTCAGAGCGTTCAAATCCTGCGTCACCTGTGGTCGATGCCGCAGCCACACGCAAACGGCCCAGATCGTCCTTGCACGCCGTTGGAAACAGGACCGATTGTTCCGTGTCCTTAAGCGTCAGCAATCCGGTCAATTTGCCAGAACCATCAGTCACCAAAAGTTTTTCGATGCGACGTTCCTTCATCAGATCAATGGCCTGCGCACGATCAGCGGGTTCCATCAAAATGGCCAGATTATCGGATGTCATCATGGCCGACACCGGCGTATTGTCATCGGGTGCAAAACGCATGTCACGGTTGGTCACGATACCAACAACGCGGCCCTGATCATCGACCACAGGAAAGCCAGACACGTTATAGCGCGCGCGCAATTCCATGGCGTCGGCGCGTGTTTGCTCGGGACGCAAAGTGATGGGGTTATAAACGATCCCGCTTTCAAACCGCTTGACGCGGCGGACCTCTTGGGCCTGGCCTGCGATGTCGAAATTACGGTGAATAACGCCCATGCCGCCTGCTTGGGCCATGGTGATTGCCATGCGCGCTTCGGTCACGGTATCCATCGCCGAACTCAGCAGCGGAATATTCAATGCAATTGATTTCGTTACACGGGTGCGGGTGTCAGCGGTTGATGGCATGACATCAGACGCAGCTGGAACTAACAGAACATCATCAAAGGTAAGAGCCTCGCGAATCTGCATCAGGAATCCTTTTCATGGCAGGGAACACTTGGCGATTTTCTATTTCATGTTTATGCACAAAAGAAAAGAGCGTGACGGGAAAAAGTGGCAGATAACAGCTTTGCCCCTTGCACATAGCTGCAGATCAACGCAAAGTCCGCCAAATTTACGTAAGGATTAAGACAATGTTGGAATGGATCGTGTTAATTGTAGCAGCCTTTGCGGCAGGTGTTTTGAACACAATCGCAGGCGGCGGCAGTTTCCTGACATTTCCCGCTTTGGTCTTTGCCGGTCTGCCGCCAGTGGCCGCGAATGCCACCAGCGCGGTGGCCGTTTTGCCCGGGTATTTGTCAGGAACATTGGGATTTGCCAAGGAACTGCGCGCCTTTGATCGGGGGTTGCTGATCCGACTGACACTGTGGACGCTGGCCGGCGGTTTGGTTGGTGCGGGCCTGTTGATGGCGTCCTCAAACCAAGCGTTTTCCATGTTGGTTCCGTTTTTATTATTGGGCGCCACGGGCGTTTTTCTGTTTTCCCAAAATCTGCGCGCATGGGCCGAACGTAATGCCCGAACAATCGCACCCTATGGCGCCTTTGGCTTGGTGTTGGTGACGATCTATGGCGGCTATTTCAATGGCGGTTTGGGTATCGTTCTGCTGGCGCTGTTTGCACTGTGGGGGATGCAGGATATTCACCAAATGAACGGGCTGAAAAACTGGCTGTCCTTTGCGCTGGCGGTGATTTCTGTTGCGGCCTTTGCCTTTGGCGGATTGGTCCATTGGCCCCAAGCCATCGTTATGATGATTGCAGCGACCATCGGCGGATACGCCGGTGCGCCGATTGCCCGCGCCCTGCCCGCCAATGCCGTTCGCTGGATTGTGATCATCGTTGGTCTGGGCATGAGCGCGATATTTTTCTATCGTTTGGCGCAAGGTGCCTAAATTTCAACGCAACCCCAGCTGAGAGTATTATGAAACATCTAAAAACACTGACCCTGATAGGAGCTGTCCTAATGACCCTAACCAATGACCCCACCCCCGCCCAAGCGGCAGACCTGCAGATCGAAGTGACCCAAGAAGGCACAGGCACCGTCGCCGAAAATGGTATGCAGGTGCAGGTCCATTACACAGGCACGCTGCAAGATGGCACCGTGTTCGACAGTTCGCGCAATCGCGGCGAACCGTTGGCCTTTGTTCTGGGCGAAGGTCGCGTGATCAAAGGTTGGGAACAGGGCATTGCCGGCATGCGTGTGGGCGAAAAACGCATTCTGACCATTCCACCGGAATTGGGCTATGGCGCCCAAGGGGCCGGCGGCGTGATCCCGCCCAATGCGACATTGGTCTTTGATGTCGAATTAATGGGCGCGACAGCGGCACCAAAACTAAGCGAAATCGGTGTGGACGATATGATCACCGCACAGAAAAACGGCGCCTTGATCATCGACATTCGCCGCAGCGAAGAATGGGTGGAAACAGGTATCCTTGAGGGGGCAAAAACGATCACCGCATTCACCGAAACAGGCGGGTTGCATCCTGAGTTTCAGGCCAAATTTTTTGAACTGATCCCATCCCCAGATACCGAGGTGATCCTATATTGCCGCACCGGAAATCGCACAAATATGTTGGGCCAAGCCTTGGTTCAACAGGTGGGATTGACCAATGTCAAACATCTAGAACCCGGTATTGTGGGTTGGACCAAATCAGGTCAGGCGACCGTTCCCTATAGCGGTGAATAAAACTAAATAAACGGGCTGGGCGGCGACGCCCAACCCGGTAGCAGGGAAGGTTGGTCAAGACAGCTAACATAATCTGACCACATGACGACATTGGCATGGAATTTCGCCCCAGACATTGATCCAGATCAATAAATCCCCGTTTTCTTTGAATTTTTATATAAATATGTCCAACTGCAGATCGACTGGTATTCTGTGGTAAAAATTGGTATAAAAATGTCGTTTAGATAATTATCAGACATAAGTTGGATTACAGGTATGTTGCCAGGACTACGCGCAGCCAACAGCGCCATGCGCCGTGTGATCGCGATTTCGGACCAAAGTCGGATTTTG
>CAZWFE010000026.1:0-32968 GCA_964633145.1 uncultured Phaeobacter sp. | reverse complement strand
GCCAATCGTGTCGCGGCGGGGGTGACGACCAGATAAGCCGTTTCAGACAGGCGTGTGACAGTCACGTCTGCCTCGATCCCTGCTGTGGAATTCAGGAATTGGGTATAGACGATTTTGCCCACAGGCACTGACATATCCGCGCCGCAGATGTAATTTAGGAATGGTTCTGCATCGCGACCTTCGACGCGGATTTTACCGAAAGATGACATGTCGTACATGCCAACGCCCCTGCGCACGGCCATATGTTCACGGGCGGAATTTTCAAACCAGTTTTGGCGTTTCCAGCTGTATTTATAGTCACGCTCTTGGCCTTCATCTGCGAACCAGTTGGCGCGTTCCCATCCCGCCAATTCGCCAAAGACTGCGCCATTTTGTTTCAGATGTTCATGGAACGGTGTGCGGCGTACGCCCCGCGCAGTTGCCTTTTGCCGATAGGGGAAGTGATCGGCATAGAGCAGCCCCAAGGTTTCTTTGGACCGTTCGAACAGGTAATGTTTGTTGCCTTGGAATGGCTGCATGCGGCTGATGTCCACATCACCCAGATCAAACGGTTTTTCGCCCGCGTCCATCCATTGCGACAATGCCATGCCCGCGCCGCCTGCGGATTGGATGCCGATTGAATTGAAGCCTGCTGCGACCCAGACGTTGTCCATTTCTGGGGCAAGCCCAAGGTGATAGGCATCATCGGGTGTGAAACTCTCTGGTCCGTTAAAGAATGTGTGGATGCCTGCCTCGCCCAGCATGGGCATACGGTTTACAGCCATTTCTAGGATTGGTTCAAAGTGGTCGAAATCCTCGGGCAGTTGGTCGAATTCGAAGTCCTCGGATATGCCTGTCATACCCCATGGTTTGGACACGGGTTCGAACGCGCCCAACATCATTTTGCCTGCGTCCTCTTTATAATATGCGCATTCATCGGGAACGCGCAGAACGGGCAATTGGGACAGACCTGCAATCGGTTCGGATACGATATAGAAATGTTCACAGGCGTGCAGTGGCACGTTGACGCCTGCCATGCGGCCCACCTGATGACCCCACATGCCCGCGCAGTTTACAATCATGTCACAGGCGATGTGCCCATGGCTGCCATCCTCGGCCGCCCAATCAACGCCTGTCACACGGCGACCTGTGCGGGCAATGTTTGTCACCTTGGTCCGTTCCGCGATGGTGGCACCACGCATGCGTGCGCCCTTGGCCAATGCCAGCGCGATGTTGGCGGGGTCGCCTTGGCCGTCTTTGTCCAAGAACACGCCACCCACAACGCCGTCCAAATTCAGGTGGCTGTATTTCGCGCCCACCTCGGACGGTGAAATTTCGTCGATGTCCACACCAAAGGCGCGCGCCATCGCGGCGGACCGTTTCAGTTCCTCCATCCGTTCGTCTGTCAGGGCAACTGTGATGGATCCCACACGTTTGAACCCTGTGGCCACGCCTGTTTCATCTTCAAGCGATCCGTATAATTCTTGGCTATATTTGGCGAGCTTGGTCATATTTGCCGTGGCCCGCAATTGCGCGATTAATCCCGCCGCATGCCAGGTGGTCCCCGATGTCAGCTGTTTGCGTTCCAGCAAAACAACGTCAGTCCATCCCAGCTTGGTAAGGTGATAGGCAACCGAGCAGCCGATAACGCCGCCCCCGATGATGACAACGCGTGCATGTTTAGGAAGATGTGTCATAGTTTATTCCTGATGTGCGCCGAAGCGGCGTGAAAGTTCTGTGATGTGAACGGGACCGACTTCGCAGCATCCCCCGATCAGGGTTGCACCAGCGTCGATCCAGGTTTGGGCAAAATTGGCATATCCTTGCGGGGTCAGGTCGCTGCGTTTGCTGAATTTCTCGGCAACGATATCGCCCATTTCCAATTTCTTGATGGCTGTAAACCCGTTGGCATAGGCGCCAAAGGGGGTCTTGGCCTGTGCCAATGTGGGCATTGCGGCACTGATGGTTTCAGGCAATGAACAGTTCAATAAAACGGCATCGACGTCTTGCTGAGCAAGGAACGCAAGTGCCTCTTCCAGTGCCTCGCCTGATCGCAAGGCGGGGGTCGCGGTATCCTCAGACAATGACATGCTGATCCAGACCGGTTTGCCGCGTCCGCTTAGGGCGGTTGCGGCTGCACGGACCTCTAGCAATGATCCCAGCGTTTCGGCCAATAGAATATCGACGCCTGCGGTCTGTGCATCTGCGATTTGGGAATAAAGGCCCAAGGCGATGTCATAGTCATTGTTCAGATCGGGGTTATAACTTGAAAACAACGGAGGCAGGCATCCCGTGATTTTCACGTCACGCCCCAGTTGGTCGCGGGCCTTGGTCGCGCAATCGATTGCAGCCTGTTGCAGCGTTAAAAATTTATCGCCGTGGCCGTATTGTTTCAAACGCTCAGGCGTTGCGGAATAGGCGTTGATGGTAATCATGTCGGCGCCTGCACGGATGTAATCCGCATGGACCTGCGTTACCAAGTCGGCCTCGTTCATCAGCACCTTGGCCGACCACATTTCGCTGGGCGGTTGGGTGGAACGGGCCACCAACTCTTGCCCCATTCCGCCGTCTAGGATCGTAATCATGCGCGGATCCTTTCGTTTTCTGGATCCCATAGGGGTTGATCCGGCTGCACCACCGCTTTGCGGCGTTCGCCGTATATTTCAACCTCAATCTCGGTGCCTGCGACGGCCAAATCGGCACGGATCATACCCAACGCGATCGATGCATTCACGCGATACCCCCATGCGCCCGATGTGGTTTCGCCCACGATCTGGCCATCGTGCCACAGGGTGGACATATAGGGCGCATCGCAGTCACCCGCATCCACGATCAAGGTGACAAAGCGTTTGGTCACACCCGATTGTTTTTCCTGCAACAAGGCGGCCTTGCCTGTGAAGTCTTGGGGTTTGTCCAATTTGACGAAACGGTCCAGCCCCCCTTGGAACAGGGTATAGTCGGTGGACAAATCGCCCTTCCATGCGCGGTATCCTTTTTCGATGCGCAGGCTGTTTAGGGCCCACATGCCAAATGGTTTTGCGCCCGCATTTGTCACAGCGGTGTATAGTGCCGCGATATGTTCGTTGGCTGCGTGAATTTCCCAACCCAATTCACCGGCAAAGCTGACCCGCGCCAAGGCGCAGGGCAATCCCGCGACCGTGGCAGATTGGATCGACAGCCATGGCAGCGACAGATCTGCATCGGTTCCCAACGCCGCGAACAGTTCGCGCGATTTCGGACCTGTCACGATCAAGGTGCCGTATTCGGTGGAGTGATCGGTCAGGGTCAGCCCGTCAGTCAGCGCATTTTTCAACAATTCGAAATCGTGCCATTGCGCCGTGGCCGCAGTGATCAGGGTAAAGTGATCGTCGCCATGACGCATCACGGACATTTCTGTCAGGATCCGCCCCCGTGTGTCCGCGAAGTAGGCAAGGTTCATACGCCCAACTTTGGGCAGGCCACCGGTGATCTGACCGCGCAGCCATTCAGCGGCGCCATCACCGGACAGGTTAAAGCGGCTAAATCCGGGCAGGTCCAAAACGCCAACAGCGTCACGCACGGCTTCGCATTCCTCGCGGATGCGCTGCGCCCATGGGCCTGAGCGCCCCCATGTATGTGTGGCTGCCTCGGATGTGTCGTCACCGTCTTGGGCGAACCAATTCGCGCGTTCCCATCCGTTATAGGCCCCCATCTGGCCGCCTTTGGCGATCACTTGATCATGTGCAGGGGACAGTTTTTGGTTCCGTGCGGCGGGCCATTCGTGCCATGGGAAATGCATGGCGTATTCGTTGCCATAGACCTCCATGCCTTTGGCAACGCAGTAGTCGTGATCGGTGTAATCGGTGTAACGGCGTGGATCACACGACCACATATCCCATTCGGTGTGGCCTTGGGTGATCCATTCGGCCAACACTTTGCCCGCGCCGCCACCTTGGGCGATGCCGAATGTAAATACACATGCCTCAAACGCGTTTTTGACGCCCGGCATTGGGCCGATCAGGGGCAATCCATCGGGTGCATAGGGGATAGGGCCGTTGATTATCCGTTCGATCCCTGCCTCGCCCGCCAAGGGGACACGCTCCATCGCGTCGGCGACGATATCTTCGATCCGATCCAGATCATCAGGATAGAGTTGGAATGAAAAATCATCGGGCACAGGATCGTCTGTCTTTTCCCAATGTGCTTTGCAGTTGGGTTCATAAGGTCCAATGTTGAACCCATGTTTTTCCTGGCGCAGGTAATATGAAACATCAACGTCGCGCACCAACGGCAGCTTGCCACCGTTTTCCTTGGACCATGCCTCAATTTCGGGCACTTGTGAGGTCAGAACATATTGGTGTTCCATGACCATCATCGGAACAGTGCGTCCGCCATAGGGTTTGAACCATTCGCCCACTTGTTGGGCGTAATATCCAGCGGCATTCACCACATAGTCACAGTGAATGTCACCTTTTTCGCTATGGACGATCCATGTGTCATCCGCGTTTTGGGTCACACCGGTTACCGGACAGAAACGAATGATTTTCGCGCCCATGTCGCGCGCCCCTTTGGCCAGGGCTTGGGTCAGCTGCGCGGGGTCAATATCGCCATCGGTTGGGTCCCACAATGCGCCAGCCATGTCGTGGGTTTCAAGGAATGGATATTTCGCTTTGGCTTCCTCTGGGGTCAGGATTTTCATATCAATCCCTTGGTAGCGACCCATGGAACAGGCACGCTGGAATTCCTGCATGCGTTCCTTGGTATGGGCGATGCGGATTGATCCCGTTTGGTGATAGTTCATGGGGTAATCCACCTCTTGGCCCAAACGGGCATAGAGTTCGGTGGAATAGCGCTGCATATTCATAATCGACCAGCTGGTCGAAAAGGTCGGAACGTTCCCCGCGGCATGCCACGTCGACCCTGCGGTCAATTCATTTTTTTCCAGCAAAACGCAATCGGTCCATCCTGCTTTGGCCAAATGATACAGGCTGGATGTGCCGACAGCGCCCCCACCTATGATAACAACGCGTGCGCGTGTTGGAAAATCTGACAACTTTTTTCCTCCCTTATGTTGCGGCCAGACGCAGTGCGAGGCCGCCCAAAATGATTGCTGATAGTTTGTTCAAAATTGTGAAATACTGGCGCAATTTATGCCCCAGATATCCCGCAAATATTCCATAGAGGGATGTGATCACCCATCCCGATAGCGTAAAGACCACACCCAAAATTAACATCTGCGCCCAGATCGGTCCGCGTGTTTCATCGGCAAACTGTGGCAGAAACGCCAAAATAAACAACGCAACCTTGGGGTTGGTGACATTCGTGATGCACCCCTGTTTCAAGGCGCGCCAATACGATGCCCGCCCCGTGTCCGCGGTGTCGTTGGGCGCGGTAGCTGTCCATGCCTGATAGGCCAGTAGCAACAGGTATAACACACCGCCCCATTTGATGACTTGGAACACCCACGGCAGTTTGGCCAATAGGGCGGCCAACCCAAATGTGGTCAGCGTGACATGCACAAAACTGCCCAGTGCTACGCCAGTTGCGGCGGCAATACCTGCGGGAACGCCCCCCTTGATCGCGCTGGCAATGGTGAACATCACATCCGACCCAGGTGTCAGGTTTAACACCACCGCCGCGAACAGAAAGCCGAGCAGGACAGACAACGGGATTAGGGTTGCGAATTGGTCCATCATGCCAAAGTCCCCAATAAAACGCCGTAAATGACAAAGCACAGGGCCAAACCGCGCCGCACCCAAAGATGCAGTATCGCCCCAAGCGCGGCACGCCCCAAAAACGCCCCAACAGCGCAATAGCCGGAATAACTGAGGGTGGTCAGCATCAAAGCCGTCGGCGCGATGACCCACATTTGTTGCGAAACAGGGCGATCTGGTTGCACAAATTGGGTAAAGGCGGCGAAATATCCTGCGATGGATTTTGGGTTGATCGTCGCAATTGCAACTGCACGCAGATACAATGAATTTTTGCTAGGTGGGTGCGATTTGATTGGTCGTGTTGCCATGATCCAGCCGCGCAGACCAAGAAACACCAAAAACGCAGCGCCGAACCACTTAACGATCAAAACCGTGGTTTCAGATGTGGCCATCAGCGCGGTCAACCCAGCTGCCGACAGGCCCAAAAACAAACTGGCCTGCGTGAAAATGCCCGCGACACAGACCAGCGATGTTTTGAACCCATATGTCATTGCAACATTGATACAATTGACAGCATTCGGTCCCGGTGTGGTGACAAACACGGCCCAAAAGCTGGCGAATATGATCCACGCCGACAGGGTCATCAATACACCGGCGGCGCAATGACCCAAATGGCGATTGCTGGATCGTTATAAGGGTTGGCCCATGAAAATTCTTCGCCGCGAATGCGGAAACTGTCGCCTTGATTGATGATATATTCGCGCCCGTCAATTGTCAGATTTAATGTGCCTGAGATCAGAAATCCCACCTCTTGTGTGGGGCGACTGACTGGTGTTTTGATACGGCTATGCGGGGCGAAATGGGAATGGACAACTTCGAAGTCATCCGTCAAATCCGGGGACAACAGCTCTTCTGTCAGGCCTTGTATATTGCGACCGATAGAACGCCGATTGTTTTTGCGAACAACGAAACCTTGGTCATGTTCTTGGACGGTATTCTTTGTCGAAAGCATTGATAATGGGATATCAAGCACGCGTGCAAAGTCGCGCAGATCGGAAATTGTTGGTTCTGATAGGTCGCGTTCCACTTGGCTCATCCAGCCGACAGATTTATTCAATTGCGTCGCCAGTGCTTTCAGCGTCAAACCACGGCTACGCCGCAATGCGCGAATATCCGCGCCTAGGGTTTGATGAGCAGACGAGATGTCACGCATGTTCAGGACTCAGTTCGTGAAAAAATGACCGATTTTTTCACAGTGCAGCATTTCGTGAAAAAATCAAGAAAAATTTCACCAAAATCCAAAGCCAAAAGACCAGGGCGCGTTTTTGCGTTGTTGCCGGCGTGTTTCACGGGTAAATGCGAGGCATGATTACGCCTTATGATCCCCCATCTGACCCATTGGTCATCCTACATGAAGACGCCCACATTGTTGTCGTCGATAAACCCGCTGGTTTGCTTTCTGTCCCTGGTCGGGGTCCGGAACTGGCCGATTGTTTGATCACACGTTTGCAAGTGGTGTTCCCTGAGTTGTTGCTGGTCCACCGACTGGATCGTGACACATCGGGCGTGATGGTTTTTGCAATGACACCGCATGCCCAACGAAATTTGTCCATGCAATTCGAACAGCGTGTAACCAAGAAAACCTATGTGGCCCGCGTTGCAGGTGAGGTGGCTGAAAAATCTGGCGAAATTGATTTGCCCTTGATCGTCGATTGGCCCAATCGTCCCCGCCAGAAAGTGTGTCATGATACAGGAAAGCCTGCATTGACAGAGTGGACCCGTACAAAGGTGGGAAACGGCGAAAGCCTGTTGCGGTTGGTGCCTAAGACAGGACGGTCACATCAGTTGCGGGTCCATTGTTTATCGATGGGGCATCCGATCTTGGGCGATCCGATTTATGCGCCGCAGACCTATGATCGCTATCCGCGAATGATGCTGCATTCGCAAGAATTGCGCTTGAATCACCCAGAAAATGGTTTGGGGATGAAGTTTCGGTCCAAGGCGCCGTTTTAGGTGTAGGCTTGGGGGCGCTGCCCCCTTGGCCTGCGGCCAATTCCCCCGGAGTATTTTGGCAAAACTGAAAGGGCTTTTGTTTTTGTGGGGGAGTGCCTATATCTGGTATTAGATTTTAAGCCCTTGGGGGGATGCATGTTTCGTTGGATAATTCGTTTGGTTTTGCTGACACTGGTTGGCGGGTTTTTGCATTACACATTGCCGCAGCATGATGTTGTGCGGATCACAGATACCTATGAAAAGCGCGTAGATTTTGGGTCCAACCGTTGGTTTTGGGCCGCAGCGGATGCGGGCGCGGCGGCAGATTCTGTGAATAGGGATGTGTTTTTCATTCAGGCGTTTCAGCCGGATGATCATCCAATGATTTACCGAAACGAGGATACCGGCTGGGGTTGGCCGCCGTATTTCAAGTTTGATACGGCGAATTTACAGGCTGAAGCATCGGATTTGACCAGTAAGAAGGGCGCAGACACGGCGCAATGGGCGATGGTGACCCATTATGGCTGGCGCAATGAGTTTTTATCCATCTATCCAAATGCGGTATCTGTGCGTGCTGTGTCAGGTCCGGATGTGACGGTGACGCCGTGGTTTAACATTGTGATATTGATTGTATTGGCCGGACTGTTTTGGGCCGTTTGGGTGCGTTGGGTCCGGTTTCGCACACGTCGCGTTGACCCCGTAACAGAACGCATTGGCGATTGGTTTGCGGACCGATTGGATTGGATGCGCGGACGTTAATTATTTGCGCGCGATTTCGTGTTGATAGCGTTGCTGTGCGATGCGTTCATTGCGTTCAGCAATTTGCAAATCCCCCAGCGTTTGTTCGACATAGCTGAGGTGGTATTCGACCGCTGCACGTGCGGCGGCCGGATCGCGCGCCTGAATTGCGGTGTTGATCGCGCGGTGCTGGTCAAGCAAACCGTCACGCGTTGCGCGTTGTTTGAACATCATTTGCCGGTTATAAAATACGCCCTCGCGCAGCAGTTCATACATGGACCGCATCATATGCAGCATGATGACGTTATGGCTGGCCTCGATAATCGAGAGGTGGAAGTCCGCATCGAGGCGGGCTTCGTCTGATGGATCGCGGCGTTTGTGGGCGATTTCCATTTTGTCAAAAATTGTTTGGATGACTTTCAAGTCTGTGTCTGATCCGAATTTCGCGGCGCGTTCTGCGGCCAGCCCCTCCATATCGCGGCGAAATGAAACATAGTCAAAGACGGCTTCGTCATGTGACGAAAACAGGCGGACCAGTGCGGGGGAAAAGGCATTGCCCAAGACATCGGCAACATAGATGCCTGCGCCTGCTTTGGATGTTAGCAGGCCCTTGTCCTGTAGTTCGGCAATGGCTTCGCGCAGGCTGGGGCGCGATACGCCCAGTCGTTCGGACAGCTCGCGTTCCGCAGGCAGTCGTTCGCCAGGGCGCAGGATGCCGCGCAGGATTAATTCTTCGATCTGATGCGTGACGGCTTGCGATAATTTTTCTGCGCTGACTTTTTTGAACGGCATGGGGCACCTATTGGTATAACTTATTTACCAATATATGCGTTGTGGAGAGATTGGCAATTCTTTTGGCTAAATTGATTGCGGTATAGATTTTTCCATAAACAGGGAATAATCGCTGTTTCTGTAATCGCCAAACGGTCCGCGCGGCTGAAAATCATGGCGATGGTACAGGCGATGCGCGGCATCTAGGCCAACGCCCGTTTCCAGCCGCATCAGACTGCGGCCATTGTTTTTTGTGATCTGCGTCAATGATGATAATATGCTATCGGCCAGACCCAAGCCGCGGGCGCGGGGATCGGTGAACATCGATTTGACTTCGCTATAGGTGTCGTTCAGGCGGATCGCGCCACAGGCCCGATACACACCATCGACGCGGGCACCGATGAAATGGATGTCAGGCTGGCAAAGTTCATCGACCACCAGATAATGATTGGCCTCGGCTGGAAACAAGGATTGCATCAATGCGTGATGTTGTGACAGCAGGTCCACAATACCCTGATGACGCGGGTGGGCATATTCAATTTCAATCTGCATTCTGCACCTATCGCAATATATTGTGGATAAATTACCCACGGTTTACGACATGATGTGGGTATATGTTGACATGATGGGCGTGTTCATGAACGATTAGGTAACAGAATCATGACAAAGGGCAAGTGTGCGTTTTTCACGGCTGAAACTGACCGGCTTTAAAAGCTTTGTTGATCCGACTGAACTGGTTATTCAGGACGGGCTGACCGGTGTTGTGGGGCCAAACGGTTGTGGCAAATCCAATCTGCTTGAGGCACTGCGCTGGGTCATGGGGGAAAATCGCCCCACTGCGATGCGTGGCGGCGGGATGGAGGATGTGATTTTCGCAGGCGCCTCCACCCGTCCGGCCCGCAACTTTGCCGAGGTGTCGTTGACACTGGACAATTCGGACCGCTTGGCGCCGGCTGGGTTCAATGATCAAGATGTGTTGGATATTGTGCGTCGGATTACCCGTGATGTGGGCAGCGCGTATAAAGTGGCCGGCAAGGACGTGCGTGCACGCGATGTTCAGATGTTGTTTGCAGATGCATCAACGGGCGCGCAATCGCCTGCCCTGGTTCGGCAGGGCCAGATTTCCGAATTGATCAATGCCAAACCGAAAAACCGCCGCCGTATCCTAGAGGAGGCTGCGGGTATTTCAGGTCTGTATCAGCGGCGGCACGAGGCTGAATTGAAACTGAAATCGGCGGAAACCAATTTGGCGCGGGTCGATGATGTGATCGAACAACTGGCCAGTCAATTGGCGCAGTTGATGCGTCAAGCCCGACAGGCGGCGCGCTATCGTGAAATTGGCGAACAACTGCGTCATGCTGAAAGCCTGTTATTGTTCAAACGCTGGTCGGATGCTGATACCGCGCGTGCAGCGGCGGATGCGGCGCTGACAGAATTGACAAAATCGGCAGCTGCGGCGGAAACTGCGGCCCGACAGGCTGCGACGGCACGTGAAACGGCTGAAACGGCGTTGCCCCCCCTGCGCGAAGAAGAGGCGATTGCATCGGCCATTGTTCAGCGACTACAGGTGCAGCGCGATAGTTTGGCCGATCAAGAAACCCAAGCTGTGCAGCGTATTGATACCCTGCGCGCGCGGATCGAACAGTTGACCCGTGATATGGAACGCGAAGCGGGCCTAAACCGTGATGCGGGCGACACGATTGAGCGTTTGGAATGGGAATCGCGTGAACTGACCAAGGCATCCGACGGCTTTGCGGATAAACTGGCCGAAGCCGAAGCCGCCGCGCAAGAGGCCGCAAGCGTGTTACACGAACGCGAAACGCAACTGAGCGAACTGACCGAAGATGTGGCCCGTTTGGCTGCGCGGCATCAATCGGCCAAGCGGTTTTTAACCGATGTAACAGCAACGCGTGACAAAAGTGATGCCGAGGCGGCCAAGGCACAACAAGCAGTGGCTGAGGCCCAAGAGGCCTTGGATAACTTTGCCGAAGCCTATGAAGACGCAATCGCCGCCGAAGAAGAAGCCCGCGCCATTGCCGAGACGGCAGAAGAGCGGCTGGCGCAGGCCGAAGAATCGCGCGCCCAAACCCAAGACCGAGAAGCCGATGCACGCGCCGAACGATCCGCTGCCGAAGGCGAGGCCAACGCCATTCGCGCCGAGGTGGCAGCATTGGCCAAGTTGGTCGAACGTGACACCGCAGAAGGCGGTCAGATTATCGACAGGTTGCAGGTCGAAAAAGGGTTTGAAAAGGCATTGGGTGCAGCTTTGGCCGATGATCTGCGCGCGGCCGAGGTCGAGGCAGACGGCCCATCAGGCTGGACCGTATTACCGGCCTATGATCGCGATCAGCCGTTGCCTGATGGGATTACCCCCATGACCAATCATGTATCCGTGCCAGATGTTTTGACCCGGCGGATGTCACAAATTGGGTTGGTTGATCCAGATGACGGCGCGCGGTTGCAACCTTTGTTGAACCCGGGGCAGCGGCTGGTCAGCGTCGAAGGGGACCTGTGGCGTTGGGATGGGTATCGCGCTTGGGCCGAGGATGCGCCATCGGCTGCCGCATTGCGGTTGCAGCAGTTGAACCGGCTAGAAGAATTAAAGCAGCAGCTAGAACGTTCGACTGTCCGGATGGAGGCCACGCGTGCCGCCCATGATCGGCTGACACAGGAACTGGCGGATTTAACCCGCGCGGATCGCGATGCCCGTGATGCACGCCGTGATGCGGATCGCGCTGTCGCGGATGCTGCGCGCGCGCTGAGCCGCGCCGAAGCGGATCGCAGCATGGCGCAGGGGCGTTTGGAAAATATGCGTTTGGCGGTCAAACGTCATCAAGAGGATTCTGAAACGGCCCGTCGCCAAGTGGCCGAGGCCGAGGCCAGCCTGCTGGATTTGGGCGATTTAGATGAGGCACGTGGCCAAGTCGATGATGTGAAAATGACAGTCGAGGCGGCGCGCATGACCATGATGGCCAAGCGGTCGCATTTCGATGAAATCCGCCGTGAAGGCGACGCACGGACCCGCCGCAGTCAAGAAGTAACCAAAGAACTGAGCGGTTGGCGTCACCGGTTGGAGACAGCGGGCAAGCGTATTGCTGAACTACAAGATCGCAAAGAGGCTTCGGAAGAAGATTTGTTTGAGGCCAGTGCTGCACCCGAAGAGATTGCAGAAAAACGTGAAGAGTTGAACGAAGCGATTGCCGTGGCAGAAGAACGCCGCGCGGCGGCTGCAGACGCATTGGCCGAGGCAGAAAATGGACTGCGCGAATTGGTAGCAAGCGAGCGCGATTGCGAACGCACAGCATCAGAGGCACGCGAAGCGCGTGCAGGGGCGCAAGCCCGTTCCGAAGCTGCCCGCGACGCTGTGGATCAAGCGGCGCATCGCATTGCCGAAGCGTTAGAGACGACACCCCAAGACTTGGTCCAGGGGTTGGGTGATGACGTCGAACGCATGCCATCCTCGGATGCGGTAGAAGCTGAGGTCGCCCGATTGCGTCGCCAACGCGATGCATTGGGGGCGGTGAACCTGCGTGCGGAAGAGGATGCCAAAGAGGTTCAGGTCGAACATGATAACTTGGTATCGGAAAAGCTGGATTTAGAGGCCGCAATCCGAACCCTGCGCAGCGGTATCAGCAGTTTGAACCGCGAGGGCCGCGAGCGTTTGTTGACGGCCTTTGAGCAGGTCAATTCCAATTTCAGTTATTTGTTTACCCATTTGTTTGGTGGGGGCGAGGCCAATTTGGTCATGGTTGAAAGCGATGATCCGCTAGAAGCAGGATTAGAGATCATGTGTCAGCCCCCTGGCAAGAAACTGTCGACGCTGTCGTTGCTGTCGGGTGGTGAACAAACGCTGACGGCATTGGCGTTGATTTTCGGTGTGTTTTTGGCAAACCCTGCGCCGATTTGTGTGTTGGACGAAGTTGATGCGCCACTGGATGATGCCAATGTAACGCGGTTTTGCGATTTGTTGGATGAGATGTGTCGCCGAACGGAAACGCGGTTTTTGATTATCACGCACCATGCGGTGACGATGGCGCGGATGGATCGTTTGTTTGGCGTGACCATGCAAGAGCAGGGTGTTTCGCAGCTGGTGTCAGTTGATTTGAAGAAAGCAGAACAGTTGGTTGCATAGTGTTTTAGGATGATGTGCGGACGCTGGTGCCTATCGGCACGCCGCCCCGCCCACCATCCCTAGGCCATTACAACTGATCGAGAAGTTGACGCGTGGGCCATGCATCTGCGGGCAGGCCCAGTTTTTTCTGCATATCTTGGACTGCTGCACGTGTTTTTGCGCCCAAGATGCCGTCAATTCCACCAACGTCATACCCAAGCTGTGTGAGTTTGCGTTGCAGTTGTTCCATTTGATCGTTGCTCAGTGCTGGATCAGGGGTGCTGGTTTGGTAGGGCGCGGCCCCTTCGAGCCGTGTGGCGAAATAGGCTGCTGTTGTGACGTACACAAAGCTTTTGTTCCATTCGAAGTAGATGTTGAAGTTTGGATAGGCGAGGAAGGCAGGTCCATTGCGCCCTTGGGGTAAGAGGATGGAGGTTGCGAGTGCTTTGTGGCTAAGGTTTCCTGTGCGTGCGCGTACGCCCATGCGTTCCCAGTTTGTCACGGATTTGGTTGTGTCCAGTCCTGTTTGGGACCAGTCAAAATTCGCAGGCAAGGTGATTTCGCGGATCCAGGGTTCACCTGCGCGCCAGCCCAAGTGCGACAGCATTTTTGCCCCGCTGAGCAAGGCATCGGCAGCGGATGTTTTTAGGGTAACGTGGCCATCGCCGTCGCCATCGACCCCGTTTTCCAAAATGTCCCCAGGTAGCATTTGGACCATGCCGATTTCGCCAGCCCACGCGCCTGTGGTGGTTTGGGGATCAAAATCGCCGCGACGATACAGTTCAAGTGCAGCAAAGATTTGCGGCCGGAACAATTCGGGGCGGCGGCAGTCATGGGACAGCGTAATCAAGGCATTGAGCGTGTTGAAATCGCCCTGCACCGCGCCAAAATCGGTTTCAAAGGCCCAAAATGCGGTCAGTACCCCGCGTGAAATGCCATAGTCGCGTTCAATCTGATCAAAGATTTTCGCATATTTTTTAAGGTTTTTCGCACCGTGGTCGATGCGATTTTTGCTGATCAATCGTTTAGAAAATTCCAAAAATGGCATCTGGAATATCCCTTGCGCGCGATCGGCACGGATTACAGCGGGATCCACAGCCGCGGATGCGAAAAAGGCATTTACGGTGGTCGCGTCATACCCTTGGGTGCGCGCGTCCTGTTTGAGCGTGTTGATGAATTGTGGAAATGATCCACCACACGGGGCCGCGGACAGCGTTGTCGCGGACAAAAGAAAGATGACCAAGCTACGAAACATAAAAACAAACCCTCCTGTTAAATTGGGGTCAGCTTAGCAATCATTGGGTGAGTTCGCCAGTTGATATCTGGCTAGGTCTCTCGTGCGCGTTAACCAATTGTTAACCAATTATGCTTATCTGGTTAAGATATGGGGGTATTTTCGAAAGGCAGGGCGGCATCATGATTAACGTGCTGATCATCAAAGAGGAATTTGAATTGGCACGTCTGTGGGAACGGGCGTTGGTCCGATTGGGGGCCAAGGTTCAAGTCGCACGATCGGCGCAGATGGCGATTGAACACATGCGCCAACAGTTTTTCGAGATTATCGTGTTGGATTTAGACCTAAGCCAAGGGGCTGCGGTTGGAATCGCGGATTTCGCCAGCTATCGCTGGCCGGACACGCGTGTTTTGTTTGTAACGAATGGAACGTTTTTTTCGGATGGATCGATTTTTCAGATCTGTGCAAATGCGTGTGGTTACGTGCATGGGGCCATTGCGCCGGATGATTTGGCGGCAATGGCCCATCACTATGGTGCTCAGGCAAATAATTTATCCCTGCCGTGAGGCGACTGATAATCCAGCAACGGATTTATGGGAACAATCCGGTTCGGATTTATCGTTTCGTGTGAAAAATGATAATGCCGTACAATGTGGTCCATATGTATCGTTTCTGCCACGCCCGGTGTTTGGTATAAGTCGCGGGTATAGGCCCATAGGTTGGGATAGTCGATAATCCGTTTGCGGTTACATTTGAAATGCAAATGATAGACGGGATCAAACCGGATTAGGGTGGTAAACAATCGCCAATCTGCTTCGGTTTGTGTGGCGCCGCATAGGAAACGGTTGGTTTCTAGGTGCGTTTCCAGCCAATCTAGACTGTCAAACAATGGCACAACAGCCGCATCATAGGCGGATTGGGTTGTGGCAAACCCTGCCTTGTACACGCCATTGTTTATGGTGTCATAAATGCGGGTGTTGAACTCTTCGATTTGGTCGCGCAAGGCGGTTGGCCAGAAATCGGTGGTATTGCCTGTCAGATCGTTAAATTCGGAATTGAACATGCGAATGATTTCCGAACTTTCGTTCGACACGATGGTATTTGCCACCTTGTCCCACAGAACAGGCACCGTAACGCGCCCCGAAATTTGTGGATCAGCGCGCAGATAAATATCGCGCATATAGGGCAGGCCAAACAATGTATCCCCCGTTGCACCATCAAAATCAGTTGCAAAAGTCCAGCCTTGGTCCAGCATGTCGGGGTGCACGACGCTGACCGTAATATGGTCGCTTAGCCCCTTAAGTGCGCGAAAAATCAGCGTGCGATGCGCCCATGGGCAGGCGTGCGATACATACAGGTGATACCGGCCAGATTCTGCGCGATGCTGTGCGTTCGGATCCGCAGACACCCAGTTCCTGAATCCCGCGGTTGATCGCACAAATGCGCCCCCCGTTGATTTTGTGTCGTACCAAGTATCGTGCCATTCGCCATTGACCAGTTGTCCCATGTCGGCATCCTTTCATATCTGTTTGCTGGTATATAGCCCTGCGGCCCAGTTTGGACCACCTGCACAGTCGCGCATCACATCTGCAATGATGCACAGGTATCCGAAAGGATTGATCGAATTGATACAAATGCGCGCTTGCCTAGAATCGGTTGGGTTGTCACCCTGTCAGTATAGGAGGCTGCGATGTCCACATATTTAACACCAGAAATTCTGCAGGGGCTGGATCATGCCCGTAAAACGGCTGCCAAAAAATCAACGCGCTTACGGGTTGAATTTGATGGGGAACTGTATCCCGTGCTGCGAAAATGGGATGGGGGATTTGCCCTAGATGCCCAGACCGCGCCGCATTTGCGGGGATTGGTGGATATGTTTGATGGGACCAAGCATGTGTCGCAATGCTTGATCGTGGCCTCGGACCAAGAAAATGGTGAATGGAAATTCGAATATAAACGAAACACGGCGGCGTCGGACCGTGCGGCGTTGGATTTTGTGCGGCCTGATGGCGCGCCCGTTGCCTTGATTGGGGATATGTCCGGGCGCGACGCCTGATTATTGCAAATCCGCAAAGGCCTCTTTCAGTCTTGTGCAGGCGGTTTCGACAACACTGCGCGGGGTGGCTAGGTTAAACCGCAGATATGTATCACCCCCTGTGCCAAAGGTGGGGCCATGGTTGGCCGCAATTCGGGCATCCTGTTCCACACGTTTGGTAAATTCGTCGCGGGCCATCCCTGTGCCCGAAAAATCCACCCAAGCCAGATAGGTAGATTGCAGCGGCATGGATTGCAGGCCGGGAATTTCGTTGATGGTTTGATCAAATAGTTTGCGGTTGCCCTCTAGATAATCAATCAAGGCGTCCAGCCATTCTGCGCCCTCGGGGCTATAGGCGGCCTCGGCCATAAACAGGCCAAAGCTGTTGGGGCTGATGCCCAAGGCATTCATGCGCCCCGCAAATGTGGCGCGCAAGGCGTCATCGGGAATGATAACATTGCCGGAATGGCTGCCGGCGATGTTGAATGTTTTGGTCGTGGCAGTCATCATCACCAGCCGATCGCGAATGCTGGGATCGACCAAATCCATCACTGTGTGGCGGTGGCCCGAGAACACCAAATCATGGTGGATTTCATCAGACACCAAAATCAAATCGTGACGTTTGGCGAAATCGGCGACCTGTTGCAATTCATCGCGGGTCCACACGCGACCACCGGGGTTGTGGGGCGAACATAGGATTATCATTTTCTCGCGGCCCGTCATCATTGCATCATAGGCATCGAAATTCATGCGATACAGACCATCCACCTGTTCCAGCGGGCATTCGACCACATGCCGATCCGCCGCGCGGATCACGCGGGCAAAGGCGTGATAGACAGGGGTGAACAAAACCACCCCATCCCCCGGTTTGGTATAGGCATCCACACACATTGCGGTGCCATTTACCAACCCATGTGTGGTGAAAATCCACGATGGATCAACCTGCCATCCATGGCGGTTTTGCATCCACCAGCAGATGGCATTGCGATAATCTGTTTCATCGCCGTAATACCCATAAACCCCTGTTTCCCCCATTTTTGCGATCGCGTCTTGCACGCATTGGGGGGGCTGGAAATCCATATCTGCGACCCACATGGCAATGCCGTCTTGAGCGGGGACGCCATAGGCGGCCTCCATCATGTCCCATTTCACGGAATGGCTGCCAAAACGGTTGATGACGCGATCGAAATCCATTGGGTGTCTCCTGTGTTAAATCACGGCTAGGCTAGTCTTTTTCTGGCGATGTGCAAGGCCGTTGAACTTGGGCGTAAGTTAGATTAAATCACCCCCATGATACGCCCGATTTTGATACACCCCGATCCTCGCCTGAAAAAGGTCTGTACGCCCTATGCTGACAGCTCGGATGCTGTGCGCAAGTTGGGGGCGGATATGTTGGAAACCATGTATGATGCCCCCGGTATTGGGCTGGCGGGGCCGCAAATTGGTGTGACCGAACGCATCATCGTGCTGGACTGCGTCCGCGAAGACACCGAACCGCGCACCCCAATCGTCATGCTAAACCCCGAAGTGATCGCATCATCCGACGAACAAAACGTCTATGAAGAGGGATGCCTATCGATCCCCGATCAATTCGCAGAGGTGACACGCCCGAAAATGGTCCAGGTGCGTTGGATGGATTTGGACGGCACCGAACAGACACGCGAATTTGACGATCTGTGGGCAACCTGTGTGCAGCATGAAATTGACCACCTGAATGGCAAACTGTTCATTGATTATCTGGGCGCGATGAAACGCCAAATGATCACCCGCAAAATGCAAAAGCTGAAACGCGAATTGGCCCGCGGGGATTGATGAATGACAGCACGCCCCTGTATTCCATGGCCTGACAAACGTCTGCGTACCGCCGCCGCGCCGGTTGATGCCATCACCGATGACATTCGCGCCATCTGGACCGATATGATCGACACGATGGAGGCAATGCCCGGTGTCGGTTTGGCTGCAAATCAAATTGGCATCCTGCAGCGTTTGACCGTGGTCGATGCATCTGACACACGCGGGCAGGCGGTGCGTATGGCCAACCCTGTGATCCTGCATGCCTCGGTTCAGCTGCGCGATCATGATGAAGCTAGCCCAAATTTACCCGGCGTTTGGGCCAAAATTTCCCGCCCCCGCGCGGTGACAGTTGAATTTCTGAATGATCAGGGTGTGTTGGAACAACGTGACTTTGTGGGCCTATGGGCCACATCGGTACAGCATCAGATCGACCATCTGAATGGCAAAATGTATTTCGATCATCTGTCAAAAATGAAACGCGATATGCTGATCAAAAAGGCGAAAAAAGCGCGATGAAACTGGTTTTTATGGGAACGCCGGATTTTTCCGTACCGGTTTTGGATGCTTTGGTGCGGGCAGGGCACGACATTGTCTGTGTCTATTGCCAACCCCCGCGCCCCGCAGGTCGCGGCAAGAAAGATCGCCCAACCCCCGTTCATGCGCGGGCCGTTGAATTGGGTCTGCCCGTGCGCCATCCGCTGTCGTTGAAATCGGCACCGGATCAGGCAGAATTTGCAGCGCTGGGCGCAGATGTGGCTGTGGTTGTGGCCTATGGATTGATCCTGCCGCAGGCGGTGTTGGATGCCCCGAAATTTGGGTGCCTGAATATCCACGCATCGCTGTTACCGCGCTGGCGCGGTGCGGCGCCCATTCATCGTGCGATTATGGCCGGTGATACGCAAACCGGTGTATGTATTATGCAGATGGAGGCTGGTCTGGACACAGGCCCCGTGTTGTTACGCGACGAAATGCCCATCGACGACACTGACACAACCGCATTGCTGCATGACAAATTATCGGCCCAAGGCGCGGCATTGATTGTACGGGCCTTGGATCAACTACCCGATTTGGTGGCGCAGCCCCAGCCGGATGATGGTGTGACATACGCCCATAAAATCGACAAAGCCGAGGCACAGATTGACTGGACCCGTCCAGCCGTGGACATTGATCGCCAAATTCGCGGGCTGTCCCCATTTCCGGGGGCTTGGTTCGAATGTCAGGGAGCACGTGTGAAATGTCTGGCGTCTTGCGTGGTGGATGGCAACGGTTCTGCCGGCCAGATTTTATCGCAAACTGGCGAATTGATCATTGCCTGTGGCCAAGGCGCGGTTCGCATCACACGCGCACAGCGTGCGGGCAAATCGGCGCAGGATATCGTGGATTTTTTGCGCGGGTTTCAGTTGGGCGATGGTCCACTGGTCTGATTTAGGGCCGCAACAGATCAAAAATCGATTGCAATCCCTTTCTTTTCCCAATCGCCATAGCGCACGGGTTCTGGTCCATCACGGCCGCCCAATTCGGTGGGCAATTCTTTGGCCTTTGCCTTTTTGCGGCGCTCTTCGGCTTCGGCCAATGCGCGCTGGGCGGCGGGGGGAATATCGGGTTTGTCCGTCATCATGGCTTTCCTTGTGCTGATACGCTTGATATACGACGCAGAACGCGAGTTGCAAGGATCATACACCAATGGCGCCCCATCGTAAAACACCCCGTTCGGCGGCTGTTTATTTATTGACACAGATTTTGGGCGAAGGTCGTCTGTTGGCCGAGCTGGTCCAAAATGGCGCGCTTGAAGGGTTGGACCCCGCCGATCGTGCCCGTGCCCAGCGATTGGCATTGGATACGCTGCGCGGGCTGGAACGCGCGGATCGTATTTTGTCGAAACATATGCGCAAGGCGCCTCCATTGTTTGTGCATAACGTTTTGCGTCTGGGAACGGTGGAATTATGCACCGGCGGGGATGCACATGGCATCGTCAATGACGCCGTCAATCTGGTGGCCGCCAACAAACGCGCCCAAGCGTTAAAGGGCATGGTCAACGCTGTTTTGCGCAAAGTGGCCCAACACGGCCCTGAGGAATGGAAAATTCTGCGCGTGCCGCGTTTGCCCAAATGGCTGCGTGGTCCGCTGGTCGCGGCCTATGGTCCCGAGCAAATGGGCCGCATCGAACAGGTGCAATTTGCAACGCCCCCCTTGGATATCACACCCAAGTCTGCCGATCAGGCGCAGAATTTGGCGGATGTTTTGGGGGGTCAGGTTGTTTTCGGCGGAACCGTGCGTTTACATAATGCGGGGCAGGTATCGTTGTTGCCAGGGTTTGCGGATGGACAATGGTGGGTTCAGGATGCGGCGGCCGCGCTGCCTGTGCGCCTGTTGGGCGATGTGGCGGGGCAAACTGTTTTGGATGTCTGCGCCGCGCCAGGCGGGAAAACCATGCAGTTGGCCGCAGGTGGCGCGCATGTGACGGCCTTGGATATTTCCGAAAACCGGCTAAAGCGGGTCTATGAAAATTTGGACCGCACACAGTTGACGGCCACGGTGCAGGCCGGCAATGCATTGGACCATCAGGGGGCATATGACGCCATTGTATTGGATGCGCCCTGCAGTGCCACCGGTACCATCCGCCGCCACCCTGATTTGCCCTATTCCAAGGATGGTGCGAAATTTGGCGATTTATTTGCGTTACAGGCGCAGTTGCTGGATCATGCGGTGTCCCTGTTGGCGCCTGGCGGGCGTATGGTGTATTGCACATGCTCGCTGTTCCCCGACGAAGGTGAATGCCAGATTGATGACCTGTTGGCACGGAATTCTGCCATGTCCGTGGATCGCAGTGCGTTGGATCGCGATCATATCGACCCTGAGTGGATCACATCCGAAGGCGGCCTGCGCCTTACCCCCGATATCCTGTCGGATCAGGGGGGGATTGACGGGTTTTATATGTGTGTCTTGACCAAAGCGTCATGATAATTCGCACCTGACACTGAAAATCACGGTGACAGACTGGCTTTGCCTGTTATAGTTCCTGCAACCCCTTGGGTGCTGATATAAGGGCAGTGATGGCAGGACTTGGCAATTTAACGCATTGGATGCGCCGGTTTGGCGATCAATATGCAGCGCGGACAATACGCAGCCCGCGTCAGGTGCCTGATTTCGTCAATCGCCCCGACCCCCTGTCCATCGGTACACTTAAGAAAGCGCAGCACATCGTTGCAGGCCATTTGGTTTTGGCGGGGCAATCGGTTGAAACGAAGGGGGCCGATATATGGTCCATTACCCCACCCAGTTCTGCGTTTGACACTGAATTGCATGGCTTTGGCTGGTTGGATGATTTGGCTGCCCTAGGCGACAAACAGGCGCGCAGCTTGGCCCAGAGTTGGGTGTTTAGCTGGTTAAACCGCTATGACCAAGGGCGCGGAACCGGCTGGCGCGCGGATTTGGCGGGACGCCGTGTTATTCGGTTGCTGCATCATCATGCGCTGATTTGTCAAAATCGCAGTGTGGCTGAGGTGGAACAATACTATATCAATTTATCCAATCATATGCAGTTTCTGTCCAAACGCTGGCAAGCGGTGCCGCGGGGCGTGCCGCGGCTTGAGGCATTGACAGGGTTGATCTTGGGCGGTCTGACGCTGACGGGGCACGATGATTTTGTGCCGCCAGCGACGGGCGCATTGGTGCGTGAATGTCGCCAGTACGTCGATGCAGATGGCGGAATTGCAACGCGTCAACCGTCAGAATTGCTGGATATCGCTGTGTTGCTGGTGTGGTCTGCGCAGGCGCTAAGCGCGGCAGGCTGGACCCCCGCACCATCGCATTTACAAGCAATTGATGCCATTATCGCATCTTTGCGAACTCTGCGCCACGCAGATGGATCATTGCCTCGGTTCCACGGTGGATCGCGCGGTGTGTTGGGCCGTTTGGATTTTGTACTGTCGCAATCGCAGCCCGGTTCCCTGCCCAAATCCAATGGGGTTGTGATGGGGTATGCGAAACTGTCTGCGGGTCGGACATCTGTTGTTATGGATGCGGCACCGCCACCCACGGGGGTCGCATCCTTACAGGCCCATGCCAGCACCTTGGGGATAGAGTTGGTCAGCGGGCGGCGACCTGTCATTGTGAATTGTGGATCGGGCCATGATTTCGGGACCAAATGGCGCAGCGCCAGCCGTGCGACCGCTGCCCATAGTTCGGCCACGATACAGGGGCTGTCTAGCGCCAAGTTGGGTCAAACGCTGCGACAGGGTGCGCGCGTGGGGCAATTGTTGGTCAATGGCCCGTCCAAGGTGCCCACCGAATTCAATCAAGATGGTCAGGTGGCACGGGCGCAGGCTGCGCATGATGGCTATGTCCGCCACTGTGGCGTGACGCATATCCGTGATATCGCCTTGACGTCGGACGGGCGCACCCTGACGGGCGAAGACCTGTTCATGGCGATTTCAGATCGTGACAAAACCGTGTGTGCGGGCGCGGGGTTGGCCCAGGGATTGGACGTTGCAATCAATTTCCATGTGCATCCCGATGTTGCGATCACGGTGCTGCCCGCCCGGTCAAAGGTGCAAATGACGCTGCGAAATGGGGAAACATGGATTTTTGCGCATGATGGTACGCTGCAGCTGGGATTAGACACCAGCGCGTATTTGGAAACAGGTTATGCCGAACCACGCGCGACAAAACAGATCATTTTATCTGGCAAAATAATCAACTATGCAACGCGCATCCGGTGGTCATTTTCGAAATCACATGATACAGCACTGGCAGTGCGCGATGTGACAGATGTGGATCGCCACCACCCTAAGAGTTGAGACAAAGGACACCCATGACCGACCTTGTACCCCTGCGCCGCGCGTTGATTTCTGTTTCTGATAAAACTGGTTTGATTGATCTGGCACGCGCCCTTGATGGCGCAGGTGTCGAATTACTGTCCACTGGCGGCAGCGCCAAGGCGATCCGCGATGCGGGCATCCCTGTGCGCGATGTGGCCGATGTTACGGGGTTCCCTGAAATGATGGACGGTCGCGTCAAAACACTGCACCCAATGGTGCATGGTGGTTTGTTGGCCCTGCGTGATAATGACGATCATGTGGCCGCGATGGAAACGCATGGCATCGGCGCGATTGATCTGTTGGTCGTCAATCTTTATCCATTCGAAGAAACGGTGGCCAAGGGCGCAGATTATGACACCTGCGTCGAAAACATCGACATCGGTGGCCCCGCGATGATCCGTGCGGCTGCGAAAAACCATGGGTTCGTGACAACCGTCGTCGATGTCGAAGATTACGAAGAATTATTGGGCGAAATCGCCGCGAACGAAGGGCAGACATCCTATGCGTTCCGTCAAAAACTGGCCCAACGCGCCTATGCGCGCACGGGGGCCTATGATGCGGCCGTATCCACATGGATGGCAAATGCGCTGAACAAACCTGCACCGCGTCGCCGCGTTGTGGCGGGTGAATTGGCGCAATCGCTGCGCTATGGGGAAAACCCCCATCAATCAGCGGCGTTCTATGTGGATGGGTCCGATCGTCCTGGTGTGGCAACCGCCATTCAGCATCAGGGCAAGGAATTGTCCTATAACAACATCAACGACACAGATGCGGCCTTTGAATTGGCCTGTGAATTTGATCCTGCGGCGGGTCCGGCCTGTGCGATTATCAAACACGCCAACCCCTGTGGTGTGGCGCGTGGGGGTACATTGGTTGATGCCTATCGCGCGGCCTTTGATTGTGATCGCACATCCGCCTTTGGCGGGATTATCGCGCTAAACCATACCTTAGACAAAGATACCGCGCTGGAAATCAGCAACATTTTTACCGAAGTTGTCATTGCCCCCGATGCCACCCAAGAGGCGATGGAGATTTTTGCAGCCAAGAAAAACCTGCGCCTGTTGACCACAGGGGCCATGGCCGATCCGCGTCAGGCCGCCATGACCATTCGTCAGGTGTCTGGCGGTTATTTGGTCCAAGACAAAGATAACGGCCACATCGGCATCGATGATTTGCAGGTCGTCACAAAACGCGCACCAACAGATGCAGAAATGCACGACCTGTTGTTTGCGTGGAAAGTGGCCAAGCACGTCAAATCAAATGCCATCGTATACGTCAAAGATGGCGCAACCGTTGGCGTTGGCGCCGGCCAAATGAGCCGCGTTGACAGCTGCCGCATTGCCGCGCGCAAGGCACAAGACATGGCAGAAACGCTGGGCTTGCCCGCGCCCCTGACCCAAGGGTCGGTTGTCGCCTCTGACGCGTTTTTCCCCTTTGCAGATGGTCTGTTGACGGCGGCACAGGCCGGGGCCACGGCGGTCATTCAACCCGGTGGATCCATGCGTGACGCGGATGTGATCGCTGCCGCGGATGAGGCAGGGTTGGCCATGGTGTTCACCGGCATGCGCCATTTCCGGCATTAATCATGCGGGGTTTGGCCATCACAGCGCTGGGCGCATTTTTGATTGACCAAATCAGCAAATGGGCAATTCTGTATGTATTGGAATTGCCCGCAATCGGGTTTTATCCCGTCTATCCGCCATTTTTGCAATTTAGCATGGCATGGAATTACGGGATCAACTTTGGCCTCTTTGCCCAAGACAGTGATGTCACGCGCTGGGTTTTGGTGGGGCTGTCCTGTGCGGTATCTGCTTTTGTCGTGGGATGGGCCTATCGTCAGCAGCTGGACCTTTGGGCGCGCCTGTGTGCGGGGTTGTTGATCGGCGGGGCCTTGGGCAATGCGCTGGATCGTGTGATCCACGGGGCCGTTGTTGATTTCCTGAATATGTCATGCTGTGGGATCAATAATCCCTATGCCTTTAACGTGGCTGATATTTTTATATTTGCAGGGGCGATTGGTTTGGCATTTTTTGGCGACCCGAAAAAAGACGGGTGACCCGCGCTGATCTTTGCGGTATGGCTAAGACACCGAATGGGCGGAGAGAGCATGAAACGGTTTATTGCGATTTTGTTAGGTACAGCATTTTTGCTGTCTGCGTGTAGCGGCAAACCAGGTCGTTTGCGGGATTTATATGATCCCAAGGCGGGTCCTGAGGAATTTGCCGTGCTGCCCAATGAATCGCTGGAAATGCCGCAAAACCTGACTGCGCTGCCCACACCAACACCAGGTGGCCGCAATTTGGTTGACCCCACACCCAAAGCGGATGCATTGGCAGCGTTGGGTGGGCGCGCTGGGTCGGCGAAAACGGTCACGGGTGATGCGGCCTTTGTCGCGCATGTGGGCCGCTATGGCAGCGATCCCGAAATTCGTCAGACATTGGCCGATGAGGACGAAAAATTCCGCAAAACACAGGCGCGGTTTTCGCGTTTGAAATTATTCCGCGTCGATCGCTATAACCAAGCGTATCGGTTCCAAACGCTGGACGCCTATCGCGAAGTGCAGCGTTGGCGGTTGTTGGGCGTGAAAACGCCGACGATGCCTTTGGACTAATAACTTGAAACTGGCGCAAGACTGAATATCTATCCTAGTATAAGGGAGTATCGTCATGCGCGTTTTCGTTTCTATAATTGCGTTTTTTGCAATCTACGCGGCTGGTGCTGCGGCTGATATATCTGATCAGGTGTTTGAAACACGGCTGGACAACGGCATGCAGGTCGTCGTGATCCAAGACAACCGCGCCCCTGTGGTGACCCATATGGTTTGGTACCGCGCTGGATCTGCGGATGAAACCGCAGGTGTTTCAGGTGTCGCGCATTTTTTGGAACATTTGTTGTTCAAGAAAACCAAAAATCTGGCTGATGGGGAATTGTCGCGGGTTGTGGCCGAAAATGGTGGCAGCGACAATGCCTTTACCAGTTATGATTATACCGCCTATTATCAACGGATCGCATCGGATCGGTTGGGGTTGATGATGTCGATGGAATCCGATCGCATGGTCAATCTGGATCTGGACCCTGACGATATTTATACCGAACGCGATGTGATTATTGAGGAACGCAATCAGCGCACAGAAACCAACCCAAATGCGCTGTTTCGCGAACAATTCAACGCGGCCCTGTATCAAAACCATCGCTATGGCGTGCCGGTCATTGGCTGGCGGCATGAAATGTCGGCGTTGGAATTGGACGATGCACTGGCCTATTACCGCCAGTTTTATGCGCCCAATAACGCCATTTTGATTGTGGCGGGCGATGTTGATCCGCAACAGGTGTTTGATCTGGCACAAACCTATTACGGGCCGATCCCCGCCAACCCAAATCTGGGGGATCGCACCCGCCCCCAAGAGCCGCCCCATTCCGCCGCACGGCGGTTGCAGTTTTATGACGAACGCGTGGCGCAGCCCTATGTCGTGCGCAGCTATCTGGCGCCCGAGCGTGACAGCGGCGATCAACATCGGGCCGCGGCGCTGACGCTGTTGGCGGATGTTTTGGGGGGCAGTCAAACATCTGTTTTGGTGCAGAAATTGCAGTTTGACGATCCCCAAGCGGTCTATGTGTCGGCGTCCTATTCAGGGGTGTCGCTGGACAGAACCACATTTGATTTGGTGATTGTCCCCGCCGAAGGCGTCAGTTTGCAACAGGCCGAGGACGCGTTGGATGCAGCTGTGGCGGATTTTATTGAAACGGGCATCGATGCAGAACAACTGGCACGGATCAAGGGGCAATACCGCGCATCCCAAATCTATGCACGCGATTCCGTGACAGGTTTGGCGCGATCCTATGGGCGCGCACTGACATCGGGATTGACCATTGCGGATGTGCATGACTGGCCCGATATCCTGCAATCCGTCACGGCCGAGGACATTGTCGCCGCCGCACGTGATGTGTTTGATGCGAAAAATTCAGTTACAGGCTGGGTTATGGCCAAGCAGCAAGGGACCGAATAATGCGAATTTTGACCTATGTTTTCGTTTTGTTGTTGGCCCTGCCGGTCCTGCCGGTTTGGGCGATGCCAAAAATACAGGAATTTGAAACACCCAGCGGCGTGACCGCATGGTTGGTGTCGGATCACAATATTCCCTTTGTCGCGCTGGAACTGCGGTTTGTAGGGGGTGCATCCACTGAACCCATGGACAAACGCGGTGTTTCGAATTTCATGACCGCCCTGATCGAAGAGGGTGCAGGCGACCTAGATGCCCAAGCCTTTGGCAAAGCCAAAGAAGATTTGGCCGCGTCATTTAGGTATGACGTGGGCCAAGACAGTCTGTCTGTTTCTGCCCGTATGTTGACCGACAACCGCGACCAAGCCGTCGATTTGTTGAAACTGTCCCTGACACAGCCCCGCTTTGATCCAGATGCCATTGAACGCGTGCGCGGCCAGATCCTGTCTGTTTTGGCGTCCAGCCAACAGGATCCGGGCGACATTGCATCGCGCGCATTTTTTGCCCGCGCCTTTCCCGATCATCCCTATGGATCAGAAACCCAAGGCACATCCGATATTGTGGCCCAGCTGACCCGCGATGATTTGCTGGCAGCGCATCGCCGTATTTTGGTGCGTGATCGTTTGATTGTGTCTGCGGTTGGTGATATTTCACAACGCAAATTGGGCGAATTGATTGATCATTTGGTGCGGGATTTGCCTGCTACCAGCACGGCCGCCTTGCCCGAACCCACGGATGATGCTTTGGTCGGGGGGGTATCGGTGACGCAATTCCCAACCCCGCAGTCGGTGATATTGTTTGGTCATCGCGGGATTAACCAAACCGATCCCGATTTCTTTGCCGCCTATGTGTTGAACCATATTCTAGGTGGCAGCGGATTTGAAAGCCGCCTGATGACCGAGGTTCGCGAAAAACGTGGTCTGACCTATGGGATCAGTACATTCCTATATGGGCGCGACTATGGCGATCTGGTGATGGGCCAAGTGGCCAGCGCGAACGACAAAGCGGCAGAAACAATTGCCGTGATCCGTGATGAATGGCAATCGATCCAACAAAATGGCGTGAGCGCGGCGGAACTACAGGCGGCCAAGACCTATCTGACGGGGGCCTATCCCCTGCGGTTTGACGGCAACGCCCCGATTGCACGCATTTTGGTGGGCATGCAGCGCATGGGGCTGTCGCCCGACTATATTGAAACCCGCAATGATCGGATCAATGCACTGACATTGGATGATGTAAACCGCGTGGCGGCCCAGCTGTTTTCACCGCAAGACTTGCATTTCACTGTGGTGGGTCAGCCTGTTGGCTTAGGCGAATGATGGTCGTGGATTTTCAAAAATAACAAGTGACTGCTTTCGGTTTTCGCCTGCTCGCTTTGCGGCGGGGCTGCGCCTATATTTTTCAAAACATATGAAAGAATTATAATGACTGACGGTTCGTATTATTCCCCAAACGGTGGCTTGCCGCCCCAGACGCAAATTTTGACAGATCGCGCCATGTTTACCGATGCCTATGCGGTGATCCCCAAAGGTACATACAGCGATATTGTGACGTCATTTTTACCCCATTGGACGGGCATGCGGATGTGGGTGATCGCGCGCCCTTTGTCTGGGTTTGCTGAAACATTCAGCCACTATATCGTTGAACTTGCCCCCCAAGGGGGCAGTCAGACCCCTGAAACAGATGACGCTGCGCAGGCTGTTTTGTTTGTGACCCAAGGTCAGATTAACGTAACCATTGATGGCACATCCCATATCATGACCGAGGGCGGATATGCCTATATCCCGCCTGCGGCGCAGTGGACGGTGGCAAATACATCTGATGCGCTGGCGACATTCCATTGGATCCGCAAAGCCTATGAACCGGTGGATGGGGTGGATCACCCGACCGCCTTTGTCACCAATGAACGCGATATTGCCCCAACGTTGATGCCGGATACCAATGGGGCATGGGCGACCACACGTTTTGTCGATATGGCCGATATGCGCCACGATATGCATGTGACGATCGTTACATTTCAACCCGGTGGTGTGATCCCCTTTGCTGAAACGCATGTGATGGAACATGGGCTGTATGTGTTGCAGGGCAAAGCCGTCTATCGCCTGAACCAAGACTGGGTCGAGGTCGAGGCAGGCGATTACATGTGGTTGCGCGCATTCTGTCCGCAGGCCTGTTACGCAGGGGGTCCAGGACCGTTTCGGTATTTGCTGTACAAAGATGTGAACCGTCACATGAAATTGCGCTGATACAGCGGCCTTTGGGAAAACACTTGAAATTTTGGTGCATCTGTCGTGCTATTGGGTATGACAGATCGCAAACCCGCCCTTGATGATGCTTATGCCCTGCAATCGCCGCAGGATAACCAGCGGCTTTATGCGGCTTGGGCCGATACCTATGACAGTGATTTTGCGGCAGCGATGGATTATCAACTGCCCCTGCATGTGGTCCAGCGGTTTTTAACCTTGGGCGGTCAGGGGCCTGCATTGGATGTGGGCGCTGGCACGGGCATTGTTGGGCAATTGTTCCAAGCCAATGGGCCATTGGTCGTGGATGGCACGGATATTTCGCGCGAAATGCTGGCTGTTGCACTGGCCAAGGGGTGTTATCGCAGCTGTTTTTTGGGCGACCTGACGGATGAACTGCCAGTGGCGGACAATTGCTACCGCGCGGTTGTCAGTTCAGGCACCTTTACAACGGGTCATGTAGGGCCATCAGCCTTTCATGAATTGCTGCGCGTGACGGCGCGGGATGGATTGGTCTGTGTGTCGGTGAATGCCGCCCATTGGCAGGCGCGTGGGTTTGCCGATATGGTGGATGAATTGGCCCCCGCAATTTACGATATCTCTGTGGTCGAAGTGCCCATTTACGGCCCCAAGGCCGATGGCCCGCACAAAGATGATGTCAGCAAAATATTGGCCTTTCGCAAAAGATAAATTTGCAGACCGGCCTTGTGGCTGGGTGAAATTTAGGATTGCATCCATTTCATTGAACAGATTCGAGGTATTCCATGTCTAGCCCCATTCGCATTATGATCAACGGCTTTGGCCGTATCGGGCGCAGCGTTTTGCGATTGGTGTTGGCCCAGCCGGATCAGTTTCAGGTGGTGCGGATTAATGATATCGCGCAGCTCGACAGCTGCGTTTATCTGTTTCAATACGATAGCGTTTTTGGCCCCTATCCCGATCCTGTTCGTGCCGAGGCAGATGGTTTGACGGTCAAGGGCCAGCATATTCCTGTGACACATCTGCGCGATATATCGCAGCTGGATTTATCCGACATCGATATCGTGTTCGAATGTACCGGCCATATCGCGACGCGCGAACAGGCCGACAAAGGGTTGCAGGCCGGCGCAGGCAAAGTGTTGATTTCTGGCCCCGCCGATATCGCGGATTTGACGGTGGTTTTGGGGGCAAATGACCACCATTTGGCCGATCAGATGGTGGTGTCTAATGCGTCTTGCACAACGAATGCTTTGGCGCCGCTGTTGCGGGTTTTGGACGATGCCTTTGGCGTTCATAGCGGGCATATGACCACTGTGCATTGTTACACGGGCAGCCAGCCGACGGTGGATGCACCCCGCGGTGATTTGGTGCGATCACGGGCGGCGGCACTGTCGATGGTGCCCACCACCACATCGGCGGGCAAATTGATTGGCATTGTTTTGCCCCATCTGGCGGGCCGCATCGAAGCGCGCGCCATTCGCGTGCCAACCGCCAGTGTGTCGGCGATTGATTTGGCGGTGCAGACGGTCAAACCCACCTCAACCGGTGAGGCCAACGATGTTTTATTCCAAGCGACCCGATCTAGCCCCTATCTGGGGTGGATTACGGAACCCTTGGTGTCCACCGATCTGCGCGCGCGGCCGGAATCCTTGGTCATCAGTGGGCGCGAAACATCCGTGTCCTTGGGGGGGACGTTGCGGGTGTTTGGGTGGTATGACAATGAATGGGGGTTTTCGAACCGCATGCTGGACGTGGCCAAATTGATGGTGCGCTAGGCCCCGTTTATCCAAACCGACCATGGCAAAACCAGCCGCCAGATACCGTGCCGCCATGGGCATAGAACACCCATAACACATCACCACTGTCACAGGTGATATGCCAATAATCGCGCACACCGCTGCGCCAGTTTGGATCATCGACCCACCATTGCGGTGCAATGCGTTCTGGCCCGCGGGCGAAACGCGTGGTCAAACTGCGCCCGCGCCAGCGAAATGATTTTGGCGGGCGTTGCGCATCTGCGGGATGCACGAATTCGGGTGGCCACAGCAACAGCGGGCGCGGGCGGGGGGCATGGGGCCAATCTGGGCTGGGGTCTGAATGCAGCGCAGGTTCTGCTTGGCAGGTTTGTTCGGGAATGTGGCTGTCATTTGGATGCAGGCGTATCACATTATCGCTGCCCACCCGTGTGGCGATCCGCGCCAGTAAATCATCTAGGCTATGCTGGCTTTGCAACCGCTCGGCCACTTGGCGCCCAGCCTCAAGGTGGCCCACGGCTTGGGTGCGGTGCAGGGGTTCGGTTTGGACAGCCTCAAGCCGGATGATGTCAATGCCAAAGCCGGGGTCAACGTCTGGCAGGCGCACATCAAATAACGGGCGAATACGGTCAGGATCATCGGTTGCGCGCGCCAACCCTAGGGTGATGGTTTGCGATGTGTCATCGCAGCGCAAAAAATCAACGCGCAGGTGGCGTGCGCCTTTGCCATGTTGCTTTAGTCGTGCGCACAGCCGCTGGACCAATTTGTCAAAGGCGGCGGTAATATCTGGGGCCAGACCAATCGGGTCGGGGAAACTGATCCGTACCCCAAAATGGGGCACGGTTTTATTGGGCGAAATAGGTTCGGGTGTGCTGCCCAAGGCTTGGTCCAGTCGCAACACAACATCGCGCCCAAAGCGGCGGGCCAGACCGGCCCTAGGTTGATCCCACAGATCTTCTATCCGGCGCAGGCCCAGTTTGACCAATTTATCACAGATTTGATCAGATAGGCGCAGCGCGGCGATTGGCAAAGGTGCCAACGCCTGTCGTGTGTGACCTGGGGGTGCAACGGCGCATCGACCTTGGGATTGTACGTTTTGTGCCTGCATAGGATGGCCGCGATCGGAATGTTTGCGTTTGACGGCGCGGGATCGTGTGGCGCGGGCCTCTTGCATAATGGCGTCGCCCGCATGTTGTGGGGCGAATTCGCCTGTTTCAAATCGTGCCAATCCCCATGCCGCACCTAGTGTGTCGGCCACACCAATATAAACGGTCAAATTCAGGGCCGCGCAATCTTGGCGCAGGGTGTCAATTAATCCCTGTTCGCCACCAAACAAATGGGCGCACCCTGTGAAATCCATCGCAAATCCATCTGGTTTTGTGGGCGCAATCCATGGGCTGAATTTCTCGGCCCATCGCGCCAGCGCCATTAAAAACAAATCCTCACTCTGTGGATTGCGATGATGTGTCCGTAATTCAGGGGAAATGGCCAATGCATCACGCAACGACTGTCCCACATACAGGCCCAAGGCGCGGGCCTGTGCATTGAGCGAGGACAGGATTTGCGTGTTATGTTTTGCATCAACAATCGCAACTGCTGTATCCCCATCATAGCCGCGTTGGCGCAGAATGCGTTCTGCACCAAGGTAAGGAAACCAAGCATATAGAATTCGTTTGCGGGACATTGTCACATGTTCATGTTTTGTTCCAATTTAGCCTGAGTCGCAAAATTTGAAAACCCTTATGCTGCATTCCGCGATCACATAAGGGTTTGATGTGGTTTTTTAAGCCACTTTTCCAATGTCGTATCTAGCGTTTCCAGAGACACAGGGTTGGGTAAGTAATCATCCATTCCCGCGTCAAAGCACAACTCAGCATCGCCCTT
>CAZWFE010000025.1:0-34158 GCA_964633145.1 uncultured Phaeobacter sp. | reverse complement strand
AGAAAAACCACCCTTGCCAGATGGCGCCCCATCGGTGCGGCGCGCTTTGTTTTTCTTGCTGTTGAATTTGCCCACCTTGGGTGCCAAACCGGTGCCCGCAGGTTTTCTGGCGCCTGCGCGTTTTGACGATTGGGGTGATTTGGGATCGAACCCGCCATCTGGTCCCGCAGATTTGCGCGGTTTTTTCTTGATTGGGGTCACGACGCCCTCTGGGCGCTCTTTGACAGGGTTCGAGGGCGATGTTGGTTTGTCAAACCGCTTGGGGCGGTCTTTGGCACGCTCGGGCTTGGGCGCATCGTTTGGTGCGCCAATGGGGTGAAATTTATCCCCGCGCGCGGGCTTGTCACCCCGATCAGATCGACGTGGCCCGTCTGATTTTCCACCAAATCCACGGCCACCACCCGATCCGCGATGTGGTTTGCCCCCGCTGGCGCCACGCGGTGGCGCTGGCGGCAGGTCGGGCGCCGCATCAAGGGCTGCAATAGGCGCACCTTCGACCTTGGGATCAGATCCAAGGGTCGACATAAAGCCATCTTGCGCTTCTTGGCGCAGTTCTAAAAATGTGTGTTTGTCCTGGATACGAATGGCGCCGATATCTGATTTGGTAATACCACCCGCTTTGCATAGCATTGGCACGATCTGCCCCGGTGACACGCCATCGTTGCGCCCTTTGGCCAGCTTAAACCATGTGCTTGGGCCAAAATCCGCATGGGATTTTGGTTCGCGTTTGCCATCACGCTTGGATGGCTTGGCGCTGAATTCACTGATATCCTCAGGTGCGGACATATGTTTGGAATAGGTTTCCAAAAACGCCGCCGCGACACGTTCTGCGCCAAACTGCGTTAGCAAGGTTTCAACCATGTCAGCATGATTTGGATTAATTTCGTTGGTCCAAATATCATCATGCAGCATACGCTCATGATCTTTGGACAATACTTCGTCTGCGGTGGGGGCTGGACGCCAATCTGCATTCAGTTTGGCCGACCCCAAAATACGCGTCGCTTTGCGATAGGCATTGGGCGGCACGATCAGTACGGATGTACCTTTGCGCCCTGCCCGCCCTGTACGACCAGAACGGTGCAACAAAGTTTCGTGATTTGACGGCAATTCCGCATGAACAACCAAATCCAATTTCGGCAAATCAATGCCACGGGCGGCCACATCGGTGGCCACGCAAATGCGTGCACGCCCATCGCGCATCGCCTGCAAGGCATGCGAGCGTTCGGATTGCGACAATTCACCGGACAAACAGACAACCGAAAACCCACGGTTTGACAAACGTGTGGTCAGCCGTGCAACCGTGGCCCGTGTATTGGCAAAAACGATAGCATTGGGTGCTTCGTGATAGCGCAGGGTATTGATAATTGCATTTTCAGCATCGTGTTGATTGACCTGAATGGCATGATATTCAATATCAGCATGCTGGTCTTTGTCAGCAAGGGTCGTGATCCGTTGCGCATCGGTTTGATATTTCTTTGCCAGTTGCGCGATACCTTTGGACACTGTGGCCGAAAACATCAAGGTGCGGCGCGTTTCAGGCGTGGCATCCAAGATCATTTCCAGATCTTCGGAAAATCCCAAATCCAACATTTCGTCTGCTTCGTCCAAAACGACGACGCGAATGGCCGACAGATCGATCGAATTGCGCATGATGTGATCGCGCAAACGACCGGGCGTGGCCACAACAATATGCGCCCCACGTTCCAATGCGCGGCGTTCGTCGCGCATATCCATGCCGCCCACACAAGACGCCATCACAACGCCGGCCTCGGCATAGAGCCAGCTAAGTTCGCGTTTGACCTGCATCGCCAATTCGCGGGTCGGTGCGATCACCAAGCCCAAAGGCGTATCGGCACGGTCAAATTCTTCGGCCTCGCCCAACAGATTGGGGGCAATGGCCAGGCCAAACCCAACGGTTTTACCCGACCCCGTTTGGGCCGAAACCAACAAATCGGCAGTGTCATATTCTGGATTGGACACCTGTTGTTGAACGGGGGTCAACGTGGTGTATTCACGCTTATCTAGCGCGATCTTTAGTGCGTTTTTCAAGATTGTCTCGTCGTATATGCAGGCCGCAGGTCGTGTCTGATGTCTGGCCTTAGGAAATGGGTGCTGGTCGCACAGCGATTACAGCATAGGCCGGCGGATACACGAACACAGCACCAAAGTACAGATAAAAGACGCCAACCACCCATATTAGTTTAAGTTTAGGGTATAAATATGTGCTGTTTTGACCATTCACACAGGCAAGGCTGTTGTTTCCTTGATGTGTTCCATGACAAAGCTGGCTGACACGTCCGCCACATGGACCTTGGCGATAAAGCGTTGATAAAAATGATCATAGGCCGGCACATCCGCCACACGAACCCGCAAAATATAATCCAAATCCCCTGTCATCCGCTGCGCATCAATAATTTCGGGCATTTCGCGCACAGCACGACGAAATTTAGCCAACCAATCCGCGCTGTGATCATTGGTACGGATCATCACCACGGCCAATAACCCCAACCCAACGCGGTCCGGATCCAAAATCGCCACGCGTTTGCGAATGATCCCCGAACTGTCCAACCGTTTCACACGCCGCCAGCAGGCATTGCGCGACAGATTGATACGATCTGCCAAGGCATCAACGCTAAGCGATGCATCATTTTGCAACAGCATCAGGATTTGGCGGTCAATAATGTCGATATCTAGTGTCATCTGTGGGATATTATCCACATCCCGCCGCAAATCAATTGTTAATTTGGGACAAATTCACCCATATCTTGCGCTAGTTTTTTCAAAAAGGGAAAGGAAAGCGCAATGACCCAGATTTGGAAACGTATTTTTGTCAATCACCCACAGTCCGTCGACGAAAGTTACCTAGAACACTTTGTCTTTGCCCTGTGGTTTGCATCACGGCTGTTGGGCGCCGGTTTCGCCGCATTGGTCCACGCGATCACCCCATGTTTCTTTGAAAAAACAGCCAGCAATCTGATCATTCAAATGCATGAACGCATCGCTAACCGCGGGCGTTAAAAAAACCCACGGCAGTTACGCTGACGCGGCGCATTTGTTCACGCGGATCCCATTCATCGAATGACTAAGTGCTGGCCTGACCAATAGGGCGCCCTAACAACAGCCTTTTCTGTTGTCGTGATCCATTATCCAGAATTCACCCCCTAAATTCTGGGGAAAGGGTGATTGCTGCTTATTCAGCGGCTTTGGTCATCGCATGGCGGTGTTGGTCCATCCATGTGTCCAAATGCGATATTTGTTCGGGTGTCAACCGCAGCCCCAATTTCGTGCGCCGCCAGACGATGTCTGTTGCAGTCTGCGCGTATTCATGTGTGATCAACCAGCGCACTTCAGCCTCGCTGAGCGTGGCACCAAAATCTTGGCCCAAATCAGCGACCGTTGTCGCATCACCCAGAATTTCCGCGGCCTGTGTCCCATAGGCCCGAACCAAACGTCGGGCCCAGAATTCATCCAAGAACGGAAAATCCATGCGCAGCTGGGCAACCAAATCGTCAAATCCATCCACTGCAAAATCCCCGCCGGGCAATGGAACGCCCGCTGTCCATGGCCCCTTGCCCATTGGCAAATGGGCCCCGATTTTTTCCAACGCTGTCTCGGCCAAACGGCGATAGGTGGTAATTTTCCCGCCAAAGATATTCAAAACGGGCGCGCCCGTGCTTGTATCAACCTTTAGCGTATAATCGCGCGTCGCTGCCGTCGCACTGCTGGCCCCGTCGTCATAAAGCGGGCGCACACCAGAATAGGACCAAACCACATCATCATCGCCAAGCTGCTGGTCGAAATACTGATTGGCAAAATCCAGCAAATAAGATTGTTCCTGCGGCGTGCAGACCGGTTTTTGTGACGGATCTGTATGTTCGGCATCCGTGGTCCCAATCAGGGTAAAATCGGTTTCATAGGGAATGGCAAAAATAATCCGCCCATCGGTCCCTTGGAAAAAATAACATTTGTCATGGTCGTATAGCTTGCGCGTCACGATATGACTGCCGCGGACCAAACGTACACCTTCGCGGGAATTCAGACGCATTTTGGTTTGGATGATATCGCCCACCCAAGGGCCGCCCGCATTAACCAGCATGCGCGCGTGATGCGTCGCGGTTTCGCCGGTTTCGGTGTTTTGCGTTTCAATGCGCCACAGACCGTTGTCACATTGGGCAGATACAACGCGTGTTCGGGTCATGATACGGGCGCCGCGCGCCTCGGCGTCACGGGCATTCAGGACAACCAAACGGGAATCTTCGATCCAGCAATCTGAATATTCATAGGCCCGTGCAAATCGCGATTGCAGCGGCGCGCCTTCGGCGGATGTGGTCAGATCCAGCGTTGTCGTGCCGGGCAGGATTTTGCGCCCGCCCAAGGTGTCGTATAAAAACAGCCCCAGCCGGATCAACCATGCGGGGCGGCGCCCCTTCATCCATGGCATGATCACGGACAATAAACGCGATGTCGGCGTGTCGGATTCAAACCGCATATCCGCATGATAAGGCAGAACAAAGCGCATGGGCCAACTGATATGGGGCATCGCCTTTAACAACACTTCGCGTTCGATCAACGCCTCGCGAACCAGACGGAATTCAAAATATTCCAGATACCGCAATCCGCCATGAAACAACTTGGTCGAGGCCGACGACGTGGCCGATGCCAGATCATTCATTTCAGCCAAGCCCACAGACAATCCACGGCCCGACGCATCCCGTGCGATACCACAGCCGTTTATGCCGCCACCTATGATGAACAAATCGAATGTCTTGGGCTCGTCAGAGTGTGTCACGCAGATCCTCCTAAAGTGCGGTAATGTTGTTTTTATGCCCCTTATTGTTCGTTTTTGCAATAATTTTATGTTCGTTTTTGTTCTTTTTGAAAATTGCAGTAAAATAAGGCACTTGGATTATACCAAGTGCCCCTAGGTCAGCTTTAAGCACTGGAATCAGCCCGCCTTGGGAACGTTTTGATCCTTTCGTTAAATCCGATATGATGTTAACCACAGGTCCGTGGCCGGATGGCCTTAGCTATACGAAAGGCCCAAGTATAATGACCGTGCCCATGGACAAACTGGCCCGCGTCCGTTTTGATGACGCGATTGCGGATCCATCGCCTTTTCGGTCTTGGGCCAATATGTGGAAACAACAGCTGTTGACACAGGACGGATCGGCCACATTGATCTGTGAAACATTGGCGCAGGGGCCCATTCAGCTGGATGTGTTATATCAAGAAAAAACAACCCAGGTGCCCGCATCCGTGAGAACCCATTTAACGGGGCAGGATTTTATCGAACGCCAAGTCACCATTTCCCATGCCGGTCAGGTGATGATGGATAACCTGACCTATATTTCATTGGAACAGTTGGATAGTGACGTTCGATTTCATCTGGAACAGGGGCTATACCCCATCGGCTATATTTTTGACGTTAAACTGACGCGCAAACGGGCCGTGCCCTGCCCTGATGATGTGCTAGAGCGGTTATTTTCGCGCTGTGGCGCGCCCGACCCCAGTGCAGCCCGAACATATGTGTTGGAAATTGAAAACAATTCTTGCATGTTGATCACCGAAACATACCGTGCAGGCATGATACATGGATTGCCCGTGGATTTATGACTGGCACTTTGAAACACTGGCAATTTGACACAAGTGGACCCATCTAATAGTTAGGTTCTTGCCCATATAGAAAACTTGGTGTACATTTGTATACAAATTAAAAAGCCCATGTGATTCACATCGTATTTTCGCGTGGGCGCCCCATGGAAACCGTAATAAAAGCTAGAGAAACCGATGAGTTTATACACCACATATCTAGAAGAAATCGCAGCCCGCAAAGAACAGGGCCTAAGCCCCAAGCCAATCGACGACGGCGCGCTGCTGGCTGAAATTATTGAGCAAATCAAAGATACAGGGCACACCCATCGTGCAGACTCTCTGCATTATTTTATTTACAACACCCTGCCCGGCACCACATCCGCAGCCGAGGTCAAGGCCGAGTTTTTGAAAGACATTATTCTAGGCACGGAAAATGTTGCTGAAATTGATGCGGAATTTGCTTTCGAACAGCTGTCACACATGAAAGGTGGCCCGTCTGTTCGCGTATTGTTGGATCTGGCCTTGGGCACTGATGACGCCGTCGCAAAACCCGCGGCAGAGGTTTTGAAAACCCAAGTGTTCCTCTATGAGGCCGACACCGACCGCATCAAGGCCGCCTATGAGGCTGGCAACGCAATCGCCAAGGGTTTATTGGAAAGCTATGCCGCGGCTGAATTTTTCACCAAGCTGCCAGAACCAGAAGAAGAAATCAAAGTCGTCAGCTACATCGCTGCCGAAGGTGATATTTCCACCGACCTGTTGTCACCCGGCAATCAGGCGCATTCGCGATCAGACCGCGAATTGCACGGCAAATGCATGATTTCCGAACGCGCCCAGCAAGAAATTCAAGCGCTGAAAATCCAGCACCCCGACAAACGCGTTATGCTGGTCGCCGAAAAGGGTACCATGGGCGTGGGGTCATCGCGGATGTCTGGCGTCAACAACGTCGCATTGTGGACCGGAAAACAGGCCAGCCCCTATATCCCATTCGTCAATATTGCGCCAATCGTTGCAGGTACAAATGGTATTTCACCAATTTTCCTGACCACTGTCGGCGTAACAGGCGGTATCGGTATTGACCTGAAAAACTGGGTCAAAAAACTGGGCGAAGATGGCAAGCCGATTTTGAACAATGACGGCAACCCCGTCTTGGAACAAAAATATTCAGTTGAAACCGGCACCGTTTTCAAAATCAATACCAAAGACAAAAAGATGTACAGCGAAGATGGCCAAGAATTGGTCGATCTTGGCGCGTCCTTTAGCCCGCAGAAATTGGAATTCATCCGCGCGGGTGGATCCTATGCGATTGTGTTTGGTAAAAAATTGCAGACATTTGCATGTGAAACACTGGGCGTAGAATTGAAATCCGCCTTTGCCACATCCAAAGAAATTTCACACGAAGGTCAGGGCCTGACCGCCGTTGAAAAAATCTTTAACGCAAATGCGCGCGGCACCACACCGGGCAAGGTCCTGCATGCAGGATCGGACATGCGCGTCAAGGTCAACATCGTTGGTTCGCAAGACACCACAGGCCTGATGACATCCCAAGAGCTTGAGGCAATGGCCGCAACCGTGATTTCACCGTCAGTCGATGGTGCGTATCAATCGGGCTGCCACACCGCATCGGTTTGGGACATCAAAGCGCAGGCAAACACACCGCGTTTGATGGCGTTCATGCACAAATTTGGCCTGATCACGGGTCGTGATCCCAAAGACGTTTATCACCCGATGACAGACGTGATCCACAAGGTATTGAACGATATTACTGTGGATGACTGGTCGATCATCATCGGCGGCGACAGCCATACGCGTATGTCCAAGGGCGTGGCCTTTGGCGCAGACTCGGGCACCGTTGCGCTGGCATTGGCCACGGGTGAGGCGACGATGCCAATTCCTGAATCCGTCAAAGTGACATTCAAAGGTCAAATGGCCGAACACATGGATTTCCGTGACGTGGTTCATGCGACACAATCACAGATGTTGCAACAATTTGGCGACAACGTGTTCCAAGGCCGCGTGATCGAAGTCCACATCGGTACCCTGCTGGCGGACCAAGCGTTCACATTCACCGACTGGACAGCAGAAATGAAGGCCAAAGCGTCGATCTGTATTTCACAAGACGACACATTGATCGAATCCCTAGAAATCGCGAAATCACGCATCCAAGTGATGATCGACAAGGGCATGGATAACGACGTTAAAATGCTGCAAGGTTTGATCGACATTGCAAACAAACGCATTGGCGAAATCAAATCAGGCGATAAACCGGCGTTGCGACCTGATGACAATGCAAAATACTTTGCCGAAGTTGTCGTTGACCTAGATTTGATTTCTGAACCCATGATTGCGGACCCAGACGTCAAAAACCCCGACATCTCCAAGCGTTATACGCATGACACGATCCGTCCGATTTCATTCTACAAGGCTGAGAAAAAGGTGGATTTGGGCTTTGTTGGATCATGCATGGTTCACAAAGGCGACATGCAAATCGTCGCACAGATGCTTAAAAACATTGAGGCGAAAACAGGCAAGGTTGAATTTAAGGCACCTTTGGTTGTTGCGGCCCCAACGTATAACATCATCGACGAACTTAAGGCCGAAGGCGACTGGGAAATATTGCAGAAATATTCTGGTTTCGAATTCGACGACGCGGCCCCAAAAACAACCGCACGGACCGAATACGAAAACACTCTGTATCTGGAACGTCCCGGCTGTAACCTATGTATGGGCAACCAAGAGAAAGCGGCCAAAGGTGACACAGTTCTGGCCACATCCACCCGCCTGTTCAAAGGCCGCGTGGTTGAGGATGCCGATGATAAAACAGGTGAAAGCCTGCTGGCGTCTACACCGGTTGTTGTATTGTCCGCAATTCTAGGCCGTACGCCAACGCTTGAGGAATATAAATCCGCAGTACAAGGCATCAACCTGACAAAATTCGCACCGCCCAAGAAAACACCCTTGGACAGTTTGTCAGTACACTTCTAAGAAAATATCACTGCGCCTCACAACACCTGTGGGGCGCATATACAAATAAACGCAGGGCCATAATGTGTCCTGCGTTTTTTTGTGACACTGGCCATCCTAGTGATTGCGCCGCGACGCCCAAACTGCCAACACAACCAACGCGGCACCAGCTAGGTTTGCCATCCACATCAACGGCCAGAAACACAATCCCGCGCCAAGGGCAAAAATTGCACGGTCGCGCCATGTGATTGGACCTTCGGCATAATTCTGGATCAAGGCATTAAGCGCATAAATCCCGAACAATCCGAACAAACCAATATGGATGATTTCACCCACTGATCCCGAAATCAGCGGGGTATAGGCAAACATCAACGGCACCACATACAAACCCTTGGCGATTTTCCAGCTTTCAAACCCGGTGGCCATGGGCCGCGACCCTGCGATGCCTGCCGCGGTAAAGGCCGCCAGACACACGGGCGGTGTGACGTTGCTGTCTTGGCTCAGCCAAAAAATGATCAAATGGGCCGCCAGTAAAAACGTCATGGCTGCTGATGGATCCACCAAAACCGACCTGATGGACACGGCCATTTCAAATGGAATGGCCCCCACCAATTCCCATGCCTCGGCCCGTGTCATACCCGTTGGGACCAGTGCCACATTGGGATGATCCACCAACATAAACAATGCCGATTGCATCGGGTCAGTGATGCCCGCCATTAATTGTTCTGCGATCAGTACATCCGACATAATTCCCGCCAAGGCAGGCGCCGTCAGGATCGCCAAAATGATATAGGCGGCCGTGACCGGTAACCCCATGCCCAATACCAGCGACACCAAAGCCACCAGTATAATGGCCAAAAACATCGACCCCTGTGACCATTGCGCAATCATCAAAGAAAAGCTGTTTCCCACCCCACTGGTCACAATGGCATTATTCATAATGCCAATCGTCACCAATAATACGCCCGTCATAATCGATGCGCGCACGCCCGATTGGAACGCCTGCGCGATTTTACGCGGCCCCATGACGATGGGTGTAAACATCCCATCAGACGAAATCGCGGCCAATACCCGCGTTGCCCAAGACACCAATACCAAACATAAAATCGCCCAACAGGCGGCATAGGCCGGCGTCACACCTGACAACAGCAGCCAAATCATAACGGCCAATGGGATTACAAACACCAACGCCCCTGACCACAATTTCCCACGGTCCACGGTTAAATCAATCTCGGCCCCTGCGTCATATTTGACCGCCTCAATCCGAACGATAAAGGCGACAGATAGGAAATACAAAATGGCAGGCACAATCGATACCGCCACAATGGTTGCATAGGGAATGCTGGTGTAACTGGCCATGACAAAGGCACCCGCCCCCATGATCGGCGGCATCAGCTGTCCGCCTGTGGATGCCGCTGCCTCAACCCCTGCGGCAAATTGGGGGCGAAATCCGTTTGCCTTCATCAGGGGGATGGTGATCACGCCTGTGGATGCGGTATTTGCAATGGCCGATCCTGAAATGGTCCCCGTCAGCGCCGATGACAACACCGCAACAAAGGCAGCCCCACCCTTGATCCGACCCGCAACAAGCTTGGACAATTCAATGACAAAGTCACTGGCGCCCGACACAACCAAAAAGCCGCCAAAAATCATAAACAACGTAATATTGGTGGATGAAATAGAGGCAAGTATGCCAAAGATACCTTCGTCGTTATACAATGTGCGAAACATCACATCATTCAACGGCAGGCTGGCGGCGCGAAACACACCCGGTAAATAGCTGCCCAAAAACAGGATATACGACAGTGCCAAAATGCATAGGATCGGGATCACCCATCCCGCCACGCGGCGCGATAAATCCAGACAGGCAAAAACCAAAATTCCACCTGCGATCCAATCCAGTGCCGTAAATTGCCACGATTGGCCCGTGACCGCCAATGATCGTTCATAAATGCCGTTTTCAGCCCAGGCAACCCACAGGGCCGACAGCGCTATGGCAATGCCATAGGTTCCATCTAAAACCTTGGCCCAGCCTGCATCTGGTCGACGGGCGGAAAACCCATAAGTGACCGCCGCCAGTATGGCAAACCCCGCAAAATGAATTGCGTTTTGCCAGCGGCCTGGTTCAATCAAATACACATTGGTTAAAATATGCCATGCGCCGAAAACAACGGCAAAGGCCGCCAAGACTGGTCCCCACATTGGTGCATCATGTGCATCCTGATCTGCGTTGGAATTGTTCAAATTGACCCCACCAAATTTACTGAGGCGCACCATCTAGCGCGCCTCAGCTTTGATTTAGTTTTTCAGATGCGCTGGAATATCCAACCCGACTTCTTCGTAATACCGCTGCGCGCCTGGGTGCAGTTTGACCGGTAATCCGCCCATGGCACGTTCAATTGCCATGACTTTGGTCGCGGGATGGATCGCTTGCAAAAACGCTAGGTTTTCATACATGGTTTTGGTCAGCTTATAGACATGATCTTCGTTCACATCAGCATTCACCGCCAAGAAATTTGGCTGTGCAATTGTTTGAATATCTGCGTCTTGGCCAGGGTATGTGCCGCCAGCAATTGTATAAGGCACCCAAAGATTACGGCCACCATCCATTGCAGCGCGCTGTTCGTCTGTCACATCAAGGATTGTGAATTTACCTTGGTTTGCGGCCATCAGCTGGGTGATTGCGCCTGTAGGTGGTCCTGACGGAATACCGGCCGCTGAAATTTGACCGTTTGCCAATGCATCAGCCGTGGGACCATAGCCCGCATAGACCAAGTTATAATCTGCGTCGATATCAATGCCCAAACCCGACAATAACACACGGTTTGACCCGATGGTGCCGGAATTCTGTGCGCCCATACCTGCGCCTTTGCCCTTAAGGGCAACCAAATCGGCAACGGTACCGGTCGGGGCCTGATCTGCGGCTACGACGAACTGTTCGACGTTAAACCACAACATTGTAACAGCACGCATGTTTTCTTGCGGCTCGGTAATTGGGCCGGTACCAGTCGCCGCATAGGACCCATAAAGGCCTTGCAAAATGGCAAAATCAGCGGTGCCTGCACCCATCGCCTGAACATTGGCGCCCGAACCCGCGGAATTGACGGCTGTCAGCGAAAACTTTTCCTTAGGAAGCAATTTGACTTTGGACAGCGTCGATATCGCAGTACCAACAGGATGATATGTTCCCCCTGTTGACGCAGTGTTCAAAATATAATCCGTTTCTTGCGCCACAGTCGTTGTTGCGGTCAACAACCCAATGGTCGCCGCAGCTACGGCGGCAAATCTGAATTTTTTCATTTATGTTCCTCCCATTTATGCGCGCCCCTTTTGCAAAGGCGTCATCAGATGGTAGGCGTTGTAACACCTGTGTCAAACAAAAATGGCCGTTTTGCTTGGTTTAGAGCCCAGACTAAGCGTCTGGGATCACGACCTCGATCATCGAAGGTCCAGATTGCGGAACCGATCCATAGGCGGCGCAAACCGAGGCGACAGATTGATCAACCCGTTGAAACGGAATGCCAAAGGATTGCGCCACAGCCGCGAAATCCGGTGGTGTTGGGTCACACCCCAACACGTCAACGCCAGCCGCCTGCATGGACAATTCGATTTCCTTATAACCACGGTTGTTCCAGACTAAAAACGTAACGGCCAAGTTTTCATCAACTGCAGTCATCAGTTCCGCGATGGAAAACTGCGCGCCACCATCACCGGTTATGCATAAAACATGTGCCTCGGGCTTGGCGATGGCCGCACCAATCGCCGCAGGAATACCATAACCCAAGGCGCCGTATCCCGTGGCGGCATTAAACCACCCTGCGGGCCGGTCATGGTCATAATACAGATTGCCCGCGTATATGGGTTGTGTTGAATCGCCCACAAAAATTGTATTGGGACGCATATCGCGCAGCGCATTCAAAATTTCGACCTGCGCCTGATAGTCGGGGCCAATTTCTTGCCAAGCGGCCATGCGGGTATGTTTTGCCCGTGCGGCCCCTTGTGTTGGTGTTTCCTGTGGCCTGAATTCTTGCAGGAATTGCGCCGTAAATTGCGCGGCACAGCCCTGAATTGCCAAGGTCGCGCGATGACGGCCAAGCTGTTCGGCACACAGATCAACACGGATCAAGTTTGCCATGTCCGGCATCGTATCCGTCGCAAACATATCATAGTCGGTCTGCCCCAATTCTGTTCCCAATGCCAAGACGCAATCCGCCTGCGAGATCAGATCACGGACACTGTTCAAACTGGGGCTGGCGGGGACAGACAATGGATGATCAAACATCACACCACGGGCGTTGACGGTTTGCACCACTGGTGCATCTAGGCGTTCAGCCAATTTTGCCAAATCATCTATGTTTTTTGCCCCGCCGCCGGCCAAGATGACAATTTGTTTTTTCCCTTGCAACAGATCAAAGCTGGCTTGCAGCTGGTCAGGGTCAATCGGTATCACTGGACGTTGCACCATAGCGCTGTTGGCAGTGGTTTTTGTTCCAGTTTCAACAGGCGCCACATCCAGCGGAATTTGCAAATGAACTGGGCCGGGGCGTCCTGAATGAACGGCTTTCAACACATCCTCGATCGTGTGACCCGCGGTTACAGGATCAGTGATCTGTTGCGAATATAGCGCCACCTGTTTAGCCAGGGCCAATTGGTCAGGTAATTCATGCAAATGCCCCCATCCCTGCCCAAAGGATGCAACCGTATTTGCCCCCGATATCACAATCATCGGAATGCTGTCTGCCCGGGCCTGTGCCATTGGAGTCAAGGTATTGGTCAATCCCGGCCCAGTTATGACAAATGCAACACCCGCTTGGCCGCTGACCCGCGCATACCCATCGGCCATGAAACCGGCACCCTGTTCATGACGCGGTGTGACGTGGCGCAGGCCGGACTTTGCCAAGCCCCTGTATAATTCAACGGTATGAACACCGGGGATACCGAACACGACTTGGGTGCCCTGTGCCCTGAGGGCATCAATCAAGACCTGTGAAACGCTGCTCATGGGTGGCTCCTGTGTTGCTGGGATGTGAAATCGACGATCCGATCAATCGCTGCATCAAACGCAGGGTCGTCGATCGTCAACGCCACGCGTATCCAGGTTTCTAAACTGTCGCCAAAGGATGCCCCAGGCATCACAGCGACACCTGCGTCATCTAGCAACGATTGCGCAAAGGCGGACCCTGACAAATGTGTCGATGACACGTCCACCATTGCAAACATACCCGCCTGTGGGATGTGGACACGCAAATCTGTCTTGGCGTGCAACCGATCGGCCAAGCGTTGTGCGCGGGCATAAAACCGTTCGACCATTCCCTGAACCACTGGCGATCCATGTGTGACCGCATAGGCTGTCATATCAGCAATAAAGGGTTGGTTGCCAAACAGCATGGTTTCCGCCACTGGCAGCAAGGCATCACAAAATTCAGCGGATGCAATACACCACCCACTGCGAAATCCGGGGGCTGCGTGGGATTTGGAAATCGACGACACAACAATCACCCGATCCGCAATATCTGGGTGCGCCAAGGGCGAAGTGAATTCAGACCCAGGATAGACCATATCTGCGTATACTTCGTCAGAAATAATCCACAAATCGTGTTTGATTGCCAATTCGCCAATGGCTGCAATGTCCGACGGTGACAAGATTGCCCCAGTGGGATTATGCGGTGTCGTTAACAATATGGCACGGGTTCGCGGTGTAATCCGCGGCTCCATATCTTTCGCCTGCAACCGAAAACCCGCCTGCGATTGCAACGGGACCGGCACCATTTCCGCGCCACTGGCGCGAACAACACCTTCGTATGTGGCGTACATTGGATCGCCGACCAATACCTGATCGCCAGCCTCGGCCACACCCAGCATGACGGCAAACAATGCCGTTTGTGTCCCTGGGAAACACATGACTTGGTCTGGATCAATGACACGGCCTGAGCGCTGCGAATACTGCTGTGCCAGCGCTTGGCGCAACGGCAGCTCTCCTGGGCCATCGGAATAGGTTGTACGCCCAGCCATCATGGCATCTGACGCCACCTGCAACAGCTGCGTCGGCACAGGAACGTCTGGTTCGCCAATCGTCATATCAATCACATCGATGCCTTGGCGAACCAAGTCGCGGGCCTGTTGATAAATGTCCCATTTGGCACCACCCAGCCCCGCCAAACGTTGCGTTATTGTTGCCGTTTTCATCGCGACAATATCCCCCCTGATTTAGCAATTTCACACAAATCCATATCAACGATTGCCCCGATTGCGCGCAGCCCCAAGGCGGGCAATTCATCCTGACCGAAATCGTCGGGCAATGCGCCCCCTTCAAGCCACAATCCATCGATGACGGCATTGCACGCAATCGCAAGCTGGCGCAAAATTATCGGATCAACCGTACGGCCCATTTCATCAAATGCAACATGCAAATGCACCTGCCCTGCCTAGATCACACAAATGGCAGGGCTTTACTGCTCTGCCATTTGTTCATCGCGTTTTTGCTGGGCAATGGCGCGTTTTGATACGATTGACGCCGTCACAACACCAACGGTAACCAATGCAATCATGATCGTTGACAGCGCGTTGATTTCAGGACTGACCCCCAATCGGACCGATGAGAAAATCTTGATCGGCAATGTCGTGGACGCAGGGCCAGATGTGAACGATGCAATCACCAGATCGTCCAACGATAGGGTAAAGGCCAACAACCAACCCGAAAACACAGCAGGAGCAATGATCGGCAATGTCACGGATTTGAACGCATCCCATGGGGTGCAGCCCAAATCCTGTGCCGCCTCTTCCAAACTTTGGTCGAAACTGACCAATCGTGACGACACCACCACAGACACATAGCACATCGAAAACGTCGCATGGGCCAATACGATCGTTGTCACCCCACGATCCATCCCAATGGCGATAAACAGCAGCAACAACGACAGACCAGTGATTACCTCGGGCATGACCAATGGCGCGTAAATCATGCCAGAAAACAGGGTGCGCCCGTAAAACCGCCCGCCCCGCACAATGACAAAGGCAGCCATAGTTCCCAAGATCGTGGCCAGCGTGGATGACACCACACCCACCTGCAACGTGACCTTGGCCGCATCCAAAAACGCCTGATTTTGCAGCAGTTCACCGTACCATTTGGGCGAAAATCCACCCCAGATGGTCACCAGTTTCGATTTGTTGAAACTGTAGACCACCAAAATCACGATGGGGATGTACAAAAACGCAAAACCCAAGGTCAGCGAAACGGTGTTAAACCATGTAAGCTTTCTCATTTTCCGGCCTCGCGTTGTTTTTGTTCATTGCGTTGGAACAGAACGATGGGGATCACAAGGATCAGCAACAAAATGATTGCAACGGCCGATGCCACGGTCCAATCACGGTTCGAGAAGAACTCTTCCCACAACACTTTACCGATCATCAGCGTGCGGGATCCGCCCAGCAGCGATGGGATTACCACCTCGCCCAAGGCAGGGATGAATACCAAAAAACACCCCGCGATGATGCCCGGTTTTGCCAAATGCACCGTTACAGACCAAAATGCCCCAATGCGCGTGCAGCCCAAATCCTGCGCCGCCTCAAGCAAGGACGCATCCAGTTTTTCCAAACTGGCGTAAATCGGCAAGATCATAAAGGGCAGATAGGTGTACACAATCCCGATATAAACCGCGATATTAGTGTTCAGAATGATCAACGGTTCGGAAATAACCCCCAACCACAACAGAAAGCTGTTTAACAACCCTTCGTTCGATAAAAGCCCGATCCAGGCATAAACGCGGATCAAAAAACTGGTCCAGAATGGCAAAATCACCAGCATCATCAAACTGGGCCGCCATTCATCGGGGGCATTGACCATACCATAGGCGATGGGAAATCCCACCAATAACGTCAAGACTGTCGCTGTGGCCGCAATTTGGACACTGGACAGATACGCTTTCCAATACAGGTCATCGTCCAACAAAAAGACAAAGTTTTCGAAATCCAGCCCTGAAATCAGATCAACGATCCCCTGCCATCCATTTGCCAACTCTAACGTCGGCGCATATGGCGGGATCGAAATTGCATAATCTGACAATGCAATTTTGAATACGATCAAAAATGGGACAAGAAATAAAACCAGCAACCAAACATAGGGAACGCCAATCAAAAATTTGCGTGAAAAATTCATGCGCCCCCCTAGTCCGGCAAAATGATGCCGGCGGTATCTGTCCAAGACAGCCACACCTGTTCATCCCATGTGATACCACGGCGCGATATACGCCGGACATTGGCAACCTGCGCTTTGACCAAGGTACCGTCCGCCAGTCGAACAAAATACATCGACATATTTCCCAGATAGGCGATGTCCTCGACTTTGCCCTGCACGCGATTGTGCATGTCGGTGGGTTCGGTTTGTGAAATTGACACCTTTTCTGGCCGTACGGCAAAGGCGGCCCGCGCACCCGGTTTCAAATCGGGACCGGGCAAGGCGCGGATGGGTGCGGACCCTTCGGACCATTTCAAACCAGCGCTTTCAGTTTCACAGCTGTCAACAGCACCGCGTATGATATTCACATCACCAATGAAATCCGCAACATAAACGGAATTTGGCGATTCATATACCCGATCAGGCGTATCAATCTGCGCAAGGCGTCCGTGATCCATCACCGCAATGCGGCTGGCGACGGTCATTGCCTCTTCTTGGTCGTGGGTGACGATCACGAATGTTGTGCCGGTCTTTTCCTGAATATCCATCAATTCAAATTGCGTTTCATGGCGCAATTTTTTGTCCAACGCACCCAAGGGTTCATCCAACAACAACAGCTTTGGACCCTTGGCCAATGCGCGGGCCAAGGCCACGCGCTGACGCTGACCACCCGACAATTGATGCGGTTTACGTTTCGCAAATTTGCCCAGCTGAACCAGCCGCAGCATTTCATCAACACGGCCACCGATTTCCGATTTCGGCATATCCGAGCGTTTCAAACCAAAGGCAATGTTATCGGCCACGCTTAGATGTGGGAACAGGGCATAGGATTGAAACATCATATTCACCGCGCGGTTGTGCGCCGGCACATGTGCCATATCCTGACCATCGATCAAAATGGTCCCCTTGGTTGCGGTTTCAAACCCAGCCAGCATGCGCATCAGGGTCGTTTTTCCGCAGCCCGACGGGCCAAGCAACGCAAAAAATTCGCGCGGATAGATTTTCAGGTCGATATTATCAATCGCGGTAAAATCGCCATAGTTTTTTGTAACACTTTGAAAATCGATAATGGGCTTGGCTTGGGGATCAAGCCAAGGGGCAAACGCTGGATTAATGGTCATTAAATATTTCCTAAGATGTCAAGTCGGGCCAATTGGCCCGACAGAATGGAAACGTAGAAACTAGGTTCCAGATTTAATTTTGGTCCACATGCGTGTCACGACGCGCTGCACCTTGGGGGCATAGGGTGACACTGTGTACAGGTTTTCCAATGTGTCTGCGTCTGGATAAATGGCGGGGTCGCCGATTACATCTTCGACCAACAGCGGTTGGGATGCGATATTGCCGTTTGCATAATACACATAGTTGGACGCATCCGCCATATTCTGGGCATCCAGAATAAAGTTGATGAATTTATGCGCTGCATCCGGGTTTGGTGCATCCGCGGGCACGGCCATTTGGTCAAACCACATCAACGCACCCTCTTTCGGGGCGTTATAGGCGATTTCGACGCCATTGTCGGCCTCGGCCGCGCGATCACGAGCCTGCAACACATCACCCGACCAGCCCATCGCGACACAGATTTCGCCGTTTGCCAATGCGTTGATATATTCTGAGCTGTGGAATTTCAGAACGTGCGGCGCCATGCCAGACAAAATTGGTTCAGCCTTGGCAATAACATCGGGATCCTGACTATCAGGATTTTCGCCCAGATATGACAGTGCCGCTGGGATCATTTCCGTTGGCGCATCCAGAATATGCACGCCACAGCTGGCCAATTTTTCCATATTGGCCGGGTCGAAAATTAACGACAGGGAATTGATCGGTGCATCTGGTCCCAAGACCTCTTGCACTTTGGCGACGTTGACGCCCAGACCCGTAGTGCCCCACATGTAATTGATAGAATACGCATTGTCTGGGTCATATTGTGCCGTCCGTGCGGCAATGACATCCCAAACGTTGCCGATATTGGACAGTTTGCTTTTGTCTAGGGGCTGAAATGCGCCGGCTTGGATTTGACGCTGTAAAAATGTCCCCGTGGGGACCACAACATCATAGCCTGACCCACCCGCCAGCATTTTAGTTTCTAGAACCTCGTTACTGTCGAACACGTCATAAATCAGTTTGATGCCAGTCTCGGCTTCGAATTTCTCTAGCAAAGCCTCATCAATATAGTCTGACCAGTTATAGACGCGCACTTCTTCGGCGACAGCCGCCTGTGTGGCCATAACCGTTGCGATTGCCGTCGCTAAAATGGCTGTGGTTTTCATCATGTTCTCCCTGTTGGTGAAAATAGTTTTGATCAAAAGTTTGACAAAATCAAGAAATTTGTGCCTAACTTGATTACAGCTTCGTTCTTTGATCAAAAAATGACCTTATGACAGAAAAATATAAAACCCCAGAACATCAAGCCGTGTATGAAACCCTGCGCGAACGGATATTATTGGGGCATTACGGACCAGGTGAACCCCTGACCATTCAGGGGCTGACCCGCAGTCTGAACGCCGGCATGACCCCCGTACGCGAAGCAATCCGCAGGCTGACCAGCGAAAGTGCGCTAGAATCACTGGGAAACAGGCGGGTGATCATCCCCAAGTTGACAGCCGAGCAATTACAAGACATCTATTTCCTGCGTCTGTTTATTGAACCCGAATTGGCCGCACGCGCCGCCATAACCATTACGAAAGAGGAAATTAGCGCCCTGAAATCCATCGATCTAGGGGTTGATCATGCAATCCATAGTGGCGATGTCGAAACATTTTTGAAACATAACGCTGAATTCCACTTTACAATCTATGGTCATGCAGCCTCGCCCGTTTTGTCCCGTACGGTTGGCAGCCTGTGGGTGCAATGTGGTCCCAGTCAGCGGGTGATCTGTGGACGCTATGGCACGTCGAATTTGCCTGACAAGCACACGGAATTACTCAGCGCGCTGTCACAACGCGACCCAGATTTGGCCGCACAAGCAATGCGCGGGGATTTGCAACAAGGGCTTGACCTGATCAAACAAACCGTGGTCTAAATTTGATCAAATTTGGACTTAGTGGATGGGGCATTTCTATGGATCTTCTATCAGTGAATGATCGTGATGGCTGCTATCCAAATACCTATTACGCGCAAAACATAACCCCCCTGACGCAAACAAACCCAGTACAGGGTGATATTTCATGTGATGTCTGTGTTATCGGCGGCGGATTTACAGGTCTATCCACCGCATGGCATTTGGCACAACGTGGCTACCAAGTTCATTTGATTGAGGCACAACGCCTAGGCTTTGGCGCATCGGGGCGCAATGGCGGTCAGGTGGGTCAGGGCCAACGGCTGGACCAAGTCGAATTGGAACAGATGTTTGGCCGCGACATGGCCAAGCAATTGTGGACCATCGGCACCCAAGCGGTTGAACTGGTCCGCGATATCGCCAACACACCCGAGGTCGAGGCCGATTTCCACCCCGGCATCGCCCATACCAATCACCGCAAACGGTTTTTGGACGACAGCCGCGCCTATGTTGAAAAAATGCACCGCGATTATGATTATCCACATATCGCGTTCCTAGCCTCTGCCGAAATGGCGGAATTGGTAAAATCGCCCGCCTATCATGGCGGCACGTTGGACACCCGATCGGGTCACATTGATCCGCTGCAACTGGCCTTGGGGCTGGCACGGTTGGCCCAGAATGCAGGCGCACATTTGCATGAAAACACGCGCGCCATTGATATCATCGACGGGCCCACGCCGGTGGTCAAAACAAACCACGCCGCCATTCGCGCCGATCATGTGGTCGTGGCCTGTAATGGGTATTTGGGCAATCTACGCCCCGATGTGGCACGCCATGTGATGCCCATCAACAATTACATCGTTGCAACCGAACCGCTGACCGACCCCCAGCGTAACGCCGTTTTATCCCAAAATATTGCCGTGGCGGACAGTAAATTCGTGATCAATTATTTCCGCTTTAGCGATGACAATCGCATGTTGTTTGGCGGCACGGAAAGCTATGGCTATCGGTTCCCGCGCAACATCGCAGCCCAAGTGCGCAAACCTATGTGCGAAATTTTCCCGCAACTGTCTGGGGCGCGTATTGATTATGCATGGGGTGGCACGCTGGGGATCACAATGAACCGCCTGCCGCACTTTGACCGCAAGGGCAATGTGTTCAGCGTGTCTGGGTTTTCGGGTCAGGGCGTGGCACTGGGAACATTAACGGGGCAAATTATGGCCGACACCATCGCAGGGCACGCCGAACGATTTGACATCATGGCCCGTATTCCAAACCCACGGTTTCCAGGGGGGCCGCGGCTGCGCCAGCAGTTGTTGGTGTTGGCCATGTTGTGGTATTCCCTGCGCGATAAGTTATAGGGCGCTGCTATGACCGAAACCCTTTCCTATTACACCGCGACTGCCCGCGATACGGACCCCTTTGATCAGATGTCGGGCGATTTGCATGTCGATGTCGCCATTGTCGGCGGCGGTTTTACGGGCGTGGCCACCGCATTGGAATTGACCGAACAGGGCCACCGCGTCGCCCTGTGCGAAGCGCAAACCATCGGCTGGGGCGCCACCGGCCGCAACGGCGGACAAATCACAGGCAGCCTGTCGGGTGATATCGCCATGCAGCATGAATTTGCGCGTCAAATCGGGGAAAAACGCGCCCAAGATTTCGTCTGGGATCTGCGCTGGCGGGGCCATGATATTATACGGGGCCGCGTGGCGAAATATGGCATTGCCTGTGATTTACAGTTCGGCCACATGCAAACTGCCATGACCCCCGCCCAAGTGGCCGAATTGCAGGCGATGTATGATCTGGGCTGCGCCCATGGAATGGCCAATGATTTAACTTGGGTCGATGCCGGTCAAATCCACGATTATCTAGGCACGGACATGTATATCGGCGGGCTGCTAAATCGGCGCAATATGCATGTGCATTCGCTGGATTTGTGCCGTGCCGAGGCACGGGCCGTTCAATCGCTAGGGGGCCAAGTGTTTGAACACTGCGCCGTGACCGCGATTGATACCGGACCCCGACCAAAACTGCACACCAATCAGGGCACCATTCATGCAAGTCAGGTTGTTTTGGCGGGCAATGCCCATCACATGCTAAAACAACGCCAATTGCGGGGAAAACTGTTTCCCGCATCGCTGGCAAATATGGCCACCCGACCGCTAAGTGACGCCGAAATCGCCGATATCAACCCCCAGCGCTTGGCCGTCTATGACAGCCGATTTGTGCTGGATTATTACCGCATCACGGCGGACAATCGTTTGATGTTTGGCAGCGGCACAAATTATTCGGGCCGCGCCAGTGCCGATATTGCCGCGGAATTGCGGCCCGCATTGGACCGCGTATTTCCCCAATTGCGCGGGATCGAAATTGATTATGCTTGGTCAGGGATGGATGGCATCATCATCAACCGCATCCCACAGGTCGGGCACATTGATGACAGCCTATATTACGTCCAAGGCTACAGCGGCCATGGCATCGCGCTTAGCCACAGCTTGGCCAATATGACCGCGCGCGCCATTGAGGGCGACAGTGACGAATTCAACCTGTTTGCCTGCGCACGGCATTGGCATTTACCCCTGCCCCGTGCACTGGGCAGTTTGGCGATTGCCGCCGGCATGACATATTACAAACTGCGCGACGCGCTGCGGTAATATCAGACGCGGCCTACCGGTGACATAACCGCCCCTGCGGCCTGTGCCAGAACACAGATCCAGTCATGGGCCACATGGGCTGCTGCCAGCGCGGTGATTTCGGATGTGTCAAAGGGGGGTGATACCTCAACCAGATCCATACCGATCAGGTTGAGCCCCGCCAATCCGCGAATAAATTCCAGCGCCTGCCACGATGCCAATCCAGCGGGCACCGGCGTGCCGGTACCAGGCGCATAGGCCGGATCCAACCCATCAATATCAAAGCTGATATAAACAGGCGCGTCCCCTGCGCGGGTACGAACCACATCCAAAACGGCGTCAATACCATTGCGGTGGATCCACGGGCTGGTCAGGATTTCAAACCCATGATCGCTGTCGTTATAGGTCCGCAGGCCCACTTGAGTCGATCGGCTGACATCAATAATCCCATCACGGGCCGCCCGCGCAAACATGGTGCCGTGGTCCATGCGGGTGCCGTCATCGGGCCATGTATCGCAATGGGCATCAAACTGCACCAGTGCCACGGGCCCATATTTTTCGGCATGCGCCTTGATCAAAGGATAGGCAATCGAATGATCACCGCCGATGGACAACAATTTCGTGCCCCCCGCAATGATATCGCGCGCCGCCGTATAGATCGCGGGCGCAATGGTGTCTGGATGATGTGGGTCCAAAAACACATCACCATAATCCACGACACCCAGCGTTTCGAACGGATCGAACCCCCAAGGAAAGGCCAAAAGTTCCGCCAATTGCACCGACGCCGCACGCACAGCTTGCGGACCCAAACGGCACCCGCTGCGAAAGGTGACGGCACTGTCATAAGGCACACCCATAACGGCCAAATCAACCCCGTCCAAATCGCGGCTATAGCGGCGGCGAAGAAAACTGAGCGCGCCGCCATAGGTCATTTCGGGCCAACGGCCCATGTTGTCGGATTTGCGAAATGCCTGATCGCCTGACTGTGTCATTTGCTGTCCTTTAATCTGCGGTTAAATGCCAAACCGGTCTTTGAATCCGTAATACCACGATCCGATCACGGAATAGGGCACGCGGAACATGCGTCCACCCGGGAACGGGATCCATGGAACCTTGGCAAAGACATCAAATCGGGTCAAGTCGCCGTCAATCGCCTCGGCCAGAATACGGCCAAAGGTATGCGATCCAGTCACCCCATGCCCCGAATACCCATGCGCGAAATAGGTGTTGTCGTTCAAACGGCCCATCTGCGGCACGCGGCTAAAGGACAGGGCAAAGTTGCCGCTCCAAGCGTGATCAACCTTGACGGATTTCAGTTCGGGAAACACCTTTTCCATGTTGGGGCGCAACTTGGCCTCGACATCGCGGGGATCGGTGCCGCCGTAAACCGTGCCACCCCCAAACAGCAATCGTTTATCGCCGGACAGGCGGTAATAATCCAGAATATAGCGGATATCTTCGACGCAGGTATCCGTGGGCAACAAACGCGCGGCCTGTTCGTCTGACAGGGGTTCGGTGGCAATGATCTGGGTCGATACGGGCATCACCCGCGCAGTCAGGGCTGGCACCACATGCCCCAGATAGGCATTGCCACACAGCACGACGGTTTTACAGGTAATCGACCCCTGTTCCGTGGTGACCACGGGATTGGGACGGTTGTAGTCCACGTTCTGCACCATCGACATTTCGAAAATGGTGCCCCCGTTTTGTTCAAATGCGTCCGCCTCGCCCAAGGCCAAGTTCAGGGGATGCATATGCCCCCCCGCATGATCAATCATACCGCCAGAATACACATCCGTGCCGACATAGTCGCGGATTTCGGATTTGGACAGGATTTCCTGTGTTTCGATGCCATATCCCCGCCATAACGCCAAACGTTCCTCTAATTCGCGCATATGCGCGGCGGTGTAGCCCGTGAAAACATTGGTATGTTTTAGATCGCATTTGATGTCATATTTCGCCACGCGGTCGCGGATGATATCGCCGCCCTCCATCACCAAGGATGCGACGAAACTGGCCGTATCTTGGCCATAGCGGCGTTTGATCGTTTGCAGCGATGCGTTCAGCCCGTTGACAATCTGGCCGCCATTGCGGCCCGATGCGCCCCAGCCGATCCGCGCCCCTTCGACCAAGGCAACGGAGTGGCCGCGTTCGGCCAAATGCAATGCGGTGGACAGGCCCGAATATCCGCCCCCAACGACACAGATATCAAACTGATGATCGCCCACCAACGGATCGCGCAGCGTGCGCCGGTTGGCGGATGCGGCATAATAACTGGTGGTGTGATCGCGGTTTCCAAACACCTTGGGAATGGTTGCGTTCATTTATACGACCTCTAGGTATGAACTGTATTCAAATTCTGTCACGGTTTCGAGGAATGTGGCCAATTCCTGCCGTTTGGTCTGGACCAGCAGGGTTTGCAACAGCGGATCAAAGATGCGCGTGACATGGGGGCCAGATTGGAATGCCTCAATCGCGGACAGCCAATCCAGCGGCAGACTGGGGATTTCGGCGTCATAGACATTGCCCGTCAGTGGCGCGGGCGGATCGATGCGATCCTCAATCCCGATCAGGGCACCGCCCAAAATTGCCGCCAAAACCAGATAGGGGTTTGTGTCACCGCCTGCGACGCGGTGTTCGATCCGGCGTGCTTTGTTATTGCCACCGGGAATGCGGATGGCCGCCGTGCGGTTTTCATAGCCCCACGCCACACCTGTTGGGGCATGCGCACCAGGGCGCAAGCGGCGATAGCTGTTCAGATGCGGGGCAAAAACCAGCGTGTTTTCCTGCATCGTGGCCAAGAGCCCACCCACCGCATGGCGCAACATATCTGTACCATCCGCTGCACCGTTGTCGAAAATATTCTGCCCCTGCTCATCCAAAATTGAAAAATGCACATGCAGCCCACTGCCCGCGCAATCGCCATAGGGTTTGGCCATAAAGGTGGCGGCAAACCCATGTTGGCGTGCCACACCGCGCACCAAGTGTTTGAACAAAATTGCATCATCTGCCGCGCGCAGCGCATCATCCGTATGCAACAGGTTGATTTCAAACTGCCCTGCCCCATTTTCCGAAATGGCCGCGTCCGCGGGAATACCCTGCGCCTGACAGGCGCGGTAAACATCGTCCAAAAATGCAGAAAATTCGTTCAGTTCCAACACCGACAGCACGTTATCGACCGCCAAACGCCTGCCTGTGTTTGGGGTGCGGGGGGGTTGGGGGATGTCTTTGGACGGATCTGTCAGATAAAATTCCAATTCGGTCGCCACAACAGGGCGCAGCCCGCGTGCCGAAAACTGATTGACCACCTGCGCCAAGGCTTGGCGCGGATCGGCCAAAAACGGTGTGCCATCCTCATAGGTTAGCGTCACTTGTGTAATTGCGGAACGTTCCGATGTCCAAGGACATGGCAAAATGCCGCGTTCAGTTGGCATGCAGATGCCATCTGCATCACCGCTGTCAAACAGCAATTCATTGTCTACGACATCACGCCCCCAAATATCCAGCACTGCCGCCGTAAAGGGCATGCGAAACCCACCCTCAGAAATGCCTTCGACATGGGTGGCAGGAACACGTTTCCCGCGCAAAGACCCGTTAACATCGGTCAAGGCAATCGTTACCGAGGACACGTTTGGATTGGACGAAAGCCAATTGGACATGCTGCCGTTCATTTGGAATACCTATTCAAAAATGTGATACCTTTTTTGATTTTGTGACAACATATTTGACACCTGTCAATGTATTTCATACTGTCACCACGTGTTCACAGATGATCCGAGGGGTCCGATGCAGCTCAATATTCCACCATTGGCACCGATGGACGTCAGCACCACGCAGGAAAAGATTTATCACCGGTTGCGCCATGCGATTATGGTGGGCGCCATTGCCCCGGGAACCCCCCTGACCATGCGCGGTCTGGCCGAAGCCCTAGATGTCAGCCCAACCCCCATTCGCGAAGCGATGCGGCGCTTGACATCTGAATCCGCAGTGCTGGAAAAATCCAACCGGCGGTTTCAAATTCCACCAATGGAATTGGGCCGCTTTCAGGATTTGATAGAAACGCGCATTGTATTGGAAACGCATGCCGCAAAGCGATCTTTGCCATTTATGTCCCAAGTGGCAATCGAACGACTGGCCGAAATTGATCACCAGATGGACCAAGTCGTTGCCCAACAAGACTATGACAAGCTGACCATTTTGAACCACGAATTTCATCGCGTGTTATATACGACAAACCCAAATCATACCGTAATGCCCCTGATCGAAAGCACATGGTTACAGCTGGGTCCGTTTCAGCGGCAGGTTTTAACAGACCTGAACACATATTACGTGATCGACCGCCACAAACAGATACTGGCCGCGCTGGCCGCATCAGACGGACCAGCCCTGACCACAGCCATTACCCAAGACATTCATGATGGCATCGGCCGCCCCGGGCAGGCGGCATTACAGGCGTGATGCTAATCCAACACGCAAAACGCATTCACATCCACCATCCCGTGATCGGTGATTTTCAACGCCGGGATCACCGGTAACGCCAGAAAGGCCAGTTGTAAAAACGGCTCGTCCAAGGTGATGCCCAGACTGCGGGCGGCATCGCGCAGATCATGTAATTTATCACGCACCACGCCAAAGGGTTGATCCGACATCAATCCCGCAACAGGCAGCGCCAGTTCCGCCAAAATCTGACCATTTTGGACCACCACAAACCCACCCTGTAATTCCCCCAAACGGGTCACCGCGCGGTGCATGTCGGCATAGTCTATCCCAACGCAGGCAATGTTGTGATGGTCATGGCACACCGTCGATGCAATGGCCCCCGTTTTCATATGGAACCCCTGCACAAAACCGTTGGCGATATTGCCATTTTTGCCATGCCGTTCAATCACGGTGATCCGCGCCAGATCGCGCGCGGGATCAGGGCATTTGTCACCCCCCGTGGGCGCAATATCGCAACGCCGCCAATCGGTGATAATCTTGCCCTCGACAATCCCAATCACATCTGTTTCGGGGTCGCTGTCGCGCAGCTGAAAACTGTCGGGGGATAGGGCGGGCACATGCACCGACCCCGCGCCAATCGGTGGCAGGGCGGGATAGGAATTGGTGTTATCGCCCACCATCCGCCCCGCGCAAATCACACGATCAATCGCGCAAGCGTTCAAATCCTCCAACACAACAATATCGGCCCGCAATCCTGGGGCGATCAACCCCCGATCCTTTAGGCCAAAGGCTTCGGCCGCGCTCAGCGATGCCGCGCGATAGGCCGCAAGCGGCGGCGTGCCAAGCGCGATCAATGTGCGGATCATGTAATCCAAATGCCCGTATTCGGCGATATCCAGCGGGTTTCGGTCATCGGTACACAGGCACATATAGGGGCTGGTGCGTTCGGTCAAAACCGGTTGTAGGGCGTGCAAATCCTTGGACACCGACCCTTCGCGGATTAACACGCGCATGCCGCGTTGCAATTTTTCGCGCGCCTCGGCGGCGGTTGTGGCTTCGTGTTCGGTGCGGATCCCCGCCGCGACATAGGCACATAAATCTTGGCCCGTCAGCTGGGGGCAATGCCCGTCGATATGGCGCCCCTGAAACAGGCGTAATTTGTCCATCACCATAGGGTCAGTCTGGATCACACCGGGGAAATTCATAAATTCCGCCAATCCGATGCAGGACGGATGATCCATCACTTGGGCCAAATCGGCGGCCAATATGGCGGCACCCGATGTTTCCATATGCGTGGCCGGCACGCAGGAACTTAGCTGAACGCGCAAATCCATCTGCATCTGTTCGCTGGCGGTTTGGAACCATTTGATGCCATCCAGCCCCACAACATTGGCCAATTCATGCGGGTCACAAATGGCTGTTGTCACCCCCAAGGGCAGCACACATTTTTCAAATTCATAGGGCGTGATCAAACTGGATTCGACATGCAAATGCGTGTCGATGAATCCCGGCACCAATATTTTGCCGGTCACATCAATGACGACATCGCCAACATAGCCCCGCCCCACGCCCGCAATCTGTGATCCCGACAGGGCAACATCGGCCTGCATCATGTCGCCTGTGACCAAATCAAACACGCACCCCCCGCGCAACACCACATCCGCAGGCATTTGCCCGCCTGCCTGTTTGATCTGCCGTGTCAGTTGGTCCATGTGCTGCATCCTTGTTCCGTGTGACGGACATGCTGACATGGGCGCCCTGCTGGGTCAATATGACGATGCCCCGTGGGGCGCCGGATTATTAAGGATCACACAATTCGACCGTTTCAACGCCCGCGTAAGTAGACCCCTTTCTGACAATTCGAGGATTCCCGCTATAGTAAACTTGCTCAGGAATATGATAGAAGATCAACGCAAAATATCTGTCTGTGATGATGTCGTCTGGTCCACTGATAATTTCATTTGTGACGTGGTTGTATGTTGTAAATCCGGCCCTGCGATCAACGGATCCGCAAACATAATAATCAAGCCTCCCAGTAAGTCTATCAGTGGTGGAAATTTTGTATGCCGTAACCCTTTTCACACCATTGTTATCAGTCCAAAGAGAATCCTTTAATGCCTTTGCCCGCGCCATGGCCCAAGACCGCAAATTATATCTGATTGACGAACCGACCAAGGGGCTGGCCCCAGCGATCATCGCAACAATGGTCAGCGCCCTACGTGATTTGAAAAACCAAGGGGCCTCTATTTTGATGGTTGAACAAAATTTCGCCGCCGTCAAAGCATTGGGCGATAGCGTCGCCGTGATCGAGGATGGCCGCATCCGCTGGAACGGGGCCATGACAGAATTGGCCCAAAGCCCAGACCTGCAATAACAATTCATGCGCCCAAGCATTGAGGCACCGTCATGACAATTGCACCAGATCACCGCCCCAAAATAACGGCCCTAAACCTGCGCGACCATATCGCGTTGTGGGCGCCGTTTTGTTGGTGCCCGTTTTGATCATCGCTGGATTTATCGCCATCGGTGCCCCCAGCAGTTGGCTGACCCTGACCGTGTCGGGGTTGGCCATGGGAATGATGATCTTCATCATGGCCTCGGGCATGGCACCTTTATTTCGGTGGGGGCCTTTGTTGGGGTTTCGGTCATATTTGCGCTTGGGCATTAGACGCAAAGTGATGCGCCGATCCTGAATATCTTGGCCATCTTGGCGGCCATGGCGGTTACGGCCACATTGGCCGTGGCCACGGCTTTAAGCGTCTGTTTATCGGTGTGGCCAACTGACTGGACCGCGTTTTGGGGGCATAGCCCCCAGATCATCCGACCCAATCCGGCCCAATACAGTCAGGCAAATCCGCGCGTGGGACGATCAAAGACACAGCGCCCGAACAATGACGCCGTCAAATCCACCATCAAGGACGCGGTTTTGCCGCGTTCGTCCAAAAACGGGTTCAATTCGACCAAGTCCAATGATCCGACCAAACCACTGTCATGCAACATTTCCATGACCAAATGCGCTTCGCGGAATGTGGCGCCGCCGGGCACGGTGGTGCCAACGGCCGGCGCAATGGCAGGATCCAGAAAATCGACATCCAGCGACACATGCAAAATGCCATTGGCTGCGGCCACATGGGTCAAAAATTCGTTCAGCGGCGCGGCAATGCCGCGTTCGTCGATGTAGCGCATATCAATGGCGCGCATGCCTGTGGCGGTAATTGCATCCCGTTCGGGCCGGTCAACAGACCGCAACCCAATGAAACAAACGTTTTCGGGTGGAATGGCTGCCACCACAGGATCAAACCCATCAAACCCCGCCTGCCCCGTCAGATAGGCAATGGGCGTGCCATGCAAATTTCCCGATACGGTGGTTTGCGGCGTGTTGATGTCAGGATGCGCATCCAGCCACAGCACAAACAACGGCCGCCCTTGTTCGCGGGCATATTGTGCCACGCCGTTGACCGTACCCAACGACAACGCATGATCGCCCCCCATAAACACGGGAAACCCATCGCGGCAGGCGCCAAGCGCCGCATCCGTCAACATCCGCGTCCATGTCACCGTTTCGTCAAAGGCATGCAATTGTCCAGCCGGCGCAGGTGTGGGGGCAGCAGGACCGTCGATATTACCACGATCATCGACCTGCCAGCCCAGATCCATCAGCGTTTCAACCAGACCCGCGGTGCGATAGGCGTCTGGCCCCATCACGCATCCGCGTCTGCGTTTGCCGCAATCCATTCCTGCGCCAATCAAAATACAGGTGTTTTGGGGATCGTGTGTCATGTGTTACGCTCCTGCGCGGCGAACCATTCCGAACAAATCGCGGGGATCATCGGGGTCAGCCAACATATCTAGGGATTGGAAAAAATCAGTGCCTTGGATGTGATCATAGACATAGCGCAGGGCCGAAAAATCTTCGATCGCGAAACCCACGCCATCGAACAGGGTGATTTGGCGATCATTGGTGCGCCCTGCCGCTTGGCCCGTTAACACTTGCCACAGTTCGGTCACGGGGAAATCGGGATCAACCTGTTGAATTTCGCCTTCGATGCGGGTTTGGGGGGGATATTCGACAAATACATCCGATCGGTGCAAAATATCGCGGTGCAATTCCGTTTTGCCCGGACAGTCGCCGCCAATTGCATTGATGTGTACGCCCGCGCCCACCATATTGTCGGTCAGGATCGTCGCATTTTGTTTGTCCGCGGTGCAGGTGGTAATGACCTGCGCGCCCTCAATCGCCTGTTCAGGGGTGTCGCATTGGATGACCTGCATCAGACCCTGCAAATTGGCCGCCGTTTTTTTCATGGCATTTGCATCGATGTCATACAAGCGCACCGTATCAATGCCGCAGATTTCGCGCAGCGCCAACGCCTGAAATTCGGATTGCGCGCCCGATCCAATCATTGCCATCGTATGCGCGCCCTTGGGCGCCAAAGCGCGGGTGGCCAGCGCCGATGTCGCCGCAGTACGCAGCGCGGTCAGCACCGTCATTTCCGTCAGCAAAATCGGGTAGCCCGTATAAACATCCGCCAACAGGCCAAAGGCGGTGACGGTTTGCAGACCCTCTTTGGTGTTTTTGGGATGGCCGTTGACATATTTAAACCCGTAATGCTGCCCATCCGATGTGGGCATCAATTCGATCACGCCCACATCCGAATGACTGGCCACGCGCGGGGTTTTATCAAAACTGTCCCAGCGGCGAAAATCCTGGTCCAAATAATCGCAGATGCCCGCCATCATGGGGCCGACCCCGATACTGTTGACCAGACGCATCATATTTTCAACCGAAACAAAGGGAACGATTGCCAGTTCCGAAGGGGCCAATGCCATATCCATAATCCTTATCCTGATTAGGACCGTGTATCATGTACAAAATGCAACACGGATTTTCAACTTGCTTAAATTTTGTCAAGATTTTATACAATTTGTAAATTATAGGTTATCATAATGTCCGACACCACCCACCATTTCGACGATCTTGACCGGCAAATGATTGCCCTGCTGCGCAGCGACGGGCGCGCGCCTGTGTCGAAAATGGCCCAAGTCTTGGGCGTGTCCCGCGCCACGGTGCAATTTCGGCTGGATCGGTTGATCAATTCAGGTGCGATTTTGGGGTTCACCGTGCGCGTCCGACAGGATCACCCCGACGACATGATCCAAGCGGTGATGATGATCGAAGTGGTCGGTAAATCCACCGATCATGTTGTCAAAAAACTGCGTGGATTGCCAGAATTACATCGTCTGCACACAACAAACGGCAACTGGGATCTGGTGGCAGAAATTCGCACCGACAGCCTGGTGGCCTTTGACGCGATTTTACGCCAAGTGCGCATGATCGACGGCATTTCCAACAGCGAAACCAGCCTGCTGCTGACATCCATTTAACGGGGATAAACCGACATGACCGTTCATCTGACAAACGCGGATTTGGTTGAATTGACCAACTGGCGGCGACAGTTGCATCAGTTTCCCGAAATATCCGGCGATGAACGCGCCACCGCAGCCCGCGTCGTCGAACAATTGCGCGGCGCGGATCCCGACAACATTGTCACCGATCTGGGTGGGCATGGGGTTGTCGGCATTTGGCAGGGCGCGCACCATGGTCCCAGCGTGATGCTGCGCTGCGAATTGGATGCCTTGCCCATTCACGAAACAAACCCCGACCTGCCGCATCAATCGCAATATGCGGGCCGTGGGCATTTATGTGGACATGATGGTCATATGGCCATCATCGCGGGGGTCGCAAAATGGGCCGCACGCAACCGTGACAAAATCGGACGATTGGTGGTGCTGTTTCAACCGGCCGAGGAAACCGGCGCAGGCGCTGCGGCGGTAATTGCGGATCCACGCTTTGCCGACCTGCGCTGCGATTATGCGTTATCGCTGCATAATTATCCCGGGATTGCCATTGGACAGGCGGCAATCCAATGCGGCATCATGAATTGTGCGTCACGGGGGCTGCAGATCACGTTACAGGGCAAAACGGCACACGCTTCGCTGCCCGAAACGGGGCTGTCCCCTGCCCCAGCGATTGGCGAATTGATCGCGGCCGTTGGGGCGTTTGACACGACCACGGATGTCACCGACCCCGATTTCGCGCGCGTGACCCTGACCCATATTCAGTTGGGCGAACCCGCCTTTGGCATCGCACCGGGGACGGCGCAGATTTACCTGACGCTGCGCACGGGCCATGATGACACCATGGCCCACCTTTCCGAACGCGTGATGGACATCGCACAAAGCTGTGCGGCAAAACATGGGCTGGCGATTGATCTGGCCACCCATGACATTTTCCACCATTGCGACAACCACCCCGAGGCGACCGCGATTTTGCAACGGGCCATGGCACAAACCGGCCTAGGACAGGCCGATTTCCCCCTGCCCATGCGCGCGTCCGAGGATTTCGGCCGCTTTGGCGCGCATTCAAAATCGGCAATGGTTCTGTTGGGCGCCGGTGTGGCACAGCCCGAATTGCATCATCCTGATTATGATTTCCCAGATGATTTGATCGCAATGGGCGTTGATCTGTTTATCGGCGCACTGGGGCAGGTCTGGACCACATCTGCCCCCACTGGGTGACAGTTGCCATTCCCCAACAGGCGCGGCATAATTCTATGAAACAAAGGATAGGCAGACCATGACAGATATTCCCGCAAAGCGCCGCATTGTATCATCGCGGCATTTGGCCGACGGTGAAAATTGGCAAGTGTCCGAATTCGAATACGGGCTGATCATCGCCAACAACGCCTTTAACCGCTGGATGCAACGCTGCATGGCGGCATCTGGGGGCGCGGAACTGTCACCGCTGGAAATCTTGGTTCTGCATAACACCAACCACCGCGACCGCGAAAAACGCATGTCGGACATTGCGTTCCTACTAAATATCGAAGATTCGCACACCGTCACCTATGCCCTGCGCAAATTGGTGAAACTGGATCTGTTATCGGCCGAAAAACGCGGCAAAGAGGTGTTTTACAAAACCACCGATCAGGGCCGCGCATTGTGTACCAAATACCGCGATGTGCGCGCGCAATGTTTGTTGGAATCGCTGCCCCATACCGGATTGAATGGCGATGAATTGCGCGACATCGCGGCATCGCTGCGCGCGCTGTCGGGGCTTTATGATCAGGCCAGCCGCGCGGCCGCGTCGCTTTAGCGGCCCATCGCGTTTGGCAAGACGGTGACAATTTGCGGGAACACTGTGATCAACACAACGCCCAGCAATAACAGCAAGAAAAACGGAAATGCCGCACGCGCCACGCGCAAAATATCGATGCCCGTTAGCCCTTGGATCACAAAGAGGTTAAATCCAACGGGGGGTGTGATCTGGCTCATCTCTACGACCAAGACCAGAT
>CAZWFE010000024.1:0-35139 GCA_964633145.1 uncultured Phaeobacter sp. | reverse complement strand
AGGCATCCACGGCGTGAGCGCGATCACACCTGCGCAAATGCGTGACGGTATGGAAGCGCTGGAAATCACCGAAGCGAAAATGGCCTCTCTTGGTCTGCCAGGGTTTGGACCCAGCTTTAATGTCAGCTGCCAAAACCACGGTGGCGACGGCTTGGTTGCGGTTGCGCAGTGGGATGCCTCTGCGAAATCATGGGGCTTGATCACTGGGTTTGAACAATCCGATCAAGATATTTTGAACCCATTGATCGAAGAAGATTCCGCAGCATTTGCAGCGGAAAACAACATCACACCTGGATGTAACTAAGATCTTTGGCCCTCACAGTTTTGTGGGGGCCAGTTTTCCATTTGCCAAATTGAAAGAGATATCATGCTGGACACAGGACACGAAACGACAGAAACGCTTTTGGAAGTGAACAACATCGAAGTGATTTATAATCACGTAATTTTGGTGTTAAAGGGCGTGTCCCTAAAAGTGCCCAAGGGCAAAATCACAGCTTTGCTGGGCGGAAATGGCGCTGGAAAGACGACGACGCTTAAGGCGGTATCGAGTCTGCTGCATTCAGAACGTGGCGAAGTGACCAAGGGATCTATCAAGTATAAAAATGACCGTATTGATAATATGGATCCCGCAGATATGGTGCGTCGCGGCGTTATTCAGGTCATGGAAGGACGCCATTGTTTTGAACACCTTACAGTCGAGGAAAACCTGTTGACTGGATCCTATACCCGAACCGATGGCAAAGGTGCGATCGAAGCAGATTTGCAAATGGTATATGATTATTTTCCACGCTTGAAAGAACGCAGAAAATCACAGGCTGGTTATACGTCGGGTGGTGAACAGCAGATGTGTGCGATTGGTCGTGCATTGATGTCGCGGCCTGAAACAATTTTGTTGGACGAACCCTCTATGGGATTGGCGCCGCAATTGGTCGAGCAAATTTTTGAGATTGTAAAAACCGTAAACGAGAATGAAGGCGTTACATTTCTGTTAGCTGAACAGAATACAAATGTCGCCCTGCGCTATGCGCATTATGGATATATTTTGGAATCTGGCCGTGTGGTGATGGACGGACCTGCGGCCGAATTACGTGAAAATCCTGACGTGAAAGAATTTTATTTGGGTATGTCAGATCAGGGACGTAAATCATTTCGTGATGTACGCAGTTATCGTCGTCGTAAGCGTTGGCTATCATAATCTTTGGTCCGCGTGAAAAATGCGGAGCGATTGAGTATTTAAGCAAAAATGAAAGACGAGACTATGGGTTTTTACGATCACCTTGAAACACGCAGCGATGATCAAAGATCTGCGGATTTGGCGCGTGATTTGCCACAACAAATTGCACGGGCCAAAGCGTTGACAGGCTATGGTGAGGCCCTGATGGATGTCGATGCGGACGCCATCACATCGCGCGCTGAGCTGGCAACATTGCCGGTTTTGCGCAAATCTGAGCTGACGCAGAAACAAACCGTTGGTAACCCTTTGGGCGGTTATGGTGCATTGGATACGCATGCCTATTCGCATATTTTTCAATCGCCTGGGCCCATTTATGAACCCGGCGGGACGACGCATGATTGGTGGCGTATCGGTCGGTTTTTGAATGCGGTGGGTGTCGGCCATGGTGATATTGTCCAAAATTGCTTTGGTTATCATCTGACCCCAGCTGGTATGATATTTGAAAACGGCGCGCGCGCGGTTGGTGCGGCGGTTGTTCCTGCGGGTGTGGGGCAAACTGAATTGCAGGTCCGCGCCGCTGTCGATATTGGCACGACCGCTTATGCTGGAACGCCGGATTATCTAAAGGTGATTTTGGATAAAGCTGACGAAATGGGCGTTCCTTTGGGTATTACCAAGGCTGCTGTTGGGGGTGGGGCGTTGTTTCCGTCTTTGCGTCAGGAATATATGGATCGGGGTATTCTGTGTTTGCAAAATTATGCGACTGCGGATTTGGGCAATGTGGCCTATGAAAGTCCTGCACAAGAGGGCATGATTGTAGACGAAGGTGTTATTGTCGAAATCTGCACCCCTGGGACGGGGCAACCGGTACCGGATGGTGAAGTCGGTGAAGTCATTGTCACATCTTTGAACCCTGATTACCCATTGATCCGTTTTGCAACGGGTGATTTATCTGCGGTGATGACTGGCGTTTCCCCGTGTGGACGGACAAACCAACGGATCAAGGGTTGGATGGGGCGCGCGGATCAAACCACCAAGATCAAAGGCATGTTTGTGCGACCGGAACAGGTGGCGGCTTTGGTCGATGCGCATGATGGGATCTTGCGTGCGCGTGTTGTTGTTACCCGTCAAGGTGAAATGGACCACATGACAGTTCGGATTGAAACCACACAAACGGATGCTGATATTTTTGCACCTGCCATTGCGGCGACATTAAAGTTGAAAGGTCAAATTGAACTGGCCGCGCCAGGTGCGTTGCCGCGTGATGGTCTGGTGATCGAGGACAAGCGTACCTATGACTAAGACGTATAGCGGTTAGGATCAAACGCGCTATAGTCTGTGTTTATTGGTTGGCCTGCAATCATCTGGGCCAGAATTTGGCCCGTTTTGGGGCCAGCCGTTAATCCAATATGTTGGTGCCCAAATCCTGTGTAAATGTTGGTTCCTGTGATGTGTCCAATCAGCGGCATGCTGTCGGGCGTCGAGGGGCGAAACCCCATCCATTCAGATGTTTCGCTAGCGCGTAGATTAGGCAGCGCGATTTTGACAAAATCACGGATGATTTCAAGTGGCGCGGCCGAGGGCGGCAGATCTAGCCCTCCGAGTTCGACCGTACCTGCGCAGCGTAGGTCATCGCCCATTGGCGTCATTGCAAATTTACCGGCCGCCATCATTGGATGGCTGGGTTTGCCATCGGCATTTTTGAAAACGATATGGTATCCGCGCTCGGTTTCAAGTGGAACTTTCAGGCCAAGACGCTGCATCAGTGGTTTGGACCATATCCCTGAGGTTATCACAATCTTGGAACACTCTAGCGCGCCTTGATCGGTCAAGACCTGTGTGACTTGGCCATTGGTTTTCACAAAATCGGTGACAGTGGTTTGAATGAATTTCCCGCCGTTTTGTTCAAAAACTTTCGCAAGGTTTCGAACATATTCACCGGGGTTTAGGATATGCCCATGACCGGACAGCTGGGCCATAAACCCAATGCCTGAGCCAAGATTGGGCTCTTGGTCTTGGACGTCTTGTCCTTCGAACACGTCAGGAATAAAACCCAGTTCGCGTTTGAGCTGCCAACTATAGGCGCTGGCTTCGAAATCTGCGCGCGTTTTGTAAATATAGCTAAGTTTACTATCGGTGATCCACTGTTCGACCGCTGTCCCGCGGGCCAATTGTTTGTGCTGATCTAGGGCATCATAAAGAAGGCCATGCAAGGATTTCGTCACGGATTGGGCCTTGGCGTCATTGGCGTGGCGCATGAATTGAACCAACCACGGGACCATTTTGGGTAAATATTGCCACCGTACAAACAGGGCAGATTTGGGATTAAACAGCATTGATGGCAATTCACGCCAGATACCGGGCGTATTGACGGGAACTGATCCCCATTGCGCAATCAATCCGGCGTTGCCAAAGGATGCAGCTTGGCCCGGTGTATCACGATCAAGCAAAATGACATCGTGGCCCTGTCGCTGCAGCCATAGGGCCGTTGATACGCCGACAATGCCCGCACCGATTACGCAAATTGTATTCGACATGATTGTTCCCGATAAAAAACTATGCCCAGACTTTGTGCGGGAATTTTTGAATGCGTCAAGGGCTAGAAAGCAAACAGCGCCTAATTTCTTAGGCGCTGTTTGTTTTTTGAATTACAGCATGTGCTGGTAACTTGCTGGAACATATCGGAAGCTGTCGCCATTTCGTTCAATATAGCCCAATCCTGGCCAAGGCATGTGATACCCGATGAATGGCATTTTTTCCGTCGCCAGCATATCGAAAATGCGGCGGCGTGTTTGGGCCGCCATTGTGCGGTCGCGGTCAAAGCGGACTTCCCAATCGGGATGGGCCACTGACCAGATATAATGGTTGGCAAAGTCGCCGCCTAGAAACAGATTTTTGCCTTGGCTTTCGATCATATAACCCATGTGGCCAACGGTGTGTCCATGTGCCGCCATTGCCGTTATACCTGTTGCGATGTCTTGGCCATCGTCCAACATTTCCATTTCATCCTCTAGGGGGCGAACCTTTGCTTCGAACCCGTCATCACCGGAAAAATCCCAGTCTTCAAATTCAAGCGCGCCGCAGTAATAGGATGCGTTTTGGAATGTGCGGCCCATATCCGTATGCAGGCCACCAATGTGATCCCCATGGAAATGGGTCAAGACAACTTTGTCGATTTGCTCGGCACTATAGCCGGCCTGTTCCAATGCGGCAACGGTGCCTTGCGGGGTGGTGCCGGTATCAAACAGGACCAATTCTGAACCGGTGTTTACCACGGTTGGGGTGTAAAACATCTGGAATTTATCAGTTGGAATATTGGCATCCACACAGGCTTGGGTGAAATCTTCTTTCGATGCGTTTAGCCCAAAGATGGTTTGGGGGTCATTTTCAACGGTTGTTGTCGCCGAAAGCAATGTGGTGATTTCCAATGATCCCAAGCTAAATCGACGGTGCAGCGTAAAGGATGGGCCCATCATCGGGGCTGCGGCTGATACGGCACTGCCCGCAACGGCAGCGGCGCTGCTGGCTAAAAACGTTCTGCGACGCATGTAAAACGGTGATTGCACGGGGGTCTCTCCTGTTTATGACTCTGGGGCGCAGAATACCTAGGAATTGATCACTTTCAAATAAAATTATTTGTGAATTTGATTTTGACATGCTGTGTCGTGCGGCTTAGCGCTCTGGACAAATCGTCGTTGTTATGAAACACACCCCGCAACAGGAGTATTGACATGACAACCACCCGTTTTGCCCCATCCCCCACAGGATATTTGCACATTGGTAACCTGCGCGCGGCATTGATGAATTACTTGATCGCCAAGAAAACTGGCGGGACGTTTATTCTGCGGATCGATGATACCGATCCCGAACGGTCAAAACAGGAATATGTGGATGCCATTCAACAAGATTTGGAATGGTTGGGCCTGACATGGGACCGGATGGAACGTCAATCTGACCGGTTGGATCGCTATCATGCGGCCGCGGACAAATTGCGTGATATGGGTCGGTTTTATGAATGTTTTGAAACGCCCACGGAATTGGACCTAAAGCGGAAAAAGCAGCTGAATATGGGCAAGCCACCGGTCTATGATCGTGCGGCGTTGGATCTGGATGACGCACAAAAACAGGCATTGCGCGCGGAACGCGGTGCGGGCCATTGGCGGTTCAAACTGGATTTGGAACGCATCAATTGGCCTGATGGTATTTTGGGCGATATTTCGATTGATGCCGCTTCGGTGTCCGACCCTGTTTTGATCCGTGCCGATGGTCAATTCCTGTATACGCTTGCGTCCGTTGTGGATGATGTGGAAATGGGGATCACCCATGTTGTGCGTGGATCTGACCACGTAACAAATACAGCAACACAAATTCAGATGATCCAAGCGTTGGGCGGTGCGGTTCCAACATTTGCACACCATTCGCTGCTGACCGGCCCACAAGGCGAAGGCCTGTCCAAGCGGTTGGGTACATTGTCATTGCGCGATTTGCGTGCACAAGGCATCGCACCCGAGGCGGTGCTAAGCCTGATGGCGCGTTTGGGGTCCAGCCAGCCTGTGGAACTGCGTACATCATTGGATGAAATTGCAGATGGATTTGAATTATCACAATTTGGATCAGCGCCCACAAAGTTCGATGTACAAGACCTGTTCCCATTAACGGCGCGGTATTTGGCGGGCTTGCCCTTGGACCAAGTGGCCGATGCTGTGCGCGCTGTCGGTGTGCCGGATGACTTGGCCGCGCAATTTTGGACAGTAACGCGTGAAAATATTACCACGCTGAACGATCTAGGGGCTTGGTGGGCGCTGTTTTCCCAAGGGGCAGAACCTGTCATTGCTGAAGAAGATCGCGAATTTGTGGCAACTGCCCTTGAGTTATTGCCCGCAGGTCCCTTTACCAAGGACACATGGGGTGCTTGGACCGCAGCGGTGAAAGAGGCGACAGGACGTAAAGGCAAGGGGCTGTTCATGCCGCTGCGCAAAGCGTTAACAGGGCAGGAACGTGGCCCTGATATGTCGGATGTTTTGCCATTGCTGCAGGTGATCAAAGCCCGTTCATAACTGGGTAAGGTTGTCTGATCCTGTCAAGATAAGGCCAAAGTGTCAGAAACAAACGCAAAATTTTTAACAGGATCGCCCATGCAGCATGTGGCGGTCATGTCTTTTGCGGCGGCGATTGGGTGTGCCGGCGCCATTGTTTTGCTACATCTTTTGATATTGGCTTTGTGATTGCGACGGGTACGCTTGTGGCTCGGGTATTGGGCAAGCTGATTTGTTTCATTCACGCAAGTAGGCGAAGCAAGCCTGCGGGCCGGCATCGAGCCCGCCCGCAGGCTACAAACACGCGTTCGCGTTTTGTGGGGCAGATTTAGCCCTGATCGCCCACATTTTCGGCAAAGGATTTTTTGAACGCGTCTTGCTGTGCACCAGAGGCATCTGTTTGATAATTGGCCTTCCAGTCGTCCATCGTCATACCATAGAAAATTTCGCGCGCCTGGGTTTTATCCATGTCAATACCGCGTTCATTCGCGGCCTCTTGGTACCAACGGGACAGACAGTTGCGACAAAATCCCGCCAAATTCATCATATCGATATTTTGGACGTCGGTGCGTTTTTCCATCAGGTGTTCACGCAATGCTCGAAATGCCGCAGCCTCAAGTTCGATTTGTGTTTGCTTGTCCATTTTCGCAATCCTTTTTTCGTAAGCGCGTCAGCACTTTTTAGGCGGTTGGTACATTATTTGTCATAACAATGTAATATATTTCTAGAAAACAAACCGCCAACCACTTAGGTTGCAATTCGAACATAACTGATGCATAAGCGAGGAAATGTTAACGCTAACATCTGGATCCGCAAGATGGGGCACAACCGACGTCAAAGGAAATAATATGAGACGCCACCGTAATGTAAAAATTGTCGCGACATTGGGACCAGCCTCAAGCGACTATCAAACAATCAAGGCACTACACGAAGCGGGTGCCGATGTTTTTCGCCTGAATATGAGCCACGGCAGTCATGCTGAAATCGAACAGCGCCACAAATATATCCGCATGGTCGAAAAAGAATTAAACAGTCCGATTGCAATCTTGGCCGATCTGCAAGGACCAAAATTGCGTGTTGGCGAATTTGCAAACGGGTCTGAGGATTTGGAAAATGGCGCGCAGTTCCGCTTGGATTTATCCGAGGAATTGGGTGATGCGACCCGAGTGCAATTGCCACATCCAGAAATTTTCGCAGCTTTAAGACCAGACGCGCATTTGTTGGTAAACGATGGAAAAATCAAGCTTAAGGTGACAAGTTGCGGTGCAGATTATGCAGATTGTGTTGTCGTGAATGGTGGTACGATATCCAATCGCAAAGGTGTCAATGTCCCGGATGTTATTCTGCCACTCGCTGCGCTGTCCGATAAGGATAAAAAAGACCTCGAATTTGTTTGCGCTTTGGGTGTTGATTGGTTGGCCCTTTCATTCGTTCAGCGGCCCGAAGATCTGCTAGAAGCACGCGAACTGGCTGCGGGTCGCGCAGCGATTTTGTCAAAGATTGAAAAACCATCTGCTGTTGAGCGATTCGATGACATCTTGAATGTATCTGACGGCATTATGGTCGCACGTGGTGATCTGGGCGTGGAATTACCTGTACAAAACGTCCCGCCAATTCAAAAACGCCTTGTGCGTAAATGTCGCGCAGCCGCAAAACCGGTTATTGTGGCAACACAAATGTTAGAATCAATGATTGAAAGCCCGATGCCAACCCGCGCGGAGGTCTCAGACGTTGCAACCGCAATCTACGAAGGCGCTGATGCAATCATGCTGTCTGCCGAATCTGCCGCGGGTCAATTCCCGATAGAAGCAGTGCAGACCATGAATAATGTTGCAGTCGAAGTGGAAAGCGATCTAACTTATCGCGAAATTCTGGATGCTTCTCGTAAAGCGAACCGCCAATCTATCGCAGATGGCATTGTCTCTGCGGCGCGTGAAATTGCTGAAACAACCAATATCAAAACAATTTGTTGCTATACGCAATCTGGAACAACGGCTTTGTTAACCGCGCGCGAACGCCCGTGCGTGCCAATTATTGCCATGACCTCGCAAATCCGCACAGCACGGCGCTTGGCCCTGACCTGGGGCACAAATTGTGTGGTATCCAATTCTAAAACCCGCTTCAAAGAGGCTGTGGTCAGTGCCGTCCGCGCAGCCCTGGCCGAAGGCTATGTGACCCAAGATGATCAAATCGTAATAACCGCCGGTGTCCCCTTCAATATCCCGGGGACCACGAATATTCTGCGCGTAGCGCCCTGCAATGAGCGCATGATTTACGCAATGGACCCAGAATAGCGCTTTCATTTTTGCCAAAATACTCGCGCCGCAGGCATGGCCGTCGAACGACGGCCATTTCTATCTAAAAACCACTTGCCATTCGGGCATCATGCCCGTATATGCCAACAACATTGCGCGGCCGGCGAAGGGCATGCCGAGTCGCGTTTATCCAAACCTCATAAGTTTAAGGAGATGAAAATGCCTAAGATGAAGACAAAATCGAGCTGCAAAAAGCGGTTCAAAGTTACAGCAAGCGGCCGTGTTAAGTCCGGCCAAGCTGGTAAACGTCACGGAATGATTAAGCGGACAACCAAATTCATCCGCAACGCACGCGGCACAACTGTTATGTCCACCCCTGATGAGAAAATCATCAAGGGCATGATGCCATACGCCCGCTAAGGAGGATTTGAGAGATGTCACGCGTTAAAGGTGGTGTAGTAACTCACCGTCGTCACAAAAAAATTATCGACCAAGCCAAAGGCTATTACGGTCGTCGTAAAAATACCTTCAAAGTAGCGGCTCAGGCCGTTGATAAGGCAAACCAGTACGCAACACGCGACCGTCATAATCGCAAGCGTAATTTCCGCAGCTTGTGGATCCAGCGTATCAACGCTGCTGTACGCGCCCATGACGAAGCTTTGACATACAGCCGTTTCATCAACGGTCTGGCCAAAGCGGGTATAGAAGTTGACCGCAAAGTTCTGGCGGATCTGGCTGTTCATGAACCAGCTGCGTTTGGTGCGATTGTCGATCAGGCAAAGGCCGCACTAGCGTAAAATCCTGTAACGGATTGCAAATTTGAAACGCTGCGGGCCTTAACGGGTTTGCAGCGTTTTTTTTGGTCTTAAGGGGCTGTTATGAAAATGGGTGCGCCTTTGGCGCACGCTCGATCAGCTTGGTCATCGTTTTGCGATGACCAAGCGGCTTGCACACAGATTGAAATGTGGTAGCAGGGAACAAAGTTAATTGGAGGCTGATGATGAACGATCTGCGTGATAAATATATTCAGGCGATTGCCAATGCGATGGATGAAAGCACTTTAGAAGAGGTGCGCCTAGCCGCCGTTGGAAAAAAAGGCGAAGTCAGCTTGAAAATGCGCGAATTGGGGAAAATGTCACCCGAGGAACGCCAGGTCGCAGGCCCCGCGTTGAACGCGCTAAAGGATGAAATTAACAGTGCGCTTGCTGCCAAACGTGCGGCTTTGGCGGATGCCGCCTTGGATGAACGGTTGCGCACAGAATGGTTGGACGTCACATTGCCCAGCCGTGCCGCGCGTCAGGGCACGATTCACCCCATTTCCCAAGTGACAGAAGAAGTCACAGCCATTTTCGCCGACATGGGTTTTGGCGTGGCCGAGGGGCCACGGATCGATACGGATTGGTATAATTTTGACGCCCTGAATATTCCCGGACATCATCCCGCGCGTGCGGAAATGGACACGTTTTATATGCATCGCGCCGAGGGCGACAATCGCCCACCACATGTATTGCGTACACATACATCGCCTGTTCAAATTCGGACAATGGAAAAAACTGGTGCGCCCGTGCGCGTTATTTGTCCGGGTGGTGTGTATCGTGCGGATTTTGACCAAACCCATACACCCATGTTCCATCAGGTCGAAGGACTGGCCATCGACAAAGACATTTCCATGGCAAACCTGAAATGGGTGTTAGAGGAATTCGTCAAAGCGTATTTTGAGGTCGACAACGTCGAGCTGCGGTTCCGCGCATCGCATTTCCCGTTCACGGAACCCAGTGCCGAGGTCGACATTCGCTGTTCTTGGGCCGGTGGTCAATTGCGCGTGGGCGAGGGTGATGACTGGTTGGAAATTCTGGGGTCAGGCATGGTCCACCCCAAGGTGTTGCAAGCGGGCGGAATTGATCCCAATGAATGGCAAGGCTTTGCATTCGGTATGGGCATCGACCGCATTGCCATGTTGAAATACGGTATCCCTGATCTGCGCGCGTTCTTTAACTCTGACCTGCGCTGGTTGCGCCATTATGGCTTTGCTGCGTTGGATGTACCTACGTTGCATGGCGGCCTTAGCCGGTAATGCCTTCAAAGCGCTACATAGCTCAGTCCCAACGCCCGCTCTGGAGCGCGGGTGGCCTTTTGGTGATCTTATATTAGGTGAAGTTTGATGACCCATCTTTTGATCATAGAGGCGAATACGCCAAACTTGCCCGCCGCCGCGCGGTGGTTTCGTGATGCGTTTTTGGCGATTGATCCAGCTGTGACCTTTGCGACGGTGGCCCCCTATGTGACGGCTGCGCAGGCGCAGGATTTTGATGGTGTTGATGGTGTCATTTTCACGGGATCAGGCGTGGCATGGTCAACCGACGACGCGCGCGCGGCCGCGCAACGCGATGCGATGACATTGGCGTTTGAAACAGGTCTGCCCGTATGGGGCAGCTGCAATGGCATGCAATTGGCCGCGACCGTTTTGGGCGGCACAGTTGGGGCATCGCCCAAGGGGCTAGAGGTGGGCGTGGCCCAAAACACGCGCCTGACCGATGCGGGCAAAGCGCATTCAATGTATGCGGGGCGCAACGATACCTTTGCCGTGCCCTGCATCCATCGTGATGAGGTACAGACCCTACCCGTGGGGGCAACGCTGCTGGCGGGCAATGACCACAGCCCGATTCAGGCTTTTGCCCATGACAAAGATGGCGTTGATTATTGGGGAACGCAATATCACCCCGAATTGCGCCCCACCCACATTGCGGATTTTATCCGTAACAAAGACGGCATTTTTGGTTCGCGGGCAGAATTGATTGTTGATTTGGATTGTGCCGAAACTGACCCTGTCGCCGCAGCCCGTCTGGGCACAACCACCGCCGCGCTGCACCACGATATCAGAACAATTGAATTGTCCAATTGGCTAACACATGCGAAAAATAAGGCGTCGATCCGCAAAATCCGCGGATCACACCCTGATGCAGAAATATTTACCTTTGGTGATGGGCCCGCGCTGTGTGACAGGTTAAATGATCTTGTGGTTTCGGGGGCAAAAACGGCGACCTGTGGCGCATTGCGTGATTTTGGTCCAACTGGCGAAGCCATGCCTCGGGTTGGTCGCCATGATATTGCGACCGATTGGTCGGGCAAACCTGTTGCCTTGATCCGCACGGTTTCGGTTGAAACGAAACGCTTTGACCAAGTGACATGGGATTTTGCCCAAAAAGAGGGTGAAAATGATGATTTAGCCGGATGGCGGGCAGATCATCGGGCCTTTTTTGAACGTAATGGCGGATTTGATCCGCAGATGGACCTTGTTTGTGAAACCTTTGAATTGGTGCGTGATCTAAGGGATTAACCGCCACCGCATGCAGAAAATGGAAATGAAACGATGAAATTCACACTCTCTTGGCTGAAAGAGCATTTGGACACCACCGCAACCTTGGCTGAAATCGAATTCGCGCTAAGTGATTTGGGGCTTGAGGTTGAGGGCATCGAAAACCCTGTGGATGCGTTGAAAACCTTTACCTTGGCTAAGGTAAAACATGCCGAACAACATCCGGATGCGGATCGTTTGCGGGTGTGTACCGTTGAAACGGATGAGGGCGACAAACAAATCGTTTGCGGCGCACCGAATGCGCGCGCGGGCATCACGGTGGTTCTGTGTAAGCCGGGCGACTATGTGCCAGGTATCGATGTGACACTGAGTGTCGGCAATATCCGCGGTGTCGAAAGCCACGGTATGATGGCATCAGAACGTGAATTGGAATTGTCTGACGAACACAACGGTATCATCGAATTGCCGTCGGGCGAGGTGGGCCAATTGTTCGTCGATTGGTTGGCGGACAATGATCCTGCCAAGGTTGATCCCGTGATTGAAATCGCGATCACGCCAAACCGCCCTGATGCGTTGGGCGTCCATGGCATCGCCCGCGATTTGGCGGCGCGTGGTTTGGGGACGTTGAAAACCAAACCGGTCGAACCCGTCGCAGGAACATTTGCCTGCCCAATCAGCGTGACCATTGACGCGGATACAGTGGACCAAGCGCCTGTGTTTTATGGCCGTGTGATCCGTGGCGTGAAAAATGGCCCCAGCCCTGCGTGGTTGCAGGATCGTTTGCGGGCCATTGGGTTGCGTCCGATTTCGGCGCTTGTCGATATCACCAACTTCTTCACCTATGACAATAACCGACCGCTGCACGTGTTTGACGCGGACAAAGTTGCCGGTGGTGCATTGCGGGTCCATCGGGCCAAGGGTGGCGAAACATTCCTTGCGCTGGATGAAAAGGAATATGTCCTGCAAGAGGGCATGACCGCAATTTCCGATGCAAATGGTGTCGAAAGCCTGGCCGGCATCATGGGGGGTGAACATTCGGGCTGTACCGATGACACTGTGAATGTGTTCCTTGAGGCTGCGTTTTTCGATCCGATCCGCACCGCCTATACGGGTCGTGCGTTGAAAATCAATTCCGATGCGCGGTATCGGTTTGAACGTGGGATTGACCCTGCTTGGACGCCTGTCGGGATCGAGGCGGCAACGCAAATGATCCTAGATCTGTGTGGCGGCGAAGCGTCAGACGTGGTTGTTGCGGGTGAATTGCCCGATCATGCGCGTGCCTATAAATTGGATACTGACCGCGTGCAGTCGTTGGTTGGGATGGAAATTCCGGCAGATGTTCAACGTCAAACATTGACTGATCTGGGCTTTGTGCTGGACGGTGATATGGCGCATGTCCCATCTTGGCGCCCTGATGTTCTGGGCGAGGCCGATTTGGTCGAGGAGGTCGCACGCATTGCATCCCTGACCAAGTTGCAAGGCAAACCCATGCCGCGTGCCACAGCTGGTGTGCCAAAACAAATCCTAAGCCCACTGCAAAAACGCGAACAAATCGCGCGGCGCACAACAGCGGCCTTGGGATATAACGAATGCGTCAGCTATACGTTTATAGACCAAAAATCGGCCCAGCTGTTTGGCGGTGGATCTGATGCCACAATGTTGGCAAACCCCATTTCATCAGAAATGAGTCACATGCGCCCAGATTTGTTGGCGGGCCTATTGCAAGCGGCTGCACGCAATCAGGCGCGTGGGTTTGCTGACATGGCTTTGTTCGAAGTGGGCCCCGTGTTTCATGGTGGCGAACCTGAGGAACAAAGCCTGCAAGTGGCGGGCGTCTTGGTGGGGCGGACGGGTCCCAAGGATGTTCATGGCGCATCGCGTAGTGTTGATGTCTATGATGCCAAAGCCGATGTCGAGGCAATCCTATCTGCACTTGGCGCACCTGCCAAAGTTCAGATCCTGCGCGACGGGGACACATGGTGGCACCCAGGGCGTCATGGTCGTATTTGTTTGGGCCCGAAAAAGGTTTTGGCAACCTTTGGTGAAGTGCATCCCAAGGTTTTGACCCAGCTTGATGTCAAGGGACCCGTGGTTGCCTTTAGCATCCATTTGCAAGAAATCCCAATGCCACGCAAATCATCGGCCACACGCCCTGCATTGGAATTGAATGATTTGCAGGCTGTGGATCGCGACTTTGCCTTTGTTGTGGATGCCAATGTGGATGCGCTGACCTTGGTCAACGCAGCTATGGGCGCAGACAAGGCACATGTTGTTGATGTTCGCGTATTTGATGAATTTATCGGCGGCTCATTAGGGGATGGAAAAAAATCCATTGCGTTTGCTGTTAAATTACAGCCGAAAGATGCAACATTTACCGACAAAGACCTAGAAAACATTTCTGCCAAGATCATTGAGAAAGTGACCAAGGCATCGGGTGGTGAATTGCGCGCGTAAATCGTGTGCGTCATATCGACGAAGGGACAATAGTATGAAAGTTTATCTATCTGGTGAAATACACACCGATTGGCGCGATGTAATTATATCAGGCGCTGACGGCTTGGATGTCACGTTTTCTGCACCTGTGACCGACCACGATGCCAGCGATGACTGCGGCGTTGCGATATTGGGGGCCGAGCCAAATAAATTTTGGCATGACCACAAGGGGGCCAAGGTCAACGCCATTCGCACCCGCATGCTGATCGAGGCCGCGGACGTCGTCGTCGTTCGATTTGGTGACAAATACAAACAATGGAATGCCGCCTTTGATGCGGGCTATGCATCCGCTTTGGGCAAGTCGTTGATTGTCATGCATGGTCCAGATCATCAACATGCCCTGAAGGAAGTGGATGCGGCAGCTTTGGCAGTCGTTGAAACACCCCAACAGGTTGTAGATATCCTTCGGTATGTCTTAGAAAGCACATTGCCATAGAAAATTTACTTTTGGTAAACTTTCCCCTTTGGTTCGAGTCTGCATTCAAATAAGAATGCGACACTTCGTAGCAAGAGGGTAAGGGAATGCTAAAAGAATTTAAAGATTTTATTGCCAAAGGCAATGTTATGGATATGGCCGTCGGTATCATCGTCGGCGCAGCTTTCACTGCAATCGTCAAATCCATGGTCGATGACTTGATTAATCCTATTATTGGGATTTTCATGGGCGGGATTGATTTCACCAATCTGTTTGTCGTCATCAGCGGTGACGCAACATATGCATCATTGGCCGAGGCACGTGATGCTGGGGCTGCTGTATTCGCCTATGGTTCGTTCATTATGGCGTTGATCAACTTCTTGATCATTGCCTTTGTCGTGTTCATGTTGGTGCGCTATGTGAACAAAGTCAAAGAAGCATCGCAGAAGAAGGAAGAGGCCGCAGCAGAAGAAGCAGCTGATCCAGGTCCGTCTGAGTTGGATGTTTTGCTAGAAATTCGCGACTCGTTGAAAAAATAAGTCGTTTCAAATATTCGATAGCGAAATGAAAACGCCCCCATGTTGGGGGCGTTTTTTATTATGCGACAGCTTTTAATGTTAGGTCTGGTGAAACAACGGGCAGGTTCAATGCTGCTCCGACGGCTTCGTTTGTCAGCTGGCCTGCATGGACATTTAGACCATTCAGCAAATGCTGGTCATCTGCACAGGCTTGTTGCCAACCCTTGTTTGCCAAGGCAACAACAAATGGCAGCGTTGCATTGCCAAGTGCCAGCGTCGATGTACGTGCAACTGCGCCGGGCATGTTTGCAACGCAGTAATGCATGATGCCGTCAACTTCATAAATCGGGTCTTGGTGGGTTGTGGCGCGTGATGTTTCAAAACAGCCACCTTGGTCGATGGCGACATCAACCAGTGCAGCACCAGGCTTTAGGTCTGACAATTGCGCGCGGGTGATCAATTTTGGCGCGGCTGCACCTGGGATCAAAACTGCGCCCACAATCATATCAGCTTGTGCCGCCAATTCAGCTGTTGCCGCGGATGAGGCATAGCCTGTTTTGAACAGACCGCCAAAGACATCATCCAAATACCGCAAGCGTGGCAATGACCGATCAAGTACCGTGACATCTGCGCCCATGCCGGCGGCAACTTTGGCCGCTTGGGTGCCAACAACACCGCCACCGATAACCAACACCTTGGCAGGGGACACGCCCGCAACACCACCCAACAATACGCCGCGACCACCGTTTGCTTTCTGCAGGGTCCACGCGCCAACTTGTGGTGCCAAACGGCCCGCAACTTCGGACATTGGGGCCAATAGCGGCAGGCCACCGTTGCGATCGGTCACTGTTTCATAGGCAATTGCTGTGCAGCCACTGGCCAACAGGTCATGTGTTTGATCGGGATCAGGCGCCAAGTGTAGGTAAGTGAACAACAGCTGGCCAGAGCGCAGCATTTTGCGTTCGATGGCCTGTGGTTCTTTTACTTTGACGATCATGTCTGCACGTTCAAACACTTCTGCAGCGGTCTCGATCAAAGTTGCACCTGCTGCAACGTAATCATCGTTTGTGAAACCTGCACCGGTACCGGCATTTGTTTCAATCAACACTGTGTGGCCGTGACCCGTCAATTCATGCACGGCGGCTGGTGTCAAACCTACGCGAAATTCTTGCGGTTTGATTTCTTTGGGGCATCCTACGATCATCTTGTCCTCCCTGATGACATGCCCCTAGTATTGATTTGTTTTTGTGAAATTAGATTGATAATTTATCCTGCCCGTGACATAATATTTGCAAGAAAATTGCGTTAATAGCGAGTTTAGTGAAAGAATTATGGCAAATCAGAAAATTGACGATACAGATCGCCGAATCTTGAACGTGCTGCAAAAGCAAGGGCGAATTTCGAATGCGGATTTGGCCGAACGGGTCAATTTATCAGCATCTGCCTGCCATCGGCGTGTTCAGCGCCTTGAGGATGAGGGCTGGATCAAAGATTATGTGGCAATGCTGGATCCGCGCAAGGTAAATGTTCCAGCAACGATATTTGTTGAAATTACACTATCGGCACAGGCCGACGAAGTTCTTGAGGCATTTGAAAAGGCTGTAGCGCGTATTCCAGACGTTTTAGAATGTCATTTAATGGCGGGCAGTGCTGATTATATCCTTAAGGTAGTTGCAGAGAATACAGATGATTTTGCCCGCATTCATCGCCAGTATTTGACACGTTTGCCTGGCGTCGCACAGATGCAGTCATCATTTGCGCTGCGCACAGTGTTCAAGACTACTGCTTTGCCGCTATAGGGGGCGTCATGGAATTTGATATTGTCATCATTGGCGCAGGCAGTGCAGGGTGCGTTTTGGCAAAACGCCTAAGCGATGCTGGTCATAGCGTTGCCATACTTGAGGCAGGCGGCAGCGACAATTACCATTGGGTCCATATTCCAATGGGATATCTGTATTGCATCGACAACCCCCGAACCGATTGGCAATTCCGCACCGAACCTGATGCGGGTTTGAATGGGCGGTCGTTGTTGTATCCACGTGGCAAAGTGTTGGGTGGATGCAGTTCGATCAATGGCATGCTGTATCTGCGTGGGCAGGCGGCCGACTATGATGGCTGGCGGCAAATGGGTCTGACAGGATGGGGGTGGGACGATGTGCTGCCCTACTTCAAAAAATCCCAAGATTACGTCGATGGCGCGTCTGATCTGCATGGGGCAGGGGGCGAATGGCGGGTGGAAAACCAGCGGCTGCGCTGGGATGTCTTGGATGACTGGTCTAAGGCTGCGCAACAAAATGGAATTCCGGCCACCACCGATTTTAATTCTGGCACCAACGAAGGTGTTGGGTATTTCAAGGTCAATCAGCGATCAGGCTGGCGGATCAACACGGCCAAGGCATTTTTACGCACTGCAAAAAATACGGGCCGATTAAAGATCATCACGCATGCGCATGTTTGTAAGATTTTGATCCAGGACAATCGCGCTGTGGGCGTGGAATATCGGCGTGGCAACGCTGTGCATCGTCTACACGCACGCGCGCAGGTGGTTGTCAGCGCGGGGGCAATCGGATCGCCACAGATTTTGAAAATGTCAGGGCTGGGCCCTGCTGCAGAATTGGGACAGCACGGTATTGAAACGTTGCGCGATTTGCCCGAGGTTGGCGAAAATCTTCAGGATCATTTGCAACTGCGATGTTCTTGGGCGCTGCAGGGGGCAAAGACATTAAATACCATGGCCAATTCATGGTTGGGCAAGGCGCGGATTGCACTTGAATATGCACTGAAACGCTCTGGCCCCATGTCTATGGCACCCAGTCAGCTTGGGGCCTTTGCAAAATCGCGTCCCGGCCTAGAAACGCCAGATTTGGAATTTCACGTACAGCCCCTATCGCTTGAGGCATTTGGACAGCCGCTACATGATTATCCGGCAATTACGGCGTCGGTGTGTAATCTGCGTCCCACCAGTCGGGGGCGTGTTCTGTTGTCGTCAGCGGATCCAATGGCGGCACCCAAAATTATTCCAAATTATTTATCAACAGAACATGACCGGCAGGTGGCCGCCGATGCGATAACGCTTGCACGGGCGATTATGACACAAGATGCGATGGCAAAATATCAACCTGCCGAGGTCAAGCCAGGTGTTGAAATTCAGTCGCGCGATGATTTAATGAATGCAGCAGGTGATATTGGGACGACAATATTTCATCCGACCTGCAGTGTTCGGATGGGAACGGATGCCAAAGCAACGTTGGATGAACGTCTGTGCCTGCGCGGGATTGATGCGCTGCGCGTGGTTGACGCCAGTGTGATGCCAACGATTGTTAGCGGGAATACGAATTCCCCCACGATCATGATCGCAGAGAAAGCTGCGGATATGATAATAAAATCGTTACGCTAATTGGTGCATGTATCAGGTGATGCGCAATCAACGGGCGCAAGGCTGATTAGAATTGGGAAAATATAATGAACGAGCAAAAAAAGCAGAACCTTAGCTGGATCGAAGCAGAGCTAGAAGAGACATTGGACGACCTCTTTGAGAGCGAGTTTAACGAACCGATGCTCAGCGATGAATTGCGCGGATTATATAAAGAAAAGCATCCCAATATGCTGGATCGGCGTACATACTATACAAATTTACTGCGTTTGCAGGCAGAATTGATAAAGCTGCAGCATTGGGTCGAATTGACCGGCGCCAAGGTATTGATCCTGTGCGAAGGCCGCGACAGTGCAGGCAAGGGCGGCGTGATCAAGCGGATTACACAGCGATTGAACCCGCGTGTGGCCCGTGTCGTTGCATTGCCCGCGCCCACAGAGCGGGAAAAAACACAGTGGTATTTCCAACGCTATGTCCCGCACTTGCCTGCGGGGGGGGAAATCGTTTTGTTCGACCGTTCGTGGTACAATCGCGCCGGTGTCGAACGTGTAATGGGATTTGCAACAGAAGAAGAGGTCGAACAGTTTTTTCGCGATGTCCCAGAGTTTGAACGCATGTTGGCGCGCTCTGGCATTATTTTATTGAAATATTGGTTTTCGATCACTGACGAAGAACAGCAACTACGGTTTTTGATGCGGATCCATGATCCAATGAAACAATGGAAATTATCGACGATGGATTTGCAAAGCCGAATTCGCTGGGAAGATTACACCAAGGCGAAAGAGGACATGTTTGCACGCACCAATATTCCCGAGGCCCCATGGTACATCGTTGAGGGTAATGACAAAAAACGGGAACGATTGAATTGCATTGAACACATCCTTAGTCAGATCCCTTATCAAGAAATTCCATTCGAAAAAGTGGATCTGCCAAATCGTGTGTTTAATCCCGACTATGAGCGGCGTGTTTTGCCAGATGAACTGTATGTTCCCAAGGTGTATTAAATTCTAGTGCGTAGGCGACGGGGGTGTCGTTAGCCAGGTACTGACCCGGGATATTTCTTTTTGCATAAGTTTGTATTGCACACCCAACAGTCTGATGTCATCGGAGCCTAGGGCAGATTGCGGTACGCGCGATCCAATGAATAGTGAAATGTTGTGACCTTGCTTTGCTAAAAATTCGAATTCAATTGTTGTATTGAAAGCTTGTTGAAACTTTAACGTGCAGGTTCCATGAACCACATTTAGGCCGCGATCGGTTGGATTTAGTTTTGATGAAAGTGAAAAAGCATGTGGGGCGGACAATATTCCATGCCCTGCAATCATTTTCCAATCATCATCCTGGATATGATTGGCAATAAAGCATGTTTCGATATCAAGCAGGAACGAAGTCCTGGCGCATATAGAATTAAGGGTTTGATGTATGTTCATTTTGTCGTGCAGTAGTCATTAGTTTCAGTTCGGTAGACAAGTACTATTGTGACGCAAAATGACCAATATTCTGTCAGCTTAAGCTTACACGATCTTTTACAATCTATTTGATGTCAATATGATAATAATATTAGTGGCGCAAGCATTATTTTCTGTGGAATGTTTTTTTTAATTTTTGCAACGATCAGATGTTGCGCATGAAGGGGGAATAATTTGGGCAAACGCCAGAACATTGGCTGTAAAAAAACCCTCCGAGCAGAAACTCGGAGGGTTTTAAAAACAGTCAGAATGATTACATCATTCCTTCACGCTGTGCTTTCTTACGCGCCAATTTCCGGGCGCGGCGGATCGCTTCAGCTTTTTCGCGTGCTTTTTTGATCGACGGTTTTTCGAAATGTTGCTTTAGCTTCATTTCGCGAAACACACCTTCACGCTGTAGCTTCTTTTTCAGGGCCCGTAGGGCCTGATCGACGTTATTGTCGCGAACGCTTACCTGCATGTGGTTTTCACCACCTTTCTAGTTTAGAGTTGCATTAGATAGCAGGAGATTGTCCTATAGCAAACTGTTCTATTATTGTCTAGAGAAAGCTCTGGAAGGATTGACCATGGAAAATACGGCCCAAGAGATCAAAAATCGTCTGGTTGATGCAGCGATCATTCACGTGGCTTTTGATGGTTGGACGGATGATGCGTTACACGCCGCATGCCAAGATTGCGGGATAGATCCAAATATAGCACGCCTACATTTACCGCGTGGTGGGCTGGATTTGGCCGTTTGGTCGCATAAAATGGGCGATGACGCATTGCGCTTGGCCATCAGTGAAACAGATCTGTCTGGCTATAAATTTCGTGAAAAAATCACATGGTGCGTTAGAAAGCGTATTGAAATTGCGCAGGACAAAGAATCGGTGCGTCGCGCGACTTCGTTGTTTGCGCTGCCCCAAAACGCAGCACTTGGCGCGTCGTTGATATGGGGAACATGCGATGTGATTTGGTCAGTTTTGGGCGACACCTCTGAGGATTATAATTGGTATACCAAGCGTGCAACTTTGTCGGCCGTCTATGGCAGTACCGTTTTATATTGGCTGGGTGATGAGGGTGTTGATGACCAAGATACATGGGATTATCTGGATCGCCGAATCGCAGACGTCATGCAATTCGAGAAGCTCAAAGCTCAGGTTCGGTCAAACCCATCCTTGTCGCGACTGTTGTCAGGGCCGAAATGGGTTCTGGATCGTTTCAAGGCACCGCAGACACAAAACATGAATCGCCCAGGTGTTTGGGCAAACCCCAAGGATAAATAATGCCAAACATGATGAACGCCGTTGAAATTTCACATCCAGGTGGCCCTGACGTGTTGCAGGTAACCCAGCGCCCTGTTCCACAGCCGCAGGCAGGACAGGTTGTGATCAAGGTTTCATTTGCTGGCGTTAATCGGCCCGACGCGCTGCAACGGGCGGGGTTATACGATCCACCCGCTGGTGCCAGCGATCTGCCAGGGCTTGAGGCATCGGGCGTCATCGCCGCGGTTGGGGATGGTGTGTCGCGTTGGTCGGTCGGTGATCGTGTCTGTGCCCTGTTGCCGGGCGGTGGCTATGCCGAATATGTTGCCACCCCAGCGGCGCATTGTTTGCCCATACCAGCGGGCTTGGACATGAAACAGGCGGCCTGCCTGCCCGAGACGTTTTTTACTGTCTGGTCCAATGTGTTCCAACGCGGTCAGCTGCAGGCTGGCGAACGGTTTTTGGTGCATGGGGGGTCATCGGGCATTGGAACCACGGCCATTCAGCTGGCCCATGCCTTTGGCGCGCGGGTGTTTGCAACCGCGGGATCAGATGAAAAATGTCAGGCCTGCCGCGATTTGGGCGCAGATGTTGCCATCAATTACCGGACAGCGGCGTTTGAGGATGTTATGATCCAAGCAGGCGGGGCAGATGTGATTTTGGATATGGTGGGGGGCGATTACATTCGCCGCAACCTGAAATCATTGGCCCCCGACGGACGTTTGGTGCAAATTGCGTTTTTGCAGGGTCCCAAGGCTGATATTAATTTTGCCCCCATGATGATGCGTCGATTGACGATTACGGGATCCACCCTGCGTCCCCAATCTGATTTGGCCAAATCCCGGATTGCCCAAGATTTGGAACAACATGTCTGGCCATTGTTGACCCAAGGTCGTGTGGCCCCCGTCATGGACAGCGAATATGATTTGTCCGATGCCGTCGCCGCCCATGCCCGCATGGAAAGCAGCGCACATATCGGCAAAATTGTGCTTAAGGTGGCGGGCGACGCAGTGTAGCGCGGTCGTTACGACCGTCGTTTCGTGCGCAGTGTGGGGTCCGCAATGGTTGGATCCTCGGGCCATGGGTGTTTGGGATATTGGCCGCGCATGTCTTTGCGTACATCTTGGTAACTGGTTTTCCAAAACCCCGGCAAATCCATCGTGGTTTGCACAGGGCGCTGGGCGGGGGACAACAGTGTCACGCGCAGGGGCGTTTTTCCAACCATCGGATGGGTTTTTTGCCCGAACATTTCCTGCAATCGCAATGAAATGGTGGGATGTTCCGTGTCATAATCAATCGGGATCTGCCGCCCCAATGGTGTGGTAAAGGCTGCAGGCACTTGGGCATCTAGCAGGGACATCTGCCCCCAATCCAGCCGCGCGCGCAACGCAGGCAGCGGATCAAAGGCCTGCCACTGCGCTGCCGTTGTGACGCCATCAAGATAGGGCAGCAACCAATCCTCAAGCGTGTCCATCAAATGGGGGGCGGAAAAATCGGGCAGTTGATCGCCCACCAAAGCCACGCGCGCCAAAAATCGCTGTGCTGGCTTGGGCCAATGAAACCCGATATCGCGGATCCCATCCAGCATGGTGTGTTTGATATCGTCCTTTGGGGCATCCGTCCATTTTTGATCGGTCAAAACCAAGGCGCCCAGCCGTTCTTGTTTGCGGGCAACAACCCGTTTTTCACGTTTCGACCACGCACAGGATTGATCCCATGTGATTTGGTCTGCAAACAGGTCGCGCAGGTCCGAGATGTGGATTTGAATGGCCTGTCGCACGGTTGCGTCGCGCGCGCGTCCATCGGTTTGTACACAGACGATATAGGGCGCATGCCCCAAAGGGTCGCCATCGGTTAATGTCACACCTTTGCCATTGCTTAGGACATAGCGGGGGCTATCGCCTTTGCGGCGTTGCCCTATCCGGTCGGGAAAGGCCAGCGCAAACAGTTGTTCGGGACTGTAGTCGGTGTCTGCGCGAAACAGTTTCGCCAATCGCTTGGCCTCGGCTCGGACGCGGGTCAGGGCGGGTCGGTTCAGCTGATAGGGATGATTTACTTCAAAGGATTTGGCATCCTTTAATGCGGTGATGCGCAATGCGATATCGGCAGGTGCGCCACGGTTCAAAATGTCACGATCCGATAACAATGCAGCCATCGGGGCCGCCACCGCGCCGCCCATGGCCAGCATATGACCCAATCTGGGGTGGACAGGGGCGCGTGCCAATTCTTTGCCGTGTTTGGTGATCTGGCCCTTGGGGGACAGGGCGCCCAACATACCCAGCACCTGTTGCGCCTCGGCCATCAGGGCAGGGTTGGGTTGGGTCAGAAACGCCATCGCGTCAGGCGGGCTGCCCCATTGTGCCAATTCCAGTGCCAAGCCCGTTAAATCAGACGTTTCAATTTCTGGGGGTGCAAAGGCGGGCAGGGTGCCTTCTTCGGCTTTGGACCACAGCTTGAAACAGTGGCCTGCGCGCACGCGGCCTGCGCGTCCCATGCGCTGTGTGGCCTCGGCGCGCGATACCTTTTCGGTAATCAAACGTGACATGCCTGTGGCGGGGTCAAATTTGGCACGCCGTGCCAATCCCCCATCCACCACAATGGAAATATCTTGGATCGTTAGGGATGTTTCGGCAATGGATGTGGCCAAGACGACTTTGCGCCCCGATGTCATCGGCTGGATCGCCTGCCGTTGCAGGGCAAAATCCATTGCGCCGTAAAGCGGGAAAATTTTCACCTCGGGGCTGACTTGTGGGGCCAGTCGGGTCATAATCCGTTTGATTTCCGCCTCGCCCGGGCAAAATGCCAAAACGCCCCCCGATTCGGTTGTCATTGCCGATAGGATCAGATCGGTCATGGCTTGTTCGAACGACAGGCTGCGATCTAGGGGGCGGGGCAGCCAATGGGGCGTGACAGGAAAACTGCGGCCTTGGGATACGACGACGGGTGCATCCCCCAGCAGGGCCGCGATTGGGTCTGCATCCAATGTGGCCGACATGACCAAGATACGCAGATCATCGCGCAGGGCATCGGCAATTTCCAGTGTCAGAGCTAGCCCCAAATCAGCATTTAAGGATCGTTCGTGAAATTCGTCAAAAATAATGGTGTCGATCCCCGGTAATTCCGGATCATTCTGGATCATGCGGGTTAGGATACCTTCGGTGACCACTTCGATTTTGGTCGATGGGGATGTTTTTGCATCGCCGCGGATCCGATATCCGACGGTTTCGCCCAAATTTTCGCCCAGTGTCTCTGCCATCCGTTCGGCCGCCGCGCGCGCGGCCAATCTGCGCGGTTCCAGCATGATGATTTTGCCACGCGGGTCCAGCCGTTCCAAAATGGCCAAGGGAACATTTGTGGTTTTGCCCGCCCCGGGTGGCGCACATAATACAGCACGATTGCAACGCGATAGCGCCGCAATCAATTCGCCGATGACGGCTGTTATGGGTAATTCTTGTGTCACACGGCCTTTATTGCCGAGTTACTGACACACGTCCACGCACAGATTGCACATCAAAGCGTTTTGTTCGGTAAATATCACCGATTTTTTCGTATGTGATCGAAAATGGGAATGTTGTTCCCTCTTTCAGTTCGGATTGCGAAAACCCGTCAACACGTTTGTATACGCCATCGCATGTGGCAGATTCATTGGTTTCTTGGGGATTGGACAGCTTGATTTGAACCCGCCGCGCACCGTCAAAAATGGGGATGTTTTGGCGGCACAATTCGTCTTTGGTCTTGTCACTTAGTGTCCAAAAAATGGCAGTCATTGGGTCAACGGTACCTTTTTGGTCTTTGGGGTCGGCCCAATAAGGTTTTGGTAATTTGGGTGATTTGACCCGCGCGATTCCGTTGGTATAGGTTAAATACTTTTCTTCTTGTCGGCGGCCATTGTCGGATTTTTCGCTATAGCGTGTTGGGGCGTAGCCGTTTTTGGTCACGCGGCCCGATACACTGACATCAAAAGCGAATTTCACAAATTGCGCAGCAAGCCCGGTTGGAAATACTTTGCCCGCGGCGGAATATTGATTGCCTTGGTGGCGGACGGAATACCGTAATTCACCCGCCTTGATCCCCAGCAGGTTGATGCCAAACGCATAGTTTTGCGTATCGGCGCTGATCGATGTTGCCGAAAACAGCAGTGCGCCCGCGGCGCAGATTGCGCGAACTATGGACCCCTGTGACATTTTGCACCCCGTCTTTCATTTTGTGTCGCAATAGCGTACCCAATCAAGCCAAGAAACCTGAGCAAAGGTCAATGACCTGAATTACAACTTGCGGAAAGCTGCCGAAATATGATGACAGACGCCGAACTAGCCACCAAAGTTATGCAAGGTGATCGACGCGCATTGGCCCGCGCGATCACTTTGGTTGAAAGCGCACGCAGTGATCATCGCGCCCGTGCCTTGGCCCTGATCGAGGCGGTTGGCGTCCAAAACAGGCAGGCGTTGCGCATTGGGCTGTCTGGCACGCCTGGTGTTGGTAAATCGACATTTATCGAAACATTCGGTTGTTTTTTGACGGCCATGGGCAAACGTGTTGCGGTTTTGGCCGTGGACCCCAGTTCCGCGCGATCGGGCGGATCGATACTGGGGGATAAAACGCGCATGGATCGTTTGTCGCGTGATCCCAATGCCTTTATCCGCCCATCGCCCAGTCAATCGCATTTGGGCGGTGTATCGCGTCGCACCCGCGAGGCGGTCGCCCTATGCGAAGCGGCAGGGTTTGATGTGGTTTTGATTGAAACGGTGGGTGTGGGCCAATCTGAAACGATTGTGTCCGAAATTTCGGATCTGTTTTTGCTGTTGCTGGCGCCTGCGGGCGGTGACGAATTGCAGGGGGTTAAACGGGGCATCATGGAAATGGCGGATATGATTTTGGTCAACAAAGCGGATGGTGATTTACGCACAACCGCCATTCGCACTTGCGCCGATTATTCAGGTGCATTGCGCCTGTTGCGAAAACGTCCCCAAGACCCCCAAGGGTTTCCATGCGCGATGACCGTTTCGGCGACGCAAAACATGGGGATCGATACGGCTTGGGATAAAATGTGTGAATTGATGACATGGCGCCGCGATCATGGTCATTATGATCGCAGGCGATCCGATCAGTCGCGGTTTTGGTTCGGCGAAGATGTCCGGCAGGGATTGTTGGCGGTATTGGCCCAGCCAAAAATCCAACAACAGATGGAATCACTGTCGCAAGCTGTTGCTCGCGGCGACACACGTCCAGAACGCGCCGCCCAAGATTTGTTGGATATGATCCACATTGAAATCCCCCAATGATTCGTCGTAAGGACGCGTAAATCGCACCAAGTATTGTGAAAATATCGCGCAATTTCGCTGCAATCCCTGTGAAACTGAATTTTTGGTCAGATTCTGCGATCCAAGTGCTTGACGATTTGCCCCCTAGGTCATACAAGCGCGAAACAGAATTTTGGCGCGGCCCACTGCGGCGCCTTTTTATATTGGCGGCGCATCCGCGTTGCTGTAACACTTAAACGAGGTACCTGACATGTCTCGCCGCTGCGAACTGACCGGAAAAGGCCCAATGACTGGCAACAATGTCAGCCACGCCAACAACAAAACACGGCGTCGTTTTTTGCCAAACCTGAACGACGTTACACTGCAATCTGAAACTTTAGGCCGTGGTTTTAAACTGCGCATTTCAGCTGCGGCACTGCGCACTGTTGATCACCGCGGTGGTCTGGATGCGTTTCTTGCGAAAGCGAAAGACGTAGACCTGTCTGACAACGCATTGAAAATCAAAAAAGACATCGCAAAGGCACAAACAGCCACTGCGTAAGTCAGTTGATAATTTGACGCATTGAAAAACCCTGATCAATAGGTCAGGGTTTTTTTGTAACTCATGGACTTGGAATGTGTCGTTGTTTCGCTGTATTAAATTACTGATCGCATGCGCTTTGGTTGTTTGGGGTGGTCAATCCATCGCAATGACCAAGACTGTGCAGCGTGATGCGGCAGGGGTTATCATTCTGTGTACCGCGCATGGCGTCGAATCCGTTGTCGTCGACGCACAAGGTGTCCCGTTGGATTCCGCGCCGGTCTGTCCTGAATGTATCGTATCAATCGCCACAATTGGGGCTGCAGCGATGCAGCTGGACAGCTTTGTCGGTCAGATACAGCCGATTACATTTCCGTCCCCGACGAAGCAGGCCAAATCGTATCATAGTATTGCACCGGCTGCGCGGGGACCGCCGCGTTTCCTTTGAATTTAACAAAAACACGCTTAAATCAAAGGAAAAAACAATGAAACTATCGACACTTATCAGCGCCGCAGTTGCAGGCGTCATTCTCGTACCATCTATCACATTTGCGGATATCGTTGTCCAAGATGCCTATGCCCGTTCAGCTGGGTCCATGGCCAAAGCAGGGGCCGCATTTATGATGTTGGAAAACACAGGCACAACAGCGGATCGTTTGATCGATGCCAAATCCGATGCAGCTGCCAAAATCGAATTGCACACCCATATTGACCAAGGGGATGGTGTTATGAAAATGACCCATGTTCCCGAAGGGTTTGACATTCCTGCTGGATCAATGGTTGCGTTGAAACGTGGCGGAAAACATGTGATGTTCATGGGCCTGCAAAACGCGTGGTCGCATGGCGATACGCTGGATCTGACCTTGGTGTTTGAGCAGGCAGGCGAAATCAATATCCAAGTGCCCGTTGATCTGGAACGCCAAGACAAAATGATGCATTCCCACAACTAGGGGCCATTGGGGGATCGGCGCATTGACCAAAATATTATTTGTATGCCTTGGCAATATTTGTCGATCCCCTAGTGCGCATGCGATGCTGATGGCCAATCCCTATGGTCCGCATTTTCACATCGACAGTGCTGGCACGGGGTCTTGGCATGTGGGCGAACCGCCCTATGGTCCCATGCAACGCGCGGCGCGCCTGCGTGGGATTGATATGTCAGGTTTGCGCGCGCGTCAGGTTACGCAAAATGATTTTCGCGATTTTGATGTGGTTATTGCGATGGATCGCGATAATCTGGCCAGCTTGCGTAAATCGTGTCCACCGGCGCTCGCCCATAAAATTGCGTTTATGGGCGATTTCGCAACCGCGCCGTATCGGGGCCAAGACGTTCCAGACCCGTATTACACGCGTGATTTTGATGCCACGCTGGATATGTTGGAAAATGCGATCACAGGCTTGGTGACGCATTTGCAAACACAGATTGACTGACTAGGGCCGAATATAGGCATAACCCTTTTGCTGCAATGTCACCAGTTGTACGACCCCTGATGGCACAATCTGGGCTTCTGGTAACAGGGCGACGTCGGTGCCAGCCTTTTGTGACATTTTACGATGTGTGTTGCCGCAGGCCGAAAACGTGATGTCATCGATTTCCAGCGACATTGTCGAAATACGATCCGCGACAGGGGATTTGCCTGCCACAAACATATTTAACCCCGGACCATAGGCCACGATTTCAATCACCGCTTCGTCCCCTTGGGCAGCATAGTAATTTTGAACGTTTTGCGCATTGTTCAGCGCCATGTTCATCACGGCTGGATCATTTTCGTCCACGTGAAATGCGATGTGTATTTTTTCAGCCATGCTCTGGCCAGCTGTCATGAGCAGGGCAATGGCCCCGAGTAATGTATGTTTCATTTTCTTTCCTCCCGTTTGGCCAGTATTGTGCTAAGGCTCAGCAAAATCAAATACTCTTTAATGATCCAGTTCGCGATCCTCTGCGTATCTATGGAAAACAACGGGAAAAACGCATGACATATGTCGTATTATATATTTCAACCGCAGTGGCGTTTTTGGCGCTGGATATTGTGATGTTGAAAAAGGTTCTGAACCCAATGTTCACCGAAAACATCGGTCATATCATGGCAGCCGAACCTCGCATGGGGGCGGCTGGGGTGTTTTATTTGATGTATATTGCAGGCATGCTGTATTTTACATCGATCCCCGCCTTGGCATCGGGCAGCGTTGCGCAGGCCTTGGTCAGTGGGGCGATTTTGGGTGCATTGGCCTATGGCACATTCGAATTCACAAACTATGCTATTTTGCGTGATTGGACGGTCACGATGGTGGTCACAGATGTGATTTGGGGCGCTGTTTTGACAGGTGTTTCCGCGGCCGTAGGTGTTTGGGTCACAAAACAGCTGATGTCGGTCTAAGTCGCAAAAGTTGGCTTGGCTTTTGTACCAAAGGGGCGTATAGCCCCTGTCTGACCGAATAAGGAATACGACAGATGCAAGGTAGCGCCAATCTAAACATTATGATCAAAGCAGCCCGCAAAGCAGGGCGATCATTAACAAAGGATTTCCGAGAGGTTGAAAACCTGTTGGTGTCGCGCAAAGGTGCGGGCGATTTTGTAACCCGCGCAGACTTGGCAGCTGAAAAAATAATCCGCGATGAATTGCTAGAGGCCCGCCCCACCTATGGATTTCTGGGCGAGGAAACAGGCGAAATTGAGGGCCAAGATCCAACACGCCGTTGGATTGTTGATCCATTGGACGGTACCACCAATTTCTTGCACGGCTTGCCCCATTGGGCCGTATCTATCGCGCTAGAACACAAAGGTCAGATTGTCGCCGGGGTCATTTATGATCCGTCCAAAGATGAACTGTTTTTCGCTGAAAAAGGCGCGGGCGCATGGATGAACGAATCGCGTATTCGCGTGGCCCCACGGTCGCGTGTGGCCGACAGCCTGTATGCCACTGGCATTCCGTTCGGAACCAGTCCTGGCTTGCCCGAAACATTGCGTGACTTGGCTGAATTAATGCCGGCCTGTGCGGGCGTTCGTCGGTTTGGGGCGTTGTCATTGGATATCGCCTATGTTGCGGCGGGTCGTTATGATGGCTGCTGGGAACGCAGTGTCAAACCGTGGGACATTGCCGCAGGGATTGTCATCGCCAAAGAGGCAGGCGCCATTGTTGAGGGGGTCCATCCCAATACAAATCCGCTAGAAAGCAACGATATTTTGCTGGCCGGAGAAGAGCAGTTCGAACAGTTTTCGAAGTTTTTCCGCCGCTAGACGCGGGTCAAAAACCTAACTAAATTTCTGTCGATATAGGATCGCGGCGATCATGCCCGCGATCATCCCGCTGGTATGGCCAACCTGCGCGATATCGGCCTGTGTGCTGACAAATTTGGCCCAATCGGGCAGGGGCACAACGATCCAAAAACAGGTCACAACCGCAACGAAAAAGGCGCGGTTGTCTGTCAAATTTCGCTGCGTTTTGGGTCTGGCTCGCAAAACAACAACCGCCCCGGCGATGCCCGCAATCGCTGTTGATGCCCCCACAACGGGGACACCAATGATCGGGTCGATGGTGATTTCAGCTAAATTTCCCACCATGCCACAGACCCCGTAAAACAGGCCAAAAACCATAGGTCCAACATAGCGTTCCAAACTGGGGGCCGTGATTAGGAACACAACCAAATTGACCACGAGATGGGACCATGTGGCATGAATGAACAGCGCAGACAGACTGGTCATGGCATGTTCCATCCAATTCAATCGGTTTGGATAAAGCGCATAGGCGTCATAAATTTTCAAAATTGAAAACGGGTCGTTTTGCGATGTCAGAACAATCCAGCCATAGGTTACAACCATGGCCACAGACAACAGCCATGTGACATAGGGTCTGGTGGATGTGTCACACTGCGCCGTCATCATTGGCGCAGTGTGTCTTGTGTTGATCAATCGGTCAAGCGTTGCCCGCCAGCAATGCTGCGTTGCCGCCCGCGGCGGTGGTATCAATGCAAACATGGCGTTCGATCACAGCATGCCCTGTGTCAGGGTATCCAGTAATCAGCGGTATGATTTCGCCACTGCGTTGCGACAATCCAATGGCCAAGGCGCGCGCCTGTTCCGCATCACCCCACCAAATGACGCCACCGAAATCGGGTGCTTGGGTCAGATCATCGGGCGACAGGGTGCCATTGGCAATGATCGCGTGTCCGCCCAATTTGGTGACTGCTTCTGCCTGTGCCTGTGCTGCGTCGGCGCCGGGGCCTGCACATAATATTGGTTTGCGTGGGCGTTGCGACAGCTGATTGCTTTCACCAGTTGGGCCGGGCAGGGTGCTGCGTTGCAAAATTGCACTGGTGTTTGCCTGCGTCAGATCTGCATTGAACTGTTGCAAGCTGAACGGGTTGGGCCATTGACCATCCAAGACGGGCGCGGGGTGGTTGCGGAACCGATCCAAATACAACGGTCCGCCTGCTTTGGGGCCGGTGCCTGACAGGCCCTCGCCTCCGAACGGTTGGCTGCCCACAATGGCACCGATTTGGTTGCGATTGACGTAGATGTTTCCAGCATGAATGCGTTCACTGACATATTGCACACGATCATCAATGCGCGTTTGCAATCCAAAGGTCAGGCCGAATCCGGTTGCATTGATATCGTCAATCACCTGATCCAACTGGTCCGATTTAAAGGTTGCAATATGCAGCACAGGGCCAAAAATTTCACGGCCAAGGTTTTGGATCCCGTCGACTTTGATCAATGTAGGGGCCACGAAATGTCCCATGTTGGGCGTCTGTAATTCGTATAAAACACGCCCCTCGGCGCGCGCTGTATCGATATAGGATAAAATATCGCGCTGCGCCTCGGCATCAATGACGGGGCCAACGTCAGTGCTGATGTGCCATGGGTTGCCCAGTGACAATTCCTTCATCGCGCCGGTCAGCATTTTGGTAAATTCGGTGGCGATATCGTCTTGCACATACAGACAGCGCAATGCGGAACACCGCTGGCCCGCGGATTGATAGGCGCTTTCGATGATTGCAGTGATGGCCTGTTCGGGCAGGGCGGTGCTGTCAACGATCATGGCGTTCAAACCGCCTGTTTCTGCAATCAATGGCGCGCCGGGTGCCATGTGTTGCGCCATAGATTTGCGTATGATTTGCGCGGTTTCCGTCGATCCGGTAAAGGCCACGCCATCGATTTTATCGGATCGCGTCAGCGCTGCACCAATATCACCTGCACCCAAAACCAATTGCAGCGCATCTGTTGGAACGCCCGCTTGGTGGATCAATTCAACCAAACGTGTGGCAATCAATGGGGTCTGTTCTGCTGGTTTCGCAATCACGGCATTTCCTGCGGCCAACGCGGCAGCGATTTGGCCCGTAAAAATGGCCAATGGGAAATTCCAAGGTGAAATGCAGCAGAATGTCCCCACTGCTGGATCGCTGTTGGTTTGTGCCGCGTAATACCGCAGAAAATCAACACCTTCACGCAATTCGGCCACAGCATCGGGCTGTGTCTTGCCCGCCTCACGCGCCAGCAGGGCAAAAATTTCTGCAAAATTTTCTTCGTATAGGTCGGCCACCTTGTTCAGGATGGCGCGTTTTTCATCGGGCGCGGCCGTCCATGGTTTGGCGTTATCTAGGGCAGTTGCCACATCTGTGGCGCTGGACCAATGCACCGTGCCGATTACATCGCCTTGGTCTGCGGGGTTTGTGACGGATTGTGCCGTGCCCAATGTGATTTGACCTGCGACAAGGGGGCGTGCCACCCACTGCGCGTTGCGATAGGGGGTGCGCCCTGCCTCAATCTGGGTCAGGGTGGGAATGTCATGCAGGTCGAACCCCTTGGAATTTGGGCGTTCGGGTGCAAATAATTCGGTGCCGCGCGCCAAAGCCACGGGTTTGTGAACCGCGTCAAACGGATCGGCGGCCACCACATGTGCTGGGACATTTGTATCGACGATTTGGTTAACAAAGCTGCTGTTTGCGCCATTTTCCAACAAGCGCCGCACCAGATAGGCCAGCAAATCGCGGTGCGCGCCCACGGGGGCATAGATGCGGCATCGCGTATTGTTTGCCGATTTGACCAGATCATGCAGGGTTTCGCCCATGCCATGTAATCGTTGAAATTCATAGCTGTCGCGATTTTGTCCCATATGCAAAATGGCAGCAACAGTATGGGCGTTGTGGGTTGCAAATTGTGGGTAAATCCGGTCGGTCATGCCCAGCAATTTACGGGCATTGGCGATATAGGATACGTCTGTCACCGCCTTGCCGTTGAATACGGGGAAATCGGACATACCCTCGACATGGGACCGTTTGATTTCTGTGTCCCAATAGGCGCCTTTGACCAAACGAACCATGATTTTGCGATCATAGGTTTGGGCCAATTGATACAGTTGATCAATAACCGCACTGGCACGTTTGCCATAGGCTTGGACCACAACGCCAAACCCGTCCCAGCCCGCCAAGGCAGGTTCGGATAAAACCGCATCGATAATTTCCATTGAAATGGCAAGGCGATCGGCCTCTTCTGCATCAATGTTTAATCCCATGCCTGCGGATTTTGCCAGCAATGCCAGTGATCGCAAACGTGGCACCAATTCTGTCATCACGCGGTCGCGTTTTGCAATTTCATAGCGTGGATGCAGCGCAGACAGTTTGACCGAAATGCCAGGATTTGCGCGGATATCATCATGAATACAGGCATCTGAAATCGCCGTGATCGCGCGGCTATAGGCCAGATGATAACGCGTTGCATCCGCATCTGTGCGCGCCGCTTCGCCCAGCATGTCATAGGAATAGGTATATCCATTGTCCTCGTGTGATTTCGCGCGTTTCATGGCGCCCGTAATGGTTTCACCCAGAACAAATTGGCGCCCCATTTCCTTCATCGCGCGGGCCACGGCGGTACGGATAACGGGTTCGCCCAGCCGTTTGACGGCATTGCGCAGGTGGGTTACCACGCCTGGCTTTTCATCCTTTAATACTTTGCCCGTCAGCATCAACGCCCATGTCGACGCATTAACCAAGGGTGATGTCGAATGGCCAATGTGTTTTCCCCAGTCTGAGGGGGCGATTTTATCCTCAATCAAGGCATCGATCGTATCGGCATCAGGCACCCGTAACAGGGCCTCGGCCAAACACATCAATGCAATGCCTTCTTGGGTGGACAGACCGTATTCGGCCAAAAATACCTCCATCAAACCTGGATGTGCGCTGGCGCGAATTTGTTCAACAATCTGTGTCGCACTATCGACGATGCTGCTGCGATCATCGTCAGTCAGGTTTGCCAGTTCAATCAGCTGCGAAATCAGATCCTGTTGTGATTGGTAGGTTCCGTTTTCAACAACGGCATTCGGTGCGTAATGAGAATCACGAGGCATAGCGGCGTCCTTTAATTTTTTCCTATTATACCGCCAAATTTTGTGTTATTTTTCCCTCATATTAAATTTCTGTGGTCAATAAGGCTAAAAATATGTCTAAATTCAGTTCAAATGAATTTTCGGAACTTGATCGGTTCGATCATGCAATTTTATCCGCGCTGGGCCAGGACGGCCGAATGAGCGTGACAGATCTGGCGAAAAAAATCGGTTTGTCAAAATCGCCGACACAGGCGCGGCTGAAGCGGCTGGAATCAGATGGGTTTATCCTAGGCTATCGCGCGATGATTGACCCGATCCGTTTGGGCATGGATCACGTCGCTTTTCTTGAGGTGCGCCTAAGCGACACGCGCGAAGACGCGCTGTCGGCCTTTAACAAAGCTGTATCGAAAATCCCTGAAATCGAAGAAGTGCATTTGATTGCGGGGAATTTTGATTATTTGATGAAGGTGCGCACCCGTAACATGCGCGATTACCGGACCGTTTTGGCGGAAAAAATATCAACATTGCCCCATTTGTCGTCGACTTCTACATTCGTCGCGATGCAAGCGATTAAAGAGGACGTAACCGCCGAATTCGGTTAGTTCACATCTTTACAACTGTGGCAAACTGTTTATGTTCGCCACCGTGCCCTCGTGGTGGAATGGTAGACACAAGAGACTTAAAATCTCTCGGCTGTAAGGCCGTGCCGGTTCGAGTCCGGCCGAGGGCACCACTTTTCCACA
>CAZWFE010000023.1:13991-35473 GCA_964633145.1 uncultured Phaeobacter sp. | reverse complement strand
TTATGTCCGTCAACAATGACACAGACATTCTGACATCTGATGCGTCAACAGTGGCGACAAACGATTTGGGTCTGAACTATAAAATGACAGATACCCTATCGACACGCGTCAGCTATCGCACTGAATACAACTCGGATCCATCTGATGGACGCAAAAACACCGACAACACATTGGGTGTGTCTTTGGTTTTGGGCTTCTAATCCCAATCCCTTTGGTTCGAATTTAGGTTTACACATAATACATGAAAGGGGCCAGAAATGGCCCCTTTCTTTATGGTCGTTTTCGTTAGGATCCCAGTGCTTGGCTAAGTGCTGGTAAAAACCGGTTTTCATAATCCGACCCAACCAAGGGTCCGGTAAATTTGAACACGATTTTACCTGATCCATCTAAAATAAACGTCTCGGGCGGGCCAGTGACACCCCATTCAATCGCTGTGCGTCCGGCCGGATCAAATCCGACGGCGGAAAACGGATTGCCATCGCGGCCCAAATATTGCGACGCTTTGTCGTCGTCATCTTTGAAATTCACCCCAATGATTGGGATGCCTTGCGACGCAAGCTCCAGCAAAACAGGATGTTCCGCACGACACGGCGGACACCACGATGCCCAGAAATTAACCAATGTCACCTGACCAGTGGTGATCATTTCGGCCGTTGGCGCATCATATCCCGTCACAGACATATCAGGGAATTCCGGTGCCAATTTGCCAATAAACGTTGATGGCAAATCATTGGGGTTGTCGCGCTGCATTCCGACATAGAATGTCACAGCCAGCACCATGAAAATCAGCGGCGGCAAAACCATCAAGATGGGGAATTTCCGCTCAGCCATGTTTTTTGACCCCTTCGATTTGTTCCAATGTCCGGCGTGCCTTGGCATTGCGCCAGACGACAAACACCACAAGTGCGGCCATTAAAACCAAGGTCGAGATATAGGACCCGTATACTGCAACTGCATATTTTCCTAGTTCAGGCATCATTGGACTATCCTCTTTCACGGGCAACCAGCGCGCGCGCGCGGCGGTTGCGAATTTCTGCGCGTGTTCCAACCAGCGTCAGAACCAAGAACAATAAAACAAACCCGGCAATGCAAAACAGCAGCGGGAAATAGAACACATCTGAAATGTTTTCCTCTTTGTCCAACGACAGGGTCGCGCCCTGATGCAGGCCTTGGTTCCAGAAATTGACCGCATATCGGCTAAGCACAGCAAACACGGACCCAACGATGCACAAAACAGATGTCAGATCGGCGGCCGTGTCGGGGTCTTCGATCGCGGACCACAGCGCAATATAGCCCAGATAGAACAAAAACAGGATCAGAAATGATGTCAAACGCGGATCCCAGGCCCACCAGGTGCCCCACATCGGTTGGCCCCAGAATGCGCCCGTGATCAGGGCGATCAATGTCATGACCACGCCCACATGCGACGCAGCCTTGGCGGCCAATGCGCTGACGTGATGGCGCCGGATCAACCAGATCAGGGCTGCCACCAACATCATAAACCACGCGTTAATCGCAATCAGCGCAGATGGCACATGGATATAGATGATTTTGACGGTTGATCCCTGTTTGTAATCATCAGGCGTCAGGAAATATCCCCAATACAGGCCCGTTACCAAACAGATCACTGTTAACACCGATAACGCCGGCAATACTTTGCCAGACAAATTCAAAAACTTCACAGGATTTGCATATTGCCACAGTGACATCCCTGCCCCCTATCTTAGATTTATTTTCAAAACAGCTGCGGATGCAAAGGGCAACAATGCCCCAACCGCACAGGTGATTCCACCCAGCATCAGGATTGGCGTTGTCGTGTCCATTCCCAAAACACCCCGGCGCGCCAATTCAGCCCCAAATATTAACGTGGGAACATATAGCGGCAAAACCAACAGCGACAACAATAATCCGCCGCGTTTGATCCCGACCGTCAATGCACCGCCAAAGGTACCAATCACGCTCAGCGCGGGGGTACCCAGTGCCAGCGACACAATGATCCAAACATATCCCTGCGCAGGCAGCCCCAGCAAAACGCCCAAAAACGGTGCCGCAATGACCAATGGCAGCCCCGTGGTAATCCAATGCGCCAAGGCCTTGACCATTACGATGCCCTCTAGCGGCAGAGGCGCTGTGGCCAACAGGTCCAGCGATCCATCTTCGAAATCCAGTGCGAAAATGCGATCCAATGACAGCAGGCAAGCCAGCAATGCCCCGACCCATAAAATGCCTGGTGCGATTTTGGACAACAATGCCATTTCCGGCCCCACCCCAAAGGGGATCAAAACCACAACGATCAAGAAAAACGCAAGGCTTAGGCCAAAGCCGCCGCCCGCACGCAGAGCCAATCGTAAATCACGGATCAACAGGGCAATCATAAAAATGCCTCATCACTGGATTGTGGTGCCGGGTCAGTGGCGCGGAATTGGGATAAATCCAGCACCTGCGCATCCGCCCCCAGCCCCAAATCAATATGGGTGGCCATCACAGCACAGCCCCCCTGCCCGATATGGCGGCGGATCATGGTGGCGAATTGGTCAACCGCATGGGTATCCAGCGATACGGTCGGTTCGTCCAGCATCCAGATGCTGCGGCCCGTGACCATCAAACGGGCCAATCCCAAACGGCGTTTTTGGCCGGCTGATAACATACCGCCCGGACGATCAATCAAATCCATCAGATCAAAGGCCGCAAGCGCGGGGCCAATATCACGGGTGCCAAACACCTTGGCCCAGAATTGCAGGTTTTCACGCACCGTCAGGGTCGATTTGATCCCATCGGCATGGCCTGCATAAACGGTAGTTTCAGGGGCAACGCTGACCTGACCCGTTTCAATTTTTTGCAATCCGGCAAGCGTGCGTAACAATGTGGTTTTGCCCAAGCCATTTGGCCCACGCAATATCAACGCCTGCCCTGCGGCCAGCGTGAAATGCACACCCTCTAGCAAAATGCGCGACCCGCGCGCGACCGATAGGTTTGAAACAGTTAAGGTCATAGAGGTGGCTTACATCATTCCGTTACATATCAAAAGCTGAATTTATTTACGTCGTCGTCAATAATGCGGCTGCGACACGACGGCCTTCGGACAGCAAGATATTATAGGTGCGACAGGCGGCGGGCGAATTCATAACCTCGACACCCAGTCCAGCATGTTCCAGCGTGTTGCGCAAATCTGTGGGAATATGGGAAATTTCATCCCCTGTGCCGATGAACAAAACATCAACCTGTTGCGCCAAATCCAACAAGGGTTGCACATCATCATATCCCCCCCAAGGCTTGGCAACCGCACGTGTGCACAAAGCGTGGCCCATAATTGGCTGCCCCCCCACACGGAAAAACCCTGGCCCATACCCGTCAATCGGGGTCGCATCGGCAAATTGAATTTCATTAAGCTGCATATCAGACCTTTCAATCGAAAAACGGCAAACCCTTGATAGCAGAAATCGCAATAATCGCATAGGCAACGCCGCGATAAAGCTTTTCTTTCTCGGGGTCGAACAAACGTGCACCAATCACATTTCCCACAAGCATCGGCAAAATCATGATGAAACCGATCATAATCGGCACCCATGTCAAAACACCACTCAGCGCCATCGCGGGCAGCGCCACGAAATCAAAGGTCATCAAAAATAACAAATTATTGGCACGAATAACGGAGGGTTTGTGTTCGCTGGCCATATAGAACAAAATCACGGGTGGGCCCGGAATACCGGAAATCCCGCCTGTGATGCCTGACATTGCCCCAATGCCATAGACATATTTCGGTTTCAGTTCGCCGCGATACCGCAGCCCAAGCCCCAAAACAACCAACATAACCAAAGCAATCGCAGAAACGATATAGCGAAAAATGGCAGGATCAAGCTGCGCAAGCAACCAAAGGGCAATCGGAACGGTCAACGCCATTCCAACCACCAACCGAAACAGATCAGGCCGATGCGCATCGCGCCATGCCCGTGGCACGACCGGCAGTGGGCCAAAAATATCCATCACCGCCAAAAGACCAATGGCCCAAAATGGCGATACATATTGCCCAGCGACGGGCAGAAATATCATCGCCGTGCCAAAGCCTGCAAATCCACGCACAACACCGGCCACGAATGCGGCAAATGCAATCCAAATCAAACCATCTGTTTGCAACGCCTGTTCCCAGGCTTGGAACAGAGCGCCATCAATCATTGTTGTGGAACCGATGTGCCCGCTTCGGCGTTGGGTTTGGACCAATCACGTTTGACACCCAACCACAGCAAAATGGTTGATGCGACAAAGATCGAACTATAGGTCCCGACGATCACACCCCATGTCATCGCAAAGACGAAGCCACGGATCACATCACCACCCAAGACAAGCAAGGTCACCAGCGCAATCAACGTTGTAACAGAGGTCATCATTGTCCGGCTAAGGGTTTCGTTGATGGACAGGTTTAACACCTCAGACAGTGGCTTTTTCTTATACTTTTTCAAATTTTCGCGGATACGGTCAAAGACAACAACTGTGTCATTCAACGAATACCCAACAATCGTCAGCAAAGCCGCGATGATCGCCAAATCAAATTTGATCTGCAATTCAGAAAACACGCCAATGGTCAAAATAACATCATGCACCAATGCAATCACAGCACCCAGTGCAAATTGCCATTCGAACCGCAACCAAATGTATATCAACACCGCCCCAATGGCCGCGATCACGGCAATGACTGCGGTTTGTATCATTTCGCCAGACACCTTTGGCCCGACGCTTTCGACTGCGACAAATTTCAAATCAGGTGCCACCTGCTGCAATGCAACCAAGGCCTGATCCAATGCTGCCGCTGATACAGATTCTTGGCCATCTAGGGCCTGAATGCGCACCATGGCAACATGCTGATCAGGACCAAAGGACGGATCAAACACCTCGGAAATGATTGTATCGCCCAGATCCAGCGATCCCAGCGCTGCACGATATTGACCAACATCAATGGGCTGCGCGCTTTGCGTGCGGATGGTCGTGCCGCCACGAAAATCAATGCCATAATTCAAACCCTGCAACAGGAATGACACAAAGGCCACCACCATCATAACGCCCGAAATGCCCAACCAAATGCGCCAGCGTTTAAAGAAATCCCAATTTGTTTCTGCGGGAACCAGTTTCAAACGCATGATCACACCTCAAGTGTTTTGGGGCGGCGGCGGTCAAACCAAGTGACCACAATGACCCGAGTGACAAAAATCGCGGTAAAGACGGACGTCAAAATACCAATCCCCAATGTGATCGCAAACCCACGCACGGGTCCCGATCCGGCGGCAAACAAAATCACCGCTGTGATAAAGGTTGTGATGTTTGCGTCTGTGATGGCTGAAATCGCCTTTTCATAGCCCAGTTCAATGGCGCGTGCTGGGCCTTTGCCGGATTTCAATTCTTCTTTGATCCGTTCAAAAACCAAGACATTGGCATCCACAGCCATACCGATGGTCAAAACAATACCCGCAATCCCGGGCAAGGTCAGTGTCGCACCGATCAGGGATAACATGCCAAAAATCAGTCCCACGTTAATAATCAGCGCGATATTGGCAAAAACCCCGAACAATCCATAGGATGCCACCATGAAAAACAACACCGCAATGCCCGCCACAATGCAGGCAATTTTACCCGCTTGAATGCTGTCTGCGCCCAGTTCTGGACCGATTGTGCGTTCTTCTAGGAAATTCAGACCTGCGGGCAGCGCGCCTGCGCGCAACAAAACGGCCAGATTTGTGCTTTCTTCGACAGAAAAACTGCCGGTGATGATGCCAGACCCACCGGGAATATGGCTTTGAATGACTGGGGCCGATATGACTTCGCCATCTAGCACGATTGCGAAGGGGCTGCCGATGTTATCAGCGGTGTAATCGCCGAATTTACGCGCGCCCGTTGGATTAAATCGGAAACTGACCGCGGGACGGCCGTTTTGATCGAAACTGGGTTGCGCATCCACCAGCTGTTCGCCGGTTACAACGGGTGCAGCGTCAAGCGTGTAAAACACACCCTCTTGATCTAGAGACGGCAGGATTTCATTGCCGGCACCGGCAATCGCATTGGCATCCGATCCACGTGAAATCACCGGTTGGAATGTCAACTGTGCCGTTGTGCCAATCAGTTCTTTCAATTCGCCAGCCGAACCGATGCCCGGCACCTGGATCAAAATGCGATCGGCGCCTTGGCGTTGGATGGTTGGTTCACGGGTACCCACTTCGTCGATGCGGCGGCGGATGATTTCCAATGACTGACGCACGGTGCGGTCGTCTGTGGCTGCTTTCTCTGCCTCGGACAGGGTGATGATGATAGTATCACCTTGGGACGATACACTTAGGTCTTGCTGACCAACACCCGTCATAGAGGCAATTGGTCGTGACAGTTGCGACACCAAATCAACAGCCGTTTGAATTTGATCGGCATTTGCGATTTTGACGTGCAATTCGCCCGCAGGGCTGTTTTGCAACCGGATTGTACCGATTGTTGCACGTTCGGGGCGTAAAATATCGCGCACATCGGGCCAAAGCGCCTTCATGCGTTGGTCATAGACATCGCTGACTTTGACCTCGGCCAGCAGATGTGCGCCGCCGCGCAGGTCAAGTCCAAGGTTGACCAGCCCCGAAGGTAAAAACGACGGCCATTGTGCGGCCGCCGCTTGATTTTCGGGCGTATCTGCCCCCATTTCAATGGCCATCTGCGCATCGTTGACAGATTCAACGCGGCTGTAGAACGCATTGGGCAAAGCCAATGCCAGACCCAAGGCGCACAGGCCCCAGATCACGATCCGTTTCCAAAGATCGATGATTAGCATAGGGGGCCTCTTTCTGTTTAAGCTTCGCTGGCGGGTTCAGTTTTGGACAGAACCTGTGCGATCGTGGATTGCACAACGCGCACTTTGACGCCTTCGGCCAATTCAAGCTCTAGTTCGTTGTTTTCTTTGACTTTAACCACTTTACCGATCAAGCCACCTTGGGTGACCACCTGATCGCCACGACGCAGGTTTTGCACCATGTTTTGATGTTCTTTCATCTTTTTCTGCTGAGGACGGATCAGCAGGAAATACATGATCGCAAAGATCAGGATCAGAGGGATAAATTGTCCAAACGCTTCCATAGTGCATGTTACCTTGTTGCTAGAATTCGGTGGGAACCTATGTGCTTGCCCAAGGATTTGCAAGGTATGAAACGACGTTGTGATGATTGTATTGGTGGCAGCGTTTTAGGCAGGTAGCTGGTTCGCGCTTGACCTGTGTTTCGTTTCGCGCGTTTACTATAGGATGTAGGCAGCGTTATTTTGAGTATTTTTGCAAAAATGAAAGACTATGGTTGAGATTTATTTGGATGTTGTGACCTCTTGGTGGTTCTGGGGTCTATTGATTTTGGTGGGGCTGTTTTATGCGGTTCAAACGTCATTCGATTTGCCCAAGCGGATATCTTGGCCGCGCAATGCGGTGCGCGATCATTATGTCGTTGGGGCCTTTGCGGTTGGCGGTTTTCTGTTGGCGGGTGCCTATTGGATGTATCTGCATGACATCATCTGGTCCTTTCATGCGATGGTGGGGCGATTGCGTACACTTGCTGACGCGCCGACAGGTGAGAACATCGCGGAAACGTTGAATAACCTTGCCCAAGGCAGCGCGTTGTTATTGGGTGCATTGGTTGCGGCGGCGACGTTGGTGTTCACCCTGTTGCGCACGTGGATCAACGAACGCACGACAAAAGCGGCCGAGCGCACCACCCGCGCCACAGAAGAGGGGTTGATCACAGATCGTATCAATGCGGCGGTTGCCAGTTTGGGGGCGGATAAAGAGGTCAAAACAGATGCGGGACCGGCAACCAGACCCAATATCGCCGTGCGGGTTGGTGCCATATTGGCCCTGGAACGATTGGCCAAGCAAAACGGGGATGTGCATTGTCAGATCATGGAAATTCTGTGTTCTATGTCCGCGAAGAAACAAGGGGCTATGCGGATTATGAAACACGATATGCAGAGAAGCCACGAGAGGATATACAAATTGCCCTGACCGTTGTCGGGCGGAGATCGGAAAGGCAGATTGCAATCGAGCCCGCTGGATTGATTGATTTGCGGGGGGCGCATTTGGAGGGTGCGGATTTGCAAAACGCGAGATTGCAGAGCGGGCTTTTGAATAATACGGTTTTGAAACAAGCGAACTTGGAAAACGCAGATTTGCGTTGGGCGAACTTATTATCTAGCAGACACAATATGACTTTAAGACTCCGCACGAACAGCGAGGGGAATGAAAAGAACGATGAGGAGATCTTAAAAGTATATAACACTAGCATGTTAGAAGGCTCTTCGTTGAAAGGTGCAAACCTAAGTTCAGCAAAAATGCATGAAGATTCTTTGGAGCAAGCATTTGGCGATGGCAGCACCATTTTATCTGAAAGCACACAGAGGCCTAATAGTTGGCCACAAAATAGCTTGCAGCGCGACGACTATGAGTCCCAAAAGATGCAATGGCAATTCCGTCGCAGAGATTAACGCTTTGACCAGACAGATGAGTAGACAAATACACCAACCAGACGGGGGCGTGATTCCCCCTACCCCTTTGGCGCCAGTTGGTGCATAAAGCGGCCATTGATTCATTGAAAAAGGACCTGTGCCATGCATGATATTCGTGCCATCCGTGAAAACCCTGCTGCTTTCGATGCCGCTTTGGCGCGGCGTGGGGTGGTTTCGGCGTCGTCCGAGGTTTTGGCATTGGATGAAAAGCGTCGTGCCGCGATTTTGGCGGCAGAGACAGCGCAGGCCGAACAGAATAAGGCATCCAAAGAAGTAGGCGCCGCCAAGGGCCGTGGGGATGAGGCCGAGTTTGAGCGGTTGCGCGCGCTGGTGGCCGAGAAAAAGGCCGAAGTTGCGGCGATGACGGCTGAGGCCAAAGCGCTGGATGAGGCGCTGAGCGCGGCCTTGGCGCAATTGCCGAACCTGCCGGATGCGTCCGCTCCGGATGGGGCGGATGAAAACGACAATGTTGAAATTCGCCGTTGGGGCGAACCGCGGCAGATGAATGATGCCAAAGAGCATTATGAATTGGCCGGTGTGCAAGCGGGCATGGATTTCGAGACAGCGGCCAAACTGTCAGGATCGCGGTTTGTGTTGTTGCGCGGTGGCGTGGCGCGCATTCACCGTGCCTTGGCGCAATTTATGCTGGACACACATGTGACTGAGCATGGATTAGAGGAAACGATGACCCCTGTTTTGGTGCGTGATGAGGCGATGTATGGCACGGGTCAGTTGCCCAAGTTTTCCGAGGACAGTTATCAGACCACGAATGGCTGGTGGTTGATCCCCACATCCGAGGTCACATTGACCAATACGGTAGCGGGCGAAATCGTAAGCGAGGCAGATTTGCCGCGGCGTATGACGTCGCATACGCTGTGTTTCCGCTCTGAGGCGGGATCGGCGGGCAAAGACACCGCCGGCATGTTGCGTCAGCACCAGTTTGAAAAGGTCGAAATGGTCAGCATCACGCATCCGGATCAATCGATGCAGGAACATGAGCGTATGACGGGCTGTGCCGAGGCGATTTTGCAAAAGCTTGGTTTGGCCTATCGCACGGTTGTGTTGTGTACAGGCGACATGGGCTTTGGCGCGGTCAAGACGCATGACATTGAGGTGTGGTTGCCGGGGCAAAATACCTATCGCGAGATTTCGTCGGTATCAAGCTGTGGGGCATTTCAGGCGCGGCGGATGAATGCACGGTTTAAGCCAGCAGATGGCGGCAAGCCCGAGTTTGTGCATACGCTGAACGGGTCTGGTTTGGCCGTGGGTCGGTGTTTGATTGCCGTGCTGGAAAACGGCCAGCAGCCGGATGGATCGGTTGATTTGCCCGCGGTGTTGCATCCCTATCTGGGCGGGAAAACGCGATTGGCGGCGGATGGGTCGCTGGTTTAAGCGGCACACATTATTTGACGGGTTGAGGGGGGCTTTGCCCCCCTTTTGCGTTGCAAAATTCCCCCCAGAGTATTTTCACAAAACTGAAAGCGATTGTGTTTTGCAGTCGGGTTAGTCGAGGTGTTTTTTCAGGCGACTGCCGCCGGCTGCATTGGGGTTTTTGCGGTTTTTGTATGGGTTTTTATCGCCTTGTCCACGCATTGTCAGACGGATGGGCGTACCTGGCATGTCAAAATCAGTGCGCAGACCGTTGACCAGATAGCGTGTATAGCTGGCAGGCATTTTATCGGGCAGTGAGCACATAACAACAAACCCTGGCGGGCGTGATTTCGCTTGGGTCATATAGCGCAGTTTGATACGGCGGCCATTTGGTGCGGGGGGTGGGTGCATTTCGACCATCCCCTGTAGCCAACGGTTGAGTTGTGATGTCGGAACGCGGCGGTTCCAGATGCGGTGTGCGGATAGGATTGCCGCGTGCAGGCGATCCAACCCTTTGCCCGTTTTGGCCGAAATTGTGACCAAAGGGGCACCCCGCAATTGCGGCAAGAGCCGGCCAAAAGATTCGCGCAGCTCATTTAGTTTTTTATTTTTTTCGTCCTCGATGTCCCATTTGTTCACGGCGACGACGACGGCGCGCCCTTCGCGTTCGGCAAGGTCAGCAATGCGCAGATCCTGCGTTTCAAAGGGAATGGCCGCGTCCAGCAAAACGACAACAACTTCGGCAAAGCGGACGGCACGCAGGCCATCTGAGACGGACAGTTTTTCGACCTTGTCCTGAACTTTGGCACGTTTGCGCATTCCGGCCGTATCAAAGATACGCATGGGCGTGCCTTCCCAATCGATGTTGAGGGAAATGGCGTCACGGGTGATGCCAGCCTCGGGTCCGGTAAGAAGGCGATCTTCGCCAAGGATTTTATTGATAAGGGTTGATTTGCCTGCATTGGGTCGTCCAACGACGGCCACCTGCATTGGTTTTTGCCGCGTGGGTGCGGCATAGCTGATGTCATCATCATCACCAATTTCACCATCAATATCGACATCGAAATCAGCGTCAAATTCGGCGGCGGCCTCGGCTTGGGCCTCAAAATCTTCGGCGATGGGTGTGAGGTATTCCAATAAATCGGACAGGCCTTCGCCGTGTTCGGCCGACAAACGCAGGGGTTCGCCCAAGCCTAGGTTCCATGCCTCAAGGACACCTGCATCGGCGGCGCGGCCTTCGCCTTTGTTGGCGGCCAGAATCACGTGTTTGGCGCGCTTGCGCAAAATTTCTGCAAATATTTCATCAACCGGCGTAACGCCCACGCGGGCGTCGATCATGAACAAGCAGACATCGGCCATATCAACCGCGCGTTCTGTCAGGCGGCGCATGCGGCCTTGCAGGCTGTCGTCTGTGGCGTCTTCTAAACCTGCGGTATCGATGACGGTGAATTTCAGGTGCGCCAGTCGCGCATCCCCTTCGCGCAGATCGCGCGTGACGCCTGGTTGGTCATCCACCAAAGCCAAGCGTTTGCCGACCAAGCGGTTGAATAAAGTCGATTTCCCAACATTGGGACGGCCTACAATGGCCAAAGTGAAAGTCATAGAGCGCTCCGAACGGCGGGTTACAAGCCGGTCACATACACCAGTTTTTCATCAACGGAAAGCGTACAGTTTACCATCGGTCGAAACTAGGTAGAGTGTTGCATTTGCGACAATTGGTTGGGTTGTTGCCCCTTGCGGGATGTCAACGCTGTTTTGCAATTGCCCTGACATGGGATCAAAAAACCGAATTTTTCCGTCATTTGACGCCAATACCAACTGACCCCCTGCCAAAATTGGCCCGTGATGGGCATAGGTTTGTGCTGATTTGGTTGGTTTTTCTTGGGTAAAGCCGGCCAACTGGTATGTCCAGATGACGGATCCATCGGATGTGTTCAGGCGCACCAACTGGTTCAAATCATTGACAAAGAACACCGAGTTTCCAGCAGCCCACATGGGCCCTGTTGCACCCTGAGCGGTGGTCCAAATGCGATCCCCATTGTTCACATCGATAGCAGCTGTCGCGCCAGATCCGTTGGCCACATAGACGCGTGACCCCGCAATCAATGGCGGTGTCGCGATATCATCCACGACCCCAACTGCACGTCCATTGCGACCACCAGATAAAACGGTTGTCCAATAGACCAGCCCACCTTTGCGGAATGCGGCCTGAATTTCGCCACTGCCATAGCTGAACAGGGCAAATTTATCTGTAACGCTGGGCGCCAATGCACCGGACAGGTTATTAACATCCGACTGGCCATCAATCTGCCAGCGCACGCGACCGGTGTCGGCCTCGATCGCCCAAGCGGTGGCATCATTTGACACCAGATACACCAAGCCCGCGTGATAGGTTGGCGCCGTATTGCCCGCACCCAACAGCTGTTGGGTCCAAATCACGGCACCTGTTTCAGGATCCAGCGCATGCAATTCGCCATATCCGGTCGTGACATAGATGCGCCCCTGACCATAGGCCAAGCCACCACCAATCACATCGCCCAAGGTTTCGGATGCCGGTGTCAAATTGCGCTGCCACAGAATTGCGCCCTGATCAGATACGGCCGAAACTTGCATATCAGCATCCATCGCAAAGACGCGGTTTTGTGCAAAAATGGGATCGGCGACAATCCGTTTGCGTTTGTCGTCCCCTGCCCCGATATCGGCCGCCCAAGCCACGGATGGCTGCGCAGACAATACGGCGTGGGTTGTGCGCGTCATTTGCGTGCCTGCGGCCTGTGGCCAAGCGGAATTGCGCACCGCACGCGGCGCACTAAAGGGTACAACCTTGACGTCACTGGGTGCCGTGTCTTGGGGCGCGGCATAGGATACCGCCGACCACAAACTGTCACGTTTACCGGGTAAAATAACCTCGCGTTGGGTGCAGCTGGCAAGCATGGCTGACACGACAAACAGGGCTGTCAGTGTTGATTTCGTCATCTTGCACCTTTCCGATCGATAGCATGTGCTATGGCATAATCTGCGGCATCGACTGCCAAAATCGCCCGCCAGCCTAGTTTGTTACGTCTTGGCCTAGCGCGATCATGACCTGTGTGACCCGCTGGCGCAAGCCTTGGGTGATTTCGGCATCATTCAAAATCGCGTTATACCGTTCTATGGCGGCATCAATGTCGCCTGTTTCCAGATCAAGCACCGCCAATTGTTCAGTTGCTAGCAATCGCAATGGGTTACCAGGTGTTGCAAGGGCGGTGAACCCTGCGACGCGGTCATAGGTGTCCAAACCACTGTCGGCGCGCATCAAACGTTTGAAATTCACCAAATCACGATAGCTTTGATCAACATTGGGATCCAAAGCGGCCTGTTCCAACCGCGTGATTGCCGCGGCGGATTGACCGTCTGACACCAATTCGGCCGATTGCATCATGGCCACAATGGCCGCCGTCGCCCCATTGGGTGCCGCAACCGTATCCAACGCATCGACGCGGGCCTGTGCATCGTCTTGTTCCAAGGCGGCCAAGACGCTGGACCCAAAGTCCTGCGCTGCGGCTGTGCGTTGCGCTTTGACATATTCGCGATACGCTGCGCCGCCCACAATCAAGATCACGGCTGTAATCGCAATCCATCCGTATTTGCGAATCAACCCGAACAAACGATCGCGGCGGACCTCTTCGGTTACTTCTTCGATAAAGCTGTCTGTATTGCTCACATCTGCCCCCGTTGATAGATGCCCAATTCTTAATCGCAAAACACACAAAGGCCAAGAGCAAAGCCCCAACTTGGCGCGAATTTGCAAGAAATTGCTGCGCATGCAAGAAAAAGTGGAAAAGAGTTTAATCTAAACTGGCGGGTTTAGCGTATTAATGGTAGGTTCACGCACCTGATCACCGGTAGGTGGTCACTGCGGAAACGCCACTGCGAAAAAAGGATTATCACAAACCATGCGCATTGTTCCCATTATCACAGCTGTTTTGGTATCAGCGGCCTTGTATGTTTTCGTGTTTGAACGGGATCGTTTGTCATCATTGACCCAAGGTGACACAACACCCGCGTCCGTATCGTCTGACACACAAACTGACGAACCAACGCAGGCCGATGCCAGTGATCCCGACTCTGGGGTTGTGAAAGTGGTTGTACAAAAATCCCAAGCGCGCATGATCGACAGCGCCGTCATTTTGCGCGGTGAAACCCAAGCGGCGCGGTCCGTCACCGTGCGTGCGGAAACGTCAGGTCAGATCATAAATGATCCACTGCGCAAGGGACATGTGGTCACTGCCGGCGATATTTTATGCCAGATTGATCCGGGTGTGCGCAGTTCTGCGCTGGCCGATGCGCGTGCGCGACTGGCATCAGCACAGGCCCGCATCCCGGAAACCGCCGCCCGCGTCGCCGAGGCCAACGCCCGTCTGGAAGAAGCGCGGATCAATTTTAACGCCGCTAACAAATTGTCGGAAACAGGATTTGCGTCAGAAACCCGTGTCGCATCGGCCCAAGCGGGCGTGCGATCGGCCGAGGCAGCGGTTGCCACCGCCACCAGCGGGCTAGAGGCCACAAAATCCGCCATTCAATCCGCCGAGGCCGCCGTTGAAAGCGCGCAAAAGGAATTGGACCGTGTCACCATCACAGCCCCCTTTGGCGGATTGCTGGAAACGGATACCGCCGAATTGGGCAGCCTGATGCAACCCGGTGCGGCCTGTGCCACCATCGTGCAGCTGGACCCAATCAAGGTTGTGGGCTTTGTTCCTGAAACCGCTCTATCGCGCGTCACCATCGGTGCGCCAGCGCGTGCGAAATTGACAGGCGGACGTATGGTCCAAGGATTGGTGACCTTTATTTCACGATCAGCCGATCCTGTAACGCGCACATTCCGCATTGAAATTGATGTGGCAAACACGGATCAATCCATTTCAGACGGCCAAACCGCTGAAATCGTCATCGCCGCCGAAGGCGACAATGCGCATCTGTTGCCCCAATCATCGCTGACACTGAATGATGCAGGCACCTTGGGTGTGCGCATCGTGGTGGCTAACACGGCCCGCTTTGTGCCGGTCACATTGGTACGCGACACGATTGATGGCGTTTGGGTCACAGGTCTGCCCGCGCAAGCGGATGTTATCGTCATCGGTCAGGAATATGTCCGTCATGGTGTCCGTGTTGCCCCAACCTATCAGGGGGAAATGTAACAATGGTCGGTATCGTTGATTGGGCGTCACAACGCGCCCGTATGATTTTGGCAATGATTGCCGCGTCCCTCTTGGCCGGTATATTCAGCTATACGGGCCTGCCCAAAGAGGGCGAGCCTGACATCGAAATCCCTGCCCTGTTTATATCTGTCCCCTTTCCCGGCATTTCCGCCATCGACAGCGAAGCGTTGTTGGTCCAGCCAATGGAAACCGAATTGGGCGATATTGACGGGTTGAAAAAAATGACCGCCACAGCGGCCGAAAACTATGCCGGTTTGGCGCTGGAATTCGAATTTGGGTGGGACAAAGCCAAAACAATGGCCGATGTGCGCGATGCGATGAATTCGGCCGAGGCGAAATTTCCCACAGGGGCGGAAAAATATTCGATCAACGAACTGAATTTTTCCGAATTTCCCATCATTATTGTCAGCCTGACCGGTCAGGTGCCCGAACGCACCATGACCCGCGTGGCCAAGTCATTGCAGGAAAAAATCGAAAGCATGGATGCCGTGCTTGAGGCGGCGATCACCGGCAACCGAGAAGAAATGGTCGAAGTCACCATCGATCCACTGCGGTTGGAATCCTATAACGTGACCGCGGGCGAATTGATCAATGTGGTGCGCAACAACAACCAGTTGATTGCCGCGGGCGAAGTGGACAGCGCGCAGGGCAGTTTTGCCGTGAAAATCCCGTCCAGCTTTAATGAAACCCAAGATATCTATCGTCTGCCGGTCAAAACCAATGGTGACCGCGTGGTGACATTGGGTGATTTGGCCGACATTAAATTGACGTTCCAAGACCGCGAAGGTGTGGCCCGTTTTAACGGCGAACCCACCGTTGCGCTGCAGGTCGTCAAACGCAAAGGGTTCAACCTGATCGACACCGCAGCCGAGGTGCGCAAACTGGTCGAGGCCGAGACACAAAATTGGCCAGACGACCTGCGCGCCGCCGTTCATGCATCGCCATCCAACGACCAATCGCGCACCGTCGAATCCATGGTCAGCCAGCTTGAGGGATCGGTACTAACCGCCATCGCATTGGTGATGATCGTTGTTTTGGCATCCCTTGGCACGCGGGCTGCGTTGTTGGTGGGCTTTGCCATTCCGACATCGTTTTTGTTGTGTTTCGTTTTGTTGGGATTGATGGACATCACCATTTCCAACATCGTTATGTTTGGTTTGATTTTGGCCGTAGGCATGTTGGTCGATGGCGCCATCGTTGTGGTCGAATATGCCGATACCCGCATCAAACAGGGCACCGGACCCATGTCCGCCTATGTCGAGGCGGCGAAACGTATGTTCTGGCCTGTGATCAGTTCGACCGCCACAACGCTCTGTGCGTTTTTGCCGATGCTGTTTTGGCCAGGTGTTGCGGGGCAATTCATGGGCATGTTGCCGGTCACGTTGATTTTTGTTCTGTCCGCGTCCCTGATTGTGGCGCTGGTGTATCTGCCCATTTTGGGCGGTATTTCAGGACGACTGAGCCGTTTGTTTGAAAACGCGGCAGCGGTGTTAAAACATCGTCTGCCTTGGGTGGTGCGTGCGCTCTTGGTGGTTGTGGCATTGGCCTTTATGTTTGTGTCGGCCATGCAATTCCTAAACCCCGCCTATCTGCTGGGATTAGAGCGCACCGAAATGGGCCGTATGGCGCATGTTCCGGGCATGATTATGTTCCTAAGTGCGGCGTTTATGGCATCAATCACCATGACAGCCGCTAAATTGGAACGGCGCAAAACACGGATTGAATATGGCTATAAACGCACAGCGTTTGGGCATTTCATCAAACTGATTGCGGGCAATCCAGTCATGCCATTGGTATCGATTGCAGCCGTGATTGGTTTTGCGATTTTCGTGTTTGGATACTATGGTGAAAACAATCGCGGGGTTGATTTTTTCGTAGAATCCGAACCGGAACAGGCCATCGTTTACGTCAAGGCACGCGGCAACCTATCCCTGCACGAAAAGGATATGTTGGTCGCCCAAGCCGAAGAAATCGTTCTGGCCCACCCTGGTGTGCAATCAGCCTTTGCCTTTGCGGGTGCGGGTGGATTGAACCAAAACACCGCCGGTGCCAGTTCGCCCAAAGATACCATTGGCCAAATTCAGTTGGAAACAATCCCATGGGAAAACCGTACCGATCGCCCTGAACTGGACGGCAATCTGGTCATGGCGGAACTGACCGCAGCCTTGAACGAAATTCCCGGTATCCAGACCGAGGTTTTGGAATTATCGCGCGGCCCTGCATCAGCCAAACCTGTGCATTTGCGATTGGCGGGCGATAATCTGGATCAACTGATCGAAACAACTGCCCTTATGCGGGATGTATTCGAAAACACACCTTGGTTGACCCAGATCGAAGATACCCGCCCCCTGCCCGGCATTGATTGGCAAATCAACGTCGATGTGGAAACGGCGGGACGCTATGGTGCCGATGTGGCAACCGTGGGCGCAATGGTCCAGCTGGTCACGCGCGGCATATTGCTAGACACCATGCGCGTTGACACCAGCGACGAAGAAATCGAAATTCGCGTGCGTTTGCCGGCTGAATATCGCCTGCTGTCCACTTTGGACACGCTAAAAGTGCGCACGCGCGATGGTTTGGTCCCGCTGGCAAATTTCATCACCCGCGAACCCGTGGCAAAATTGGCAGAAATCAACCGCATTGACCAAAAACGATATTTCGATGTCAAAGCAGGGATTGCAGCCGATACCACCATCACGACAACGGATGCCGATGGGCAAACTATCGAACTCGCGCCCAATGCGAACGAACGCATCGAATATCTGACCCAGTATTTGCAGGACAATCCCCTGCCCGCTGGGATCAGCTGGGAATGGACCGGCGATCAACAAGACCAAAAAGAAAGCCAAGAATTCCTCTCCAAGGCCTTTAGTGCCGCTTTGGGGTTGATGTTCATCATCCTTTTGGCGCAGTTCAACAGCTTTTATAACTCAATCATTGTGTTGTTGGCGGTTGTGCTGTCTACGGTGGGTGTGTTGATCGGGATGTTGGTCATGCAGCAATCATTTTCGGTCATCATGACCGGCACGGGCATAGTCGCGCTGGCGGGGATTGTGGTGAACAACAACATTGTTCTGATCGATACCTATCAGGAATTTTCGCGCACAATGCCAAGGATTGAGGCGATCATTCGCACCGCTGAACAACGGATCCGGCCCGTGTTGTTAACCACCATCACAACAATGGCCGGTCTGGCCCCGATGATGTACGGGCTTAGCCTGGATTTCTTTGGCGGTGGGTATTCGGTTGATAGCCCCACAGCGCTGTGGTGGAAACAGCTGGCAACTGCGGTTGTCTTTGGTCTGGGGGTTGCAACGATCTTGACCTTGATATTCACGCCTGCCCTGTTGGCGCTGCGCGTGTGGTTTTGGGTCTATGTCGCGGCCGTTGGGCGTGGGCTGGTCCGTCTGGGTGCCTCCAGCAAAGGCCGCGTGGCCCAAGATTGGGCGCTGCGTCGTGCAGCGCGCGGCACCAAATTGGGCGATCTGATTTGGGATGATGCGCTGCCGTCACGCGAAACGTCCGATCTGACAGATCCAGACGAAACAGAGGCTGAACCATCTGATCGTGACCCAACGGATCCAGATCTGGACGACCCAAATTTGATCAAGGCCGCAGAATAGGGCCAGATCAAATCACACTGTCACACACAAAAAAGCCCTGCACATTTTGCAGGGCTTTTTATTCAGTATTTGGGCAATGCTAATTTTCTGGGCAATGCGAATTTGCGAATACCCAATTACGCAGCTGCATCGCTGTTTTGCTGCATCATCCACAGGTCATAATACCGACCGCGTTTGGCCCACAGATCATCATGCGTGCCCTGTTCAACCACATGCCCCTGTTCCAAGACCACGATCTGGTCTGCATCTGACACAGTGGACAACCGGTGTGCGATGGTAATCACTGTACGGCCCTCAGCCGCGCGTTCCAGCGCGTCTTGGATGCCCTGTTCTGTTTCGGTATCCAAGGCAGATGTTGCCTCGTCCAGCAGCAAAATGGGCGGGTTTTTCAACAAGGTGCGCGCAATACCCACACGCTGTTTTTCTCCGCCCGACAATTTCAACCCACGTTCGCCCACTGCTGTGTCATATCCCTGCGGCAGGGACAGGATAAAATCGTGGATTTTGGCGTCACGGGCGGCTTGTTCGACCTCTTCTCGGGTGGCATTGTCGCGACCATAGGCGATGTTGTAATAAATCGTGTCGTTAAACAACACGGTATCTTGGGGCACCACCCCAATCGCCGCATGCAAACTGGTCTGCGTGACATCACGCACGTCCTGCCCGTCAATTTTCAACGATCCACCAATCACATCATAAAACCGGAACAATAGCCGCCCGATGGTCGATTTTCCCGAACCAGACGATCCTACGATTGCAATGGTTTTGCCCGCAGGCACATCCACCGATACATTTTTCAAAATGGGCCGCGCGGGATCATATCCGAAATCAACATTGTCCAGCTGGACGTGACCCCCTGTGATGTTCAAATCAGGCGCGTTTGGTTTGGTTGTAATTTCTGAGGGCTGTTCCAACAAATCAAACATTTCGCCCATATCCACCAAAGCTTGGCGAATTTCGCGGTATACCGTGCCCAGAAAATTCAACGGCAATGTGATCTGGATCATAAACGCATTGACCATAACGAAATCACCAACAGTCAGCGTGCCGGCCTGAACCCCTTGGGCGGCCATGACCATAACACCGATAATCCCCAGTGAAATAATCACCGACTGGCCAAAGTTCAAAAAGGCCAAGGAATAGTTGGTCTTTAGCGCAGCTTCTTCGTAGCCGCGCATCGCACTGTCATAGCGGGCCGCTTCGCGTGCTTCGGCGCCGAAATATTTGACGGTTTCAAAATTCAGCAGGCTGTCGATGGCCTTTTGGTTGGCATCGGTGTCTTGGTCGTTCATTTGGCGGCGCAGTTTGACGCGCCATTCGGTCACAGCAAAGGTGAACCAGACGTAAAACCCAATGGTGACCACGATCACCGCAGTGTATTGCCAGCCAAACCAGTAAAACAAAATGACGGCGACCATCAACAGTTCCAAAATCAATGGGCCGACAGAAAACAACATAAAGCGCAGCAAGAAATCCACGCCCTTGACCCCGCGTTCGATGATCCGGCTTAGCCCGCCAGTTTTGCGCGTGATATGATACCGCATAGACAGGCGGTGAATATGTTCAAAGGTTTCCAGTGCCAGCGTGCGCAACGCGCGTTGCCCCACCTTGGCAAAAACCGCATCGCGCAGCTGTTGGAACCCAACGTTTGCCATTCGCGCAATCCCATAGGCCACGGTCAAACCGATCGCACCCAGCAGCAATGGGTCGGTGTTTTCACCCGTCAGTTGATCCACCGCCCCTTTGTATAAAAACGGCGTATAGGCGGATACGATTTTCGCCAAGACCAGCGACACCAATGCCGCCACGACACGGAATTTCACCCATGGTTTGTCATCTGGCCAAAGATACGGGCCAACACGGGAAATTGTGCGCCATGCCGAACGGCGTTCAGCGGCTGCGGTTACATCTGGAGTTTGGGGTGCTGTCATAATCGGACGCCTTTGTTATCGCTTGCGTCTGACATATTCCTGTCAGGCCCAAGATGCTAGGCCTGACACATGTTTTTATTCGAAATCGACTATTGTGCCTGCGATGGCAGCACAAATACCTGACCAGGATAGATCAAATCGGGATCACGAATTTTGTCGCGGTTCGCATCAAAGACGCGCACATACAGGATCCCCTGCCCATAGCGTGCACGCGAAATCCCCCACAATGTGTTTCCAGGTTGCACAGTAATGGCCTGAACCGGTGCAACGGCTGCAGGTTGCGTGTCGGTGGGTACTGATGTCGTCATGGCGCCAGTATCGGCGGATTGATCCTGCGCCACGGCTGCGGCATCAGCAGCCTGCTGTGCGACCTGCGCAGCTGCGGCGGCAAGGGCCGCGCGATCTTCGCGTTTGAATGGGGTTTCAAAGCGTGCACTGACCTGACCTGCGCCATCCAATTGATCCAGCCGCAGGGTATATACGCCTGGCGCCACGTTGGACATATCTTGGGTCCAATATCCCTGTGCATCAATCTGCGCAGTCTGGGTCAATGCGTTATCAAGGTAAAATTGCAACACAGCCCCCGCCTGACCGCGACCAGACAGGATCACACCGCCCGCGACATCATAACTGATGGCATCCATGACAATTTGATCTGTTGGCATGGTTTCAGCGCCTTGTAACACCTTAACCCCGCTTGCATCTGCGGCAAAGACGGTAGGCTGAGGATCAGTCGACGATTGTTCTGTTGTCCCTGTGTCCGATGCGGGCGCGGGATCCAGCTGGGCCTGTTCGGTGTCGGACGCATTCTGTGTCTGGACAGATTTAGCCACAGGCTGTTGCAGGTCCGC
>CAZWFE010000023.1:0-13891 GCA_964633145.1 uncultured Phaeobacter sp. | reverse complement strand
TGCAGGCTCTGCCGTGCCATCTGCTGCGATAACGGCCGGATCAACCGTTTGTGTGTCGCGCCCCAAATACCATGTCCCCAATGCCGCGCCACCAAACAAAATGGCCAAAATCCAAGCGATATTTTTATTCATTCCAGCCCCCCAAGCGGCCATTCCTGTTTTGTCATTGCAGCCACCGATCCCCAAGGTTAGCATGCACCAGATAACCCTTTAAAGAAAAGTAACAAAAATGCAAAACATATCTGTCTGTGTCTATTGCGGATCGCGCGCAGGAACCAAACCCGAATTCACCGATCAGGCGCAGGCTCTGGGCCGTGGAATCGCGGATCGGGGATGGCGTTTGGTCTATGGTGCAGGCGACGTGGGATTGATGGGCACAATCGCACGTGCCACCCAATCCGCAGGCGGCGATACCTTTGGTGTCATCCCCACCCATTTGGTGCGCGCCGAAGTGGGCAAAACCGACCTGACCCGATATGTCGTCACTGAAAACATGCACGAACGCAAAAAGGTGATGTTTATGAATTGCGATGCTGTTGTTGTCATGCCCGGCGGCGCAGGATCAATGGACGAATTTTTCGAAGTCCTGACCTGGGCGCAATTGGGCCTGCACAGCAAGCCAATTATTTTGATGAATGTCGAACAATATTGGGATCCGCTGGTGTCCTTGATCGATCACATGATCAAAATGGAATTTGCACATGACAGCCTTACGGACCTGTTCCATGTCACGGCAAATGCCGATGAAACACTACAACGCCTATCTGACATAACCACGTGATCCCCGCAGCGCCCCCCAACTATACAGCGCGACGGCTATCCAGATCATCGAAAACACATACATCTGAACCCGCCCAAAGGGTTCAGCCAAAATAAACACAGCGCAGCCAAATTGCAGCGTAGGGTTTAGGTATTGCAACACCCCAACAGTCGATAAATGGACCCGTTTTGTAGCATATGAAAACAATATCAACGGAACCGCGGTCAATGGCCCAGACGCAATCAACAATGCAGTGGTTTGAACCCCAGTATTGAAATGCGCCTGACCTGTGATGCCCGCCCAAACCAATATCGCGGCCGCCACTGGGGCCAAAATCAACACCTCGGTCGTCACAGACAGAACTGGACCAACCTCTAAACCCTTTTTGGCAACGCCATATAATCCAAAACTGCTTGCAATGGCCAAGGCAAACCAAGGCACCTGCCCCTGTGCAATCACCAAAACGCAAACCCCCGCAGCAGCGCAGCCAATTGCAATCCACTGCACAGGTTTCAACGTTTCATTAAAAAACACCAAGCCAAATAAAACAGACAATAACGGAAATATATAATACCCCAGACTTGCCTGCATCGCCTGATCAATCTGGATCGAAAAAATAAACAAAAACCAATTCGCCGCGATCAACAGTGATGCAATCGCCATCCGCCGGAAATTTCCCCGATCTGACATGACCGCAATCCAAACGCCAATCCGGCCTTGAACCAATAATATGACCAGAAAAAATACCAACGACCACAGCGTGCGATGCGACAACAACTCTAACGGTGGAACATCGTCCAACAGTTTATAATACAGCGCCGAGACACCCCAAACCGTACAGGCCAAAACCATGGCCCCAATCCCCTTGAACGTGTCACTCATGTGATGCCCTTATGCTTTTGCACACACAACGCCGAAACAGACGCCCCGTCAATAAAAAAAACCGGCCCCAATGGACCGGTTTTCACATCAAATGAACGCGATACAATTACATCCGCGATGCAACATTTTCCCAGTTCACCAAATTGTCCAAGAAATTGGTCAAATAGGCAGGACGTTTGTTGCGGAAATCGATGTAATAGGAATGCTCCCAAACATCACAGCCCAGCAAAGCAGTTTGACCAAAACATAATGGGTTTACGCCATTTTCGGTTTTTGTCACCTTCAAGCCGCCATCGGCGTCTTTGACCAACCAGCACCAGCCAGAACCAAACTGACCAGCACCCGCTGCGCAGAATTCATCACGAAACGCATCAACAGAACCAAAGCTGTCAACAATCGCTTTTTCCAACTCTGACGGCATCGCGCGACCAGTTGGGCCCATCATTTCCCAAAACTGCATGTGGTTCCAATGCTGTGACGCATTGTTGAAAATTCCATTTTGCGCAACAGAACCAGCGGCATAGGTCCCTTTTACGATCTCTTCCAGCGATTTGCCTTCCCACTCGGTGCCAGCGATCAGCTTGTTGCCATTGTCGACATAGGCTTTGTGGTGCAGGTCATGGTGATATTCCAAAGTTTCCTTTGACATCCCCAGATCCGCCAAGGCGTCATGTGCATACGGTAAATCAGGCAGTTCAAAAGCCATTAGAGGGCCCCCTTTAAATTAAATTACATTACTCCCTAAATGTTGCTTAAACCCGCCCAAGGTCAAGGGGCAAAGCCAAAAAACATCTTTCATTTTTGTAAAAATACTCAAACGCCCAAAGGGCAAAAATAAATGCGCCGCCCCAGTGGGGCGGCACAGTTTACTGGCTTTGGTGGTAATTTACCACTGACCAACCTCATACCCAGGCTTGCTGGCGTTTTTAAGCAGGTTAAACATATATTCTGCCACAGACCGGAAACAAATCACACGTGCATGATCGTCTGTTTCCAACCAAAACGCAGCCGCAATTTGCGCAAATCGTGTTCGGCGGACTTCGCCCACACCAAAGGCAGACATGTCAACAGGCGCCTCTTTTGCAATCACCTCGCGCAGCTGCGCACCCGATACGTCAAAAACCGCGCGCGCATCAGACACATTAACGACCAGCGCATGTTCCTCACCCAATTGCGCGGTCATTTGCGCGACCAAGTCATCCGCCGCTGCATAATCACACACGACCATCAGCTCGTCCGGTGACATCCACAAAACGGTGCATTTTGCGCCAACGCTCAGCTGACGTGTATCTGGGATCTGAACCCCAAATACTGATTTTACCGCTGTGGCAAATGATTTTGATGCAAAATCGCCGCGCAGGGTTACCATTCCAGTTAGTTTTGCTTCTGCAACGCTCACATAGCCCGCAGATTTCGCGCCTTTTAGGGCAGTCACAGCATCAGACATCTTGCTTGGTCCCTTCTTTATCATAAAACACTTGGTCGACGATTTTTGCAAACACACTGCCACCGCCGACTTTGGGGAATTCAATGGTCTCGCCCATGCGATCTGGCCCATCCAGAACCAATCCCATAGCAATTCCACGACCCAAGGTTGGCGAATAATAGGTTGATGTAACACGACCAACCATATTGCGTTGTCCGTTTGCATTCACACCTTCACCCACGGCATAGGCGCCATCGGGAATGACGGATCCATCCGTTGTTTCCAGACCAACCAATTTCCAACGCTTGGGATCGACCATAAATGTCCGCTGTTGCGCACGCTTGCCGATGAAATCTTCTTTCTTTTTGGAAATGGCCCAGTTCAGCCCCAAATCTTGCGGAATGATCGTGCCGTCGGTCTCATCACCAATCATGATAAAGCCCTTTTCAGCACGCATCACGTGCAGCGCCTCGGTTCCGTACGGCATGACGTTAAATTCCGCGCCTGCGGCCATCAATGCATCCCAGAATGCGCGACCTTGGCTGGCTGGTACCGCAATTTCATAGGACAATTCGCCAGAAAACGAAATGCGATAAACACGTGCGTTAAACCCGCCCAAGGTGCCATCAGCCCATTCCATGAACCCCAGCGCCTCTTTGGATACATCCATGCCGCCCAGTTTTTCCAACACTTTGCGTGCATTGGGGCCAACAACGGCCACTTGGGCGTATTGTTCGGTGACATTGGCAGTATAGACTTTCCAATCCCACCATTCGGTTTGCAGCCATTCCTCCATATGGGCGTGGATACGATCTGCGCCCCCTGTGGTGGTGTGGCACAGGAATGTGTTTTCATCGATCCGCGCCACAACGCCGTCATCTGACAAAAATCCGTTTTCCGAACACATCAAACCATAGCGGCATTTGCCGACCTTTAGCGTGGACATCATGTTTGTGTACATCATATCCATGAATTTGCCAGCATCCGGTCCCTTGACGATGATTTTACCCAAGGTGGACGCATCCAACAGACCCAGCGATTTGCGGGTTTGCAGGATTTCGCGTTCCACGGCTTGCGCCTTGGTTTCGCCCGCGCGGGGGAAACAATAGGGGCGGCGCCAATGGCCCACAGGTTCAAAATCGGCCCCATTGGCGATGTGCCATTCATGCATGGGCGTTTTGCGGATGGGTTGGAACACCTCGTCGCGGGCTGATCCTGCGATGGATGCCAGTGAAATCGGCGTATAGGGCGGGCGGAATGTGGTTGTCCCAACCTGTGGGATATCGGCATTCAATGCCCCCGACAGCGTTGCCAAACCATTGATATTTGACAATTTACCCTGATCCGTTGCCATACCCAAGGTGGTATAGCGTTTGGTGTGTTCGACGCTTTCATAGCCTTCTTGCGCGGCCAGTTGAACGTCGGATACCTTGACGTCGTTTTGATAATCCAACCAAGTTTTCATGCGCAGTTTGATATTTGCGCCCTGTGGCATCATCCAAACGGGTTCGATGGCGGCTGCATCCTCGGCGGCGGCGGTGGGCGCAGTTACCTTGGGCGCGGATTTGCCCAAAGCGGCAACCACATCCATGGCCCGTGCTGTAGCATCGGCCAAGGTGGCCGCGGTGGACATTTCACCATTGGCCGTACCTGCGGGCATGACAAAGCCCTGACCATTTTGGTTGGTTGGCATACGGGTCAAATCGGGGCGGAACATGACCTGTTCAGCATCCCAATTCAATTTGCCGCCACAATGTGAATACAAATGCACCACAGGCGACCAGCCGCCTGACATGGCCACGGCATCACAGCCGATGGTGTCCAACACAACGCCTTCGCCCGCTTGGTCACAGATAGACACGGCAGTCACACGTTTGCCGCCGTGAACCTTGGCAATCGCTTTGCCATTTTCAACGCGGATGCCCATATCACGGGCCTGTTGGGCCAAAGCACCGCCACCAGAGGGGCGCGCGTCCAAAATCATAGGCACCGACAATCCTGCCTGTTTCAATGCAATCGCGGTACGATAGGCGTCATCGTTATTCGTGACAACGATGGTGCGGTCGCCAATGGACACACCCCAGTTGACCAGATAATCGCGCACAGCGGATGCCAACAAAACACCCGGAATATCATTGCCAGCAAAGGACAACGGACGTTCAATCGCCCCTGTCGCAGAAATGATCTGAGCCGTGCGGATGCGCCACAACCGATGACGTGGACCCGCCAAGGATGGATCGTGGTCTGTCACACGTTCATAGCCCAACAGATAACCGTGGTCATAAACCCCTGCCCCCATCATGCGGGTTTTCAGGGTCACATTGTCCATGGCCTGCAATTCGGCAACGGTCGCCGCAACGAATTCATCTGCCGATGCGCCGTTGATTTCCACGCCGTCAACCACGGCACGCCCGCCCCAATCGGCGGTTTGTTCCATAACCAACACCTTGGCCCCTGCGGCAGCGGCGGTTTTGGCCGCCTGCAGACCCGCAATACCGCCACCAATGACGACCACATCATAAAAGGCATAGAAATGTTCGTAATCCGATCCGTCCTTTTGCTTGGGTGCTTTGCCCAGACCGGCGGATTGACGGATAAAGGGTTCATAGACATGTTTCCAAAACGCACGTGGATACATGAACATTTTGTAATAAAACCCAGCCGGCAAAAACCGCGACAGATAGCTGTTGATCGCGCCCACGTCGAATTCCAATGTGGGCCAGTGGTTTTGGCTGGTCGCGGTCAGGCCGTCGAACACTTCGGTCGTGGTGGCGCGTTGGTTGGGTTCGAAAAACGCCCCCTCGCCCATATTGACCAAGGCGTTGGGTTCCTCGGCACCCGATGCAACAACGCCACGGGGACGGTGATATTTGAACGACCGGCCGACCAGCATTTGATCATTGGCCAACAACGCGGATGCCAGCGTATCGCCCGCATAGCCCTGCAATTTGCGGCCATTGAATTTGAAAGTGACAGATTTCGTGCGATCAATCAAACGACCGCCAGTTTGTATACGTGTGCTCATGACATCAACCCCTGTGTTGGGCGTAAGTGGCGCGAAAAATTAGACAAGCGGATCATTATGAAAAATTCCTCCAGCTCCATCCCGGACGCTTGGCCGAGATTTTGTCGCAGATTTCTTTGGGTGGCTCTGTGGTCTGTGCGCTATAGGTGCCAAACACCTCAAGCGTCATGGTGCAGCGTGCCGCATGAAACCACTTGCCACAGCCATTGACATGGCGCCAGCGTTCAAAATGCACGCCCTTGGGGTTTTCGCGCATAAACAGATAGTTTTCGAAATCATCATCTGACGATCCAGGGCCAAAGCGTTTCAGATGCGCTTCGCCACCGGCGTGCAGTTCGGATTCTTCGGCGTGGACGCCGCAATAGGGGCATTCAAGAATTAGCATATCTGACCTCTTTAGTGTGCAACGCCGGCGGCGACGCTTTCGTCGATGAATTTACCTTCGCGGAAACGCCACATGCTGAATTCATCGGTAAGCGGTGACTGACCCTTGGCCATCAATTCGGCCATGGCCCAACCGGACCCTGGGATTGCCTTGAACCCGCCGGTACCCCAACCGCAGTTGACGAATACGCCATCAACGGGGGTTTTGGACAAGATGGGCGACCGGTCGCCTGTCATATCCACGATACCGCCCCACTGGCGCAGCATTTTCAGCCGTGAAATCATCGGGAATGTTTCGACCAAGGCGCGCACCGTTTCTTCGATATGGTGGAATGATCCGCGCTGGGTATAGTTGTTGAACCCGTCCGTGCCGCCACCGATGACCATTTCACCTTTGTCGGATTGGGACATGTATCCATGCACAGTATTGGCCATCACGACCACATCCATACAGGGTTTAATCGGTTCGGACACCAAAGCCTGCAGTGCCACAGATTCGATCGGCAAACGGAACCCAGCCATTTCCGCCAGATCAGATGTGTGACCCGCAACAACGATACCCAATTTATCGCAATCAATGGCGCCCTTGGTTGTATCAACGCCAACGACCTTGCCGTTTTCGCGGCGCACGCCGGTGACTTCGCATTTTTGGATCACGTCCATGCCCATATCAGAACAGGCCCGCGCATAGCCCCACGCCACCGCATCGTGACGTGCGGTGCCACCCCGTTCTTGCCACAGACCACCCAACACCGGATAGCGGGGGCCGTGAATATTGATGATCGGAACCAATTTTTTAACTTGCTCTGGCCCGATAAACTCGGTCGCAACACCTTGCTGTGCGTTTGCATGCGCTGTGCGCTGATACCCGCGCACTTCGTGTTCGGTTTGGGCCAACATGATGACGCCACGGGGGCTGAACATCACGTTATAGTTCAAATCCTGGCTCATCGTTTCATAAAGTGAACGCGATTTTTCATAGATCGCCGCTGACGGATCTTGCAAATAATTCGACCGGATGATGGTGGTGTTACGGCCTGTGTTGCCGCCGCCCAGCCAGCCTTTTTCCAAGATAGCCACGTTTTTGATCCCGTGGTTTTTGCCCAAATAATACGCCGTGGCCAAACCATGACCACCAGCGCCAATAATGATGGCATCGTATTTTTTCTTTGGCTCAGGAGAGGCCCACGCACGGTCCCACCCTGTGTGATAGCGCGCAGCTTCGCGTGCAACGGCAAATATAGAATAGCGTTTCATCTGGTCTCGAATCCGGTAATTTAGGTGTGGGACACATATGCACGCAAAGCGCGTTAACTCTGCGATCCAGTGCGTCACTTAGGCATCGGGTTGCGACATTCGCGCCGCACAGGTGCTTTGGGGCTTTCTTATTTGAATTTCAATCCCTAAATATAGCGCAACACATCGGAGGCCCCATGACGTTTTGGATTATCGCTGCTGCAACGACAGTCGTTTTGTTAATTGCATTTATTCGCGCATTGATGACACCATCGCCCGACGACCAAGACCCTGTCGACATGGCCGTCTACAAAGACCAACTGTCCGAGGTTGACCGCGATCTGGCCAGAAATGTGATATCCAAAGAAGAGGCAGACCGCCTGCGCGTCGAAATTTCACGCCGCATTTTGGCGTTGGACAAAGCAGAACATATCAAAACACGCAACCTGTCTTTCGGTCAGAAATTGATTACGACCGTGACGCTTTGTATGGTACTTGGTGGCGGTGGCTATGCCCTGTATTCCAATATGGGTCAGCCTGGATATACTGACATACCTTTGAAATTACGCATTGAAAATGCAAATGCGTCGCTGGATACGCGTCCGTCACAGGATGAATTTTGGGAAAAAATGCCGGCACAAGTGCCGCTAAATTCGCCCACCGGTGATTATGCACAACTGGTTGAAAAACTACGCGCCACAGTCGCAGAACGCCCAAATGATTTACAAGGCTATGTGCTGCTTAGCCAAATTGAAGCGGGGTTGGAAAATTACCGCGCCGCCGCACAGGCCCAAGGCAAGGTATTATCGCTTAAAGGCGATGCAGCTACGGCGCAGGATTATTTCGAATATGGTGAATTGTTGATCCTATCGTCAAACGGCTATGTATCCCCCGAGGCAGAACGCGCCCTGCGCGCCGTGTTGGCCCGCGATGATCAAAACGAACCAGCGCGGTATTATTTGGGCGTGCTCATGGCGCAAAATGATCGCCCCGATGTGGCATTTCGTCTGTGGCGCCAGCTGTTGGCGGTTGGTAACGCCGATGATCCATGGATTGCCCCCATCCGCGCTATGATGCCAGAAATCGCATTCCGAGCGGGTCAGACGGATTATGAACTGCCACCCCTGCCAGACACAGGCATACTGCCAGGCCCCAGCGACCAAGACATTGCCGCGGCCCAAGACATGTCTGGCGAGGACCGACAAGACATGATCCGCGGTATGGTTGCGCGCCTGTCCGACCGTTTGGCCACCGATGGCGGCACACCACAGGAATGGGCGCGCCTGATCAATGCCTTGGGCGTTTTGGGCGATCTGGATCAAGCCCGCGCGATCTATGCCAACGCGCAACAGGTCTTTGCCGACACGCCCGACGCCATGGCCCCAATCACCGCGGCGGCACAACAGGTGGGCATTGCCGAATGATCACGGATGATATCACCGAATTTGTGGCCGCCCTGCCCGCCATGCGCCCCCTAATCGGTCTGGATCTGGGCACCAAAACCATCGGCATCGCGGTCAGCGACACATTCCGATCGGTGGCCAGCCCAATCGAAACCATCAAACGCACCAAATTCACCGTCGATGCACAGGCCGTCATCGCCCATATCACCAAACGCGATATCGGCGGTTTGGTGCTGGGCCTGCCCCGCAATATGGATGGCACCGAAGGCCCCCGCGCCCAAGCCACCCGTGCCTTTGCGCGAAACTTTGACCGGCTCCACAGTTTGCCCATCACATTTTGGGATGAACGCCTGTCCACCGTCGCCGCCGAAAAAGCACTGCTTGAGGCGGATACGACACGAAAACGTCGCTCTGAGGTCATAGATCACGTCGCTGCGTCGTATATTTTACAAGGCGTGCTGGATCGGCTGGCACATATCGGGCAAGAAACATGACTGAAAATACAGATCACATTTGGAAACGCGACGAAATTGACAGCCCCTGTATCAAGGTCTGTGTCGTTGATCCAACCCAGCGCATTTGCACAGGATGTTATCGCAGCATTGACGAAATCACGATATGGTCGCGTCTGTCACCAGAGGCACGCAAATTGGTGATGCAAGACCTGCCAAATCGTGCAGCACGGTTATCAACGCGACGTGGCGGGCGTGCCGCGCGATTAAAACGCCGCGCCCTGTAGCCGCACCTAAACAACCAACCAATCAGCCACATCTGTCAGTTGCGGACGGAAATAGGCAATCATGCGCCCCTCTTGCGGGGCAGTTGCCTGCTCAGACCATGGGGCAACCCCATGCAACGCCAAGGGATGGATTGCATAGGCAGCACCCAAGGGCACATGAATCACACGACGCGGACATGTATCAAAAATATGCCGCCGTATGTCTTGATACAGTGTCGTGACATCGACCTGCGCCCAGTTATGTGGTTCGATCCCTTCAAACGCTGCCGCAAAGGCCTGCCTTATGATATGGTGTGACCCTTCCCAGACCACCATCGGGGCTGCCCCCACTGATGTTTGCGTCAGCGGGATCCCCAAAACATAGGCATGCGGTTCGCGCAAATACCGTTGCCGATTTGGACCAATCGCCAATATCCCATCCACATGCGCCGCATCTCGGCGCAACCGATACCCAAACGCAGCCTCAGATTCGCCATTTCGTGGCTTGGGATACCCTGGATAGATCACCGACACCTGCGCTGGGTGAAATGGGCCAGCAAACGCCGCAGCCAAATCTGGCGGAAACGGCACAGACCCAATCGCGCCCGTGGTGTCATTGTCCAATACATCAACGCCTACAAACCATGTCCCTTGACATTGCAACCATGTCTCGCGCACTTCGGGCTTGGATATCTGTTCCAAACTTGACTGGCGTGCCGCAGCGGCCCATTGCGCAATAGCTTGCGATTTTGGCAATACACACCATCCCGCATCATCGAACATCATCTCAATACCCTGCCGCTTTACGCAACATATTCAACGCGACAAATACCAAAAATATCGCAAAATACCGCTTCAACCGTTGCGCTTCTAATTTATGGGCCAATGCAACACCGATCGGCGTTGTGATCAATGTCATGGCGATAATGATGCCAAAGGCCACTAAATTTACGGCCCCAATGGTAAAGGGCGGCAAATTTTCCGACCCAAGCGCTACAAAGAAAAATCCAACAACCGATGGTACAGCAATCAACAACCCAAACCCGGAACTGGTCGCAATTGCCTGATGAATGCGCATACCATGCAATGTCATAATCGGAACCCCCAGTGATCCCCCGCCGATCCCCATCAGCACGGAAAAAAATCCAACCAAAGGCGATAAAATCCAACATCGCAAACCACGCGGCATCTGTTCAGCCAATCGCCAATCTGACCGACCAAAGGCCATATACAGACCGATCACCATCCCCAAACACCCAAAAATCCACTGCAATGTGACCGATTTCAACTGTGCCGCAAACACGACACTGATCAACGCCCCAACCGCAATGCCTGGGGCCCAACCACGCAGCACCTGCCAATCGACGCCGCCACGCTTTGAATGCGATGTCAGCGACCGCAAAGACGTAACAACAATCGTGGCCAAGGACGTGGCCAAACAAATCTGCATCAATTTGTCATGCGCAAACCCCAAAGACGTAAAGGCATAGTAAAATGCAGGCACCAACACCATGCCCCCGCCCACGCCAAACAGCCCCGCTAATATGCCGGCCAATCCACCAACCGCCATCAATGCGACCGCCATTTCAAACATGCGCCACTCCCGCTTTCATTTTTGCCAAAATACTCCCGCCGGAGGCTCCGACAGATCAAAAACCGCGCCCTAGATGCCCTTTGCCAAGGCATCAAAATTGCGCAATGTTCCAATCAATTGCGCCATCTGATCAATGGGGATCATATTGGGCCCATCCGATGGGGCATTATCTGGATCTTGGTGTGTCTCAATGAACAGTGCCGAGACCCCTACCGCACAGGCCGCGCGCGCCAAAACGGGGGCAAATTCACGCTGACCACCCGATGTGGTCCCTTGCCCACCCGGTTGTTGCACCGAATGTGTCGCGTCAAAGACAACCGGATATCCCGTCTGCGCCATGGTGGGCAACCCCCGGAAATCACTGACCAATGTGTTATACCCAAACGACGTGCCGCGATCACATAGCATAATCGCGTCATTCCCTGTGCTGGCGATTTTTTCGGCAACATTGCCCATATCCCATGGCGCCAGAAACTGACCCTTTTTCACATTAATCGCGCGCCCTGTACGACCTGCTGCCAATAACAAATCGGTCTGGCGGCATAAAAACGCGGGGATCTGGATGACATCGACCACCTCGCCCGCGGGGGCGCACTGGGCCGCGTCATGGACATCCGTCAACACAGGACAGCCAAAGGCATCGCGCACCTCGGCCAAGATCTTTAACCCCTCATCCATGCCAATCCCGCGCTGGGTCGAAATGGACGATCGGTTCGCTTTGTCGTAACTGGCCTTAAAAATAAACCCCGTCCCCGTCGCAGAACAGGCCTTGGCGATGGCTTCTGCCATAAACATGGTATGGTCGCGGGTTTCCAATTGGCAAGGACCGGTAATCAGGGCAATGGGGGCGGCCCCGCCAATCACAACATTGCCGATCTTAATCTGTTTGGTCTCTAGAATAGGGTTCATAAGGCCTCTCCAATCACGGATTCGATACGGGCGACATCCTCGGGGTTGTTCAATTCCCAAAATACGCGGCCGCGGCCGTCCACTTCGACGCATTTGACGGTTTCGCCATTGGCCAAAAACCGCAGCTGTTCCAGCCCCTCTAATTGTTCCAAGGTGCTTTCGTCCCAAGCCATATAGTTTTGCAACGCTTGTGGGCGATAGGCATAGACACCTACATGGTGATAGACGGGCAATGGCGCGTCATCGGGCCATTTGGCGATGTCCATAAATGGCAGGACCTCTTTGGAAAAATACAGCGCATGGTGATTTTTGTCGAATACGGCCGTGGTCCCGCCCACGCGGTTATGTTTGCGGTCAGTCGTGAAATGGCCATAGGTCAAACGATCCAGACGCAGCACAGGCGTGGCCATTTGCGCCGCAGGATCGGTTTTCATGGCGGCCATCAGATCTTCGACGAACCAATGGGGCGTCAGGGGCGCATCGCCTTGCAGGTTAACGATTAAATCGGCATCCAGCCCCGCATTCACCACCGCCTCGGCGCAGCGTTCGGTGCCATTGCGGCAGGTGTCGGATGTCATGATCACATCCGCCCCAAACCCGCGCGCAGCATCGGCAATACGGGTATCATCCGTTGCGACATAGACTGCATCCACCCCGCCAACACGACAGGCCGCCCGCCAGCTCAGTTCAATCAGCGATTGGCGACTGCCATCGGGCAGCGTCAATTCAACCAAAGGCTTGCCCGGATAGCGGGTTGACGCATATCGGGCGGGAATAATGATGACTGTTTTCATGCGACACCTGCGCGTAGTAAATCGTGAATATGCAAAATACCAATTGGCATATTTTCGGCATCAACAACCATTAACACACTGATTTTACGGGTGTTCATGATGTTCAATGCCTCGGCTGCGAATTGGTCGGCGCTTACAGTGACAGGATTTTCACTGGCGATGTCGCCTGCCTGTTTTTCCATCAAGTGATGCATGTGACGCCGCAAATCGCCGTCAGAAATGACACCTGTCAATCGCCCATCACGGCACACGGCGGCAATACCGAACCCTTTGGCCGTCATGGTGATTAACGCGTCCTGCATTGGCATATTGGCATCGACCACGGGCAATGCATCGCCGCTGTGCATCAACTGGGCCACTGTGGCCATCTGTGCGCCCAATTTGCCGCCTGGGTGGAACACGCGAAAATCATCAGGGCGGAAATTGCGCCGTTCCATCAGCGCCACAGCCAGTGCATCGCCCAGCGCCAAGGTCAGCGTTGTTGATGTGGTGGGCGCCATGCCGATATGGCAGGCCTCGGGCGCGTTGGGCAGGCCCAATTTGTAATCCGCCGCCCGCATCAATGTGCTATCGGGTTTGGACGAAATCGCCGCCATCGGAATGGAAAACCGCCGCGTATGGGCCACAATGTCGCGCAATTCGGCCGTTTCGCCAGAATTAGAAATCAGCAAACAAAAATCGGCTGCTGTGACCATGCCTAAATCACCGTGGCTGGCTTCGGTCGCGTGAACGAAACTGGCGGGTGTCCCCGTGCTGGCCA
>CAZWFE010000022.1:0-35951 GCA_964633145.1 uncultured Phaeobacter sp. | reverse complement strand
GCCTGAGCCTGAGCCTGAGCCTGAGCCTGAGCCTGAGCCTGAGCCTGAGCCTGAGGAATCGAAAGCGAGTATTTTGGGACGCCTTTTGGGGCGTGGTGACGCCAAAACAGTGGTCAAACGCACATTGGATGACGACATGTTGGAACAACTCGAAGAGTTGTTGATCCAATCCGATATGGGCGTCGATACAGCCCTGCGCGTCACCGCCAATATGGCCGAGGGGCGTTTTGGCAAAAAACTGTCAGCGGCCGAAATTAAATCGCTGCTGGCCCAAGAAATTGCACGGATTATGGACCCTGTGGCCAAACCGCTGCCACTTTATGCGACCAAGCCGCAGGTTGTTTTGGTGGTCGGGGTCAATGGGTCGGGTAAAACCACAACCATTGGTAAATTGGCCAGCCAATTCAAAGCCGCCGGAAAATCCGTGGTCATTGCCGCGGGCGATACATTCCGTGCGGCAGCCGTCGAACAACTGCAGGTTTGGGGCGATCGCGCCGGCGTGCCCGTTTTGACCGCGCCCGAGGGGTCGGATCCTGCATCTCTGGCCTTTGACGCGATGACGCGCGCGCAGGCAGAGGGGGCCGATTTGTTGATGATCGACACCGCAGGCCGTTTGCAAAACCGCCAAGATTTGATGGAAGAGCTGGCAAAAATCGTCCGCGTGATCCGCAAAAAAGACCCCGATGCCCCCCACAACACATTGTTGGTTCTGGATGCAACCACGGGCCAAAATGCGGTAAACCAAGTTGAGACATTCAAAAAACTGGCCGATGTCAGCGGATTGGTCATGACAAAACTGGACGGCACTGCAAAGGGCGGCGTTTTGGTGGCCTTGGCGGATAAATTTGGTTTGCCAATCCACGCGATTGGCGTTGGTGAACAAATCGACGACCTAGCACCGTTCGACCCCCAAGATTTTGCCCGCGCCTTGACGGGGGCCGATTAATCTGGACCGGACAGTGGCACCCGGCCAAAACTAGGCGAAATTTATGGATCAAATCACCAACTGGGTCTATGCGATCGAGGGAACGCCGCAGGGCCATAATGTCGCCTTGGCGCTGGCGCTGTTGGCGGCATTTTTGCACGCCGTTTTTGGGGCGTTACAGAAAGGTCGCTATGATCCATGGCTGTCGCGCGGTGCGATTGATTTTGGGTATTGTGTCATGGCGCTGCCTGTTGCGCTGTTCGTTGTGCCATGGCCGGAACGCGACCTTTGGCCGATTTATATTGGCGTATTTTTGATCCATGCGACCTATAAATATTTGCAAGCTATGGCCTATAGCCGCGGGGCTTATACGGTGGTCTATCCGGTTGTGCGCGGTATGGGGCCGTTTTTTACGGTGATCGGCGCCTATGTCATTTTTGACGAACGCTTTAGCGCGGTGCAATGGATTGGTGTGGCCGTATTGATGGCGGGAATTTTCGGTCTGGCCGTTTTTAATATGAAATACCTAGACACTGCGCGCGATACGTTGTTTGCGGCATTGGGCTATGCGGTGTTAACTGGTTTATTTGTGGCGCTTTATACCACATATGATGCCTATGGCATTCGGTTTGCCGAAAATCCGTTTACGTTTTTGGTTTGGTTTTTCGTGATTGATGGGCTGCTATTTCCCATCATCGCATTGGTGCGCTGGCGGGCTATGGCAGACCGGCCCGATCCGTGGCCGTTGCTGCGCCGTGGGTTTATGGGGGGATTTGTCGCCTATTTCAGTTTCGGTTCCATCATGATGGCCACCCGTCTGGACAAAGTGGGCGAGGCAGCCGTTTTGCGCGAAACATCCACCGTGTTCGCCGCCTTTATCGGTTGGCTTGTCCTAAAAGAAAAGGTAGGCTTGCCGCGCATCGCCCTAATGGCATTAATCGCGCTGGGCGCCGTCATCGTAGAAGCAGGAGGATAATTTGTCCCAAAAACCCCTATCACCCGCGATTAAGAACCTGTTGGAATATGGGCCGCTGATTGCATTTTTCGTGATTTATTTCCTGATTAAGGATGACACCATCACCATCATGGGTGCGGATTATTCTGGTTTTATCGTTGCGACAGCTGTGTTTATCCCAATTTTGGTGGCCTCAACCGGCTTGGGCTGGGCGCTGTCTGGTGAAATTTCCAAAATGCAGGTGGTCACGGTTGTTTTGGTCGTCGTATTCGGTGGCCTGACCGTGTTTTTACAAGATGAACGTTTTTTCAAAATTAAACCCACGATGATTTATCTGCTGTTTGCGGGGATTTTGGGGTTCGGATTATGGCGCGGCACATCCTATCTGGAAACGGTGATGGGCGCGAACCTGAAAATGGAACGCGCGGGCTGGATGATCCTGACCAAACGGATGACGTGGTTTTTCCTGGGCCTTGCCGTCGCAAACGAAGCGATTTGGCGCACGCAATCGACCGAAACCTGGGTGATGTTCAAAACATTCGGGCTGACGGTTGCGACATTTGCGTTTTTGATGTCGCAATACAAATTGTTCGCCCTCTATGGCGATTTGGATGACAAAGACGACTAATTCACGGTCGTAATTATCCAATGGCTTATGGTTCGAATTGACCATAGGCGGTATTGTGTGTAAAACCCACCCGTGGCGATTTGTTACCAGATTGCGGGCCACGTTAAATATGCTGCTAAACGGTCAGGAAGAAAGAGCCCCCTTTCGCCAGGCCAGAGCGAATGGGGTTTTTTATTTGGCGTATCGCCAGACCGAGGACATGATGACAGACAATTGGAAACCACGCACAAAAATGGTGCATTCCGGTACCCGCCGTAGCCAATATAACGAAGTGTCAGAAGCGATCTTTATGACCCAAGGGTTTGTTTATGACAGCGCAGAACAGGCGCAATCGCGGTTTGTTCAGGCCGAGCGTGACGAATTTATTTATGCCCGTTATGGCAACCCCACTGTCGCCATGTTCGAAGACCGCATCGCCGCGCTGGAAGGGGCCGAGGATGCCTTTGCCTGTGCATCTGGAATGGCGGCTGTGAATGGCGCATTGATGGCTGTGTTATCCGCGGGCGATCATGTGGTTGCGGCGCGCGCACTCTTTGGGTCGTGTCTATATATCCTAGACAATATTTTGCCGCGCTTTGGGGTGCGGGTTACATTGATCGACGGCACCGACCTTGACGCATGGCGGGCTGCCGTCACCGATAAAACCAAGGTTTGTTTTTTCGAATCCGTATCCAACCCCGGGCTTGAGGTCGTGGATATCGCGGCAGTGTCAGACATTGCCCATGCGCATGGGGCGCTGGTGATTGTGGACAATGTCTTTGCCACGCCAGTTTATTCACGCGCCATCGAACAGGGTGCAGATGTGGTGATTTATTCTGCGACCAAACATATCGACGGGCAGGGGCGCAGTTTGGGCGGCGTGATTTTGGGCGCGCGTGATATTATTCGCGGGCCTGTGGAATCCTATATGAAACACACCGGCGGATCGATGAGTCCGTTTAACGCGTGGATCATGTTAAAGGGGCTGGAAACGATCGAATTGCGCGTGCGTGCACAAGCAGATACGGCCTATGCCTTGGCTGATGCGTTGCAGGGCCATCCTGCCCTGTCGCGCGTGTCCTATCCGGGCCACCCCAGCCATGTCCAATATGATTTGGTCCAGCGTCAAACCGGCAAGGGGGGCACCGTGGTGACATTTGAATTGGCAGGCGGGCAGGCCGCGGCCTTTGCGTTTTTGAACAAATTACAGGTTGCCGTGATTTCCAACAATCTAGGCGACGCAAAATCCATTGCCACCCATCCCGCGACCACAACGCATCAACGTCTGCCGCAGGATCAAAAAGATTTGCTGGGGATTTCCGATGGTCTGATCCGCTTGTCCGTTGGTCTAGAGGATCCGCAAGATTTGATTGCAGATGTGATGCAAGCGCTGGTATAATGATGGCGGACCCACAAATCTGATACAAACCAGAATATCCTTGATCCAGTGTGTCGATTTTTGCGTATAGAGTTACGCTACTAGAATTTCAGAGCGTTGTGCCCTAAGTTATAGGGGGCATACCACCTGTGAAAGGGGACCGGAATGAACATTCATACACGCGACGTTGATCGCCAGCCGTCAGACGAAACCGTACAAGATGCGATCCGTGTGGTCCGAGACTGGTTGTCGGCCGGACATGGTGGTGCAGGTCTGTCTGCAGATGTCGATGCGTTGATGCGTGCCTTGCCGGCCAGCTATCCACAGCTAAGTCGCCAATATCCAGATGAATTTACTGTATCCGCCGATTACAAAGAGGCGTTGCCAGATTTGCAAAACGGACCCAGTTCGTTAATTCGTGGCGCCAACCGTCCCATCCAGCATGTGGGAATTTCCAATTTCCGCCTGCCTATTCGGTTCCAAAAACGCGACGGTGGCGATGTGTGTCTGGAAACATCTGTGACTGGATCGGTCAGCCTAGATGCCGATAAAAAAGGCATCAACATGTCGCGCATCATGCGCAGTTTTTACAAACACGCAGATACGCGGTTCAGTTTTGATGTCGTGCGTGCTGCGTTAGATGACTATAAAAATGATTTGGACAGCTTTGACGCGCGCATTGTATTGCGGTTTTCGTTTCCGATGATGGTGCCCAGCCTGCGGTCAGGTTTGCAAGGCTATCAGTATTACGACATTGCGTTGGAAATGGTTGAACGCGATGGGGTGCAACATAAAATTATGCATCTTGATTATGTCTACAGCTCGACGTGTCCCTGTTCGCTGGAATTGTCCGAACATGCGCGCCAAACACGTGGGCAATTGGCCACACCGCATTCGCAGCGCTCTGTTGCGCGTATTTCGGTCAAAATGGCCGGTGACGACAAATTGTGGTTTGAGGATCTGATCGACCTGTGCCGTCGTGCGGTTCCCACCGAAACCCAAGTGATGGTCAAACGCGAAGATGAACAGGCCTTTGCCGAATTGAACGCCGCCAATCCGATTTTCGTCGAAGATGCCGCGCGTTTGTTCGCTGAGCAGCTGCAAAATGATCCGCGCGTGTCTGATTTCCGCGTGATTGCCAGCCACCAAGAAAGCCTGCACAGCCATGATGCGGTTTCTGTTTTGACGCAGGGTGACACATTTGATGCTGTGTCGTTGGATCCCAAGTTGTTCGAAACTTTGATTCATCGCGGCTGATCTGGCTTGACACGGATGATGGGACAGGCCATCGAAGTGCCATGTTCGATATTAGACCGATAGGATATGTCATTGGTATTCTTGTCGCCTTTCTTGGGGCGGTGATGGCATTGCCTATGTTGCTTGATCTATATGATGGCAACGGGCATTGGTTCGTCTTTGCCGAGGCTGGCGTTATCACCGTCTTGGCAGGTGGGTTTATCGCATTGGCATGTTCAAACGGTAAATCCGAAGGGTTAGACATTCAAAAAACATTTCTGCTGACCACAACCGTTTGGGTGGCCCTGCCGTTTTTTGGGGCATTACCGTTTTATTTTGGTGCGACACAGGCCAGCATTGTTGATGCATTCTTTGAGGCGGTATCAGGTCTGACCACAACGGGTTCAACGGTATTTTCGGGATTAGAGACGCTACCACGTGGGTTATTGTTGTGGCGTGGCATTTTGCAATGGCTGGGCGGGATCGGTATCATTGTTGTCGCGATGGTGTTTTTGCCTGAATTGCGCGTTGGTGGTATGCAGGTTTTTCGCGCCGAAGCCTTTGATACAATGGGTAAAATCCTGCCACGCGCCACAGCGATTGCAGCCCAGATTTCGGGAATTTATGTGTTCATCACGTTGGCCTGTTTTACGGCCTATCTGGCTGTTGGGTTGGATATTTTTGATGCCTTTGTGCATGCCTTAACAACGGTATCGACCGGTGGGTTTTCCAATTACGATGCGTCCTTTGGAACATTTTCGGGACCTGCGGAATATGTCGCCACTGCGTTCATGTTGTTGGCGGCTTTGCCCTTTGTGCGGTATGTGCAGATGATCAATGGCAACATGTTTGCCATATTTTCCGACAGTCAGGTGCGATCGTTTTTGATCGTGATTGCGGTATTGGTGGGGATGACCAGTTTCGTGTTGGTTAGCGTTTTCCCGCATCATCATGAACAGGCGCTGCGCGAAGCCTTGTTTAACATCGTGTCTATCATCTCTGGCACGGGATATGCGTCGGTTGATTATATGGCTTGGGGCGGTTTTTTGATTTCGATGTTTTTCTTTATCGGCTTGATTGGCGGCTGTGCCGGCTCGACCGCGTGTTCGGTGAAAATCTTTCGCTATCAGATTATGTTGGCATCCATAAAATCACAGTTGCAGCGGATCCATTCGCCCAACGGTGTCTTTGTTCCCCGATTTGATGGCCGACCCATATCCGAAGATGTTTTGAATTCGGTCATGTCATTTTTCGTGATTTTTTTCGTGTCGCTTGGGGGCTTGGCGATTTTGCTAGGCATGACAGGTTTGGATTTTGTCACCGCCCTGTCGGGGGCCGCCACAGCCATTGCAAACATTGGCCCAGGCCTAGGCGATACGATTGGCCCAGCGGGGAATTTTTCGCAGCTAAATGATGTGGCGAAATGGTTGTTGATCGCGGGTATGTTGGTGGGGCGATTGGAATTGATGGCGGTTTATATCCTGTTTACCATCAAATTCTGGCGGCAATAGGCTTGCGCTTGCAAGCCTATTGCGGGTTTTATCAATCCGTCCAGCATTCAAAATAGCTGGCGATTTTTGACATTTCTTGGACCAAGGCATCATCTGCCAGATTGCGGGCTGGGGATTGCGCAGATGCAAAAGACACCAGTTCCGCCAATGCCCCATCGTTGATCACTGGATGTGCCAAATGGGTATTGGGGGGCAAAACCCGATCTGACCCATCGGTTTGGCCCAAAATGCCAATCAGGTTCCCGTCGCGGTCCAACACAGCACCACCCCGATCTGTATCGCCCGCCCGAATGGACAGGACCAAATCGGTGCCACCCGTGGGCCGCGGCAACAGCGTTTCGACCTGACCCAGTGTGATGGATGCTGCGCTTAGCACCCCACCAAAGGGAAAGCTGGCCAGATATACGGCATCATCGGGTTGTGGTAAACGGGCCGCTGGGGCCGCCGTTGCCATGGGGGCAATCGGTGTTTGTGGGGTCAAAACGGTCATATTTGAATTGGCTTGCTGTGCCGCTGTCGCAGGGATTTCACCCTGGATCATCAGGCGGTCGCATTGGCCCAGATCCTGACCCAATGTCAGCAGGCGGCCCGTGTCAGACACAAATACCCCCGACCGGACAAAGGCAGGTTTGCGCAGTGCCAACCCAAAGGTGGTATCCAGATCTGCATCAACCGCCTGTCCCAGTTGCGCAGGCAGCGTGCCGGCTGTGCGGATCAGACTGTTCGCCATTTCTGACAACAATCTGTCATACTGTTCACGGTTTGCGCTGGGCCAGACCAGACCAAACCCCTTGATCCCATCGTCTGCCAAAGCGGCCTGAATATAAACAAAACGATCCTCAGTTTCCCCACGAATGACGAATTCGTCGCGTGATTTAGATGCGTCTGGATCCAGTGGTACGATTTCCAAGGTTTGCAGCACCTCGTACAATGCGCTTAAATCTTCGCGATCCCCATCCATCGAAATAAGAAAGGCCTGTTCGATGTCCTGTGCGCGTGAGCGATAATGTGCCAAGGGCGCCGCGTATTGCGAAAACTCTAGCCGTTCCATCGGTAATTTCAACGATACACCTGCCTGAGGGTCATTGATCTGGGTCAGTCCCAAATCGGCAATCACAGCCATATATTGGCGGCGCAATTCGGCGCGCTGCGCTGTCGTTAACACCCCTGTTGGGTCAAAGTTATTGGCCTGTTGCCAATCGGCCATCGATGCGCGTGTGCCGCGGCCAAACAACCCATCCAGTGTGCTGTTATAAAATCCCGCCCATTGCAGCATCATCTGCAAATCGCGTTTTTCATCACGGGACAGATTTCGTTCTGATGCCAATGCCTGTGCGCGGGTTTCATCGGGCAACTGCAGTGCGGGCGCGTCAGCAGGGTCCTCTGTGGGTTGCGGGGTGTCAATTTCCGCAGCCTCTAGATCTGCATCCGCATCCGTTTCAACCGCTGCAGCCGACTGTGCGATCCATACGGTTTGGCGGTAATTCTGCCCATTCGAAACAAAGCTATCACGCGGTACAATCCCCTGAGATTTCAGCGTGTTTAATATGGCCTGCGCTTGTGGCGTAGGATATGGGCCCATTGAAATGGCATACCATCCCGATCCCAAGGAATGGGCTGCAATATCGTCTAATTCTTGTGCATATTCTTTTGCACGTTCTTCGGCTTGGATCAGGCTTTGTTTTGCCTCAATCTGGATCCAACCCGTTTCTTGTGCCAGAACAAAACTGGGTGCTAGTGCGAAAATGATCACCCGTAAAAATTTGTACATTTCATCCCCCTGAAAACCCGCGGTTTCAACAATTGTCGGTGTGTTCATACGTCAGTGATGCGTTGTTTTCTAGGCCAATGATGTTTTTCGCGCAGATTTGATCTGAAATTCTGGAATTTGCTGCGAATTTTGGGGTGCTCTGATTGACCCCATGCGCGGCATTGCCTAATTAGGGCCCAACCATGCAGCAATTTAGGCCGATCAGAATGTCCATGCAAAAACCCAAATCGTTCCAAGAAATTATTTTGCGTTTGCAAAATTATTGGGCAGCCCATGGCTGTGCGATCATGCAACCCTATGACATGGAGGTGGGCGCCGGCACATTCCACCCCGCAACAACGCTGCGTTCATTGGGAACCAAAGCGTGGGCCGCGGCCTATGTGCAACCATCACGCCGTCCAACCGATGGGCGATATGGTGAAAACCCAAACCGGTTGCAGCATTATTACCAATACCAAGTATTGATCAAACCCAGCCCCCCCAATTTGCAGGACCTGTATTTGGGATCATTGCAGGCGATTGGCATTGATATGGACCTGCACGACATCCGCTTTGTCGAAGACGACTGGGAAAGCCCAACCTTAGGCGCATGGGGCCTCGGATGGGAGGTATGGTGCGACGGGATGGAGGTATCTCAGTTTACCTATTTCCAACAGGTGGGCGGCCATGATTGTCATCCTGTGTCTGGCGAATTGACCTATGGTTTGGAACGTCTGGCAATGTATGTCCTGGGCGTTGATCACGTTATGGACATGCCGTTCAATGACCCCAATGCACCGATTGCATTGACCTATGGCGATGTATTCAAACAGACCGAAGAAGAATACGCGCGCTGGAATTTCGATGTGGCCAACACCGATGTCCTGCTGCGCCATTTCCAAGAGGCCGAGGCCGAATGCGAAGCGATTTTGGCCCAAGAGCATATCGACCCCAAAACCGGCAAACGCATTATCATGGCGCATCCTGCCTATGATCAATGTATCAAGGCCAGCCATATGTTTAACCTGCTCGATGCGCGCGGTGTGATTTCTGTAACCGAACGCCAAGCCTATATCGGGCGGGTGCGGGCCTTGGCCAAAAAATGCGCGGATGCCTTTGTGCTGACGGCTGCTGGGGGATATGCGGCATGACCGGTAAAATCCTGACACTAGCCATCGTGATTTGCGCATTGGTGGCCGGCGTGGCCATGTATTATTTGCAGGTCTATGCCTATTACTATGATGTTGAGGAAACGGGCCAAGATGTGGCGCTGACCTCGGTTGTGACGGGCCAGCCCGAAGTGATCAGCAGCCGCGATTTTGTGGCGATTAATGCCGACAGTTCGCCCATCCGGTTTCGGGCCTGTTTCCAAACCGATGACAGCATGGGATTGCTGAGCGAAAGCTATGAGCTGTTCGACGATGCCGTGCCACTGCTGGCGCCCAAATGGTTTGACTGTTTCGACGCAGAAGCCATTGGCCAAGACCTGGAAACAGGCGCAGCCGTGGCATTCATGGGCGCGCGTAATTTTGAATATGGGATCGACCGTGTGGTGGCCATTTACCCCGATGGACGTGGGTATATGTGGCATCAGATCAATGACTGTGGCGACAAAAACTATGACGGCAGCCCCGTCGATCCGACCTGTCCGGAAAGGGACCAATAATGGCTGATTTGCTGATTGAACTGTTTAGCGAAGAAATCCCTGCCCGCATGCAAACCCGCGCGGCGCAGGATTTGAAAAAAATGGTAACTGATGGATTGGTGGAAAACGGCATCACCTATGCAGGGGCCGCTGCCTTTGCCACGCCGCGCCGTTTGGCCCTGACGATCCAAGGCGTGTTGGACCACAGCCCCGCCACCCGAGAAGAGCGCAAAGGCCCCCGCGTGGACGCCCCCGAAAAGGCGATCCAAGGGTTTTTGCGTGGTGCGGGTTTGACTATGGATCAGCTGGACATTCGTGATGAAAAAAAGGGTCAGGTTTATTTCGCCGTCATCGAAAAACCCGGCCGTCCCGCCGCCGATATCGTGGCCGAGGTGCTGGAAAATGCCATTCGCAATTTCCCATGGCCCAAATCCATGCGTTGGGGGGCAGGGGCATTGCGCTGGGTGCGTCCGCTGCATTCGATCATCTGTCTGTTGACGACTGACACCGGATCCACTGTCGTACCTGTTCAGATTGATGACATTGCCGCAGGCGACACCACACGCGGGCATCGGTTTATGGGGCCAGATGCGTTTTCTGTCACTGGGTTTGACGATTACGCCACCAAATTAAAACGCGCCCATGTCATTCTGGATTCCCAAGAACGCCAAGATATGATCTGGCAGGATGCGACAAACATGGCCTTTGCCAATGGGCTAGAGGTTGTGGACGATCGCGGCCTGCTGGCCGAGGTGGCGGGATTGGTCGAATGGCCAGTTGTATTGATGGGCAAAATTGCCGACGAATTTTTGGACCTGCCGCCAGAGGTTTTGCAAACCTCGATGAAGGAACACCAGAAATTTTTCTCGGTTCGGGATCCGAAATCGGGCAAAATCACCCGCTTTATCACGGTGGCCAACCGTGAAACCGCAGACAATGGTGCCACAATTTTGGCCGGCAATCAGAAAGTGTTATCTGCCCGTTTGGCGGATGCGAAATTTTTCTGGGAAAACGATCTGCGCGTGGCCCAAGGTGACGGTTTGACCGCATGGACGGATCGTTTGTCAAATGTGACATTCCACAACAAATTGGGCAGCCAAAAGGCGCGGATCGAACGCATTGCATCGCTTGCCGCGACATTGGCCCCCATCGTGGGGGCAGAGGGTGCAGATGCCACTTTGGCCGCCCAAGTGGCCAAGGCCGATTTGTCATCGGAAATGGTTTATGAATTTCCAGAATTGCAGGGGTTGATGGGGCGTTATTATGCAACGGCGGCGGGTTTGCCCGATGCTGTGGCCGCTGCCTGTCAGGATCATTATTCGCCCTTGGGTCCATCCGATGATGTTCCGTCAGCGCCCGTGTCAGTCACCGTCGCCTTGGCGGATAAACTGGACACATTGGCGGGGTTTTGGGCGATTGACGAAAAACCCACTGGGTCCAAAGACCCCTTTGCCCTGCGTCGCGCAGCATTGGGTGTGATCCGTTTGGTTTTGGAAAACAACGTCCGACTGTCGCTATCTGACGTGATCGCGGCCCATTTGACGCAATCCAATCTGTCACAGACAGCACAGGATTTGGCAACCGATCTGATGGCGTTTTTCCATGATCGGCTTAAGGTGTTTTTACGCGACCAAGGCATTCGTTATGACGTGATTGAGGCATGTTTGTCCCAAGGCGATCAGACGGATCTGGTTTTGATCGTCGAACGCGCCAAAGCCTTGGCCGCCGTGTTGGAAACCGACGATGGGATCAATCTGGTCCAAGGGTTCAAACGTGCAAACAACATCCTGACGCAGGCCGAACAAAAGGACGGTGTCGAATATTCATTCGGCGCAGACATCAAATTCGCCGAAGAAGAGGTCGAGCGTCAGCTGTTTGCCGCGTTAGAAACCACAACCCCCAAAATCCAAGCCGCTCTGCAGGCCCAAGATTTCGCCGCGGCCATGGCGGATATGGCGATGTTGCGGGCACCGATTGATGCATTTTTTGATGGCGTTCAGGTCAATTCGGACAATGCGATTGTGCGCCGCAATCGGTTGAATATGTTGCACAGCATCCGCGATCTGGTGGGCCAAGTGGCCGATCTGAACCGCATCGAAGGCTAATCTTTGCCGATCAAACAGGATCTTGCGCGCATTTTTCTTGAATGATGCGCGCAATTGCCTATTGTTCGATCAAAAGGAGGTGCCGCAGTGCAGCAAAATCGGACTGACTTCGCGCTTATTACACCCAGCGCCGCGATTGCCACGCCAACCCATGGGGGGCGTGCCAAATGTTTACAGCGGTTGGTTCGTTTGGATTTACCGGTGCCTGTCACGGTCGCCTTGTCGTTTCAGTCGGTCAAATCGATCGCGGCGGGGCAAATGCCCGATATCGACCATATCTTGGCCGAATTTGAACCCAGTGATCTGCTCTGTGTGCGCCCCTCATCCGAGAGTGCGGATTGGGGCGGCCCTGGCGCAATTTTAAACATTGGGATGAATGATGCGCGGTTTCATGACCTGTCGCAGGTGTTGGGTCGCGAAGCGGCAGCGGATTTGTATTTGCGGTTTATCCAATCCTATTCGGTAAATGTGGCCCGACTGGACCCCGATATTTTCGAAGATATCGACGGCAGAGCCGAAACCGCACTGCAGTTGGCGCTGCGGGCCTATGCGGATGAAACCGACGAAGATTTCCCCCAAGATGTCGCCACCCAATTGGCCGAAGTGTTGCGATCCATGTCGCGCGCATGGGATGGCACAACGGCCCGTTTGTTGCGTCAGGCCAAGGGGGCGCCTGCGGACGCGGGACTGGGGTTGGTCGTACAAAAAATGGTCTTTGGGCTGGGGCAGGGCGAATGCGGATCCGGCGTATTGCAACTGGTCAATTCCGAAACGGGATGCCCGCAAATTACCGGCCGCTATCGCCGTCAAAGTCAGGGCCGCGAAGCCCTGCAAGGCGGATCAGACGCGCTGTATTTAACCCAAGATGACCGTGGTCCATCCTTGCAAGGGGATGCGCCCGAAATCTATGATACCTTGGTCAAACATGCCCAGTTGATGCGCACAAAGCTGCGCGAAGAAATGCAAATTGAATTTGCAATCCAAGATGGCAGTTTGCATATTCTGGACGGGGTGCGGGTGGCGCGACGGTCCCGCGCGGCGGTTCGTATTGCTGTGTCTTTGGCCACCGATGGCATTATCCCACACCAAGAGGCGGTGATGCGGGTTGAACCGCGTGCCTTGGCCGAATTGCTGCACCGGCAGGTCGACCCTGAATGTGAACGCGATATTTTGGCCAGTGGTGTGGCTGCATCCCCCGGTGCTGCATCGGGGCGCATTGTTTTCAGCGCCGAGGCGGCCCAAGCCAGCGCCGCACGCGGCGAAGCCTGCGTTTTGGTGCGCCGCGAAACCAGCCCCGAGGATATTCGCGGCATGCATGCTGCAAATGCAGTTTTGACTGAACGCGGTGGGATCACCAGCCATGCGGCCGTCATTGGGCGCGGCATTGGGTTGCCCTGCGTTGTTGGGGCGTCGGCCATTCGGTTCCAAATGATGAAACGCCGCCTGACCATGCCTGATGGTCGCATCTTTGCCGAAGGCGACATGATTACCATTGACGGCACAAACGGTCAAATTCTGGCAGGTGCCCCCCCGATGATCGAGGCGGCGTTGGATGATACCTTTCAAACGCTGCTTGGCTGGGCCGAAGAAATTGCCGACGTCAATGTGCGTGCCAATGCTGATACCCCCCGCGACGCACAAACCGCGCGCAACTTTAACGCCGATGGCATTGGGCTGTGCCGCACCGAACATATGTTTTTCGATGCAGATCGCCTGACCGTGATGCGCGAAATGATATTTTCTGATCTGTCACAGGATCGCCGCGCAGTTTTGGATCGGTTGTTGCCAATGCAGCGGGCCGATTTTATCGAATTATTTCGCATAATGCAGGGACAGCCTGTTTGCATCCGCTTGTTTGACCCGCCTTTGCATGAATTTCTGCCCTCTGACCGTGCGGGTATGTTGGATTTGGCCGAAGCCTTGGATCTGCCCCTGTCCACGGTGACGCGTCGTGTCGAAGCTATGGGCGAATATAACCCCATGTTGGGTCTACGCGGCGTGCGATTGGGCATCACTGTTCCGGAAATTTATGAAATGCAGGCCCGCGCTATATTTGAGGCCACGATAGAGGCCAGCAAAGATGGCGCGCCCGTTGTGCCAGAAATCATGATCCCGCTTGTATCGGCAAAACGCGAAGTTGAGCTGGTCAAGACCCGCATTGATGCGGTGGCGGCGGCTGTGCGCAACGAACGTGGGGCCAATTTTGATTATCGGTTGGGTGTTATGGTCGAAACCCCGCGCGCATCCCTGCGCGCCGACGATATTGCAGTAAATTCCAAATTCCTAAGTTTCGGGACCAACGATTTGACCCAAATGGCCTATGGTTTGTCACGCGATGATGCCGGACGCTTTATGTCGACCTATGTCAAACAGGGTGTTTTCCCCGAGGATCCGTTCCACCACCTAGATATCGAAGGGGTGGGTGAGCTGATCCGAATCGGTGTGGAACGTGCCCGCGCGGTACGGCCCGATATTGTTATGTCGATTTGCGGCGAACACGGCGGCAGCCCCGAGACGATCGAATTTTGTCGTCAAATTGGTATCGATTATGTGTCTTGTTCACCATTTCGGGTACCAATTGCGCGGCTTGCGGCAGCGCAGCTTGCAATAAAGGACAAAATTGGGTAACCGCCTTCAATCCGATAAAACGCAATGTGGCGTCGGTATGCGTGGATTTGGCGCATGCCGCGCGTCTGGGGCGGTATGAAAGGCTAAAACAGATGAAGAAGTTTATTGCAGCACTGATCGTCTGCTTGGCCCCTAGTTTGGGCTTTGGCGAATTGAAACCCGATCACATCGGGGCATTGATGACCTTCGAACAAGAACAGTTCGCATCGATCCCCAAATCGCAAATGCGCGCGTTGATGGGCCAAAAACCAAAATCCGCGACCAAATTATATACATCTGAATATCTAGGCCAGTTGCCAAAACCCAAGGGTGGCAAACAGTGGAAATGCCTGGCCGAGGCATTGTATTTCGAGGCGCGTGGCGAAACAATCAAAGGCCAATTTGCCGTGGCCGAGGTCATTTTGAACCGCGTGTCCAGCGCGTCCTATCCTGATACTGTTTGCGGTGTGGTCAATCAGGGAACGGGACGCAAATTTGCCTGTCAATTCACCTATACCTGCGATGGCAAGGCCGAAGTTATTTCCGAACCGCGCGCCTATGAACGTGTTGGCAAAGTGGCCCGTGTTTTATTGGATGGCGTCAACAGCAATCTGACCGATGGCGCCACGCATTATCACACAACCGCCGTGCGCCCATCGTGGGCGCGCAAATTCCCCAAGACGGCGAAAATCGGCAGTCACATTTTTTATCGCGCCCCTGTTAAGGTGTCATCAAATTAATCGAATGACGCGGAGTGCAGGCGAAATGACGGTCTGGGGCGGATAATTGTCCGTAAACAAGACTAGGTTTTACCCAGAATAACGATAGGCCATACTATGACAAATGAAATTCGCCTTGCATTTGCGCATCCGTCTGAACGGGCGGCTGCCAGCGTTTTGGATACAACATTCGATCGCATTTCGCTGCGCGATTATACGGTATCCGTTGAAATTGGCGCGTTTCAATTGGAACGTGGCATTACCCAGCGCGTCTGTTTCAATGTCGTGGTCGAGGTCCGCCCACTGACGGATGAAATCGACGATGATGTGGATCGTATTTTGTCCTATGATCGCGTGACCGAGGCAATTGATTATGAATTGGAGGCCGAACGGTTAAACCTGTTGGAAACATTGGCCGAACGGATTGCAGATCGCATTTTGCTGGAACCGCAGGCGATGCGTGTGTTCGTTCGGATTGAAAAATTGGATCGTGGGCCGGGTGCCTTGGGCGTTGAAATTGTGCGATCGCGCGATCAACGTAACAAAGCGCAGCAAATGGCGCAGGATGTCCCCCATGTGCATCCCCGCGTGATTTATTTGACCAACACTGCAATTACGGACGGTGATTTGTGCCAGTGGCTGGATCATTTGGAAACGCAAAGTGCACCTACGATTTTATGTGTTGGCCTGCCAGATGGTCCGCGCCCTGTGGTCGAAAATGCGGCGGCCCAACGCCGTGTTGATTTGTTGGCAATCGAACAAAATGCGTGGCGCTTGGCCGCGTTGGACAAACGCTGTGTTGTTGTGGCGACGCGGACCGAATTGGATTGGGCGATGAAACACGACCAAATCAGTGTTTGGGCCCCATCAAAAATGATTTTGGATGCAACCCATCCCCCCGCGGCGGGCTGTGACGCACCCGAGGCACTGGCCGCGTGGCTGGCAGGCGAACTGCAGGGGCGTGAACTGGTGTTGGTGGGATCCGACTGCCGCCCTGATACGGATATTCCAGTCAGTTTGGTGGCAATGACCGCCGCGCGCGTTTGACGTTGAAACTTGGGCCGCAATCCTGCATTACAGTCGGATGAAGCAGTATTTTAGACCCCTTTTATCCAGCGATTTGGCGCGTCCTGCGCAGGCCGTTTCATTTGGTCACAGCCCGTTTTGGTTTGACCGTGTCGAGGTATTATCCCGCGGGTCCGCCCCGCAGATTGTATCTGCACAGGATATTCCACAAAACGCACTGGCCGTCCTGTCTGCTCCACGCCCGCCGATTGCGGGGCTAAATTTTAACGAACCCGTGGTGATGGGGATTCTAAATGTCACGCCCGACAGTTTTTCCGATGGGGGACAGTTTCTGGACCCGTTGCAGGCTGTGAGCGCTGCGCAAACTATGGTCGCGCAGGGCGCCCATTTGATCGATATCGGCGGAGAAAGCACACGTCCCGGATCAGACACCGTTCCTGCAGACATCGAAATTCAACGCACCCAACCCGTGATTGCCGCGCTAAAGGCCCACATTGATGTGCCAATGTCGTTAGACACGCGTAAATCACAAGTGGCCGTTGCGGGTGTGCAGGCTGGGGTGTCGATCATTAATGATGTCTCGGGCTTTACCTATGATCCTGAATTGATGTCGGTTTGCGTGGATCATGATATGCCTGTGTGTGTAATGCATGCGCAGGGGGATCCAAAAACCATGCAAGACAATCCCACATATGATGATGTGGTATTGGATGTATACGATTTTTTGGATGACCAAATCGCCAAATCGATCGCCGCAGGCATCCCGCGTGAACGGATTATTGCCGATCCCGGAATTGGGTTTGGTAAAACGCTGGAACATAATCTAGCATTGTTAAACAGGATCGGCCTGTTTCATGGGCTGGGCGTTCCGGTGTTACTGGGCGTATCCCGCAAAGGTATGATCAAAGCGATTGCAGGCGTTGAACAGGCGCGTGATCGCGCGCCGGGGTCCATGGCTGTGGCGCTGGCTGCATGGGCGCAGGGCGTGCAAATATTCCGCGTTCATGACGTGGCAGAAACAAAACAGGCCTTTGACCTATGGCGGGCCGTTGAAATGGGGGTAACCTATGGGGCGTAAATATTTCGGAACCGACGGCGTGCGCGGATTGGCCAACGCCTATCCCATGACTGCGGAAATGGCATTGAAAATTGGGGCTGCGGCAGGGCGTTATTTTCGCCGTGACGGTGGCCAGGCCCACCGCGTTGTGATTGGCAAAGATACCCGTTTGTCGGGCTATATGTTTGAAAATGCACTGACGGCGGGGCTGACATCAACGGGCATGAATGTGCTGTTGCTGGGGCCCGTCCCAACCCCTGCAGTTGGGATATTGACCCCATCCATGCGGGCTGATTTTGGCATTATGATTTCGGCCAGCCATAACCCTCATCATGACAATGGCATTAAATTCTTTGGCCCAGACGGGTTCAAATTATCGGACGAAGCCGAAGAGGAAATCGAACGCCTGATCGACGCGGGCGTCGAACCGGCACAGCCACAAAATATTGGACGCGCCAAGCGTGTTGATGATGGGCGTTACCGCTATGTGGAACGGGCCAAATCAACCTTTCCTGCTGGCATGTCATTGGATGGTCTGAAAATCGTGATTGACTGCGCCAATGGTGCCGGATATCGCGCCGCGCCCGAGGTGCTGTGGGAATTGGGGGCGGATGTGATCCCTGTTGGCACCGCACCCAACGGGAAAAACATCAACGAAGGCTGCGGATCCACCAAACCGCAAACCGCTATCGAAACGGTAATTGCCCACGGTGCAGATGTTGCAATCTGTTTGGACGGGGATGCCGATCGGGTTTTGATCGTCGATGAACGCGGTCAGGTGGCGGATGGGGACCAGATTATGGGCCTAATGGCCACACGCTGGGCGGCCGAAGGTCGGCTGGCAGGCAATGCTTTGGTGGCGACTGTTATGTCGAACCTTGGGCTGGAACGGCATCTGACGGGCTTGGGTATCGGATTGGAACGCACCGCCGTGGGTGACCGATATGTGGTTGAACGCATGCGTGCCGGTGGGTTCAATTTAGGTGGCGAACAATCGGGCCACATTGTGATGACCGATTATTCGACCACAGGCGACGGATTGATGGCAGGGCTGCAATTCGTGGCCGAAATGGTGCGCACAGGGCGCAGGGCATCTGAACTGGCCCGAACCTTTGATCCTGTGCCGCAGTTGTTGCAAAACGTCCGCTTTAGCGCGGGTCAAACGCCCCTGGATATGGATCCCGTGCGCGCTGCAATCGCCCAAGCTGAGGCCGATTTGCAGCACAACGGACGGTTATTGATCCGCAAATCAGGGACTGAGCCATTGATCCGTGTTATGGCCGAATGCGAAGATAGCAGCCTGTTGCAACGGGTCGTAGGGGATGTTGTCACAGCAATCGAACAGGTCACATCCTAACACCGCTTAGGCGCGGTTGATCAACAATCTGATGGGGTTTTTGCCTTGGCTAATGGCAAGGCCCGCCAAAATGATACCCAATGCAATGAAAAATTCGATGGGCAAATTTTCGTCCAAAACCACGGCCCCGAACACAACGGACCAAAGCGGCACCTGATAATTGACGTTTGTCATAAAGACAGAGCCTGCCGTGCGCACCACCAAAATTCGCAGATAGGCGGCAAAGGCGGTTGGAACGAGGCCTAGAACAATGATTGCCAGCGTGCTTTCGCGGGTTGTTGGGGTTGGGACGCCCTCGATCATGATCATCAGGGGGATCATGATGATTGATCCAAACATCAAGGTAAAGGCCGCCATTGTGATGCTGTCTACCGGTGGGCAACGGCGCGTTAATATCGACGATATGGAATAGGATAGGGTGGCCAGCAAACAGGCGATTTGGCCCCAAGGCTCCATTCCCGTTCCAATGCGTAATACACCCGGTCCAATCAGCACAATCGCACCGATCACCCCAAACATGACACCAACCACCCGCCGCAGATTCAGGGTTTCATCCGAAAAGAAATATGCAAGCGGCAGAACAAACAGCGGCAAAACTGCCATAGAAATACCAGCAAAGGCCGATGGAACATATTGCAGCCCCCAGCTTAGCAGCATGAACGGCAGCGCCGTGTTCAACGGGCCAATGATAGCAATTGCGCGCATTGCTTGGGGTGATGGCAGCGGACGGCGCAGGGCAAACATTATTCCCAACAGCGCAAAGGCCCCCAATGTGGTGCGCGCACAGGCCACGGTGATTGGCCCATACCCACGCAGGGCAATTGACACCACCATAAATGTGCCACCCCAGATCAATCCGAGGGCAAAAATCGAAATCCAATTTGCGGTGCTGGGCTGGGATGTCATGATCGTGTCCAATGAAAATTTACAACACTTAATGTCAGTCGTTTGCGGGAATTACCACATAAAAAACGCCGCCCAGGATGTCCCCGCGCGGCGTTGTGGGCGTTGAACGCCCACGTGATCCTTGGGATCTTAGTTTTTGGATTTGTCGACCATTTTGCCGGCAGAAATCCAAGGCATCATTTCGCGCAATTTCTGGCCAACTTGTTCGATGCGGTGTTCGTCGTTTGCACGGCGGGACGCTTTGATTGTTGGCTGACCGACGGCGTTTTCCAGCATAAAGTCACGTACGAATTTACCCTGTTGGATGTCTGTCAGAACGTCCTTCATCGCTTTCTTGGTCTGCTCATATGGCAGGATGCGTGGGCCAGTGACGTATTGACCATATTCTGCAGTGTTTGAGATTGAATAATCCATGTTTGCGATGCCGCCTTCATAGATCAGGTCAACGATCAATTTCACTTCGTGCAAGCATTCGAAATACGCCATTTCTGGTGCATAGCCTGCCTCGACCAGTGTTTCAAAACCGCAGCGGATCAATTCGACCAAGCCACCGCACAGAACCGCTTGTTCACCGAACAGGTCGGTTTCGCATTCTTCGCGGAAATTTGTTTCGATGATGCCTGAACGGCCGCCACCGATGGCGGAACAATAGGACAGACCGATTTCCAGCGCTTTGCCAGTTGCGTCTTGGTGAACCGCGACCAAGCAAGGTACGCCGCCACCTTTGGTGTATTCGCCGCGAACGGTGTGACCTGGGCCTTTGGGTGCCATCATGATGACGTCAACACCTGGCTTCGGTTCGATCAGACCGAAATGCACGTTCAAACCGTGTGCGAATGCGATTGCAGCCCCTTCACGCAGGTTGTCGTGGACGTATTTTTTGTATGTTTCTGCCTGCAGTTCGTCGGGCATTGTGAACATGATGACATCACACCATGCCGCCGCTTCGGCGATTTCCATAACTTTCAGGCCTTCTGCCTCGGCTTTCTTAGCTGATGGCGAACCAGGGCGCAGGGCGACAACGACGTTTTTCGCGCCAGAATCACGCAGGTTCAATGCGTGTGCGTGGCCTTGGGATCCATAGCCTAGAATGGCAACTTTGGCTTCTTTGATCAAATTTACATCGCAATCGCGATCGTAATATACGCGCATGATTTTATCCTTATTCATGTGGTTGTGACGCTACAATAGGGATTTTTGGGGAATAAAGGTATCTAATGTACTGTTATTTTCGTTTTATATCTGATAATCATTCGTGAAAATGTAGAATAACGTGAAATTTATGCTTGATGATCTGGATCGACGCATACTGCGTCATTATCAATCCGACCCTATGATGTCGATGGCCGATTTGGCAACGCGTGCGGCGACCACGCCCGCGGTTGCATCGCGCCGGCTGGCAAAACTGCGCGCAGATGGCGTCATCATCGCGCATGAGGCGGTGATAGACTGGCATGCCTTGGGCTATGAGGTCGAAGTATCGCTGCGCATCACCCTAGACAAAACCCAATCCCGCGCCTTTGATGATTTTATCGCAGCGGCGCGTTTGGTCCGCGATGTCATCGAAATTCAAACGTTTTTGGGGCGGGTCGATGTGCGGCTGTCTGTGATTGCCCGTGATATGGCCCACTATCAGAAAATTTATCGCAACGAAATTCTGACATTGCCCCATATCGCCGAGATTGAGGCATTGATGCATGTATCGCGCATCAAATTTGCAGAAAGCCTGCCGATATGATCGAGTTGGACGACATTGATCGCAATATCTTGCGTAGCCTGTCCCAAGACGCAGGCCAAAGCGCTGGTGCCTTGGCAAAACGATTTGGCCTGTCGCAACCTGCGATGTGGCGGCGGATCAAACGGTTGGCTGATTTAGGGATCATCAAAGGGCACCGATTGGTGTTGGACCGCGAAAAATTGGGGCTGGGGGTCACGGTATTTTTGGGGATCAAACTGGCCACCAAGGGCCGCGTCAGCCTAGAGGATTTCGAACGCGCCGTCACCGCCATCCCCGAGGTGCAATCGGTCGAACATGTTTTGGGCATGTATGATTATCGCCTGCGCGTGGTGGCGCGTGATATTTCCGATTTCGAACGGGTATTGCGCCGCCGTATCATGACATTGCCCGGCGCAGGCGATGTCGAGGCAAACGTATTACTGAGCGAAGAAAAAAGGCCCGGTCCGTTATAGACCGAGCCTAAATTTGTTATTTCGCGCGCCTTAGGACTTGGCGGTTGTTGGTTGGACCAACCATTCACGCCCCTTTAACATAACGTTCCAATACATCCACGGCAAAACGCCTGCCTTTAGGATCCATGCCAATTTGCGCGGTTTCGTGCTGTCCCATGGGAATGATGGAATAATTTTGCCGCCATATCCGAATTCGGCCAAGATGACTTTGCCGTTTTCAACGGTCAGTGGGCAGGACCCATACCCATCATAGTGATAAACAGCGGATTGACCGCGCATGACGCGCAACAGGTTGGCCGCAACAATAGGGGCCTGTTTGCGCGCAGCTGCGGCGGTTTTTGCATTGCCTGTCGAACACCCATCGCCCAATCCAAAGACATTGGCGTATTTGGTGTGTTGCAAGCTGTGCTGATCCACATCGACCCAGCCCGCATCATTGGCCAGTGGGCTGTTTGCCACGAAATCCAACCCTGTTTGCGGTGGCACAACGTGCAGCATGTCGAATTCTTTGTCGACCATGGTGGTGTTGCCATCGGCATCCGTCTGGGCAAAGGTTGCGATTTTGTTGGGGCCGTCCACCTTGACCAATTTTGTGTTCATCGTCAGGGCAGCGCCATAGCGTTTTACATATTCCATCAACGGTGGCACGTAATCTGCGACGCCAAACAGGCCGGGGCCTGCGTTGCAAAATTCAACGTCAATTTGGTTCAATGTACCCTGTTTTTCCCATTCTGAACACGATAGGTACATCGCCTTTTGTGGGGCGCCCGCGCATTTGATGGGCATCGGGGGCTGCGTGAAAATTGCTTTGCCGCCTTTGGTTTGCTGCACCAATTTCCAGGTATAGGGCGCCAATTCAAACAGGTAATTTGATGTCACACCATTTTTACCCAAAGTATCCTCAAGACCTTCGATGCCGGCCCAGTTTAATTTCAAACCTGGTGCCATGACCAGATAGTCATAGGATACGGTGCGGCCGTCCTCTAACTTGACGGTATTGTTTTCGGGTTGAAAGCTGGCTGCCGCGGCCTTGATATGTTTCACACGACTAGGCATGACCGCATGCATGGGTTGCACGGTTTGCTGAGGGTGAAAAATACCACCGCCAACCATCGTCCATCCCGGTTGATATGAATGGGTATCGCTTGGTTCAATAATAGCAATGTCTAGAGTTTTATCGCGCTTAAGTAAACTTGCAGCTGTTGATATGCCAGCGGCCCCGCCGCCGATTATTAGAATAGTATGATACATCGTGTGCTCCTTCATAGGCATTGGTATACCAAAAAATAAAAAAGATAAATATTAAAAACAGAATATGTAATTTTGGCAGTTTTGGCGCGGTTTGTATGCCAAAGTAGACTTTGCCTTTGGTTTCTAAATAGCGTAGGAAATGCCAAAAGATATAAGGAAAATACAATGGCTGCTTTGTTAGAGAATGTGGATCCAGACGGGCTTCTGGAATTTTCGGTTGTTTTTACAGATCGATCATTAAATCATATGTCCAAGCAATTTCAACAGGTTATGAACGATATTTCAAGCATGTTGAAACAGGTCTATAACGCTGATGCAGTTGCATTGGTTCCCGGCGGCGGTACCTATGGTATGGAGGCTGTCGCACGCCAATTCGGTCAAAACGGCAAAGTTATGGTCGTGCGCAACGGTTGGTTTTCCTATCGTTGGAGCCAAATTTTTGATGCTGCAAAAAACTGTGAAACTGTCGATGTGCTAAAGGCGCGTCAGACAGGTAACAACACCCAAGACCCATTCCGCCCTGCGCCGATCCAAGACGTCGTTGCCAAAATCGCTGAATTGCAACCCAACGTCGTCTTTGCGCCGCATGTTGAAACTTCGGCAGGGGTCATTTTGCCGGATGATTACATTCGTGAAATGGCGCGCGCGGCCCATGATGCTGGGGCGTTGATGGTTTTGGATTGCATCGCGTCAGGATGCGCCTGGGTTGATATGAAAGATTTGGGCGTTGACGTTCTGATTTCAGCCCCACAGAAAGGTTGGTCTGCGTCGCCTTCTGCGGGATTGGTGATGTTGTCGGAATTGGCCGTTCAACGGATGGAAAATACGACATCAGACAGTTTCGCGATTGATTTGAAAAAATGGCATTCCATCATGCAAACCTATGAAAATGGCGGCCATGCGTATCACGCGACAATGCCCACCGATGCGTTAAAGGATTTTCGCGATACCATGCTGGAAACCCGCGACTATGGGTTTGACAAGCTGCGTGACAATCAATGGGAACTGGGCAATCGTGTGCGGGAATATTTGAAAACCAAGGGTATCAAATCGGTTGCTGCCGATGGCTTTGGTGCCCCGGGTGTTGTCGTCAGTTATACAACTGACGCCGGAATTCAGAACGGTTCAAAATTTTCCGCATTGGGTATGCAAATTGCCGCTGGCGTACCGCTGGCCTGTGATGAACCTGAAAATTTCATGACATTCCGTTTGGGTTTGTTCGGCTTGGACAAACTGTACAATGTCGACGCCACTGTCGAACGGTTGCAAACCGTTCTGGACCAAGTTCTGTAATCTTGTCTGGGCGCGGGGGGCTTTGGCCTATCCTGCGCCCAAACCCATTTGCATCAGGCTGCGTCTTACCTGCGGCAGAGCATAGAGCGCATTAATCCCCATCGCGCGTGCATCACGCAGGGGTTGGGCATCTAGCATGGATGTTTTGTTCAGCGCAGTAATCCCCAAAACACGGGTTTGAATATCGCGATGACGCAGGCTGTGATATCGGTCCAACATGGGCTGCGTTCCAATCGCGTTTGGATCGTTTTGGCACAATTCCACCAATGTTTTAATATCGTTTAGCGACATGTTTAGCCCCTGCGCGCCGATGGGGGGCACGACATGGGCTGCCTCGGCCACCAATGCGACGCGTTGCGCGCTAAGGCGATTGGCAATTTGCGAAATGATGGGCCAAATGCTGCGGCGACTGATCAGGGTCAGGGGCCCCAAAATGCTGCAGGACCGTTCTGTCATAGCCTGTTCAAAATCGGCCTTGGGCATGTCGAATAATTCTGTGGCCCTAGGCCCACGTTCCATCCAAACCACCGCCGATGCGGGCAATCCATCGCGATCAGGCAGGGGCACCAATGTAAAGGGCCCACCGCTGCGGTGAATTTCAGTGGATACGTTGTTATGGGGAATGACATGTGACACGGCAAAGGCCAGTGCCTTTTGCCCAAATCGGGTGGTTTTTACGTCAATTCCTGCCTCTTGGCGCATTTTTGATCCACGACCATCAGCGGCGACCACCAATTGGCATGTGATGATATCCCCATCGCTTAAACGCACGCGGGCTTGGGTTTCACGGGTAAACAGGGTATCGCAGCGCGTAGCGGCCCGAAATTCCAAATTGGGCATGTCAGCCATCATCTGCGCCAGACTGCGCCGCGCCTGCCAATTGGGAACGTTCCAGCCAAAGGGCAGATCCGACAATTCCTCGGACCGAAAATCTTTGGTCACGCGCGGTTGCGCGGGGCTGTCGGGGCCGCCGGCATCGACAATACGCATGACATCCAGCGGCATTGATACCGGATCAAAATGATCCCAGATCCCCAAGCTGTCCAAAAACTGACGGGCCGGCTGCAAAAACGCGGTGGTCCGCAGGTCTGCGCTGGGATCAGCCTGATCGGGGATCACAGGGGCAGGATCAACGCACAGCGTATCAAACCCCGCCCGCGCAAAAGCAATAGCCGCCACCATGCCAGCCAATCCGCCACCTGATACAACGATGTCTTTGGTAATCATGTTTGTGTCCTCATATAAGGGCGAGCTAGCGTTCAGGTTTGCCAAATTCCAGTCGGTTTGCGTAAATCAGCCAATCTGTCGCAGAAAGCTGACCAAGCAATCAGATTGGTGATGTACATGTGGACCATCGTTATTTGCATGAATTAACACAGTTTTCATGCCCAAGTCATGCGGAACCTTTAGGTTTTCATGGCTGTCTTCGAACATTACCGCGCGTGACGGGGCAATCCCCAGCGACCGAAATACGGTGTCATAGGCGCGCGGCTGGGGTTTGGGGATCATGCCTGCATCTTCGAACCCGCAGACATGGTCAAAGGCGTCATCCAGATCCAAAGCGCGCAAAACTTGGCTAGCATAGGCTTTGGGTCCATTGGTAAACACAACTTTGCGGCCGCGCAGTTTGGAAATTTCTGTTTTCAAATGTGGATCGGGGGTAAGAACCGAAAAATCGACCTGATGCACATGGTGCAGAAAATCATGGGCGTCTATGCCGTGATGTTCAACCAATCCTGTCACCGATGCGCCATAGTCATTCCAATATTTATGCCGCAATTCATCTGCCATCGCGCGGGGCAGGCCGGTGGCGCGATGGGTGTAATCGGACATCAGCACCTCGATCTGGCGAAATAACTGGTTGTTTGCAGGATACAGCGTGTGATCCATATCAAACACCCAGTCTGTCACATGATCAAAGGAATGTTTGGGCATAATTATCCGGCCTTGGGCTGTGGGTGTCAGGTTGGGGTTGATTTTATGCGCCCCGCATATAAAGGTAACCCAATGAATTCGGAGCGCAACATGAATACTGTCAAAACGCCACACAAAGATGCCTATACTCTAATCCTTGAGGCGATTGACTCAGGCCTCTATCGTCCAGGGGATCGTCTGGTCGAAAGCGAACTGGCCGAACGTTTGGGCGTGTCACGCACCCCCGTGCGTGAAGCATTGCAACGCTTGGAAACACAATCGCTGTTGGCGCGTGATGGGCGCAGTTTGATTGTGGCATCGTTGGATCATAACCAAATGGCCGAACTGTATGTTGTGCGCGCCGAACTTGAGGGGTTGGCCGCCAAGTTGGCCGCCAAACACGCCACTGCCGAAGAAAAACGTGTATTGCAGGAAATGGTAAATGAAGATCGGGCAATTTTGGATGACCCCAGCACATTGGCCCGCGCCAATCGACGGTTTCACAAACAGATCCATTTGGCATCGCACAACCGGTATTTGGTACAACAACTGGATTTGGTGCATCGGTCCATGGCGTTGATGGCCACAACATCCTTGGCGGCTGAGGGCCGCGGCGAAGAGGCGATGCAAGAACACCAAGCCATCGTAGACGCCATTGTTCAGGGCAACGAAGCCGACGCCTATGACCGGCTGCGCGAACATATTTCGGCGGCCTTTATCACGCGTTTGAAATTGGATGCCAAAACTGCACGGTGATTATCCGTGATCTGTTTTGTCCCAGTAAAAAGGTGTGGTGAATATTTCCCACCATGCTTTGTACATCGCGAATGTGCCCAATGGAAAATAAAATGGCATGGTGAAAATCCATTGCCCTAGGGCAATGTGTCCACTGGCACGCACCGCACGAAATGAAATCAAAAATTCAACAAGTTGCGCAAAAATACATCCACTGACCAAGGCCCAGACATAGGGCGCCGTTAGTCCCAAGGCGGGGCCATCGGCCCACCCAAGCGTCAACAGCCACAATGCCCAAAATATCGGGGCAAGGGTATATGTGATTAGCGTGTGCAAAAACACAATTTGCATCAACAAAAACTGACGTCCCCCAAGGGATTTCCACAATAACAATGGGTTACGCATATGGACGAAATATGTCATGGCATAGCCCTTTAACCAACGTGAGCGCTGTTTGACCCATGCAAGGGGGCGGTTGTTTGCCTCTTCGAATGTGGTGCTGTCTAGAATATCACAGCGCCAGCCGTGCCGCGACAGACGTACGCCTAGATCAGCATCTTCGGTCACGTTATGCGCATCCCAACCCTGCAGGTGATCCAATGCCGATCGGCGGAAAAACAGGGTGGTCCCGCCCAAGGGAATAACACCGCCCAACCGCGCCAAACCCGGCAGAATAACGCGAAACCAAGTCGCGTATTCAATTGTAAAACACCGCGCCAACCAGTTGCTATGGGTGTTATAAAAATCCAACCTGCCTTGCAGACACACGACATTTTGGGGGGCGTGGGCAAATTGTGCGGCAACCTTGATCAGTTGATCGGGTTCTGGTGCGTCCTCGGCATCATAAATCCCGATAATGTCGCCTTGGCAAAACGGCAGGGCATAGTTCATGGCACGCGGTTTGGTTTGGACTTGTCCCTGTGGCACGTTCAGAATTTTGATCCAGCGTGGCAGGGGGGTTTTGTTCAACACAGCCCGCGTTTGCGGGTCGGTCTGTTCTGACAGCAGTATAATTTCCAAATGCGACCGCGGATAATTCAGCGCCTGCAGCCGTTCGATCAATCGTTCGGCGATGCGTGTTTCATGAAACAGGGGGACCAGAACGGTGATTTTTGGAAATATATCTGGTGCATTCGGTCGTCTTTGCGCCGACAGCCGGTCGAGATTTGCAAAGGAAATATAACATTTTAACGCGGCCGACATCAGGGCGGATGCCACCACCACAGCGGGCAGGGCCAGCAGAACTGCGGACATCGCATCTAGCAACGCGATGCTGATCATGATGACGGTCAGCACCACGGCGCCCCAAACCCGCGCACGTCGCGGTGAAAACCCACGACAGCTGACAGCAGGGTCCAGACGCTGTTCGGCGCGGGTTAATAAATCACGGCGAAAATGCGTTTCCTGCGCTGCTGTTATTTGATCCTGACTGGCCCAGATCATCGTATTTTTGCCCAACAGGCGCGTAATTTCCGGCTGGTGGCGATGAAAGTGTATCGTATCACTGGCTGCAATTTTCCAATGCCTTGTGGAATACTGCCATGGGAACATCCCTAAATTGATCCAAAATTCAGCGGAACCGGGAATGTTTTTGACGCTGGGCGGTCGGATGGCGCGGGGGGTTTTGGTTTGCGCCGACAGTGCATCGCAAATCTCTTCTGCGCTGGTGAAATGATGGGCGACCAAAATATCACCCAAACGCCCACCCGTTTCGGATTGCAGATCCAGTGCGAAATCCAAACTGCTGGGTGTCAAACGCCCCGTACGCACCAAAATTTCACCCAAAGGGCGTTTATACAACGCCGCTTGGCTGTGATTTCGGCGCGTTTGCGCATGTGCAAGGGGCTGGGGCATTCTACACTCCGACTGGCGGGTGCAGAATGTCGCAAATTGGTTAATGTGGCGTTAAACGGGCCTAAGCCATTGAGGCTGCAAAGCGTTCAAACAGGTAAAAACTGTCTTGTGGACCTGGCGATGCCTCGGGGTGGTGTTGTACAGAAAACACGGGGCGATCAGTCATGCGGATGCCGCAGTTTGAACCGTCAAACAATGACACATGGGTTTCCATCACACCTTGGGGCAGGGTCTGTGCATCCACCGCAAATCCGTGGTTCATGGATGTGATTTCCACCTTGCCAGTTTCTTGGTCCTTGACGGGGTGGTTTGCACCGTGATGGCCGTGGTTCATTTTGATGGTTTTCGCACCTAAGGCCAGTGCCAACATTTGGTGGCCCAAACAAATACCAAAAATTGGCAGATCTGTTTTTGCCAAAATCTCTTGGATCATCGGCACGGCATAGCTGCCTGTCGCCGCGGGATCGCCTGGGCCGTTTGATAAAAACACGCCATCTGGATTATGCGCCAAAATGTCTTCGGCGGTTGCTGTTGCCGGTACCACGGTAACATCGCATCCCGCCGAGGCAAGACACCGCAGGATATTACGCTTGGCGCCGAAATCAACGGCCACCACCTTGTGTTTGGGTTCTGTTTGGGGGGCATATCCGTCCGGCCACGCCCACCGCATTTCGTTCCAGTGATAGCTTTGGGCGCAGGTAACGTCCTTGGCCAAATCTAGTCCAACCAATCCGCTGAACGCTTTGGCCTTGGCCACCAGGGCATCGGTATCAAATACCCCGTCCGGGTTGTGCGCCAATACTGCGTGGGGCGCGCCCTGCATGCGGATGGCGCGGGTCAGGCGGCGGGTATCAATCCCCCCAATCGCGATGCGTCCGCGACGGGCCAGCCAATTCGATAAATCTTCGGTAGCGCGCCAGTTTGATGGTGTTGTAGGGTCCCATTTAACAACCATGCCGTTGGCCACTGGATCGGCCGTTTCATCATCATCATCATTTACGCCGACATTGCCCACATGTGGGAATGTAAATGTCACGATCTGACCGGCATATGATGGGTCCGTCATAATTTCTTGGTAACCGCTCATCGCAGTGTTAAAGCACAATTCAGCGACGGTTTCCCCCGTTGCCCCAAATCCGTTTCCGTAAAAAAGGGTTCCATCGGCAAGCGCCAAACATGCTGTTGGCGTAGGTGTAGACGTGACTGTCATTGATCGACTCTCCGGGATGCAAATTGTCGGCAAACTAGTGCCAAGTGCGCGTAGGGTCAAGGCGCATATCAGGGAAATTCGGGCTGATTTGGCTTGCTCTTGGGAAACGATATCCTTATGGTGCAAATCTTGGAAGTAAGCAGAATGGGGAGTCTATCATGGACTTGCGCGCCACAATCACAGCAGCAATGAAACAAGCGATGCGAGATAAAGCCAGCGATCGGCTGTCGACAATTCGTTTGATCAATGCCGCCATCAAAGATAGCGACATTGAGGCCCGTTCCGATGGAAATGATGATGGTGTCAGTGACAGCGATATTTTGGCGATTTTGGCCAAAATGTCCCGACAACGCTCTGAAAGCGCCAAAACCTATGAAGAGGCGGGGCGTTTGGATCTGGCTGAACGCGAATTGGTTGAAATCAAGGTGATTGAGGAATTCCTGCCACGTCAGCTAAATGACGAAGAGGTAACAGCCGCGATTGATGCCGCTATCCAAGAGGTTGGCGCAGAGTCCATCCGTGATATGGGGCGGATCATGGGTGTGTTGAAATCAAAATACACCGGTCAAATGGATTTTGGTTCCGTCGGCCCGCGCGTCAAAGACCGCCTATCATCATAGCGGTTTTGATTGCGATCTGATCTGATTGAATAATGTGCAAAGCTCTTGATAAAGGGTTTTGCGTTCATCTTCTGATAAAAATGCACCCAGTTCCACTTCGCGGCCATTGCCGCTGAGGGTTACATAATTGGGAACTGGCCCACCTTTTTCGTGCAAATGTATGCGTGTCCAATACGCATTGCAGTTCCAAGTTTGCTGATCGCCGTTTGGATTTTGTCTAAGCAGATAACAATCGTCTGATGATAATGTCAGCTGTTCCAGTATGGATCGGTCAAGATAATTCTTTCGCAAAGCGTACCAAACGCCTCCAACCGCAATCATTAAAAACGGCAATAGCCCCCAGAATACCGCCGTTCCAATAACGGGGAACAGGGGAAGTGATATGAATGCGAATGTAACAATAATAAAGGCTGCAAAGCCTTTGTTGGGCAGCGAGCTGTGGGGCCAAAGATCAAGCTGTGAAACGCTTGTTTCACCTTGATGTTTTGTTGTCCATTCATAAGGCATGTTTGGGTCCTTCTGTCTTGCTGCTAACATAGTTTTTTGACTGGCAATGAAAAGTCAATGACAATGTAAATTATCGATATCCCAAACAAAAACCCCCGCCGGATGGCGGGGGTTTTTTTTAATCTCTACACGTTAGTGTGCAGGTTTTTTGTCCCAGTCTTCCTGCTTGGGCAGGATTTCGAACGTATGCTCTGGGGGTGGGGACGGTAATGTCCACTCCAGTGTATCTGCATATTCGTTCCATGGGTTTGCGCGTGTGTCACGCGCACCGGCGCGCAGTGTATAGACCACCATGCCGATAAAGAACACGAATGACGCAAAGGAAAGGAATGCACCGATTGAGGATACATAGTTCCAGTAAGCAAACGCCTCAGGATAGTCGATGTAACGACGTGGCATACCCTGACGACCCAAGAAGTGCTGTGGGAAGAATGTCAGGTTTGCACCGATGAACATCGCCCAAAAATGCAGTTTGCCTGCCCATTCAGGGTACGCACGGCCTGTCATTTTTGAGAAGTAGAAGTAGATACCAGCAAAGATGGCAAATACCGCGCCCAATGACATCACATAGTGGAAGTGTGCGATGACGTAATATGTGTCATGATACGCACGGTCGATCGCCGCTTGTGACAACACAATACCAGTCACACCACCAACGGTGAACAGGAACAAAAACCCGAATGCCCATAGCATAGGTGTTTTGAATTCAATGGATCCGCCCCACATTGTGGCAATCCAAGAAAATACCTTAACACCTGTCGGAACCGCAATAACCATTGTCGCCAGCATGAAATAGGACTGCTGTGTCAGGGACATACCAACGGTGTACATGTGGTGCGCCCAAACAACAAAGCCCAGAACACCAATCGCGATGATCGCCCAAACCATTGGCAGGTAACCAAACACAGGTTTACGCGCAAATGTCGCAATCACGTGGCTGATGATACCAAAGCCTGGCAGGATGATGATGTACACTTCTGGGTGACCAAAGAACCACAAGATGTGTTGATACAAGATGGGGTCGCCGCCGCCAGCAGGATCAAAGAACGTTGTGCCAAAGTTACGGTCAGTCAACAACATGGTGATTGCGCCCGCCAGAACTGGCAAAGACAGCAGGATCAACCAAGATGTTACAAAGATGGACCATGAGAACAACGGAACCTTGAACAATGTCATGCCAGGGGCACGCATGTTCAGGAATGTCGTGATCATGTTGATCGCACCCAAGATGGATGACGCACCCGATACGTGGACCGCGAAAATCGCCAAATCCATCGACATGCCGCCTTCGTTCACGGACAATGGTGGGTACAGAACCCAGCCCACGCCAGAACCCATCTGGTCGTTGCCGCCAGGGGCCAAAACAGAACAAACGGCCAGTGTTGTACCAGCAAAATACAGCCAGAACGACAGGTTGTTCATCCGTGGGAACGCCATGTCAGGCGCGCCGATTTGCAACGGCATGAAATAGTTGCCAAAACCGCCGAATAGGGCAGGGATCACAACAAAGAACATCATCAGAATACCGTGACCGGTAATCAAAACGTTCCAAAGGTGACCGTTCGGTGTACAGTCTTCTACGGCAGCTGCGGTGAAACGCGCGCCTTCCATACACATATATTGTACGCCAGGTTCCATAAGTTCCATGCGCATGTAAACGGTAAATGCCACTGACACGAAGCCGACCAACGCAGAAACGACCAGGTATAGCAACCCGATGTCTTTGTGGTTTGTCGACATGAACCAACGGGTAAAGAAACCGCGTTGATCTTCGTGTTCGTGGCCGTGAATGGCTGCATCTGCCATGACTGCCTCCTGTTAGCTGCAAAAAAGGGCGAACGGATTCGCCCAGTGACTTTCTGACGACACTTTAGATTGCAATTCATCCAAGGGCAATCAAACTTATGCCCTTGGATGGGTAAAAAATGTCGCACATACGCGTGCTTAGGCTTTCGTTCGGCGCGCGTACAACTTTCCCGATTATTGTGCCAGTGATGCCAGATAGGCGGCGACATCTTCGCTGCCTTTTTTCAACTTGAATGACATCTTGGTGCGGCCGCTGACACCCTGTGCGGATGCATAGGCATTCGGATCAGTGATATATTCGGCTAGGCTTGCTTCGTCCCAGACGACACCAGCTGCGCCCAAATCGGTCAAGGCTGATGAATAACGGAACCCGTCAACGGCACCCGCCGCGCGGCCAATGACGCCATACAGGTTTGGACCTGTTTTGCCGCCCTTGACGATTGTATCGCCTGCATCTGATACGATCATGTGGCATGATTTGCACTTTTTAAATTCTTTTTCGCCTTTTGCGACGTCAGCTGCAAACGCGGGTGCAGCGGCTAGTGCCAATACTGCAGCGGCTAATGGAAATTTCATTGCATAACTCCTTGGTTTCATCGGCAATATGTTGGGTAATTTAGAACAGATTCGCCATGTGACAAACCATCTCTTTGGGGAATTAATCGATATTTTCGTCAAAAATGTTAGAAAATGTCATTTTTAACGCTGCATCGACATCATCCAGTCCGACGGGCAGGCCCAAATCGACCAAGCTGGTCACACCGTGTTGTGTGATGCCGCAGGGGACGATTCCATCGAAATGATCCAAATCTGGTTCCACATTGATCGAAATCCCATGGTACGACACCCATTTTTTCAAACGAATCCCGATCGCCGCAATTTTATCTTCGCGCAGCGACCCGTCTGGCGATTTCGCTTTGTCCGGGCGTTCCACCCAAACACCGACACGACCATCACGAATATGGCCCGTGACGTTAAATTGTCCCAAGGTTTCAATCACCCATGTTTCCAAGGCCTTAACAAATGCGCGAATATCGCGGCCACGTTTGTTCAAATCCAACATCACATAAACAACCCGCTGTCCGGGGCCGTGGTATGTGTATTGCCCCCCGCGTTTGCTGGGATAGACTGGAAACCGATCCGGATCGAGCAGATCATCAACCTTGGCCGATGTCCCCGCGGTATAAAGGGGGGGATGTTCCAGAAACCAAATTAATTCATCTGCCGTGCCATCTGCAATGGCAATGGCGCGCTGTTCCATGGTTTGTACAGCCGTTTCATAATCGGTCAAACCATCGCTGATTTTCCATTCAACCATTTTAACCCCTTGCAGGGATCAACCCCGCCTGTATTGCATTTTTGCGATATCCACGCGACACCGGAACCGATTGGCCATTGGATAAAATGACTGCCCATGCATCATTATCCTTGGTGTAATCTGTAACCTGCGCGTTCACAACCCAATGCGACCTGTGAATGCGGGTGCCTTGTGTCGGATGGGCCAATTCAATCGCATCGGCTAATCGGATCAAAATCAATTCAGACCCTTTGGTGGTTTCAACGCCGACATAATGATCTTCGGCATGTAATGAAACCAGAGGGCCACGTTTGTCATGTGACATCCGATCCAAAAGGGCGGGGCGATCCGGTTGCGTTTGTGTAACCGATTTTGCCGGTGCCATGAATAGACTGATCGCAAAGGACACCAAACCCGCAATGATCAAAGCAACGCCAAAGGTCGCAAGGCGCGCCAAAGGGTCGGTGGGATAGTTCGGCAAGGCCGCAATATTGACCAAGGAAACATAGGTCGATACCGCAAAGGCGGTCAGTCCCGCCGCAATCACCCGTTTACGCATCGACACAGGTGATTGACCTGCAAGGATAACCGCGTGGATCGCCACGCCAACTGCATAGGTCGGCACGATGATAAACGACCAATAGGCAAACCGTGGAACAACACCCAAAACCTCAATGGTGCCAAACGGACCAGACAGGGTGCACAGCATCACCGCGACACCCAAGGCGCCAAGCCCTTTAATATTAGATAAATTTTCCTGCAATTCACGAAGCGCGAGCTGCGCGATCCCTGATTTCACGAACGATTCCCTTGCATTTGCGTAATATGGGGTGATCCCTTTGGCAAAGCGTAACATGACTGTTTCCAGGCACACAACCTGAAAGGAACTGACATGACATTCGACCCAATTTTAAACGCCCCCGTTTATCTGCAATTGCATGCGGCCACAGCGTTGATCGCGCTGTGTTTGGGGCCCGTCGCATTATATCGCAAGCGGCGCGATATTTGGCACAAAGTGATTGGGTATGTATGGATGCTGGGCATGGTCACTACCGCAATCACATCATTTTGGATCCGCGAAATTATGGCAGATGGGTCCATGAGCCCCGTTCATATTTTCGCCTTTTTGAACCTAGGAACGGTCGTTTTTGCGATTTGGGCCGTGCGCCGCGGGAACATTATTGCGCACAAGCAGGCTTTGAATAACCTGTATTACTTTGGCACATGGGGGGCGTTCATCGTGAATTTTATGCCAAACCGTACAATTCCAACAATGTTGTTTGATGGCGGAACTTGGCTGACGTTTGGTATGGCTGCGACGATGATTATTTCCCTGATCATGATTGTCAGACTGCAGCCTTGGTCACATGTGCGGGCGTGATAAAATTTTCCCTTCACACCACCCAATCTTTGCGATATTGCGTCTACCAGACCCAAGTGCGGCTGTGGCGGAATGGTAGACGCGCAGCGTTGAGGTCGCTGTGGGGTAA
>CAZWFE010000021.1:15572-37295 GCA_964633145.1 uncultured Phaeobacter sp. | reverse complement strand
GATATAGGATTGTATCTGTTGGAAACAGTATTTGTGCGAATAAAGTTGTGGTCCGAATGCATTTGAACCATACTTAAGAACAGATGACGACTACATTTTAACTAGTGGCGGATAGATATGAAAATCCTAATTGCTGATGATCATGACCTTTTGAAAGATACTCTAGTCTTATTTTTACAAGGCGAGGGGAATATTGAAACGGTAACAGCATCTGATTTTGACGGTGCAATTTCCATAGTAGATACCAAAGGGCCGTTTGATTTGGTCATGTTGGATTACAATATGCCAGGTATGAACGGGCTAGAGGGGCTAAAGAAAGCACTTGCTTACAACGGTGGTCAAACCGTCGCCCTTATGTCAGGCATTGCCACCCGTGCCGTCGCAGAAGAGGCATTGGCACTGGGGGCAGCGGGATTTGTGCCCAAGACGCTTTCTGCGAAATCTTTGGTCAATGCTGTAAGGTTTATGGCTATGGGCGAACAATATGCCCCGATTGATTTCATGACCCAAGAAGAAGAGGCCGCACCAAACCCATTGGCCGAAAAACTGTCACGCCGTGAATTACAAGTGTTAGAGGGGCTGTCACAAGGTAAATCAAACAAAGAAATTGCGCGTGATTTGGACCTGCAAGAACCAACAATCAAACTGCACGTAAAAACACTTTATCGCAAAATCGGGGCTGGCAACCGAACACAGGCCGCGTTGATCGCGAAACAAGAGGGTTTGTTTTAATAACAAACACAGTTTTACATGACTTATCATGGACAAAGCGTTAGGCATTCCCTAACGCTTTTTTCGTAGGAGCCATGGCTTGACCATATGTTTTGATTGGGCGTCTAACGCGACGCTGATTGATCCGCAGGGGAACACGCATCACGGACGCTTGGTGGGGCCCATATCCGGCGGTGTTCCGCTGGATGATATTGTGACAGCATGGCATCAGTTTTTCGCATTGATCCGTGATCGCGTATCTGAACCGGTGGTTGGGTCCACCCATATTACGCCCACGGCTGCCGGGGATGGCGCGGGGTTTCAATGTCAAACTGGCGGCACGACGCAGGCCCCAAAACAATTGCGCCGCACCTGTGACAGTTGGTTGGCATCGTTTCGGCATAATATGCGCCTGTTCGGTCCAGATCAGGTTTATGCCACATTGGGTCATCTTAGCCATTCGTTAACGCTGTACGCCGGGGCCGAGGCACTGGCCACAGGTGCGGATTATGTGCCGGTTCAGGTCAAACATCCTGCGGGCCAGCGCAAAATACTGTCACGTCATGGGGTCAAAGTTCTTTATGCTACGCCGACGCAAATTCGCCTGCTGTGCATGGGCGATGCGGCAGGGGCGCTAGGTACATTGCGATTTGTAATGATTGGCGGTGGGGTCTTGGATGCGGGGACGCAGGCCTTGGTGAAACAGGCCGCCCCAAATGCGCAGGTTTTGCAATTCTATGGGGCGGCTGAAACCAGCTTTATCACCTTGTCAGATCCGGCTACGCCCGCGGGGTCGGTTGGGCGTGCCTTTCCTGATGTGCAAATCGACATTCGAAACGTTGACCCTGATGAGTGTCAGGGCGATGTTTGGGTCACGTCGCCCTATCTGTTTGATGGCTATACCCAAGGCATCAGCGCGACGACATGGCGTGACAATGGTTGGATATGCGTTGGGGAACGTGGGTTTGTGGATGAAAACGGGTATTTGTTTTTGACGGGCCGCAGGTCGCGCATGTTCTTGGCGGGTGACAAAAATATTCACCCCGAAGAAATTGAAACCTGTATACTGGGTTATGCGGGTGTGGTGTCCTGCGCCGTTTTGGGGAACAGCGATGCCCTGCGCGGCAATCGAATTTGTGCCATGATCTGTGCACTGGATCCAATGATAGCCCCGAACATTTTGGCGCATTTGAACGAACACCTGCCACGGTATATGATCCCGACACAGATCGACATTATACAGCCTGACGAATGGCCCGTGCTGGCGTCGGGAAAACCCGATCTGGCCAAGTTGAAAGACCGCCTATGACAACACAGATTGTTTCTGCCCTGCGCACAATCATTGCCCCCAAAAATGGGGCCTTGGCTGGCCTGTCCCTGCCGGATTTGGCGGCCCCCGTCATGCGCGCCTGTTTGGTGCAGGCAGGGATCACCCCGGATCAGGTGGACGAGGTTATCGTATCAAATGCATTGGGCGGTGGTGGCAATCCTGCGCGGCTTTGTGCACTGGCTGCGGGTATTCCCCACACTGTTGCAGGTCTTAGCATCGATCGCCAATGTGTGGGCGGTCTGGATGCCCTACTGTTGGCCAAGGCCATGATTGAGGCAGGCCAAGCCCATGTCATCGTCGCAGGCGGGGTTGAGAGTTATTCGACACGCCCCATTCGTCTGGCGTCCCAACATCCAGCCGCGCTTGCGCAGCATTACGATCGCCCTGCATTTGCCCCCGCGCCAATGCCCGACCCAGACATGGATCGGGCTATGGCCCAAGTTGCGGAAAAATATGACTTGCGGCAAACGGATATGGACGATTGGGCAATTCGCAGTCACGCAAATGCGCTTGCCGCGCGTGACAGTTTGCAGCGCGAAATTGTTGCGGTGTCAGATAATGGTGCGACGCATGATCCCTATGCCCGCCCGCTGACTGATCGGGTCTGCGCGCGCGCGCCGCAGATTGATGGGCCAATAACCTATGCCAATACGGCGATTGCAGCGGATGGCGCGGGCTTTGTCGTCATGGTGTCGCCTGAATTTTCCAAAAAACATGGTGTTGCGGGTGTGGATGTGGTGTTCGGGAAAACAGTAGCCGCAGCCCCCCATGAACCCGCAATCGCCCCCGTTTACGCGATTGATCAGGTATTGGGTGCATTAAACATCGACCCCCAAACCTTGACCCATATCGAAATGATGGAGGCCTATGCCGCCCAAGCGATGTTATGCAGCCAACTGACCAGTTTGCCCCTGGATCGCGTTAATCAACAGGGCGGTGCACTGGCGCGGGGCCATCCTATTGGCGCATCGGGGGCGGTGCTGGCCGTGCGGTTGTTCCATGATATCATGGCGGCGAATGGCGGCCGTGGGCTGGCGGCAATCGCTGCGGCAGGCGGATTGGGTACGGCTGTCGTGTTACAACGACGATCCTGATCGCGAAAATACGCTGGCGGGCCGCGCGGCAAAAATGGCTTGGGTCAGTAATGCCGTTATGACCGCCTTAATCACGTCACCGGGTAAAAACGGGGTGATCAGCAGCGCCGCTTGCGAAAGGGATTTGTCCAACATCAGGGCCATGCCCGCAACGCCTGGGATGTATAGAATTATGATCCCACCAACTGTTGCGGCAATTCCTGCGGCAATGCTGATTGGCAGGGCGTGCAAGCGTTCCATGATCCAGCCTGTCGCCCATGCAGCAATGGGAAAGCCCACAACAAATCCAACGCTTGGTCCCGCCAGAACACCCAAACCACCGCGTCCCCCGGACAGCAATGGCAGTCCTGCCAGCGTCAGTGCGATGAACAACGCAACCGCGGCCGCCCCCCGTTTCGCGCCCAAAATTGTACCAGCCATCATGATCCCCATACTTTGCGCGGTGATCGGAACACCACTGGTCAGCATCAGTTTGGGGATCAGCCCCAAGGCCGCAATTAGGGCTGCAAACAGGGCGATGTGAACGGTTGCTTTTTCCATTGTGCTCAGTCTTTCGGTGTTATCCCGCCGCGTGCGCGCAGGGCTTCGGCAACAGTGTCTGCATCATCTAGCATGCCCAGCGCAAGTGGAAAAAGTATCGTCCAGCGGCCAGAACGATGGGATCGCGCGCGATATGCCAATTTCAACTGGTCCGCGCGGGCCAAAAATACAGGGATAAAACGGATCATCATTGCAATCGCCAATGACACCGCATTGGGATTTAACCCCAGTCGGCGAAAGGGATGCAGCAGGCGCACAAGGCAGGCAATCATATCCTGCAGCGGCGTGGTCATTGTAACCAAATTGGCAAAGGCGACGGCTGTGATCAAACGCACAATGATCAAAATGCCGTTGTCCCAATCATCCTGCCATGCATGCCATAGCCCCAAAACCACAACAAATGGCCACAACCCATATAGGGTGCGCAGACCTGCGCGCAAAAACGCAATGCCCATGGCTGCATACAACCCCAATGCCGCACCGCCCAGTATCGTGCTGGCCCACCCGGTTGGAAAAATGAACAGGGCCGTTGTGATTGCGCAAAGGCCCACCAATTTTATTGGGGCTGAAAGGGCATGCAGCCGTGTTGGAGGGCTATAGGTCAGCGCCAGCATTATGTCAGACCCGATGCGATCATCATGGCATCCATGAACTTGGGCAGTACCTGTGACGGCGATCCGATCTGCTGGATCCGCCCCGCGCCCAACCACAATACCTGATCATAAGTTTCAATTGCCTCTGGATCATGTGTGATATGGATTACCGTTTGTGGCAGGGATTGGAATACATCGCCCAAAATGCGCCGGGTTGGAATGTCTAGCCCGCTAAAGGGTTCGTCAAGCACAATCACATCGGGTTCCATTGCCAAAATGGACATTAAGCACAACAGTTGTTTTTGCCCCTGCGACAGGCTGGCGGTTTGGCGATCTAGCCAGTTCAATGTGTCAAAGCGGGTCAATATCTGGCGTGTCGCATCGCGGGCTTGGGCGGCGGTGTGGCCAATTTGTCGTAGACCGAAATCAATTTCTTCGCCGACAGTGGGATAAATGATTTGATGATCTGGATTTTGAAACAGGATGCCGATTTTGCGAATGGCCTGTTTGCGATCAGCATAGATGTCGATGTCATCAAGTATAACCTTGCCTGACGTTGGTTTGATCAATCCACACAGGCAGCGCGCCAATGTTGATTTTCCAGATCCATTTCGACCGACAATTCCAATGCGACGATCAGACAGCTGTGCATCAATATCACAAAGAATTGATCGACCGCCCACTGACAGACTGACCTGATTTATCGAAATTTGCGGATTTTTCATGACATTCTGCGTGGTTGTTTCGTTCAGGGATATGCTGAATGCCCCCAAAATGTCAAAGGCGCGATGTGGCGCGCATAAAAAAACTGGCCCAGAAATGGGCCAGTTTCAATAAATAAACAGCGATTAGCCGTTTGCAGCAACTGCACCGATCAAAACCAACAAAATTGCTGGCAATACCAAGTTTGCAGCAGAAGAACCTGTTGGCTCTGCCATCACTACTGGTGCTTCCATTACTGGTTCTGATACGTTGCCAGCAAATGCTGTTGATGCTGTTGCTGCGAAAGCAGCTGCAAGAGCGATCTTTTTCATTTTATTTCCTCATTATGTCACTTAACACAGTGTTAACCTCGGGGCCCTAGGACGTCCGATGCACCATCGGTATATACGTTTGGACTGAATTATCAATCCTCTAGTTGTAAAATCACTGTGTAGCTCTGTCAAATCAGCAACACTTGTGTACCAACTTTGGTCAATCCGAACAATTCTGCAATGTGTTCATTATATAAACCAATACATCCATTGGATGATCGACGCCCAATTTTGCGCGTGTCATGGGTGCCGTGGATTCGGTAATAGGTCCACGTCAAATACAGCGCATGTGTCCCCAAGGGGTTATCTGGTCCTGGGGGAATGAATTTGGGCCATTCTGGATTGCGTTTCAACATGGATGGGGTGGGGCGCCAGCTGGGGCCTTCGACTTTGCGGGTCACAGCGGTCCGGCCACGGCGCGTCAAATCCTCGGTCATCGGAATGGACGATGGATACAGTTTATAGATGGTTTCGTCTTGCGACCAGTAATGCAGGGCGCGTGATGATGTATCCACCAAAATTGCCCCGTTTTCCAAATTTGGAAAATATGGCCGCCAATCAAGCGCACGGAAACTGGAAATATTGTGACGGATTGTGTCCGTCACATCTGATTCTGTTTCTGTCGTGCTCGCATCGTTTACATTTTCGCTTTGGCCCCAAGCGCTGCTGGCAAGCATTGCGCTGGATGTGGTAATAAATGTGCGTCGCGTGAACATCTTATATCTCGTTTTATCAGAATTCTTGCACTCATATGACTTTAAAGTCGCAATCTCAATTCAAACTATCGCGATCTGTGCAGATTCTGTCAAACTGGGTTTGATCCGCAACGCATTGCACGATAAGCATTGGCCAACCTGAGGATGGATGAAACATGTTTAATTTCCGATTTTTGCTTGCTGGCCTATGTCTTGTGGTGATGGCGTCGTGTGAACCCAGTACCGCCGTTCAGTTGGGATCAGACGGAAAGCCGCTGCCAAAATTTTACGATCTAAGCAAACAGGATGCGGCTGCGGTGCAATATCGGATGTTGGATGCTGTAAACGTTATGCGGCAAAATGTGGGTGCGTCGCCTTTGCGTATCAATGCCGAACTTGCCGCTGCGGCGGCAACGCATGCGCGTGATATGTCCGTGCAAAACCGTCCTTGGCATTTTGGATCAGACGGGTCATCGCCCTTGGACCGTGTGTCCCGTGTCGGATATATCGGCGTATTCCTAGGCGAGGTCATTTCCGAAACATACGAAGGCGAATTGGAAACACTGTCGGCCTGGGTTGATGATCCTGATACGCGGTTCGTGATTTTAGATCCCAATGCAACGGATATCGGAATTGCATGGTTTCAGGAACCCAATGGTAAAATTTGGTGGACAATGACCACAGGCGGCCCCGCGCTAAGCCAGTTTTCCGCCGTACCTAAGGCTTAATGAAAATCGGTGTGCCTACGGGAACAAGGTCATAGATCTCTTCTATTTCGCGGTCGGTCACGGCGATACAGCCCGCAGTCCAATCCTGCGATTTGGGGCGTTTTTTGTTTTCCTGACCATGAATGAAAATATCACCACCCGGTGCTTTGCCTGCCGCACGTGCCCGCGCAATATCCTGTGCGTTGGGGTATGAAATACCAAGCGACAGATGAAATTTAGAATTCGGGTTTTTGCGGTCTATGAAATATGTACCTTCGGGTGTCTTTCCGTCATTTTCAAACTGTTTGTGCCCAGTGGGGGCAAACCCCAGCCCCATGTTATACGAACGGATTATTTCGTTGCCATTCAGTAAATACAGTTTTCGATCCTGCTTTTTCACGTAAACGGACGTAATTTCTGGTTTATCGGCAAAGTATGGATTTAGCGAACACGCACCAACAAGGGCTGTCACAATACATAGTGAGATTACTTTGATAAATGACATTTGTGATATGCCTGTTGCTGCTCGTTTTATGTTTATTAGCAGAAATCAGTGGTATTTTACATATCACAAAATGGTTATTTTTTGGAAAATTTGGCTACCAGTTCGACATGTGCGGACCATCGGAATTGATCAATCGGGGTGATCCATTCCAAGTGATAGCCGCCTTGCACCAATTGCGCCGCATCACGGGCAAAGCTGACGGGGTTGCACGATACATAGGCAATGGTCGCGACATTCGATGATGCAATTTCAGCGATTTGTGCCTGTGCGCCTGCGCGGGGCGGGTCGATCACAATGGCATCAAATCGGTTTAATTCATCGGGCAACAACGGGCGGCGGAACAAATCGCGTGCTTGGGATGTTACGCGTTTTAGCCCCTGTGCCTCGCGCCAGCCGCGATCCAGTGCTTTGATCATATCCGCGTTGCCCTCTGCGGCGTGCACTTCTGCAGTTTGCGCCAAGGGTAAGCTGAAGGTGCCACATCCACTAAACAGGTCAACAACCTTCGCGGCAGATCCAACGATGTCTTGGACGTGGGCGACCAAATCCTGTTCGCCTTGTTGGGTGGCTTGCAAAAAACTGCCTTCTGGCGGGATCACCTTAGCGCGGCCAAATTGTTGCGTCGGTGGCAATCGCATGGCGATCACTTCGCCGTTCCACGACAACCGAGCAAGTTTTCGCGTTTCGCACAGTTGTCCAAGGGCGATGCGCAGCTGTCCATCGATAGGTTTGCCGCCACGCATGGCGATGTCCAAACCATTATCGCTGATTGTGGTCTGTGCGCTTAGTTCGGCTTTGCGCGATGCGCCAATTTGGGCCAGCTCAGCTATGATTGGGATGGCTGCCATCAGGCGCGGATCCACAAGCTGGCAATCCGGAATTTCTACGATTGTATCTGACGCGCGCGCGTGAAATCCGATTTGCGCGCCCTTTTTGGTGCGCCGTGCCGAAAACGTGGCGCGACGCCGTGATTGTTTTGGCGATGTAACGCAGGGGCGTATTTCGGTTTCTATATCATGGGCCGTTAATGCATGACGGATGACATCGGATTTCCACTGTGCAACGAAATCATCATTTGCGTGCATCAATTGGCAGCCACCACAGGATTTGAAATGGCGGCAGATGGGCGCGATACGCTGGTCCGATGGGGTCACAATTTTTATATCGCTCAGCTGATCGCCATTGACCTGACCTGCTACGATTTCACCTGGCAAGGTAAGGGGCGCAAATATTGGTCCCGCCGCGATACCGTCACCTTGGTGGCCCAGACGTATAATTTCATAATGATCCATGACTGCGTTTTACAGTGGAATGCCGATCAGCAAAAGCCCCATTATGCGGTCTGATCAATGGCCAATAAATCCACCAGATTGTCGTTGCCAGTACCGCGCATATAGACCGTTTTGGGCCAGCAATTCGTCATGGGTCCCATCTTCGACGATTTGGCCTTGTTGCATCACGATAATTCGATCCATGCGCGAAATTGTCGACAGCCGGTGCGCAATGGCCAAAACAGTTTTGCCTTGCATTAGGGTCTCAAGCGATGATTGGATTGCAGCTTCGACTTCGCTGTCTAAGGCGCTTGTTGCTTCGTCCAGAATTAGGATCGGCGCGTCCTTTAAGATTGTGCGCGCGATTGCAACGCGTTGGCGCTGGCCGCCAGATAATTTGACACCGCGTTCGCCCAAATGCGCCTGATATCCAACGCGACCTTTGGGGTCTGTTAGCATTTTGATAAAATCATGTGCCTGTGCTTGTTTTGCTGCGTTTTCGACCTGTACCGGTTCTGTTTCTGGGCGGCCATATGCAATGTTGTCATAGGCGGATCGATTGAACATTGCGGTTTCTTGGCTGACAATACCGATAGCGCGACGCAGGCTGTCTTGTTTGACATGCGCAATGTTTTGTCCAGAAATACGAATTTCACCCTGTTCAGGGTCATACAGCCGCAATATCAGATTGACCAAAGTCGATTTTCCAGCGCCCGATGCCCCGACAATGCCAATTTTTTCGCCGGCTTGCACCGACAGGGATACATCGCGAATGCCCCCGTTTTCATCGCCATATTGGAAACTTACGTTGTTGAATTCGATCGTTGGTTTGTCCACGCAAAGGTTGGTCGCGTTCGGGGTGTCGACCAAATCATGTGCGGGGGTTAAGGCCTGAATGCCGTCTTCGACTTCGCCTAGATTGGCGTAAATGCCCATTAGGGTGAAACTGACCCAGCCCGTCATTTGCGCCAAACGCAGCCCAAGCGCCCCAGCGACAGTAATTTCGCCCAAGCTTACAGTGCCAGCAACCCAACCTGCGATCGCATGGCCCAACAGCGCCACGGGCATCAGCCCTGCCATGATCATCAATATAATGCGAAACCGAACGATTATTGATGCACGATCTAATGATTTTTCCAAATAGCTGTCCATAGAGGACATGACCGCGTCATCTTCGAATGAAGTGTTGGCAAATAACTTGACGGTTTTGACATTTGCAATGACATCGACAACCTGACCGACAACATTTGAACGTGCGGCGGCGTAATGTGTCGATTTTGCACGAACCTTGGGGATGAAATATTGGATGACGGATACATAGATGACCAGCCATGCGATCAAGATGACGACTGGAACCCAGCCCAGGGATGCGACAATCCAGATCGCCCCAAGCACGGATGCAAGCGCAAAAATAATGGCATGCAGAAATTCGATAACGACATTGGTCACTGCGCCAGCGGTCTGCAATTCTTTTTGTGAAATGCGACCGGCAAAATCATTGTCAAAAAACGTAATAGAGTGTCCCAATGTCCAGCGATGTAGGCGCAGCAACACCATATTCAAAAGATTTGGTTGAATGATATAGGACTGCACCAATGTGCTTGCCCCGAATGCCAAGGGGCGAATTATCAAGAAAAACACAATTCCTGCTATCAGCATTGTCAGATTGTCTATGACAAAGCTTGTACGATCCGCAGTCACCGTGGCATCGATCACCCACCCCAAGACAACCGACGCCGCCATATCCAGAAATCCTGAAAAACCGGATAAAATTGCACCCAGTGCTATGTACTTGCGGCTGCCAAAAACAGACCAGCCTAGAAATGGCCATAATGCACGCGGTGGTTCGGATGGGGCGGGTTGTTTAAAGTTTATGGCCTTTGCTAGGTGTCGCATACCCATCCTAATCGTTTGTCAAAAATCCGCCGGACTGTCGTGTCCATAGATCAGCATATAGCCCGCCCTGTGCCAATAGCACGTCATGTGCGCCATCTTGGATAATACGGCCTTGGTCCATCACGATAATCCGATCCATCTGTGCGATCGTTGACAACCGGTGTGCGATTGCAATGACAGTTTTGCCCTGCATCATATCATAGAGCGTGTCTAGAATTGCGGCTTCGACTTCGCTGTCTAGGGCGCTGGTTGCCTCATCCAACAACAGGATGGGCGCGTCTTTCAGGATAACACGGGCCAGGGCGATGCGCTGGCGTTGCCCACCCGATAATTTGACACCGCGTTCGCCCACCTTGGCGTCCAATCCGATGTTGCCGTCGCGGTCTGTTAGGGTTGTGATGAAATCCAACGCTTGGGCGCGGCGGGCTGCATCCAATATATCGGCATCACTGACCTCGCTCTGCCCCACTCCTGTGCGGCCATAGGCGATGTTGTCGCGAATGGATCGGTGCAGCAGGCTGTTGTCTTGTTGGACCATACCGATGCTGCGGCGCAGGCTGTTTTGGGTCACCTGTGATATATCTTGGCCGTCAATCAAAATGCGGCCCTGTTCTGCATCGTAAAACCGCAGCAACAATTTCAGCAATGTTGATTTTCCTGCCCCTGATCGACCGACCAGCCCCACCTTTTGTCCCGGCTCGATTGTCAGGGATAGGGTGTCCAAACCGCCTGTGTCCTGTCCATAATGGTGGGTCAGCTGATCAAACTCGATGCGCCCTGTGGTCAGGGATAAATTGGGGGCATTGGGGCGATCGCGCAGGGTCAGCGGGTGGGCGATGGTTTCCATACCTTCGCGCATAACGCCGATTTCGCGGAAAAATGTGGTGACCGCCCACATGATCCAACCCGTCATCGCATTCAATCGCAACACCAAGGCCGATGATGCAGCCACAACGCCGGTGGTTGTGGCCCCTTGCATCCATAACCAAACGGACCAGCCCACGACAGACAAGATCAGCAGGCCATTCAGCAACATCAAGACAACATCCATTTTCGTGAAAATACGCATTTCGGCGGCAACAGTTTCGCGGGTACTGGCAATCGCGCTGCGGGCAAATTCCAATTCTTTTGCATCATTGGCGAACATTTTTACCGAATGAATATTGGTATAGCTGTCCACAATGCGTCCGTTTAGGTTTGAACGTGCATCTGATGCAGCCTTGGACGCGGGACCAATTCGGACCACCGCCCAACGGACCAATACAAAGTAACTGGTCAACCACACAATCATTGGGATGACCAGTTGCGGATGCGCGTCCTGCAATACAATGGCCGCCCCCACAGCATAGGCAATCGCATAGGCCAGCGCGTCAAATACAATGAACACAACTTCTCCCGCGGCCCCCGGGGTTTGCATCACACGATTGGAAATACGGCCTGCGAAATCATTTTCAAACCAGCCAATGGATTGGCGAATAACATGACGGTGCGCGCGCCAGCGAAATGCAGTCGCGATATTTGTGATTAGGGTGTTATTAAGCAATGCAAATTCGACAAAATACACAAGCGGGCGAATAACCAAAACAAAGGCCACAAGCCCAAGCAAAATCGGCAGGTCTTGGTCAATGACTTGGGCCGGCGATTTGCTGCTGAGCAGATCAATCAACCACCCCAGCGCATAAATCAGCACCAATTCGATGCTGGCTGCCAAAACAGTAATTACGCCAGTTGCGATAAAGACGCCGCGAAACCCAGCGCAGTAATCCCTGATCAGCCCCAAAACGGTCTGTGGCGGGTGATCGCGCAGGGGCGCGTCTTGAAATGGGTTCACTAAATTTTCAAAATAACGAAACATAGGTTTTTCCAAGCAACAAAAAGCCGCTCAGAATACGCGTGTTGTGAACATTGTAAAGGTATATGTTAGGCAAATAACAATAAAATACAGCCTGCGATTGTCAGCCCCATGACCCAATTAAACACCTTTAGGCGGGTTGGGTTATTCAAAAACTGTCGAAGTGGTATCCCAAATGCAGCCCATGTTCCCGACGATAAAATTCCCAAAGCCACAAACGTCGCGCTTAAAATGACGGCGGTCGAATAAGGCGCCGCGGTTGTCACAAACTGAGAGGTAAGGGCAATCGCCATAGCCCAACCTTTCGGGTTGATCCATTGAAACCCTGCTGCTTCGATGAATTTCATCGGGCGTGGCGCGCCATCGGTTCGACCCAATCCGCCTGATGTAATGATTTGGTAGGATACATAAATCAACAAACTGGCACCAACCCAGCGCAATGCCTCTCTTAACAGGTGAGAGTTTTGAAAAATTTGTCCCAGAAATAAACCGACAATTAAAATCATCAGCCCAAACCCAAGCCCAATTCCCATGACATGGGGAACAGTCCGGCGAAAACCGAAATTTACGCTTGAGGCTGTCACCATTGCGTTGTTGGGGCCGGGGGTGAACGCACTGGTCGTGGCCAGTAGTAACATGGTAAAAAAGGTATCAATCGTCATGTTCAGGGCCTTTGGCGCACAGTTCGTCGCGGGTAAGTGTGAACTTGGAAGCAACCCAGTCATGTGTCAATTGACGCAAACGGCGCCCCAAATCTGGCCCCTGAAAATCGGGCATCAGATCTGCGGCCGTCACTGGAAAAACTGCATCCTTGGCCAGTTCGATATCAGCAATGTCTTGGGGCATAGGCTGTGTTTCAAACAGTGCCGCGCGCAAATATAATATGTCGCGTGCCAGTGCTGCCCCATAGTCATAGGCCAAGGCATGCGCGGCGCGCAGTGTGCCCATTTCATCGCGACAGATTTGCAATGCGTTGGACTGTGCATTGCTTAGACGCAGGGCAGTGCGCGCCTGTGCCGCGTCCGCGCTTAAAATGGCCAATCTGCGAATTGCCATGGGTGCCAGTTGATCACGCTGTTCCAAATGGATCAAGGGGGCCAAATATCGATCATCTGCTGCGGGCAAAATGCGCGACAAAACACCGGTTTGGCGCATGGTTGCGATTGCGGGCGCGGGGTCGGGGGCCGCCAGTAATTTCATGACCTCGGCGCCGATGCGTTCGCGGCTTAGGCCGTCTAGGCCATCGACATGATCCGCAATGGCTGCCAATGTTTCGTGGTCAAATCCTAGCGCAGGGTCGCCATAGGTTGCGGTGAACCTAAAAAACCGCAAAATGCGCAGGTAATCTTCGCGGATCCGATCGGCTGCATCGCCTATAAACCGAAAATGCCGGCGTTTTAGATCGGGCAAGCCGTTCACGGGGTCTGTGACGTTGCCATTTGCATCGGCATAAAGCGCATTCATCGTGAAATCACGGCGCTGGGCGTCGTCGGTGATCGTATCTGAAAATTCAACAGTGGCGTGGCGACCATCGGTGGTGACATCTTTGCGAAAGGTGGTGATTTCATGCGCGATACCTTGGGACACAACGGTGACTGTGCCGTGATCAATCCCCGTTGGAATGGCACCCAGTCCAGCAGATTTGGCTAGGTCCATCACAGTCTGGGGGTGGGCATCGGTGCAAATATCCAAATCATTTACCGGCATCCCCAGCAATTCATTGCGCACACAGCCCCCAACGAAATAGGCCTGATACCCTGCATTTATCAGCATTTGACACACAGATTGCGTCTGCGGTGAATTGATCCAATCGCCCGTTATTTTCATCGCACATTCACCTGTTGTACCAAGCCAAACAACATCCGCGCCGTCGCACCCCAAATGTAATAGGGGCCATAGGGGGCAACATAATATTTGCGCCAACTGCCGCGCCATCTGCGCTGTTCCACGCGAAAATTATCTGGGTTCAAGATATGGTCCAAGGGAACGGTGAAAACTTCGTCCACTTCGTTTGGATCAACGCGCGGGACAAAGGCGTGGGTAATTTCCGCAACCACAGGGCAGACCTGAAAACCTGTTACCGTTTCATGCGGGGTCAACTGGCCCAATACGCGCAGTTTGGATGCGGGCAGCGCAATTTCTTCGTCCGCTTCGCGAATGGCGGCGGCGGTTGCATCGGTATCGGTCGCATCAACCTTGCCTCCAGGAAATGCGATTTGTCCGGGATGATGTTTTAGGTGCGATGCGCGTTTGGTCAGATACAGCACATCCCCATCCATACGGCGCTGAATGCCAATCAACACGGCGGCAGGCCGCAATACACGATTGTCAGGCAGCTGAATTTCAGGGTTCAAATCAAAATCAGACGATGCCACGCTGGGGCGATCCAAGGCGGCAATAACGTCTGACAGTGATCTAGTCATCTGAGCCCTCGGCCCCCTTGGCATCAAAGCCCACAGTGGCGGGGTCCAAATCGTAATGGGCCCCGCAGAATTGGCAATCGGCTGTGACGCGCCCTGCATCGGTTGTCATTTTTTCGATGTCTTTTGCCGAATATATCGACAGCGACTGGCGCACACGTTCTTCGGAACAGGTGCAGCCGAATTTGACCTGTTGGGCGTCAAAGACGCGCGGGGCCTCTTCGTGGAACAGGCGCACCAATAATTGCGTGGGGGCCACGCTGGGGCCGATCAATTCCATATCCTCAACAGTATCCAACAGGATATTGGCACGGTTCCAGTTTTCTGCATCATCGCCGTCAACCAAGTCGTCGGCGGTCAGCAAGCCACCTTCGCCCGATCCGCCATCGCCGCTGGCAAATGGGCTGGCCTTGGGCATGTGTTGCAACATGATGCCACCGGCGCGCCAATGTTCATCGACACCTGGGGCCGATGATTTTCCATAGCTTAACGAAAATCTTGTAGGCAACTGTTCCGACTGTGCGAAATAGGCTTCGGCGCAGGCGGCCAATGATTCACCCGCCAGCGGTGTGATGCCTTGGTACGGTTTCATACCGTCGCCCTGATCCATCATGATGGCCATGTACCCATCGCCCACTTGGTCGAATGGTGCGCCATCCGTCAAACGGTCTGCATCAAAGCTGGCATAGGCGCGGATGCGGGCGGGTTCGCCATCCTCGGTCGGGCCGTAATAATCGGTGGCAATCATGCGGACTGCGCCGCGTGATTGGACCTGCAATGACAATTTCCAGCGCAGCTTGATCGACTGGCCAATCAGTGCGGTCAACAGGGCCATTTCTGCAACCAATGCCTCGACCGCGGGGGGATAGTCGTGCTGTTTCAAAACACCACTTAGGACCCCGTCCAGACGCGCCACACGACCGCGAACATCCGCTTTGTCCAATTGAAACGGCAATACGGTGTCGTCCCACGCAATTTTTTCAAAATTTGTCATAGCCAGTTCCTAGATCTTTGCTTTTATTTTGGGCAATACCCTGTCTATATAGGTAGGGCAAGTGTCGGTCCAAGAGGATTTGGGAAATGAAACGATATGGCAACCCACCGATTGCTGGGAAAAAATACATTCGCAGACCCGGTGCCTATGTGATTTTACCGGTGGGACATGACCAAGTTTTATTGACCGTGCAGAATGGTGAAGTTCCTGATTTTCAGCTGCCCGGCGGTGGGGTGGACCCCGGGGAACATGTGATACCGGCCCTACACCGCGAAGTGCTAGAGGAAACAGGCTGGGTGATCGCACAGCCCAGATATTTGGGAACATACAAACGCTATGTTTACATGCCTGAATATGACCTGTGGGCCGAAAAGGTTTGTGCGATTTACACAGCTCGTCCTTGTTACCAACGACACCCGCCGTTGGAACCCGATCACATGGAAATGATTTTGCCCATGGGTGTGGCTGTTGACCTGTTGGGCAGTGATGGTGATCGCGATTATTTGCGAGCCTTTGCAGGGGTGTAATCCCAATTATATGCCCAAATGTTCGACAAGCAGGATCGATACATCATCGGGAAATTGATCAGTGCCTGCATAGCCCTCTAGATCATGCAAAATCGCGTTGATCAGATCCATTCCCCCAAGGTCGCGATGTCGTGAAAGAATGCGTTGCAATCCCTCTTCGTCCAATAAATTACCGTTTGGGTCAGGACATTCGGTGACCCCATCCGATGTTATGACCAGACGGTCCCCTGCATGCAGTTGAAACATCACCCGATCATAGGTCATGTCGGGCAACAGCCCAATGGGCACCCCTGTTGATCCGCACAGCGAAAAGGCCCCATCCGCATGTTGGATCATGGGATGTGGATGGCCTGCTTGGGACAACGACACTTGGCCGGTTTGCGTGTTCAGACTGGCCAGCGACATTGTGAAATACAGGTCAGTGTCCATTTCATCCAAAACCCGCGCATTCAAATTGGCCAAGACGGTTTCCACCTGTCGCGGTGTGATTTGGCCGCACGCATCCAGTTCCAGTGCGATGTTATGTTCGGCCGTATCGGATGATAAATACCCCGCCAAGCGCGCGGTAAACAGGGCCGAACTGATCCCATGCCCCGACACATCAATCCCAAACAGGCCAAGGTGCGATGGACCCGCAGGGAAAAACCCCACCAGATCGCCCCCAACATGACCCGAGCTGCGCAAAATTTGACTGATGCGATAGGGCCCGGTGGTAAACTGGGGCACCCGTATCAGGGATTGTTGTAGTTTTTGCGCCTCGACCAGATCGGCATCAATGGCGGTGTACAATGTGCGCAATTCGTCCAGTGTATCGCTGATCATGTCATTGCGGTTTTGCAATTCGCGCTGCATCGATAAAATCCGCCCGCCTGCCGTGATGCGTGCGCGTAATTCGGATGCGTTGACCGGTTTGGTCAGGAAATCATCTGCGCCGCTTTCCAATCCTTGGGCAATATCGTTTTTTTCGGCCTTGGATGTCAGCAGGATAAAATAACTGTATGTATCTGGATACCGTTGTCGCAAAGCTTTGCAAAATTCCAAACCTGTCATTTCGGGCATCATCCAATCGGAAAATACCATGTCTGGCATACCGGATTGGCATAATTCCAGCGCGGCTGATCCTGTGTCCGCTTCGATCACTTGGTACCCCCAACGGGTTAGCATAGATGATAAAATGCGGCGCTGCAGACGACTGTCATCGACGACCATCACGGTTTTAATCGGCTGGACCGCTGGTAATGTTTCGCTATGATATGCCGCCTGCTGCAACGTAAACCCCAGATACTAAGTACAGGGTCGTTTGTGTCATTGCAGACTTAACAACTGATGAATCCTTTAATTTGAATAGTTCAAATTGGATCTTAAACTCTTTGTTCATTTTGTCAGGCAACATTGGCTGCGGGTGACACAGAAAGGGTGAGTTATGATAGATTGGAACCGAGCAGCCGAATTACGCGAAGAGGTCGGTGCAGAAGATTTTTCCGAAGTCGTGGATCTGTTCTTGGAGGAATGTGATGATGCGATTCAGCAGTTGGCTTTGGCCCAAGGCGCGCGCGACATAGAAAGTCAGTTACATTTCTTGAAAGGCAGTGCACTAAATATTGGGTTTAGTGATTTCGCATCATTGTGCCAAACAGGCGAAGCGGCTGCCGCTATGGGGCAAACCGATGACATCGATTTAGACGAAATATCACGGGCCTATTGGGTCGCGCGAAAAATATTTTTGACACAAGCTGATCAAATGTTGGCAGCCTAGTTAAACAAGTTTGCTAAAGTCTGATGCGGTTTTTGCTTTGGCAGTTTTTGCGCGCAGATTCAGTTTTTGCATGCCTTTGATCCATTTTGAATGATCCGCAGCGCGCGCATTGAAATATGTTCCAACAATAGCATGGGGCAGAACCAGAATTTGGTTTTGTTCCATGGCGTGCATCAACGCATCCGCAATATCACTGGGCGTCATTAGGCCATCGGGTAATTGCAGGGGTGTTTCGTTGTCGTACCCTAACATGGGTGATGCCACATATTGCGGACAGACCACATGGATAGAAATACCATCATCGCCGTGTCGGATCGCCAGATTTTCTGCAAAACTTATCGCGGCGGATTTGCTGGCACTATAGGCCGCATCACCAATTTGCGTCAGCAGACCAGCCGCTGATGCCACATTAATCAAACAACCCGCGCCACGTTCAATCATATCCGGCAATAACATGCGCGCGGCACGAACATGGGACATGACATGGATGTCCCATGCGCGTTGCCAAAGATCGTCGTCCGTTGATGCTGCATGGGTGGGATCCATACTTAGAACGCCAGCGTTTGAAACATAAATATCAATGGGACCGATGTGTTTTGTAATTCGGGTAATCATCTGCGCTACGGCGCTGGCGGATTGAACATCACAGATTTCGTAATCTGCGCCCAATTCGACCGCATATTTTTTTAGGGATACGGCATCAATATCTGACATTACCACCCGCGCGCCACGCGAAACTAGGGCGCGTGCGATCGCCAGCCCGATGCCGCTGGCGGCACCGGTTACGACTGCAATTTTGCCATCCAAACGCATGTTAGATCACAAATGACGACAACAATTCGTCATTCGTAATATCGGAATAGGTAAAACCAGCAGCTTCGAGGCGTTGGAAAAACGTGTCGAATTGTTCGGGGGATTTGGTTTCGATCCCGATCAGGATTGATCCGAAATTACGCGCTGACTTTTTCAGGTATTCAAACCGTGTGATATCGTCGTCGGGGCCCAAGAAATTCAAAAATTCTTTCAACGCACCAGGGCGTTGGGGCATACGCAGGATCAGATATTTTTTGACGCCCGAAAACCGTTGTGCGCGTTCTTTGACCTCGGGCAGGCGTTCGAAATCGAAATTCCCGCCAGATGAAATGCAAACGACTGTGCGCCCGCGGATGGCTTGGCCCAGATCCTTTAACGCATCGACGGACAATGCGCCGGCCGGTTCCAAAACAACGCCTTCGACGTTCAACATTTCTAACATGGTGGTACAGATGCGATCCTCGGGGATACGCAGGACACTGGCCAGCCCCACATTTTTCAATCGCTCGAACGTCTTGGCCCCGATCTGACCCACGGCCGCCCCGTCGGCGAATGTATCAACCTTGTCCAGCTTGACCGGTTTTCCCGCAATCAACGCGGCCCACAGGCAGGCCCCGCCCAAGGGTTCAACCAACGAAAAATGACAGGACGTATCGAAATAGCTGATGGTCCCTGCGGATAATCCACCGCCGCCAACAGGTAAAACAATATGGTCAGGCACGCGCCCGAGTTGCCGTTCGATTTCAACGGCGACAGAGGCTTGCCCTTGGATCACATCCTCATCGTCAAAGGGTGATAGAAAATGCGCGCCCTCAGCCGTGCAATAGGCCTGCGCCGCGCGCAAACATTCGTCAAAATAATCGCCAACCAAACGAATTTCGACGTTATTTCCGCCAAAAATTTGGGTTTTTTGAATTTTTTGCTGTGGTGTCGTGACAGGCATGAAAATAACGCCTGTTACGTCGAAATGCCGGCACATAAATGCGACGCCTTGTGCGTGGTTTCCTGCGCTTGCGCAGACAAATTTGGAATGTGTGTCAATCACCTTGCGCATCGCATTGAATGCACCGCGCAATTTATAGGACCGTACAGGGCTCAGGTCTTCGCGTTTCAGCCAGATGTCGGCATCATATTTGGCCGACAAATGTTCATTGCGCTGCAAAGGCGTTTCATCGAAAACCGAACGCATTTCAGATTCGGCCGTTTGTGCAAGTTTACGAAAATCAGTCATAGTCAAAGGTGTGGCGCAGGTTTTATCCTGATGCAAGGGAATTACAGCGCCTGAACACATATACTTTTGCATACAAACAAAGGGTTTTGGCCATGGGCCGCCTTGCCCCCACGCGCAAAACAGGGTATCGCCGCGTGGAAATGAAACAAAGGGGATTCCGCATGTCCGCGCCTAAGAAAGTTGTTTTGGCCTACTCTGGTGGGCTTGATACCTCAATCATCCTGAAATGGTTGCAAACCGAATACGGGTGCGAAGTGGTCACCTTTACCGCCGATTTGGGCCAGGGCGAAGAGTTAGAGCCAGCGCGCGCCAAAGCGGAAATGCTGGGCATTGACCCCAAAAATATCTATATCGAAGATATCCGCGAAGAATTCGTGCGCGATTTCGTATTCCCCATGTTCCGCGCAAATGCCCTGTACGAAGGATTGTACCTGCTAGGCACATCCATCGCGCGGCCGCTGATTTCCAAACGCTTGGTCGAAATTGCCGAAGAAACTGGCGCAGACGCCGTGTCACATGGTGCCACCGGCAAGGGCAACGATCAGGTGCGTTTCGAATTGGCCGCATACGCGTTGAACCCATCAATCAAGGTCATCGCACCTTGGCGCGAATGGGATCTGACCAGCCGGACGAAATTGTTGGAATTTGCTGAACAAAACCAAATTCCAATCGCCAAAGACAAACGCGGCGAAGCGCCGTTTTCGGTCGATGCGAATCTGCTGCATACTTCGTCCGAGGGTAAAGTTTTGGAAGACCCAGCAAACGAAGCGCCCGATTATGTGTATCAGCGCACCGTGAACCCCGAGGATGCGCCAGACACGCCCGAAATGGTCGAAATTACATTCGAACGCGGTGATGCTGTGGCGATCAATGGTGTTGCCCTGTCACCCGCAACGATCCTGACCCAGCTGAACGAATTGGGCCGCAAACACGGGATCGGTCGTTTGGATTTGGTGGAAAACCGTTTCGTTGGTATGAAATCGCGCGGCGTCTACGAAACCCCCGGTGGCACCATTTTGCTAGAGGCACACCGCGGTATTGAACAGATCACATTGGACAGCGGCGCGGGCCACCTAAAAGACAGCATTATGCCACGTTATGCAGAGTTGATTTACAACGGGTTCTGGTACAGCCCCGAACGTGAAATGCTGCAAGCGCTGATCGACAAATCCCAAGAAATGGTCACAGGGACCGTTCGGTTGAAACTGTACAAAGGATCCGTGCGCACTGTGGCACGTTGGTCTGATTACAGCCTATATTCCGAAGCGCATGTGACCTTCGAAGAGGATGCAGGCGCCTATGACCAAAAAGATGCGGCAGGGTTTATTCAGCTAAACGCGCTGCGTTTGAAATTGCTTGCCGCACGCAACCGGCGTGTGAAATAGTCCCAAGAGTGGGGCGATGCTGGCCCGCATTTTGGGGCCGGACCATCTGCAATTTGGGGGCGTTATGAATTCAATCTATGCCATCGGTGACGTGCATGGTCACCTAGATAAACTGGATCAAGCGCTGGACTGGATAGAGCGCGATGGGGGCAAGGATGCCCCCATTGTTTTTGTGGGTGATCTGGTCGATCGCGGTCCAGACAGTCGTGGTGTGATCCAGCGTGTGATCGATGCCCAAGCACAGGGGCGCGATTGGACGGTTGTCAAAGGCAATCATGACCGCATGTTCGAATGGTTTTTGCAAAGTCCGCCACAGCACGATCCGCATTTGATGGTTGGCATGTCATGGCTGCACGAGCGGCTGGGCGG
>CAZWFE010000021.1:0-15472 GCA_964633145.1 uncultured Phaeobacter sp. | reverse complement strand
AGCACGATCCGCATTTGATGGTTGGCATGTCATGGCTGCACGAGCGGCTGGGCGGTTTGGAGACATTGGCATCCTATGGTGTTGATGTGACACCTATGCAAACACGGCTGTCGCAGGCGCATTCGGATGCACTGGCCGCCGTGCCTGCCACGCATCAGCGATTTTTGCGCGATTTGCCCCTGTTTCATGTGCTGGGGAATGTTTTGTTTGTGCATGCAGGTATCAGGTATGATCGCGATCTGCATGCACAGACAGAGAATGATTTGTTGTGGTTGCGACAAGATCTGAAGATTGCACCAGACCGGATTGCATGGCGATATTTGGTGCATGGGCATACGCCGATCGCGCAGCCAAAGCAGACAGGGCAGATCATCAATATTGATGGCGGCGCTGCCTTTGGGCGTGTGTTGTCGCCGATTGTTATTGAGGACGACGGTGTGTTTGTGCTGAGCGAACGTGGGCGCGAGGCGATCTGTGGAGAGTAGGGGCGTTGCCCCCTTGGTCACAATGGACATTGTGACCAATTCCCCCAGAGTATTTTGGCAAAACTGAAAACCTGATTATAGACCTGTTTCCGCCGCGATTTCTGCGCGTGATTTGCGGGCCCGTTCGGTTGCGGATTTCAACTGTCCGCAGGCGGCCATGATGTCTTCGCCTCTTGGGGTGCGGATCGGGCTGGCATAGCCTGCTTTGTAGATGATGTCCGCGAATTTTTGGATGCGATCCCAGTCTGAGCGTTCATAAGGCGAGCCAGGCCATTCGTTAAAGGGAATGAGGTTGATTTTTGCGGGGATCCCTTTGATCAATTTGATGAGGCGGCGCGCATCTTCGTCAGTGTCGTTGACGTCTTTGAGCATCACATATTCGAAGGTAATGCGTTCGGAATTTGAGAGTTTTGGATATGTGCGGAGTGCGTCCAATAATTCCGTTAGGTTCCATTTTTTGTTAATTGGAACCAGTTTGTCGCGTACTTCATCCGTTGTGGCGTGGAATGAAATCGCAAGTTGGCATCCGATTTCTGTGGCTGTGCGTGCGATTTCGGGGACAACGCCGGATGTGGACAGTGTAATACGGCGACGTGAAAGTGAAATACCTTCGGGGTCCATAGCGATTTTCATGGCGTCACGGACGTTTTCAAAATTATAGAGCGGTTCGCCCATACCCATAAGCACAATGTTGGACAAAAGGCGTGTTTCGTTTTTGGGCGCACCCTGGATGGGCCATTCGCCCAAATCGTCGCGCGCGACCAGAACCTGACCGATGATTTCGCCAGCAGTTAGGTTTCGCACCAGTTTTTGGGTGCCTGTGTGACAAAACGAACATGTCAAAGTACAGCCCACCTGAGAGCTGACGCATAGCGTGCCGCGGTCATCCTCGGGGATATAAACAGTTTCAACCTCATGTCCGCCTGCGATGCGCATCAGGTATTTGCGCGTCCCATCAAGTGAGACCTGTTTCGACACGATTTCGGGCCGCGCCACTGTGAAATGTTGAGACAGTTCGGCGCGATATGGTTTGGCCAAATTGGTCATGGCGTCAAAATCGCTGATGCCTTTTTCATAGATCCATTGCCAGATCTGGCCCACGCGCATCTTGGCCTGTTTTTCAGGGGTGCCATGCGCGATCAGCGTATCACGCATCGCGTCGCGTGTCAGGCCAACCAGGTTAATGGGGCCATCGGGCAATTTGCGCGGAATTGTCAGAACATCCTGCGTGATAGGGGCAGTCGTGGTCATGGTAGCAACCTTTTAGAAACGAACAAAGCGAACCCATACAGGATTCGCTTGGATTTGGCAAAATTTTTGACTGCGTTATTTGCAGCGTTTTTCCGCATCTTCGATGGCGGCGGTGACACCGGACAATGAAAACGTGTCTTTGGTCGTTGTGCCGCGCGCAGATTTTGCGGTTACAACGGCTTTGGCACCACGTTTCATGGCAGCGATAATTTCACTGTCCTGACCCTTGGCGGCCCATGCCCATTCACCTTGGGCAAACAAACTATAGGATTTTCCGTCGATGTTTAGGTCTACGGGTTCTTTGTCTGTAAAGGGGTATCCGCCGGTAAAACTGACCTGACCATTGACGCCCGATGCAGGGTTATAGGTAACAAAAAACAAAATTTCCCCGCGGCGCACAGACACAACACGCCCTTGGCGGGTGTTGACGGTTTCCTTGGGTACGGACACAGCCCAACATTCCTTTGGGTCGTTTTCGACAAAGACGGCCCAATCCGTTTTTTCTGCAACTTTGTTTGAACTGGTTTCTTGTGCGTAACTGACTGAGGCAACTGCGCTTGCCAGCGCAACACTTGCCAAAATGCGTAGTCCTGAATTCATGTAAGCCTCCGGCCTTGTTATGGCCAATATTGCCGGCCCAATGGTATTCTTTGCCCACGGGGTCGGTGACACCTCTTTATATCTCGATGCGCATATATTAGACTGATTTTCGTGCTTGGTAAAAGCCCCCTTGGCATAAAATTGCCTAAATAAACGGAGTAATCATGAATTCGGCTGAAATTCTGTGTAACGTATGGCGCGGCCCCTTGGTCGAAAGCCTGCATTATGGTCATGCGGTGATCTGTGACGATGCGGGACAGATTGTAAAATCTTGGGGCGATCCGCAGGCGGTTGTTTATCCGCGATCGTCGTCGAAAATGATACAGGCCTTGCCTTTGATCACATCGGGGGCTGCGGATCGGTTTGGACTGCAGTCTGAACAGTTGGCGCTAGCCTGTGCGTCCCATAACGGGGCGGCCATTCACACGGATCGGGTGCAGACGTGGTTGGGTGATTTGGGGCTGGGGGATGATGATTTCCGATGTGGTCCGCAAATGCCACGCGACCCAGCAGCAAAATTGCAATTGATCAAGACGGATCAAAGCCCGTGTCAAATGCACAACAATTGTTCGGGCAAGCATTGTGGGTTTTTAACATTGAACAAACATTTGGGCGCGGGGCCAGACTATGTTGACCCCGATCACCCTGTGCAGGTGGCCTGTTTGGATGCGTTTGAAACGGTGACGGATCTGACCAGTCCTGCGTATGGCATTGATGGGTGTTCCGCGCCAAATCCCGCCACAACAGTTCAGGCGATGGCGCGGGCCATGGCATGGTTTGCGTCCAGCGCAGATCGAAATGACACCATGTCGCAGGCCGCGTGGCGATTGACCCAAGCGATGATGCAGCATCCGGAATTGGTCGCGGGCGAAAATCGCGCTTGCACGGATTTGATGCGCGCGGCCAAGGGACGTGTTGCATTGAAAACTGGGGCCGAGGCATATTTTATCGCGATCATTCCGGACCAGAAATTGGGTGTTGCGTTGAAGATTGTCGATGGGGCCACCCGTGCCAGTGAATGTGCAATTACTGCGATTTTGGTCGATTTGGGTGTTTTGGATGCGGCTGATCCGATGGTGCAAAAATACCTAAATGCACCGGTCACGAATTGGCGTGGATTGCACTGCGGTACGGTCAAGCCGGCTGATGGTTTGTTTTCATGATTGTTTTGTTTAACAAGCCATTCAATGTTTTGTCCCAATTTACGGATAAATCTATGGTCGGGTCAGATCGCGAAACATTGTCGAAATATATCGACATTCCCCAGGTATATGCCGCGGGGCGGCTGGATCGCGATAGCGAAGGGTTGTTAATTTTGACCGACAACGGTCGATTGCAATCGCGTATTTCTGATCCCAAAAATAAGGTGGAAAAAACCTATCTGGTCCAAGTCGAAGGTGACCCAAACGACCATGATTTGGACCCGTTGCGGCGTGGGGTGACGTTAAAGGATGGGCAATGTCGCCCAGCCCAAGTGCGGTTGATTGATCCACCAGAGCTATGGGATCGTAACCCGCCGGTGCGGTTTCGAAAATCGGTGCCTGATCGTTGGATTGAGGTCACAATAACCGAAGGGCGCAATCGTCAAGTGCGTCGTATGACGGCGGCGGTGGGGTTCCCTACGCTGCGATTGGTGCGCTGGCGTGTGGGCGATTGGTCGGTTTCAGGGATCGAAAACGGGGCCTATCGCGTGATTGGATAGGCCCCGATTGTGCGCATCAGATGATCTGTGGTTGCAATTCGCGGATTGCATCATATTGCGACAGGTATACTTTCCCTGTCAGTTCATCCAAGAAATGGCTGCGCTTTAGGCGATCCATAACGGGGCCTTTGACCTCGGTCAGGTGCAGTTTAATGCCCATATCCTTTAGGCGGGTATTAATGGCCTCAAGGCTTTCTAGCGCGCTCATGTCAATTTCATTGACGGCCGAACACATCAACACGATATGGCGTACCGGCTGGTCACAAGCTATGCGATCATAGACCAGATCCTGTAAAAACGCGGCATTGGCGAAATACAGGCTTTCATCGATGCGCAGGGATACGATGGATGGATGTGTTTCGACCTCGTGGCGGTTGATGTTGCGGAAATGTTGGGTTCCGGGAACCAAACCAACCTCGGCCACGTGGGGTTTTGATGTTTTGTACAAAAACAGCCCGATAGACAAAATCACACCTGCGGATACGCCCACCTCGACGCCCATGCCAAGGGTCAGGAAAATGGTTGCAGCAACCGCGGCAAAGTCCACTTTGTTATAGCTCCAGGTTTTGCGCAGGATCGAAAAATCGACCAAGGATAAAACAGCGACGATAATGGTCGCGGCCAATGTCGCCTTGGGCAGGAAAAACAGCAATGGGGTTAGCAATAATGCCGCCAAACCAATGCCAACAGCGGTAAAGGCGCCCGCGGCTGGCGTTTCCGCACCCGCGTCGAAATTGACAACCGAACGGGCAAACCCACCCGTGACCGGATAGCCACCTGTTAGCGACGTGGCAATGTTTGATGCGCCCAAGCCCACCAATTCCTGATCGGGAATAATGCGTTGACGTTTTTTTGCAGCCAAGGTCGAGGCAACGGATACAGATTCAACAAAGCCGATGATAGAAATCAACAGGCCCGAAATGAACAGCTGATTCCACATCGCGGGGCTAAAGCTGGGCATGGTCAATGGTGGCAGACCGGTTGGAACCGCGCCCACGATTTTCACGCCCTTGTTTTCCAGATCAAAAATGAAAACAGCCAATGTTGTGACCACAACGGCGCCCACGGGACCCGCCTTGGCCAGGATATCGGCCATGCGGGGTTTCAGGCCAAAACCCAACAACAGTGGTTTCAATCCTTTGCGGACCCAAAATAAAAACGCAACCGTCAGCAGGCCGATCGCCATAGTGATCGGGTTGGTCAGATGTTGGTTTTCAAACAGCGAAACCACCAATTCGATCAGGTTGTCGCCATGCGCTTGGATCCCCAAAATATGTTTCAACTGGCTGGTCGCAATCAGCACACCAGATGCAGTGATAAAACCTGCAATCACGGGGTGCGACAGAAAGTTTGCCAAGAAACCCAATCGCAAAACACCCATAACAGTCAGGATCACGCCGGAAATAAATGCCAATGTGCCGGCCGCCAGTGCGATTTCGGCAGGTGTGGTTAGCCCCAGATTGCCAATTGCCGCCGCCGTCATCAAGGACACAACCGCAACCGGACCGACCGCCAACGCGCGCGATGTCCCAAAAATGGCATAGGCCACCAATGGCAAGATTGACGCATATAACCCCATTTCCGGGGGCAGGCCGGCCAGCAACGCATAGGCCAATGATTGCGGGATTAACATGATGGTCACGATGACAGCAGCCACCAGATCCGATGTTAGGGTATCTTTGTCATAGGTTTTTGCCCATGACAGCATTGGGACATGACGTTCCAGACGCCGCGCCCATCCACGAGAGAGAGACATTTTGTATTCCTTAAATCAGGGCAGGGCCGGTTGATGTGGCCCTGTCGCATCCATTACGCTTGTGCGGCGTTGAAGATGATGGATGACCGATTGCCCGTCCGGCAATAGGCCAGTACGGGTGCAGGCAAGTCAGCCAAAGCCTGTGCCATATCTGCGGTTTGTTCCGGCGATGGCATGCCCGTAATCGGGATATAGGCCGTTTTCAAACCGGCGGCCTGTGCAGCTGCATCGATTGTGGCAAAATCGGGTTGGTCAGCGCTTTCTTGGTCAGGGCGATTGCAAATGATCGATTTGAAACCAGCCGCTGTGATCGCGGTGATGTCATCTGCGCTGATTTGGGCTGTTACCGAATAATTGTCCGTTAGGGGCATAACATTCATGGCTGTAATCCTTCCATGTCATGAGTGAGTCTCAATTTATATATTCAAAAAACAGAATAAATGAAAGGGGTAATATGAATTGCAATCAAAATATATGTTATTTAGAAAATAATCCCTTGAAATTTTGGGGATTTTGGGATGGGCAAACGCAGCTTGGGTGCCACATTTCTGTGACACCCAAGTGGAAATATGGTTACACTGATCCGAATGCGACATCCAATGCGTTGATGATTTGGTCGATTTCCGCAGGGGAAATGACCAAGGGCGGTGACATCAGGATGTTGTGCATGCCCAGTCGCACCATTGCCCCGTTTTCATAGGCAGTTTGATGGATTTTTTTCATCATAGCACCATCCATCGGGGTTTTGTTGGTTGCATCGCTGACCAATTCAATACCCATCATCAACCCATGCCCACCGCGGACATCGCCAATAATGTCATGTTTTTGCGCCAGTTTTTGCACGCCTTCATACAGCTGTTGGCCACGGGCCGCGGCGTTGGTTTTTGTGTCTAGGCGCAGGGTTTCATTCACGGTGGCCACAACGGCCGCGGACCCAACGGGATGGGCGGAATATGTGTAGCCGTGGAAAATTGCGCCTTCGCCAGTGGTGTCATTTTCGAACACCTCGGCCACCTTGTCGCTGACCAGTGCTGCGCCTACGGGGAAATACCCCGATGTGATTCCCTTGGCCATCGACATCATATCAGGTTTCACGCCCCAATGACGCGCACCGGACCAGTCGCCTGTGCGGCCAAACCCTGTGATGACTTCGTCCGAGATCATCAAAATCCCGTGGCGATCACAAATGTCGCGCATCAGTTTCATGAAACTGGCGTCAGGCACAATCACGCCGCCTGCGCCTTGGATCGGTTCCATGATAAAGGCGGCAATCGTGTTTGCCCCTTGGAATGCGATTTCATCTTCGAAACTTTGGGCGATTAATTGTGCCAATATGGCGGGATCGGTTTCGTTGAACGGATTGCGATAGGTATAGGGCGATGGCAAATGGAAACAGCCCGGCAGCAATGGTTCATAATTGATGCGGAAACGGTTGTTGCCATTCACCGACGCGCCGCCGAAATGGGTGCCATGGTATCCCTTTTTCAAGGAAATATATTTGGTGCGTGTGGGTTCGCCGCGCAAACGATGGTACTGACGCGCAAGGCGCAGACAGGTTTCGACCGAATCCGATCCACCCGATGTGAAAAACACCCGTGACATTCCATCATCTGCAAACATTTCGCGCACCAGATAGGACGCTTCGATCGCAGGGGGATTGGTGGATCCGGCAAAAGCTGAATAATAGGGCAAATCATACAGCTGTTTGCTAATCGCATCCTTGACCACATTATTGGAATAGCCAAGGTTGACACACCACAACCCACCCACGGCATCCACAACGGTATGCCCGTCGATATCCGTGATTGAACTGTCCTGTGCACCTACGATGATTTTTGGCGGGTTCGCCTGTGAATCGGCGGGGTGACCCATTGGATGCCATAGATGGCGTGCGTTGTGTTCTGTTGTGAAATTATGATCGCGCATTTTAGCCTCTGCCAAAGGAAATTGTTCTGGTGCTACGATGGATTTTTGTTTTCAGTAAGTCCAGCAAAACTATGCGTCACTTACTAGACTTGATATAATTTAGCGTGTAACCAAGGCGGACTATGGCAAAGCAAAAATCTGATCCCAATTACAAAGTTATCGCTGAAAACCGTCGCGCGCGTCATGATTACGCAATCGAAGAGGATTTGGAATGTGGCATCGTGTTAATGGGATCAGAGGTGAAATCCCTACGCAGTGGCAAAGCCAACATCGCCGAAAGCTATGCCCATGTGGATGATGGCGAGCTGTGGTTGGTAAACTCTTATATCTCGCCCTATGAGCAGGCGCGCACATGGGGTCATGATGAACGGCGCAAACGCAAGTTGATGGTCAGTCGTCGCGAATTGGCGCGTCTTTGGTCTGAAACGCAACGCAAGGGTATGACCTTGGTTCCGTTGGTGATGTATTTCAATCACAAAGGATTTGTGAAATTGAAAATTGGTGTCGCTAAGGGTAAGAAAAACCACGACAAAAGAGCCGATGCAGCACAAAAAGACTGGGGTCGCCAAAAACAGCGGCTCTTAAAGCAGGGGCTTTAGTATATAATATATATACTTTAGTATTTTTTCGGCTATGTTACCCCTATAGGTGGATTATCTATTATAAGGGGATGAACATGGAACTAATTATTTCTTTAATCGCGGGCGCAGTCGGCGGAAATGCAGCAGGCAAGGCGCTGCCTGCCTTAAACCAAGGTACCTTGATCAATTCAATTTCAGGTATTGTCGGTGGCGGTCTAGGGGGCTCAATCCTTGGTATGCTTGGCGCACCTGATATGGCTGGTGCCATGGGTGGTGCTGGTGGTCTAGACATCGGATCGATGGTTGGTCAACTGGCCGGTGGTGGCGTCGGTGGCGCTGTTGTTATGGCCGTTGTTGGCATGATTAGATCAAAAATGAGCTGATATGCCCTAAAAATACAGGCTTGGCGGGGAATTTGTTCTGCCAAGTCTTGCGTCATTGTAGTCTGAGTAGTAGTCAGTTTCTAGTCTATCGAGGGACAAGCAATGATTGATAATCCCAAAACTTTAGTGTCAACAGAGTGGTTGGCGAACCATATCAAAGACCCAGATCTGCGGATTTTGGATGCATCATGGTATATGCCGCAAATGGAACGCGACCCGCGGGCTGAATACGATGTCGCGCATATTCCGGGTGCGCGGTTTTTCGATATTGATGATATTTCTGACCATCGTTCAGATTTGCCGCATATGGCGCCGCCGGTGGAAAAATTCATGTCCCGCCTGCGTGCGATGGGCGTCGGGGATGGCCACCAAGTTGTTGTCTATGATGGCATGGGCCTGTTTTCTGCCGCGCGGGTATGGTGGCTGTTTCGCTTGATGGGCCAAAATAATATCGCTGTTCTTGATGGTGGTTTTCCAAAATGGCAGGCCGAGGGCCGCCCCGTAGAGGATATGCCACCCATGGTGCGCGACCGTCACATGACCGTGCGTCGCCAAAATCACATGGTCAAAGATGTCACCCAAGTGGCGGCGGCATCCAAATTGGGCGATTACGAAATTATCGATGCCCGTTCCGCCGCGCGGTTCCGCGGCGATGCGCCCGAACCCCGCCCAGGGTTACGTGCTGGGCATATTCCAGGTTCAAAAAATGTTCCCTACACATCATTGTTGAATGATGACGGGACGATGAAATCCCCCGAAACAATGCGCGACATATTTGTGGCAGCCGGCGTTGACCTGACCAAACCCGCGATCACCAGTTGCGGATCAGGTGTGACAGCGGCAGTTGTCAGTTTGGCATTGGAAATTTTGGGAAAAACAGATCATGCCCTTTATGATGGCAGTTGGTCGGAATGGGGTATGTTCCCAACCGTCCCTGTCGCAACCGGAGAGAAGTAATGTTCCAAGCTTTGAAATCCCAGCCCGAAGATAAAATTCTGGCCTTAATGCAAAAATACAAAGAGGATCCGCGGGACACCAAAATTGATTTGGGTGTCGGCGTTTATAAAGACGCAAATGGCCAAACGCCGATTATGCGCGCGGTTAAAGCGGCTGAAAAAACGCTGTGGGAACAAGAACAGACCAAATCCTATGTGGCCTTGGCTGGTGATCCTGCGTTTTCGGATGCGATGGTTGATTTGGTCTTGGGCGATGCCGTTGATCGTGCAGCGGTGTCCGCCGTTGCGACCCCCGGCGGCACAGGTGCGGTGCGTCAGGGATTTGATTTGGTCAAAATGGCCAACCCCAATGCGAAAATCTATGTCTCTGATCCGACATGGCCGAACCATTTGTCGATTTTGAAACATATGGACATTCCGTTTACGCTGTATCGCTACTTCGATAACGAAACCCGCGGCGTAGATTTCGACGGCATGATGGCGGATTTGGCGCAGGCCCAAGCGGGCGATATCGTGCTGCTGCATGGATGCTGCCACAACCCAACAGGCGCCAACCTGAATATGGTCCAATGGGGCGAAGTGATTGCGCTGTTGCAAAAAACCGGTGCGGTTCCCATGATTGACATTGCCTATCAGGGCTTTGGTGATGGTTTGGAACAGGATGCTGCGGCGACACGCTTGATTGCGAAATCAATGCCAGAAACAATCATCGCGGCCAGCTGTTCGAAAAACTTTGGCATTTATCGCGAACGGACGGGTATTTTGATGGCTGTCTGTCAGGATACATCTGCCAAGGGCCTGAACCAAAGCACGTTGAATTATTTGAATCGCCAAAACTATTCATTCCCACCCGATCACGGTGCGCGTCTGGTTACCATGGTTCTAAATGACCCTGCCCTGCGTGCCGACTGGGAACAAGAGTTAGAGGACGTGCGTCAGTCAATGCTGACCCTGCGCAAATCATTGGCCGATGAATTGCAGCGTTTGTCGGGCTCTGACCGCTTTGGGTTTATCGCGCAACACCGCGGGATGTTTTCACGTTTGGGCACATCCGCGGACAAGGTCGAATTGATCCGTGAACGTCATGGCATTTACATGGTGGGCGATAGCCGGTTAAACATTGCTGGTTTGAACGAAAAAACCATTCCGCTGTTGGCCCATGCTATTATTGATTGCGGCGTTTAATATTTGAATTGTGCCTATCGTGGCGCGATCAAAACATACACCCCAAAACAAACGGGGCTGGCACAACCGCCAGCCCCGTTTTCGTATTTATTCTGCGGCTTGGGCGGTTTGGGTTTGTCTTCCCAATCCTTGAACGGTCAATTCCATCACATCGCCGGCACGCAGGAACCGTTGTGGTTTCATCCCCATACCAACACCAGAGGGTGTGCCCGTTGCAATGATGTCACCTGCGCGCAGTTCCATGAATTGGGACATATGTGAAATGATTTCGCGCACTGTGAAAATCATGTCATCCGTATTCGAATTTTGCACAACTTGGCCATTGAGCGACAGTGACAGGTTCAGATTTTGCGGATCGGCAATTTCATCCGCCGTGACAAACCATGGCCCAACGGGGCCGAATGTTGGGGCGGATTTCCCCTTGATCCACTGGCCGCCGCGTTCGATTTGAAAACTGCGTTCCGATACATCATTGATCACGCAATACCCTGCGACATAATCCAACGCATCCTCTTGGGATACATAGGATGCTGATTTGCCGATCACGACGCCCAGTTCCACTTCCCAATCGGTTTTTTCGGATCCGCGCGGGATGATGACAGGATCATTCGGACCGCTTAGGCAGGATGTGGCTTTGGAAAAAATGATGGGTTCTTTGGGGGGCTCCATACCGGTTTCGATCGCGTGTTTTGTGTAATTCAGGCCGATGCAGAAAAAATTGGGGACATCTGCGAAACAGGCCCCGATCCGTGGGTCGCCATCGACGATGGGCAGGCTGGATATGTCTGCGGCGCTGATGGCCGCTAGGCCGCCATCCGTAAACAGGCGGGCGTCTAGGTCAGGCACCAGGTGCGAAATATCGCGGATGTGACCGTGTTCATCTAGGATGCCCGGTTTTTCCTGCCCCTTGGGGCCAAAGCGTAGTAATTTCATAATGTCTCCTATTGTGGACAATCACCCAATCCAACACAGATAGCATCCCTGATGGTTTAGGCGAGATTTGCGGGAAATTTTGCAGCCCTAGCCGCGCCCGATAAAGGGCATGGTTGTGGCCATAACGGTCATAAATTGCACATTGGCATCCAGCGGCAGGCTGGCCATATGCATCACAGAATTGGCCACATGTTTTACATCCATGACCGCTTCGGATTTGATGGTGCCATCGGCCTGTGGCATGCCCGTTGTCATGGTTTCCACCATTTCCGTCAGCGCGTTGCCAATATCGATCTGCCCGCATGCAATGTTAAAGGGTCGCCCATCCAGACTAAAGGATCGGGTCAGGCCCGAAATGGCATGTTTGGATGCGGTGTAGGGGGCCGATCCCCAGCGCGGGACATGGGCCGAAATGGACCCATTGTTGATAATGCGGCCCCCTTGCGGGTTTTGCGCACGCATGCGTGCAAATGCGGCGCGCCCACAGATAAACGACCCCGTCAGATTGATATCGATACACCGCCGCCAATCGGCCACGGAAATTTCATCAGGGCGCGCCCCGAAAACCGATACACCCGCATTGTTAAACAACGTGTCAATGCGGCCCCATTTGTCCACCACCTGATCAAAGGCGCCATCAACGGCGGATTCATCTGTGACATCACAGGGCAACACCAACGCATTTGCGTGCCCACCTGCGGTCTGTTCCAATGGGTCGGCCCTGCGCCCAATCAGGGCAACATTCCAATCCTTGTCCAAAAACAATTGTGCGGTGGCCCGACCAATCCCTGCGCCTGCGCCGGTTATGATTATGGTTTTCATATTTAGATCCTTAATTCATGTTGCCGTGCTGCGTTACATGATCTGCGCGCCATCAGATTAGGATTTTATCACCACATTGCAAGCAGTTTGGATCGCCTGGATCGTTGTGCCGCAGTTCATTATGCCATAAGCTTGGCCCCAAATTGAAACCTATGGACCGTGATCCAAACCATGACGCAAATTTTCGATCAAACCTTTTGTTCACTGGGCGAAGGCCCGTTGTGGCATCCCACCCGCAAATCCCTGTTTTGGTTTGATATCAACGCCTATACCTTGTTTGAAAAATCCCCCGATGCCGCCCCATCGCAGCAACCAAAGCGATGGCAGTTTGATACATTCGTCACGGCTGCAGGTTGGGTTGATGAAACAACATTGCTGATCGCGAAAAAGGGGGCTTTGATCACCTTTGATCTGGACACCCAGCGGCAAACCCATGTTGCCGATTTGGAACCTGATCTGGCACAAACACGTCCCAATGATGGGCGGGCCGATCCATTAGGTGGGTTTTGGATCGGGACCATGGGGATCAATTTGGAACCGAATGCCGGCGCGATTTATCGGTATTATCGCGGTGAATTGCGCAAACTGTATCCCGATTGGACCATCCCCAATGCGACCTGTTTTTCGCCCTGTGGGCGCTGGGCCTATATCACGGATACGCCGCGGGCCTTGATTTTGCGGGTTCCTTTGGATGACAATGGTTGGCCAGATGGCGCGCCTATGGTCATTGCGGATATGTCACAGGGTGATTTTCGCCCAGATGGTGCGGTTGTCGATTGCGACGGGCGGTTGTGGATTGCACATTACGGTCATGGCAAAGTCACCGTGTTAAACCCTGACGGAACGTCGCATCATGTAATCGCGGTTGCAGCCGATCAACCGACCTGTCCCGCCTTTGGTGGGGCGGATCTGCGCAGCCTGTTTGTCACGTCCGCGGGGCAAAGCAAGGCACATCCAGACGTGGCCGACGGGCGCGTATTGCGGATTGAAACGCAGGCGCAGGGCCAAGCGGAGCATCGGGTGATACTCTAAATGGGGTCATTTCTGTCCATCGGTGAATGTATGATCGAAATGGCTGATTTGGGCGATGGCCGCTATGCGCGTGGTGTTGCGGGCGATACCTTAAACACAGCGTGGTACGCACGGCATGCGTTGCCGGCGGATTGGTCTGTCGCCTATGGCACGCGGATTGGAACAGACCCAGCATCCCAAGGTGTGTTTGATTTCATTCAAGCCGCCGGAATTGAAACGCGCTGGATTGGTCGCGACAGCCATCGCAGCGTGGGGTTATATCTGACGACCCTAACCGCAGGGGAACGCCGATTTTCGTATTGGCGCGGTCAGTCAGCTGCGCGGCATTTGGCGAATGATGTCGATTTTTTGCGGTCTATGATGGCTGGGCAGGACATCATTTATTTTTCAGGGATCAGTTTGGCCATTTTGGCACCAGACGATCGCAAACGATTGTGCGACTGTCTGGCCAGTGCGCGTCAGGCGGGGTCATGTATTGCCTTTGACACCAATGTTCGGGCGCAACTGTGGTCAAATGCGGATGACATGCGTGCGGGTATCGCGTTGGGGGCATCGGTGTCGGATATCGTGTTTCCATCCCATGATGATGAAATGCTGATGTATCCAGATCAAAGCATATGGGGCATTTTGGACCGCTATCGGGCTGCGGGCGCGCGTACGGTTGTGATGAAAAATGGGCCACAGCCCGTGTGGTGTGACCATCTTGGGCAGCGGTTTTCACATAATGTCATGACAATTTCGGATGTTGTCGATACCACGGCCGCGGGGGACAGCTTTGCCGCTGGGTTTTTGGCCAGTGTGGTGCAAGGTGATGATCTAAAACAGGCTGTGCAATCGGCAGTGGCGCTATCGGCCCAAGTGGTGCGATCCCATGGGGCATTGGTCGTGCCCGTCCTAGATGTTTAGCAAAACGGATGTCATTCGCTGTTATGGGTGTTGCCCTGTTTTAGGGACTGCATCCAGCTGAGGCTGTTTTCGGTGGGTCCGTTGGGTTTATATTCAGCCCCCAAGGGCGCAGACCATCCAAGGTCTTGTAGGTGTGCGAAAATAACGGAATAATTCAGTTCCCCCAAATGCGGTGCCGTGCGGTGGGGTGGGGCTGCAAATTGGATATGTCCGATATGTGGCAGGCATTTGCCAAGCTGGTAAATAATGTCACCCTGCATCCGTTGAACGTGATAACAATCAAACATCATTTTCACATTGTCATGATTCAGCGATTGTATGATCTGCACGGCTTGATCCGTCCGTGTCAAAAAATATCCCGGCGCATCATAGGTATTTAGAGGTTCAATCAAGATTGTGATATTATGAGGTGCCGCACAGGCCGCGGCATAGTCAAGATTGTCCAAAAATGTGTCATGCGCTGATGGGGCGTCTGTCTGTCCGGCCATCACATGGATATTTGCCGCATTAATCGCAACGGCATATTCCAATGCCTGATCAATTGCCGCGCGTGCCGCCTGTTTGCGATGAGGCAGGGCGCATAAACCGTTTTCCCCATGTATGACATCGCCGCGATGTGTGTTGATTCCCAGCATTGGGATTTCATGTTGGTCCAGTGCAGCGCGTACCAAATTCGGGGGCGTGTCATAGGGCCAGTGACATTCGACAGCATCAAACCCCGCGCGTGCGGCAGCCCCGATTGCATCAAACAGCGGCAATTCCGTCCATAAAAACCCAAGACTGGCGGAAAACTTTGTCATGTCCCTTGATCCATTGATTGCCGATATTCCTGAATACTGTGGCTTGGACGATGCGTTGTCAATCTGCGCTACGCTGCGTTCGTCTGGGTTTGGGAAAAATGGCTGGGGTGGTAGGATTCGAACCTACGGTACACTGTACCAAAAACAGCTGCCT
>CAZWFE010000020.1:0-40295 GCA_964633145.1 uncultured Phaeobacter sp. | reverse complement strand
CAGATATCGTGTTTCACAAATCAAACCCGTGCGATCGAACATCACCCATATTTGTGCAAGAGTTGCTAGAACATATGACCACAGCCTACAAATCCCGGTCGTGATTTCAATACCACTAAACATCTAGCGGCATCATAGCAGCCGACTGCATTTTGATTGTCAACGGATGCTGATTGCCCAAAAACTGGGTCATTATACAGCCTGTGACTTGGCTGATGGGATCGACCCAGAAATAGGTGGCGGCAGCGCCGCTCCAGCCGAATTCGCCCAAGGATGTCATGCGATCGGCGCGCCCCAAATCAATCATTACCCGCCCGATCAGGTTCCAGCCATAGCCCACAAACGGATCATCATTAATCCGCATTCCCCGCGCGCCAAATGGGACACGCGGCGCACGCATCATTGCGTGCATCGGTGCCGATAGGGCGGGGGTGCCATCAGGGAATTTCCCAGTTAGCAACATGTTTGCAAATTTCATGTAATCGCCCATGGTGCTGAACAATCCGTGCCCGCCACGGCGAAAATTGGGGGCATCCATAGGCGCCGTTTTGGACACATCTATTTCGCTTAGAACATGTGGGCGTGGGTCCAAAGGCGGCAAGCCATGTAAATCCTGCGTTCCAAACATCCGCATCACGCGGGGTCGTTCAGTGTCGGCAACATAAAACCCAGTGTCCAGCATACCCAAGGGATTAAACAAACATTCCCGCAATAAATCATCCAAACGCTGGCCTGTCGCAGTTTCGATGATATGCGCCAACACGTCCGTTGCGACCGAATACCGCCAGCTGGTGCCAGGATGGAACGCCAATGGCAACTGCGCCAGTTCGGCCATAGCATCGGTTAAATCACGATCAGCACGTTCCAAGAACCCCATTTCACGGTAATAGGGGGCCACCGTACAGCCCCGCGAAAAATCATAGCTAAGCCCTGCTTGGTGCGTCAGCAGATGTTCGATGGTGATCAAGGTGCCCGTGGGTTCGATCCGGCCCGTATCATCCAAAACCCGCATATTGGTAAAATTGGGATCAAACTGCGCAATCGGTGTGGCCAGAGTGAAATATCCCCGTTCGATCAACATCAATGCCAAGACGGATACAATCGGTTTTGTCATGGAATAGATGCGGTAAATTGGGTCTGCGTGATCAGGGCATGCGCCCACCAACCCCGCATCCACCGTTTGACCCGCCTGATCGACACGCCATTCGATGGTGTCGAACAGTGAATTGTTCACAAATTGTGTTGCAACATCGGACATCGTTTGACGCATGTGAATCCCCATGTGGTTTTTCATCACCGTCCCGCAAATTCTGAGTAGAGTAAAGAAAAACCCGCGCGGATTGCACGGGTTTTCAATAACTGCGTGGGGCGCCCAGTTACCAGCGCCGTTCAAATTTGCGACGCAACCAAATCGCCAGTACGTTCATGGAAATCAAAAACACCAACAAAATGATGATCCCACCCCAAGCACGTTCATAAAACGCAGGATCAGCACGTTTCGCCCATTCATAAATTTGCGCCGGCATCGCCGAATTTGGATCCAACAAACCCGCCACTATGCCATCAGGCATATTCGTTGCCACATATCCAATCATACCAATCAACAACAAAGGTGCAGTTTCGCCCAGTGCCTGTGCCAATCCAATAATCGTACCGGTCAAAATGCCCGGTGCTGCCAAGGGCAGGACATGGTGGAAAATCGTTTGTATTTTTGATGCGCCCAGACCCAACGCCGCATCACGAATGCTGGGCGGCACGGCCTTTAACGCGGCGCGGGTGGAAATGATAATGGTGGGCAGGGTCATCAAGGTTAACACCAATCCCCCGACCAAAGGCGCCGACTGGGGCAGGTGCATGTAATTGATGAACACGGCCAATCCCAAAATACCAAACACAATCGACGGCACGGCGGCTAGGTTCGAAATATTGACCTCAATCACGTCCGTGATCCAGTTCTTGGGCGCAAATTCTTCTAGGTAAATGGACGCCGCGACGCCAATTGGCAGCGACAAAACCAACACAACCATCATCATAAAGAATGATCCCATCATGGCCACACCCATACCAGCTGCCTCTGGTCGCTGATCAGAGGCGTCAGAGCCAAAAATGAAATCAGGATTGAACGTTTTTTCGATCACACCCACTGCGCGCAATCCGTCAACAAAATCCAACTGCGCCGCAGACACGTTTTTGTTGTTTGCGATGCTATCGCGGGTCACGCGCCCCTTTAGATAGCCATCAATCCAACTGTTTGCCAAAAACCTAATTTCAACGGTCGTGCCGATTTGTGACACATCGGACAATACCAAATTGCGCAACTGTGCCACCGCACTTTTGGATAGGATTTTTGCCATATCGCCGGATTTCAGATCCGTGTCGATGTTGTGATCCGCCACGGTGCGTTCCATCGCTGCCTTTAGCAGCGGGGCATATCCAAATGTTGTGACCTTGGCGATGGCTGCGGGATCGCGTGTGCCGGATTTGTCCAGCTTGCTTTCCAGCAATTCAACGTTCAACGTGACAAAGGTTTGGGTAAATGCACCGGCCCCGCGTGTCAGAATGGTGCCAATTAAAATCACCAGCATCGCCAAGGCGACTGCAATCGCGGTCAGGCCATATCCCTTGAACCGTTTTTCGGCGGCGTTGCGTTTTTTGACACGTTCGTTCGGGGCAAAGGTACGGGTGTTTGTCGGATTGGTCATTCGTATTGCTCGCGATATTTGCGCACGATGTAAAGCGCGATGATATTCAAGCCCAAAGTCAGGACAAATAATGTCAACCCAAGGGCAAAGGCAACAATCGTTTCGGGACTGTTAAAATCGCCATCCCCTGTCAACTGGCTGACGATACGTGTGGTGATGGTGGTCAGCGCCTCTAGCGGGTTGCCAGCAAACCGTGCGATGGCCCCTGCCCCCAAAACAACGATCATAGTTTCGCCAATGGCGCGCGACGCGGCCAACAGGATCGCACCGACAATGCCGGGCAATGCTGCGGGCAAAACAACCTGACGGACGGTTTCCGATTTCGTTGCCCCCAATCCATAGGATCCATCGCGCATCGACTGCGGTACCGCATTGATGATGTCGTCAGACAGGGATGATACAAATGGGATCAACATGATGCCCATCACAATACCCGCCGTTGCAACGGATCGGGCATCACCCATCCATCCCACGCCCAAAACGCCACCTTCGCCAAAAATATCCTTAAGTAACGGACCAAAGGTAATCAGCGCGAACAGGCCATATACGATGGTGGGGATACCGGCCAAAACCTCAAGCAATGGCTTGGCGACACCACGGGTGGATTTGGCGGCATATTCCGCCAGATAAATTGCCGAAAACAATCCGATCGGCACAGCCACCAACAACGCCACGACCGAGATGTATAGCGTGCCCCACAACAGCGGCAGGATCGACAGCGCACTGTCGCCACGGAAATTCGGCGCCCATTCAAGCCCAAAGAAAAAATCAGCCCATTCATGCAGCGAAAAAAACCGCAGGGTTTCAAAAACCATGGATAGGACAATACCAACAGTGGTCAAAATCGCGATGGCTGCGGCCGAAATCAGGGTGACCAAAATGAACCGTTCCACCGCATTTCGGGCCCAGAATGATTTTGTCATCCGTGCCATAGAATACCCAAATCCGATCAGGGCAATCGCACCGACCACAATGGTCATGGCCCAATCACCAATGGCGGTCAGTCGAACCATTTCCATGGCAGATTGCACCATGTCTGGGGTCATGTCTGATCCAACCGCAATACCAACTGCATTCAGGATATCGGCCATCTGCGCGGGTGCATCACCTGCGTCACCCAAGGCGTCCATATCAATCACGCCTTGCGCCGCGGCCATGGTCAACGCTTGCGCCATGCGGACCACGTCGGACATGATCAGGCCCAGACTGGACCCATTGGGAATGGATTGGGGCGACACCAAGCCACCGGCCAATGATGACACGACCATCGGCTGGACCAAGACCCAAATCGCCAATGACAACATGGCAGGAACAAGGGTCATCAAACACACAAAACCCCCGTAATAATGGGGTCTCGAATGCAACAACCTTGGGTCATGATCCGCACTGGACAATGCCCTGTGGCGCCCCATGAAAAACCCAATTCCCCCCAAGAGTGCAACGGCCATTATCAATGTTTGTGGTGTCATTTATTACCCCAGTTCCGCGAAACAAAGGGCAGGACCTACGGCCCTGCCCTAAGTCGGTTAATTATAGCTTACTTCATTGTTTCTTCTGCTGAAACCGCTTCTTGTGTCGCAGCCAATTCTGGATCAGAAACCAAGCCGTACTCAGCCAAAGGTCCGTCTGGGCCTGCAACTTCATCAGAGATAAAGAATTCTGCGTATTCTTTCAAACCAGGGATAACGCCGATGTGTGCTTTCTTGATGTAGAAGAACAATGGGCGCGATACTGGGTACTCACCAGCTGCGATGCTTGCAGTTGATGGCATAACACCTGACATAGTTGCAACTTGCAGCTTGTCTGTGTTGTTTTCGTAGAACGCTAGGCCGAATACGCCGATGCCATCTTTGTTTGATTCGATGGATGCCAGTGTTTCTGTGTAGTCACCGTCGATATCGACTGAGCGACCGTCTGTGCGAACCGCCATACATGCGGATTCTGCTGCATCTTCGTCACCGCCGTTGATTTCCAAGATAGCCGCCATTGCGCCTGTTTCTTCACAACCAGCTAGCAAAACTTTTTCTTCGAATACTTCACGTGTACCGTGCTTTGTACCTGGGATGTAGGCTTGGATTGGCTGTGATTTAAAGTTTGCGTTTACTGCTGACCAATCAGTGTTTGGGTTTGCAACCATCTTGCCGTCAACTGGCAATTCAGCAGCCAAAGCAGTGTAAATGTCTGCAGGCTGGAATGCAAAGTTCTGACCGTTGATGTCGGATGCGAAAACGATTCCGTCATAACCGATGCGAACTTCGATGATGTCTATCACACCCGCTTCGGCGCAAGCTTTGATTTCTTTGTCTTTGATTTTGCGTGATGCGTTTGCAACGTCGATTGTATTTTCGCCAACGCCTTCGCAGAAACGTTTTAACCCACCGGATGAACCGCCTGATTCAACAACTGGTGTTGGAAAGTCAAAGTTTTCGCCAAATGCTTCGGCGACGATTGACGCATATGGCAGAACTGTTGATGAACCCGCAACTTGTACGTTGTCACGTGCGGTGGCGGCACCAGCGGCCAATGTGGCCATTGCCACGGCGGATACGGTCGTTTTTACAAAAGACATGTCTTACTCCTTAGATCTGTCCAAGCATGATGTTTCGTGCTTTGCGACAGGGTTAGACCCGTTGTGCTAAGGTTTTGCGTCAGTTTTGTAACAGTATTATGAATGCCTAAAGATTTACGTTAACATTCTGGTAATATTGCAGAAATAAAGAAAGCCTCGGGGAACCCGAGGCCTTCACATGTCATATTTCGACAGAATCAATCGCCTAGGTAGGTCGTGGTTAAATAACCATCATCACCTTGTAACAGTAAAATTCCGCCGGCAGCTTCTGGATGACCCGTATCTAGGTCATAGCCGAAAAACTCACAAACAGACGCTGAGGTGGTGTTTGCGCCGGTCAAATTCACAGTCGAACCAGATTTCGAAATCAGGATTGCGCCATCCGAAAACCCAGCGTCATGCCCGTGATTGCAATTTTGTCAAACGGACCGGAACTGGTCGAACTGCCGGCCTGATCTTGGAATGTAAACGCGTCCAAGGTGACGTTTACGGTCCCACTGGTGCCAAAATCCACATCAATTTTGCTGGTCCCATCCACGATATCAACGCCCTGTTCGGTGGTTATGGCCGAACCCACGACATGGCCAGTGAAACTGGCGGTACCGGTGCTGGGCATATCTGCTGCAACGGTCGGCACGCCGACGATCCCGATTGCATTGTAACTGATCCCGTCTTTGACGTAAAACATATCAACCATATTGGCATATCCAGCCGTTCGGATGCTATCAGCATTCATGACAGTCAGCGTGCCCGTTTTGGAATCATCAACATAGGTGCCGCCAGACGTGCCGGTTGTGTTTGTAGTGAATTCATACGTGCCATTGTTTAGCACCAACTGACCGTTTTGATTCCCAAAGGTGCCCGTCAGATCCACACTTTGCGATGTTTGCGTTGATGTATTGATCAAAATCGCAACGCCGGACAATTTGGACTCTAAGTCATTGGTCTGATCAAGCGTCACGTATTCAGTACCTGACGCGGGCGGGAATTTTGTCGTTTCTTCGCCACCATTTTCACCATCACCGCCAGATCCGTCGCCGTTGTCACCGCCGCTATCGGATCCATCGCCACTATCACCACCGGATCCATCTCCGCTATCATCATCGTCAGAGCCGTTATCAGTATCCAACATACCGGCAGTGATCGTTGGTAAAAGCGAGCCTTCTAGATAGGGGTATTTGGTATCAACCGAATATTTCAACCCAGAGCCATCTTGGGATTCAATTTCGAATTCAAAATCAGTGGCCGCCTGCACGTCGACATTCCCCAAACCAGGATTCGTAACGCGCAATTGCAGACCCGAAGTCAGGCTAAGGTCCAGCAGAAATGACAAAACCTCGCCACCTTCAAGCGTGATGTTCTGCGTGTTGTCCCCGTTCGTTCCCGTCAGCGTCATCTGACTGGGTTCAATTAATGTAATGGTGGCTTGCTCTGGAAACAGGTCCGCAAATTCGTTGCTGTCCCAGTCATAACCATCCGTCGAAAACTGCAAAATTTGTGCAAAACTCATATGTACCCCCAACATTTATTACTAAACGAAACCAGAAAATTACACGCAGACAGACCAATACTTTGGGATCAATGCAATTTAACTTTAGTTTAATTATTAACATATACCGCTATAAATCAATAGCATAAATTTTCAACCATAAGTAATTTTTGCCCATCGCGCGCAGTCGCCATTTTCTGGATAAAAATTTGGTGGCATTTCACAGAGATCAGCCCTAGGGTACCGTCACCATCCGGTTTTACTAAATGAATGCGATCCAAGTTATCCCTAGGATTTTACATGACCAAAGATATTGAATTTTGGAACAAACTGGCCCCGAAATACGCCAAATCTAATATTTCGGACATGGCCGCATATGAATTCACATTGGAACGCACCCGTCATTATCTGCGCCCGGATCAGCATGTGCTGGAATTGGGCTGCGGAACGGGGACGACAGCACTGGCACTGGCACCCAATGTTGGCACCTATGATGCCACCGATGCCGCGCAATCTATGATTGATATCGGCAATCAGAAAAAACACGATGCGGGTCAAACCAACCTGACCTTGTTTCAATCGGTTGATGTGCCAATGACACAGGGGGATGCGCCCTATGACTGCATCCTAGCGTTCAATTTTTTGCATTTGGTTCACGACCAAGATCGTGTGTTTCAAAATATCCTTGATCGGTTGAAACCGGGGGGATTGTTCATTTCCAAAACATTTTGCATGCCGCGCGACCTATGGGCGCTGCCCATCTATGCGATGCGGGCGGTATTGCCGATTTTGACCCAACTGGGCAAGGCACCCAACGTGCATTTTGTCACCATGCCCGACTGGGACAAAAAAATCACCAATGCAGGGTTCGATATTATCGAAACGGGGGCCTATCCGTTATCACCGCCCCGCAGGTTTGTGGTGGCGCGAAAGCCTGAATAATACGGGCGTGACATACCCCAAATGCCCTGATGTCGGTTTTTGCAACCCAATATCGGTATTTTATCAGCACCATCAGTGATTCCTCGCCAAGCTATCAGCAAGAGGAGACCACGACACATGACCCCATCACAGCCCATTCGGACCCGCGCAGGCGGACGCGCCGCACGCCGCGCCCTGCGCACCGCGCCCAATTTTGACATGCTGGCAGGCCTGACCAATGCCCTACCCCTAAGCGAAGTCATGGACGGCGCCCAAGTTGAACGCATTGACGCCGCATCCATGGATATTTTGGAAAATGTGGGCGTCGTGTTTCGCGACGACATTGCGCTGGCCGATTGGCGGCGCGCTGGGGCCAAGGTGGTGGGCGACCGCGTGTATCTGGATCGGGGGTTGGTGCGCGACCTGATTGCCACCATTCCATCCGATTTCACCTATCACGCCCGTGATCCGCACAAAAATGTCAAATTGGGCGGGCGACATGCGGTTTTCGTCCCGATGACAGGCGCGCCATTTCTGCGCGATCTAAACGATGTGCGCCGCAATCCAACGCTGGATGATTTGGCGATGTTTCACAAACTGTCCCATATGATGCCTGCCTTGCATTCGTCAGCCCATCACATCGTGGAACCCTATGATCACCCGATCAGCCAACGACATTTGCGCATCACCTATAGTTCGATGAAACATTCCGATAAAATGTTTATGGGCATGACAACCAGCCCCAAAAACGCCGAGGATGTCATGGACATGTGCGCCATTCTGTTTGGGGCCGAATACATGGAAAACCACCCCGTCACGACGGGGAATTGTAACGGCAATTCGCCCTTGGTGTGGGATGAAACCATGCTGGGCGCGATGCGAGCATTTTGCAAACGCAATCAACCCGTCCTGTGTTCGCCCTTTGTGTTGGGGGGGGCCAATACACCTGCCTCTGTCCCCGCATCTGTCGCACAACTGAATGCCGAGGCGCTGTCCGCCTTGGCCTATACCCAAGTGATCCGGCGCGGCTGTCCTGCGATTTATGGGCATTACCTGTCAACCGTGTCCATGAAATCGGGCGCGCCCATGGCGGGGACCCCTGAAATCAGCCTGATGAATTTCATGATTGGTCAAATGGCGCGGTATTACGGGGTGCCGTGGCGCACATCGAATACGCTGGGCGGGGCCAAAACATTCGACGCCCAAGCCGGATATGAAAGTGCCACGACCCTATCCGCCGTCATGCACGCAGGCGCAAATTACATCTGGCATTCCGCAGGCTGGAACGAAGCGGGCATGCATTGTTCCGTGGCCAAATTCGTGGTCGATGCCGAACAATGCGCCATGGCCTATCGCATGGCGCAGGGGCCGGATTGGGCCGGATTTGACGATGCCATCGCCGCCATTTCCGATATTGGACCGGGCGGCCATTATCTGGGCCATCCCCACACGCAGGACAATTTCCAAAGCGCGTATTTCATGCCCGATCTATTCGACAATAATTCCATCGAACAATGGACCGCCGAGGGCAGCAAGGAAATCACCGCCCGCGCGCTGGATTATGCCCGCCGTCTGTTAAACGAATACCAGGAACCCACCCTAGACCCCGCCAAGGACGAAGCGTTACGCGATTACATCGCACGCCGCGAACGCGAAATTCCGGCAGCGGATGAATTAAACCAAACCTATTAGGGGGCAAGCGGTGATGAACGGGCGCGGTTTATTCTGACCGCGCGCGCCATTCTTTGTATCGCAATACGGCATTTGCGCCAATGTCGCGGATCAATCGGGGCGGCAATGCCTTGGGGGCGGTTTCGTTTTGAAAATGCGCCGTCAAATCCGTATTCAACCCACAGGCCATTTCCGCCGCCGCAATACCGGTTAATGTGCCGCGTGCCGTGCCCAACCCGTTTTGCACGCAGGCCGAAAACAGATTGGTCAGAATTTCACAGGTCACAGACACCCCATTGCTGGACAAACACAAATGCCCAGCCCAAGTGTATTGCATGTTCAGCCCCGCCAGCTTTGGAAACCTTTCATCAAATTTCCGCTGCATAATGCGAGCCGCGCGGGCAACATCATTGGGGCTGGCCCGCAAACCTGATCGCAACACCGCGCAGGTTCGCGTGATAATCCGATTGCCCCCTTGGCCCGTATCAATCCGACGCATTGTCGTACCCATCGGGTCCGATGGCGTAATGCCCCAACGGGGTTGCCCCCCCAATGCGGCCAAGGCATCGCGATCCAATTCGGGCGTCATGGCGGCAAACAGAAATACCTGCATCAACCGACCACGGGCATAGCCAAAGCTTTCAAGGTGGCCATTCACGCCCAAAATAACCTGACCACAGTCAATGCGCGCGCGATCTGTGTGCAACACCCAGTGTGATCCCGATTTTTCAAATTTGATCACGGGGCTGCGTTCGAAAATATCCACACCTTGGCGTGCCAAACCCGCGGCCAACCCGCGAATGTACCCTGCGGGCTGCAACATAACGGTCCCAGGCGTGTAGAGCCCTGATTGGTAATGCGTGCTGCCTGTCACATCGCGCATGGCCTGTGCATCCAGCATTTCATACCCTTCGCCCAGATCGTCCAGATGGCGGGCATAGGTCGCGTTGTGATCCAGCGCCGCAGCCCCCACCGCGCCATTAATTTTGCCCGATTTGTCGAAATAGTTGGGATCAATGCCATATTCATCCACCGCAGCCTGACCGAAATCTTGGGCATAGCGGTTAAACCGGATCAGCGTTTTTTCGTCGCCCCCGCCCGCATAATCATCACTGGTCAATTCATGGGGCAGATCAATCATAAACCCCGAATTGCGCCCCGTGCCGCCCTGCCCAATGGCCAAGGCATCCAAAACCGCGATCCGCAGTTTGGGGTCAATCTGCGTCAAACGTCGCGCTGCGGACAACCCCGCAAAACCGGCCCCCACAATAACGACATCATAACGCGCATTATCTGGGGCAGTGGGATAGGCCGCGCGGGATGGCAAAATGGCATCCCATGCAGCCGGTCCCTGCAAATCCGGCAAATGACGCACGGCGCGGTGATACATTATTGCACCGCCTCGTCGGCGTCATCGGAAAGGTCAATCCAAATGGTTTTGATCTGGGTATATTGATCATGTGCGTGAATGCCATTGTCACGCCCGCCAAACCCAGATTGACGATACCCACCAAAGGGCGTGGTAATGTCCCCTTCGCCGAAACTGTTGACCGTAACAGTGCCCGCCCGCAACGCCCGCGCCCCACGCAAGGCACGTTTGATATTCGCGCTAAAGATCGACGCGCACAGGCCATAGTCTGTGTCATTGGCAACCGCAATCGCCTGATCGGCACTGTTCACCGTGATCACCGACAGCACGGGGCCAAATATTTCGTCCCGCGCCAAGGGGTGATCGTTGCTGGGCACCTCAACCATCGTGGCCTGAACACAGGCCCCATCGGTTTCGCCACCCATCAAAATACTGTCGGCCTGTTTCAGATATCCGCAGACCTTGTCAAAATGGGCCTGTGATACCAGCGCGCCCAATCGGGTTTCGGGGTTCAACGGGTCGCCCACATTCCAGTGCTGCGCATGGTGTTTGATCCGTTCGATCAAGGGATCGCGCACATCGCGATGCACGATCAATCGGGATGTGGCGGAACAGTTTTCGCCCATATTCCAAAATGCGCCCTGCACAATGTGCTGGGCCACGCGGTCCAGATTTTCGGCGTCTTGCAGGACAATCGCGGGGTTTTTGCCGCCCATTTCCAAAACGACCTCTTTCGCGTTGGACTGCGCCGCATATTCTAAAAACCGTTTACCCGTCACGGTGGACCCAGTAAAGGACACCATATCAATATCCATATGCCGACCAATGGGTTCACCCACCACGGCCCCGCCGCCGGGGACGATGTTTAACACGCCGCGGGGCAAACCCGCCTCGGTCGCCAATTCGGCCAACCGCAGGGCGGTCAGGGTGGTTTCGGCAGCAGGTTTTACAATAACCGAACATCCCGCTGCCAAGGCGGGGCCAATTTTCCACGCCAGCATCAACAGGGGGAAATTCCAAGGCAGCACAAGCCCCACAACGCCGATCGGTTCGCGCACGACCATGGCCATATGATCGTCAGAGGCGGGGGAGACCTGGTCATAGATTTTGTCAATCAATTCGGCGTGCCATTTGATGCAATGGATCGCCTCGGGGATGTCGACGGTTTCGCAATCATAGATCGGTTTGCCGCTGTCGATGCTTTCCATCACGGCCAATTCACGGGTATTGCGGGTCATCAATTTGCACAGACGGATCAACGTATCTTTGCGTTCGCTGGGGTGCAGACGCGACCAACGCCCATCATCGAATGCCTGTCGGGCCTTGGTCACGGCGAAATCGACGTCGGCCCCATCACAGGCGGCGATCTGGGCGATCACCTGCCCCGTCGCAGGGTTGATCGTGTCAAAGGTGTTGCCCGATATCGCAGGGCGATACGCGCCATCAATATAGGCCGCGGTGGGCAGATCCAGGGATTGCGCAATCGCGCGGTATTCTCGTTCGGTTAGCAAGCTCATATCATAATCCCCAAGGCTTAGGTTGCGACAATATCGGCGATGGTGCGTTTTAGAACACCGACCACCTGTTCCAATGCGCGTTTGTCATCTTTGTTCAATCCGGTCAGCGGGGGGCGCATATCCCCTGCATCGATCCCGTTCAGGGTCACACCATATTTGATGGTTTGGATAAATTTGCCGCCCTGTTCCAGCACATTCATCAACGGCATCAGCGCCGTCATGATTTTGCGCCCTTTGACGAAATCGTTTTGCTCAACACAAGCGTCATACAGTGCCACATGTTCGCGCGGCAGGAAATTGGACCCACCACAGACCCAAAACGGCGCACCCCATGCAAAAAATTCCAGCGCTTGGTCATCCATACCACAGCCCAGTTGAATATGCGGATAATCACGGGCCAGCATATGTACGCGGTTGATGTCACCCGAACTTTCCTTGATCCCGCAGAAATTACGCGACCGTCCGACGCGATCCAAAAATTCGGGGCCCATCATCGTACCCGTGCGGTGGGGATAGTTGTAGAGCATAATGGGCAAACCCGCCGCTTTGTCGATGGCCAAGGCGTTCAGTGCATTTTCGCGATCGGTCGGCACGGCATAGGGGGGGCTGGCCAACAAAATGGCATCAGCCTGCATATCCCACGCGGCACTGGCCAGCGCAACGGAATCGTCGGTCAACATGGCCCCCGTACCAATAACCAAGGGCACCCGCCCCTTGATCCGTTCACGGGTAAAGCGGGCGATTTCGATACGTTCGGCCAGAGTTTGGGCATAGTTTTCACCGGTGGACCCGCCGGATATAATCCCATGCACACCATTTTCGATCAGAAATTCGATAACCTCGGCCAAGGCATCCCAGTTGGGTTGTTTGTCCGCTGTATAGGGGGTGACGGCAGGGGTATAGATACCCTGAAATTGGAATATTGGGGACATAGGAACCTTAGGCGCTGTGGGTTGATAGGGAACCAAGGGGCAAAGCCAGCCCAGTTGGCATCACAAAACGTTCGATTTCATCACGGGACAAACTCCAGTGGTCATCTGCCAAATCTTCGGCCCGTTCGGCATCGCGGTTTTCGATGGCGATAATAATTTCATCATGCTGATCACTGGCCTGTGTCAGGTTCGATGCCATGCCGTTGTTTTGCGGTTGATAAAATGTCATCGCAATGCGGGCATGGTCAATTAACAATCGCTGAAACGATGGCATCAGATACACATTGCCTGCCATTTCCCCTGTAATTTCATGGAACCGATTGTTGGCAAGCGCGCGTTCGGCCGCGTGGCCCGACCGCAGTGCAGATTTGAAATCATCCTGCGCCTGTTTTAGGTCCGCAATCTGATCCACCGTGGCATTCAATGTCGCCAGCCGCAGCACGGCGCGGTAAATCATGGGGGCAATCAGGAAAAAATCGCGCAGCGTGGTATAGGACATATCCGCCACACGCGCCCCACGTCCAGCGCGTAATTCAAGATACCCCAACCCCGCCAAATCGCGGAACACCTCGCGCAGCGGGGTGCGGGACAAATTGAAATCATTGCTTAGCTGTTGTTCATCCAAATCCTGACCAGGACGCAGTTCCAAGGTCAAAATCGCCCGCCTAAGGTATTCTGTTAATTGGGATTTTGGCCCATTTTCCATCAAATTCACCACACTGATTAACGGTATTTTTCATTGTATTGGCATAAAATACATATTGTATTCAAGAAAAATTTATCGAATATTCAATCTATAATCTGACAAAGGTGCCCTATGACCACCCCCCAACATTTTGTATTTGCACTGGTACAAGATTTTTCCCATCTGGCGTTTTCCTGCGCGGTCGAACCGTTGCGGATTGCGAATTTGATCAGTGGTCAGGAATTGTACAAATGGTCATTCTTGTCAGAAAATGGGGAAACAGCCACCTGTTCCAATGGATCTGTGACCTTGGTCCATCACAGCTTTGCCCAACCGCCTAAATATGACCATCTGTTTGTTTTAAGTGGGATTTACATGCGCGACCGCATCACCCCATCCCTGACGTCCATGCTGCGCCGCGAAAAACGGCATGGGGGCACCATTGGCGCGCTGTGTTCGGGCGCGTGGATATTGGCGGACATCGGGTTTTTAGATGGCCAAGACGCGGCCATTCATTGGGAATACCACGACAGTTTCATGGAAAAATTCCCCGATGTGAATTTGGTGCGCAATGTGTTTGTGGCCACCGGCCCGCACGTCACCGCATCGGGCGGCACGGCGACTGCAGATTTAATGCTGCATATAATCGAACGCCATCATGGGTTGGATTTGGCAACAGCAGTGGCCGATCAAATGGTCTATACCGCCGTACGCGAAGCATCGGCCGAACAACGTGTATCCCTGCAATCACGCAATGGCATGCGCAACAGCCATTTGGCCAAGGCCATCGGCATTATGCAAAACACAATCGCTGACCCAATTTCACCGACGCAAATCGCCGAAAATCTGGGGATTTCGTCGCGCCAATTGGAACGGCTGTTTGGCAAACTGTTGAACACATCACCCAAGAAATACCATATGGAAATGCGATTGGAACGTGCGCGGCATTTGTTGATCCAAACGGAATCATCCATCACCGATGTGGCCTTTGCCTGTGGATTTGAAAGCACGGGACATTTCGCACGCGTTTACAAATCAGCCTTTGGCGTGTCCCCATCCGCCCAGCGCAATCGTATTGGTTAAAACACCCCCAACCAAGCATCGCGATTTTTCGCCCATCCTGTGCAGATGTGATATGGTGTCTTTACCAATGCGGGGTTAGATGATCTGATACGCTGACCAGCGCAGGCCGTGCAAAATACCTCGGCCGACCGATTCGAACCCAAGGCTAATGTTTCTTATGTATTTGACGCATATCCCCCATAAATTACTGCGCGTTGGTTTGCTGGTGTTGGTGCCGTTATTGGGCTGGGCAACGCCCAGTTTCAGTCAGGATTTTTCATTCGACACCCCAACGGCAGAAATCGGCGAACAGGCGCGCAACGCGTTTCGCCCCACCACCGCGTCTGCCGGAAAATTAGACGGGGTGAATATGCTGTTTCAACTGAAACAAAACCGCATCACCTTGGCGAACACCCTGTACCAAGACGGGTATTTCCAAGCCGATATTTTGGTACGGATCAATGGCCAGGATATGGATCAGATATTGGCGGTGGATGCCCCAAATACGATTTCAACTGTATCCATTCATGTAAAATCCGGTCAACGGTTCCAGTTTGGCGACATTTCAGTCACGCCGATCCCCCCAAATACAACGATCCCTGCCCCACCAAAGGGCGCCGTGCGGCTGAGCAAGCTGGAAAACTATATCTTGGATATGGTGCAAATTTGGCAAGATCAGGGGTATTTGGAAACGGGCGTTGCGGCGCAAGATATCGTTGCAAACCATTCTAGCGGCACATTGACCGCGCGGGTCACACTGAATACCGGGGTTCCATCAAATTATGCTGGCACACGCATCACGCCGAATTTGACAACCGTTAAATCTGTCAAGATCCGATCCATCATTGGCCTAGGGCAGGGTGAAAATTTGGACAGCGCAAAACTGCGTCTGGTCGAAATGCGATTGCGACGCACAGGTGCCTTTAGCCAAATGTCCGTCAAACCTGAACCGACAGATGTACCCGGCGCATTGAATTTGGGTGTTACGTTACGCGACCGAAAACCAAAACGCATTGAGGCGACTGTAGCCCTGTCATCGCAGGATGGGTTTTCAATTGACACAACATGGATGCACCGAAATCTGTCACGAAATGCGGATCGGTTAACGGTAAATGGTGAAATCACCCATATTCAAGACGGACAGCGCCCGTTCTGGGGATTGGGCATCGATTATAAACGACCCGCAGCCTTTCGCATTGCAGACGCAAATTTAGAGACGGGTTTTGCACTAGGCGAAAAATCGGCTGGGGGTGATCGGATCAGATACGTTAAGGCCTATTTCGGGGCCGAAGTCCCCAAAGATGATCAAACCACATACCGCGTCCGTCTGAAATATAAACAAAGCCGCAACGTCACCGTTGATGGGTCGCCAACAATCACATCGCTTAGCTTTCCGTTGCAATATACATTCGATGGGCGCACCGATCGTCTAGATCCCAAAGGTGGACACTATATCGCCGCACAGATCGAACCGCTGTATCAGTTGGATCAGTCTGTATCTGGCCTGAAATTGCAAGGCGAATGGCGACATTATGTGCCCTTATCGGACACAGTGGTTCTAGCAGGTCGCGGCCATGTGGGGCATACGATCCTTTCGCGATCGGACGCAGTGATTGATCCAGATTTTCTGTATTTTTCGGGTGGATCCAAAACCGTGCGTGGATACAGTTTCGAAACCCTAGGGCGCGATGTGCGCGGCACTGGATTATCGGGCGCGCAGGGGCGTGTTATACTATCGGCAGAATTGCGTAAAACATTTGTGGGCAGCCTGTCTGGCGTGGCCTTTGCGGATTATGCGATTTTGCACCCCTTTGGGCTGGATCATTGGGGGCAAGACAGCGTCGACCACAGCGGCTATGGTCTGGGGCTGCGGTATAAAACCGGACTGGGCCCAATTCGGTTTGACGTGGCACATCCAACAGATCGGGCAATTACATTGCGCTCTGCTGCTTTGTATTTTGGTTTGGGGCAAGCGTTTTGATGAAAACCTATGTCACCTTGATCGCTCTGTTTTTTGCGCTGCTGCTGTTTCCACAGCGGGTGTTGGCGCAAAATGACTTGGTTACTGAATTTTTGGAAAAAAACTTGTCTGTTTCGGGGCAAACGGTCAAGGTCAGCGATTTACAGGGCGCGCTGTCGGGTGATTTGACCATCGGTGCAATTACCATCGCAGATGATGCAGGTATTTGGTTCCAACTTGAGGGGGGCAGATTAAACTGGTCGCGTAGCGCCCTGTTAACTGGTGCGTTAAATATCCAAGATCTGTCCGCCCAGCGCATTACCATTTTTCGGCGCCCATCCCTGGATGCGCCCACGCCCGCGCGCCAATCGGGGCCAATTACACTGCCGCGACTGCCAGATTTGCCAATCACTGCCCAGATTGATCGATTTGCCATTCAGCAGATCATCATCGCAGACGCCTATGACGATGGGCCACTGATCGCAAACAGCACAGGATCGCTGGCCTATGGCGCAGGCATTTTGGATGCCGCCTTGATGCTGAACATTACAAATGGCCGGCAAGAGGCATTGGACCTAACCGCACGCATCACCGCACAGGATGAAATATCCGCCCAGCTGAAATATTTCGAACAGGCCGGTGGTGCAGTGGCGCAAGCGGCGGGATTTATACACAATGCCCCCCTTACGATGACCCTGCAGGCCCAAGGCCACAGCACCAACATCAAAACGAATATCGCGCTGACAACAGGACAAACATCCACAGATCAAATGTCCCATGTCGACGGTGCTCTGACCCTGATCAGCGACGACCAAGGCAGCCATATTCGGGGCACCGTATCGGGGGATCTGTCCCCGCTTATCGACACACCGATATCCGCATTGAAACGCGCAGGGCGCATCGATCTGACACTGGACGCAACCCGCGCCGTGGATAACACAACCCATTTGCGCAAACTGTCCCTGTCGTCCGACGTTTTGTCACTGAATGGCGCCCTAAATCTGGATGAAACGGGTTGGCCCACCGCATTAGATATCACAGCAAACGTCGAACCCGGTGTTCTGGCCCAAGATTTGGCAAAATCAGGGTTCGATGCAACGCAATTGGGGCGCGGTCAATTTTCGCTGCGCTATGACCAATCACTGGGACAGGCTTGGGCGTTGGATGCAAGCTTTGACAATGTAACATTTTCCGAAATTGCAGCGACCACAGTCACAGCAACCGGACGCGGCACGATCCAAGACCAATCCATCAGCGGCACATTGAACAGTTCAATGGGCAACGTCATGGCCACGGGCGCGTTATCGGACCTGTTACAGGGCAATGTCACCTTGAACATGGGCTTTGCCTATGGCGATGGGACAGGCGTCACAATTTCGGGATTAAACCTGACAACACCCGCCACCCAATTTCGCGCCGATATACGCGCCGATCGTACCTATGACGCGGTGGATATTGCTGTGGATGCCGTGGCATCGGATTTATCGCGCTTTGCGGCCTTGGCCAATATGCCGAAACTGCGCGGCGCGGGCGATATATCAGCCACGGGCCGCATTGCGCCAAAAACCGGTGGCTTTGATATCGCGGCAACAGTGCAGGGGCGCGGTATTGGGGGTATAAATGCCACCTTGGATCCCTTGATGATCAGCGACACAGTGATTGACCTGATGGCAAAACGCGACACCACGGGCACCTATGTCGATGAACTGTCTATCACCAACCAAGATGTAACCACCACAGCATCCGCAGCACTAACCCCCGAACAGGGCCGCATATCCGCCCAACTGCGATTGGCAAATGCAGGGCTACTGGATGCCAGCTTTTCCGGCCCTATTGCCGCCGAATTTAAGGCGACCCAATCCGCCCCCGCAAAACCATGGACGGGCAATGGCACCCTGAGGGCGGACCAAAATACCGATTTGACGTTTTCCGGCGAATTTGCGGCCAACACCTTGCGCGATATCGCGGTACAAGGTCAGGCCAATGCCGCACTGGCCAATGGATTCATTTCCCCCCACACGGTTAAGGGGGCCGTAAACTTTGACCTGGTTGCGAAAAATTTGTCCGACCGCAAAACGGTACGGGGCACGGCTAACATGGCAAACGGCACCCTAGCCATTCAGGGCGCCCCATTGCCCATCCAAAACATCGCCCTGCGCGCAGACCTGACGCAGGGGCGTGCGCGTGTGACATCAACGGCAACATTGGGAACCAAGCGGGCCGTCATGACCGCAGACGGGATCGTGGATCTGACACCAAATGGGCGCACGCAAATTGCGATAAAAACCGCGCCCTTGGCTCTGCCGTTGGCCAGCGGTGTGACCGCGCGGCTGAAATCAGATGTCAACGTGACCGGAGTCTTAGGCCGACAGCTGACATTAGGTGGAACGGTCGATATATTGGATCTGATCGTGGATCTGGGCCAAGTATCTGGCGGATCTAACAGTGCCTTGGACGTGCGCCACATCAACATGTCCAATCGGACCCGCAACACATTGGACACCTTGGGCGTTTTATCACAACCCAGCACGCAGGCTACATCAGACCGGCCAGATCAAACCGGCATCGCCCTAAATCTGAACATTCGTGCCCCGAATAAATTATTTGCCCGCGGTCGTGGGATTGATGCAGAATTTGGCGGTACTGTGCGGGTGGGCGGCACAACATCAACCCCCATACCAACCGGCCAATTCGACCTGATCCGCGGCCGCATGGATTTGTTGACCAAACGCGTTCGCCTGACCCAAGGGCGGTTGCAATTGTTGGGAACGCTGGACCCCGATATTTACCTTAAGGCAGACGTCGACGCACAAGACGGCGATATATTGTCCGTTGAAATCGCTGGGCGATCCTCGGCCCCAGAATTGACGCTGTCGTCCCAGTCTGGCCGCCCCAGCGAAGAGGTACTGGCCGAGGTGTTATTCGGCAAAGCGTTAGAGGGATTATCAACCTTTCAAACCATTCAACTGGTCAATGCCATTCGCACATTGGGCAGTCCAAATCCCAGTTTCATGGAACGCATGCGGCGTATGTCAGGGTTGGATGATTTCGACATAACACAGGATGAACAAGGCGATGTGTCGGTATCTGCGGGAAAATATATTCGCGACAACACCTATGTTGAATTCGAATTCGGATCAAACGGCAAAGCGGAAACGCGCTTGAACCTAGATTTGAACCGCCGCACCAAGACATTCATCAGCCACGATACGGATGGCGACAGTCAAATCGGCATTACATTCGGTCAAGATTACGAATAATCGCGCGGGCGTTATTGGCCCATTATGCGATCCTGAACCGATTGCATGCCGCGCGCGGCCAGGTCGGATACCTCAGCCGCATGGGTTTGCAGGGCGGCCACCACTTGGGGGTCGGTGGATGTTTGCACAACGCTGACACCTAGGTCGGTGGGAATGATTTCGGTTTCAATCGCGGACCCTTTTTCAAACAGAATGGACAGGGTCGGACTTTGAATCGGAACGCGCGGATCATCGCCATTTTCAACCCGCGCAATCATCATCACAACATGGTTGACCAGCGCATCGCGCAATGCGTCATTTTGCGTTTCGGTGATGGTACGAATGCCATTGGGTATATTTTCAACCCGCCGCGTCATATCGGGGTGGCGCATAAACAAGGCGCGCATATCGTCCACCTCGGACGGGGTGGTGTTTTCGCCGTTCAGCATGGGGAACATGGCCATATGCTGTTCGTGATTGCCGCCATGATCGGAACCATGGTGCGCCGGATTGTGGCCCATTCCATGGCCATGCCCCATTCCGTGGCCCCCCATCATATTCTGTGCCACAGGGGCGATGGCATAGCCCACGCCCATAAAAACGACAGCACCCAGCGCAATGGCAATTTTATTCATATGAAACACCTTTCCCGTGTTGTGTTGGGTGTATACAAGAGAATGGACGCCATGTCATGCCCCAGACTGTTCCCAGACTGGCCCCATTTCGAAAGCAGCATTCCATGTCCCATTCGGCCCAAACCAATAAACACGCCATTTTGTTCATGATTGGCGCGATTGCCCTGTTTGCGTCCATGGATGCCGCAGCCAAGGAATTAACAACACATGTCCACCCAATCCAAGCGATCTGGGCGCGATATTTCAGCGCCACAATGCTGGTTCTGGTGATTGTCCTGCCCAAAATGAAAACCGTATTCCGCACGCAACACCCCAGATTGCAGGCAGTGCGGTCTATGCTGGTGCTGGGGGCGACGTCATTTTTCTTTGTCTCGATTTCCCAAATCGGTCTGGCCGAGGCTACGGCCGTAATGGACATAAACCCCGTTTTACTGACCTTGGGCGGATTTTTGTTTTTGGGCGAAAAAATCGGGCCACGCCGCGTATTTGGCATTTTGATGTCACTGATCGGTGCGATCATCGTGATCCGTCCGGGAATGGGGGTGTTTTCGGTGTATTCCATTCTGCCCTTGGCGGCGGCGGTTTGTTTGACGGGATATAACCTGATCACCCGATTTGTGGGACGAAACGAAAATCCGTGGACATCGCTGTTTTACACCGCACTGTTTGGTGCTGTTTTTCTAAGTGCGATTGTGCCGTTTTTCTGGACGCCGTTGACGGGCTATACCGCTGGCTTGGTGATTGTGATCGGCATTTTGGGAACCGCCAGCCAATTGATGTTAATCCGCGCCCTGACCCTGGGCGAAGCGGGGCTGTTGGCCCCATTCGTCTATGTTGGATTGTTGTTTGCGACATTCTGGGGATATGTCATTTTTGACGATGTCCCAGATGTGCCAACGATCATCGGTGCCTTGATTATCGTGGGATCCGGGCTTTATGTATGGTACCGCGAAATTCAAACAACGCCCAAAGGACGCTGACACCGTGACGGATCATATTTCCCCCGATCAACTGCGTCACGCGTTGTCGCAATTTCCAACGGGTGTGACAGTTGTCACCTGTGCGCAAAATGGCGCGCCCCTAGGCATGACCGCCAACAGTTTCAACAGCGTATCATTGGATCCGCCGCTGGTGTTGTGGTCGGTGATCAAAACAGCGGGCCGATATGCCCCCTTTGCCGCAGCACAACGGTTCAGCATCCATGTCTTGCACCATGATCAATCCGATCTGTGTCTGGGGTTTGCCAAAAACGGCCAGCATTTTGAACATGTTGATTGGCACTATCTGGACACAGGCGTTCCCGTGCTGGATCGCTGCCTTGCGCGGTTTGATTGCGAACAATATGCCCTGCATGATGCAGGCGATCACAGTATCATTGTGGGACGCGTTACCCATCATACCCAAGATACGGGACGCCCCCTGATATTTTCGCAAGGGACGTTCCTATAATCCTTGGTCAGGCCGATTTATCGTCGGCAGGCCGATCGGTGTCATCCACCACTTCGGCGTCATCAATCGTCACCGGCAGATCATCACTGGCCTCTGATTTCGGTGCAGCCGCCAGCAATGGGGCCAATGCCAAGGCCGTCGCAGATACAACGCTAGATGCAGGCGGTTCACGCCATGACAACGTGTCCAAGGCATCGCAGGACGTACAAACAGGCACCCAATCAGAATGCACCGTATTACATTTGTCACACACCCAAGCTGGACCATGTTTGGCAGTCAGTGTTTTTGCCAACCACGCACGAACAACGTCATCCTCGCCACCCTGACCCCGTTCAATCGCGGCCATAATGGTCAACACGCGCGCATCGGGGTCATTGTTGATGGCATCGCCCAGCGCGCGCCGTGCGGCGGGGAAATCTTCGGCCACTAGGTTCAGTTCGGCCATGGTCAGGCGGGTTTCCAGATGATCTGGATTTGACTTGGCCAATTGGCCAAACCGTTTCAAACGTTCAACGGGCGTTTCATTTGGGGCAATTTCGGAAAACACGGCAGCCAAATCGGGATGTGGCTGGGCGGACCATGCCTTTTTGATGATCCGCGCTGCGGCCTTGGCATTGTCCTGATCGATGTAATTACGCGCGGCCAAACAGGCTGCGGGGACCAAATCGGGGGACAGTTTGTTTGCTTCAATCGCGGCTTCGCGTTGTTCGACGCTGTTGGTTTCATCCATGACGGCCTGCGCCTGTGACAGGGCCAAAACTGCATCACGGCGTTTGTGCAAATCGCGGGGAATTTTGCCCTGCTTTAACTTGGCCTGCAACGTCGCGCGTGCGCCTGTCCAATCAGATGTTTTAGCTTGCAACTGCAACAACAGATCTTGTGTCTCTTCGTGCTTGGGCTTTAGGGCAAATGCCTTTTGCGCAAGTTTCAAGGCAACATCCGTTTTTCCGTCGGCCAGTTTTTGTTTCAACAACCCGCGCACGCCTACGAATTGTGTTTCGGGGTCCTTGACCAATTCTTTGTAAATTTGTGCCGCTTTGTTTGTATCGCCCGCCTGCTCCGCCGCCTGCGCTGCAATCAAATTTGTCAGGCTGGGATTTTGCAAATACCCCTCGGCGCGGCGCGCCTTGGACAAGGCAACAGGTGCATCCCCCGATGCCAAAGCTAACAAGCTGTCAGACAGGGCCTGATACCCTTTGCGTTCACGACTGCGGATAAAGAAACGGGTAATCGCGGTTTCATCACCATTGATGAATTTCAATACCGCCACCAAGAACGACAGAATTTTAAGCACAATCCAGATAACAATCGTCAGCACAATCAGCGCCATAACCGCCTGCAATGGGCTGAATGTATATTCCACCCCTGCAATTGTGATCATGACATTGCCAATGATCGTGTTTTGCGCGTCCATCAGATAGGTGGCCCCCATCGCTAGGCCGGCAACGATGACAAGGAACAGCAGAATTTTGAACAGTGAATTTAGCATCTTGTCATCCTTAGTTTTTTAACTGGTCAATCAATATGTTGACGGTATTTTGCGCGTCCAATCGGGCCTGTGCTGCGGCGATCCAGTCTGACATTGTCGCCTGTGCCCTTGGGCCCAGCTTGGAAATTTCATCCATGGCAGCGGCCAGATCCCCATCGCGCAATGCCTGTTCGGCGCGCGATAACACGGCATCGGGGTCATCCCCAGATTTCGGCACGACAGACCGTGCGTTGAATTGGTTTTTCAAGAAATTGGTGACCTTGGCCATGCCCTGACCCTGATCCATTTCCGCACGCGCGGCGGCCAATGCGGCGCGTGCCACATCTGCGTAGTCCTGCGATAACACCTGCAACGTGACCACACCATCGGCAGCCAGTGATGCCAAGGCATCTGGCGCGGCGGCACCGATGGCCTGTTCGTAATCCTGCATGGCTTGGACAAATTCGGACCCTGTGTCCAGTGCGGTTGCGATGCGATCCAATGCGCCGCCCGCCAATGTATTTTTCGCAATTTCTGCCGCTTGGTCCGCCTTGGCTTTGGCATCTTGCATAAAGGTGTTCAATTCGCCGCGCTGCGATTCCAGCAGGGCAGAAATGCTTTCAACTTCGGATCGGTATTTGGCGATCAAATCATCTGGAATGGCCGCTTCGATCGTGGCCTGTTCCAATGCGGACACGCGCCCCGCCAGATCAGCGATAGTTTGTTCCAAACCGGACAATTGTGCCACTGCGTCGCGCATGGGTGTCAAATCTGATTGCATGACATCCCCCGCAGGTCGCGCGGCGATGGCATCAATCTGTGTCTGTAAATCGGCAACCGCCCCGTCCGTTTTGGCGGTTAATTCAGCAACCGCAGGATCCTGCGGCCAAAGGGGGCTGCTTTGCTGGGTCAGGACCGCCGCCCCAAATCCCAAAACGGCGCAGACAGCGCCACCCAAAATCATTGGACCTAGGGGTGATTTTTGCGCAGGCGCGGGGTCAACGGGTGGTATGTATGGTTCATACACCTGTTCAGATTTCTGATCCTCATCCGCCTGATCCGCAACCGTATTATCATCGGTCATCTGATCGTTGGTCGTTGCATCATCGGTTTGATCATCGGTGTCTTGGGCAACTGCATCGTCCAAATCATCACGCGATGTTGGATCATCACCTTGGACCGCATCCACAGTTTCGGCTGGGGTATCGTGATCGATGGACGATGTCGCATCATCGGGCTGCGGGGCATCACCCGTATCCTCAGACGCAACCTGCGTCACCTGTGGCGCATCCGAGTCTGGTAATGGCAGATTGATTTTGGATTTTGGTTTCTTATTCGCCATTTTCATCCTCATATCAGCCCTGTGGTGCGGTTAATTCCACAAAGGTTGGTCAATTAAATACAACTTTCCCGATATACCAGACATACCGCATGCAGCATGGCAGGTCCATTGGGTCGTTCTATGATCGTAATCTTTTTGCAAGGAATGTGGTCAAAAATCGCTGCGACTTTGTAGCTCATGGCGATAATATGCCAGTTTTGCGGATTTTCGCCTGTTTCTATCAGTAATTTCGCACTGCGGGGTGAAAATACTGGAATCATCACAGGCCGCGGCCCAGACAAAACCGATCGCAGATCATCCCCGACAGGCAGCGCCTGTTGGTCATAGGCCACATATCCGTGACAGGTGATTCCACGTTGTTCCAAATCCTGTGTGATTTGGCCGGCAACATGCGTTCCGTGCAGATACAACAATGGGCCACGCGGCGCGTGTTTGTCAATTAAGTCCACCAAATCATCGCTGTCGCCATCAGCGCAGAACACAGCATCCCCCTGTGTCGCGGCGGCCGTTTTTTGGCCCACAACATAGGCAGGCCGCGACGGCAACCCCCAGTGGTGGGCCGCGCGTGCGCCATTTGGCGATGTAAAGACATAAGCATCATAGTCTACAGGGCGCGGATCAGGCGGCGCACAAATCACAATGTCCTGCATCGGGTGGATCGCAATATCTGCATCAATTTCAGCGGCCAAAGCATCCGCAAATTCCTGCGCCTGCGGTTTGGGCCGCGTCAAAAGTATAATTGGATCGTACATTGCAGGATTGTCTGTCATGATGTGGGATGATACCTGCGTAATGTCACGCTTACAATGGATCACATGATGCGCAACCGCGATTTACACATCCTAGGACTTGAAAGCAGCTGCGACGATACCGCCGCCGCCGTCGTTCGGCTGGATGCGCATGGGCGCGGTCATGTTGTGTCATCCGTAGTCATGGGCCAAACAACGCTGCACGCAGATTTTGGCGGTGTGGTTCCCGAAATTGCCGCACGCGCCCATGCTGAACGCATTGACATCGCCGTGGAACAGGCCATTGCAGAGGCCGATATGTCATTGCACGATATGGATGTCATTGCCACCACCGCCGGCCCCGGTTTGATTGGTGGCGTACTGTCAGGTGTGATGTGCGCCAAGGGGTTGGCCAAAGGGCTGGATAAACCCCTGATCGGGGTAAACCACCTAGCCGGCCACGCCCTGACCCCACGCCTGACCGACGGCATCGCCTATCCCTATCTGATGTTATTGGTGTCAGGCGGGCATTGTCAGTTTCTGATCGTGTCAGGACCCACAAAATTCAAACGTTTGGGCGGCACCATCGACGATGCCCCAGGCGAAGCATTCGACAAAACCGCCCGCCTGCTAGGCCTGCCCCAACCCGGGGGGCCGTCTGTAGAACAGGCCGCGCAAACAGGGGATGCGACACGATTTGCATTCCCACGACCCCTGCTGGATCGACCCGGGTGCGATATGTCATTTTCGGGTCTAAAAACCGCTCTGCTGCGCACGCGCGACGGTTTGGTGGATGCCCAAGGCGGGCTATACGATCAAGATATTGCAGATTTCAGCGCCAGTTTTCAGGCCGCCGTCGGTGATGTTTTGGCGGAAAAATCAGCGCGCGCCTTGGCTGAATATATGGCCCTGTCCCCAACACAACCAACCATTGCCGTGGCAGGCGGTGTCGCGGCAAATACGCATATTCGCAAACGATTAACCACTGTGGCCGCGGATCATGGCGCTGCATTTCTGGCGCCACCGCTGGCATTATGCACCGACAACGCGGCAATGATTGCCTATGTGGGTGGGGAATTGTTCATGCTGGGCCAAAGGGATGATGACACATTGTCTGCGCTTCCGCGCTGGCCATTGGATACATCACAACCTGCCATCCTTGGCAGTGGGAAAAAGGGGGCCAAGGCATGACGATCGCAATCATGGGCTCAGGCGCGTTTGGCACGGCATTGGCTGTGATGTTGGCGCAAAATGGAACTGGCGTAACACTGTGGGCGCGGGATGCACAGGCGGCCACAACCCTGCAATCCGAACGGATGAACACCAAACGATTGCCCGGCGTTGCGTTTCCAACTGGAATTCAGGTGACCGCTGATATTTCTGATTTAGCGGACAGTGACACCATTTTGATGGCCGTCCCGATGCAAACCCTGCGTGGGGTATTACAACAGTATCAAACAGAGCTATCTGGCAAAACACTGATCGCATGCTGCAAAGGATTCGAAGTATCCACAGGCACAGGCCCCAGCGCCATTTTGCAAACCGTAACCCAAAACGCAGCCATACTAACCGGACCCAGTTTCGCCCATGATATCGCGCGTGGGTTGCCCACGGCCCTGACACTGGCCGCAACATCCGATGAATTGGGCCAAGCATTGCAATCGCAGCTGGGCAGCAAAACAATGCGCCTGTATCGCACCACGGATATGGTCGGCGCAGAACTGGGTGGCGCGTTGAAAAACGTCATCGCCATTGGCTGCGGTGCCACAATCGGCGCAGGTTTGGGCGACAGTGCGCGCGCGGCGCTGATGACACGCGGCTATGCCGAAATGGCGCGCATGGCGCAGGCTTTGGGCGCGCAACCCGAAACGTTGTCAGGATTGTCGGGCTTTGGTGATTTGTCTCTGACCTGTATGTCCGAAGGATCGCGCAATTACCGTTTCGGCCTTGCTCTGGGGCGTGGCGACGCGTTTGATCCATCCATAACGGTTGAGGGCGCCGCCACAGCACAAGCGGCATTGACCAAATCACAAGAACTAGGGATAGATATGCCCATCACAGCCGCTGTTCATGCTTTGGCGAAAGGCCAGCTGGACATAAAAACGGTTATGGATCACCTGTTAAACCGACCACAAAAGGAAGAATAATGTTCATCGCCCTAATCGCCAAAGACAAACCCGGCCACCTAGATACGCGCAAAGCGAACCGCGACGATCACCTGGCCTATATCAAATCAACTGGGGTCGTCGCCCAAGCGGGCCCGTTGTTGGATGGCGATGGTCAGATGTGCGGATCCTTGGTCGTGCTGGATGTGGCCGACATGGCGGCGGCGCAAAACTGGGCCGATCATGACCCCTATGCCAAGGCCGGCCTGTTCGCATCTGTTGAATTGATCCAATGGAACAAAGTGATCTGATGCAATATTGGCTGTTCAAATCCGAACCCGACACATGGGGTTGGCACGACCAAATGGCCCGTGGCGACGCGGGCGAGGAATGGAACGGCGTGCGCAATTATCAGGCGCGCAACAACATGCGCCTGATGAATATTGGGGATTTGGGATTTTTTTATCATTCCCAATCAGAACGTGCGATTGTGGGGATTGTGCAGGTCATCGCCACATCCCACCCCGACAGCACCACGGATGATCCGCGTTGGGACTGCGTGGACATTAAGGCGGTAAAACCCGTTAAAACCCCAGTCACACTGGATCAGGTCAAATCCCATCCGATTCTATGCGATATGCCCTTGGCCAAAAACCCACGGCTGTCGGTGCAACCGGTCACCCAAGAACAATGGGCCATCATTTGCGCCATGGCGGGCGTTTAGGTAACTGTTGACTTTGAACCCAAAACAGGTCATTAGGCGGCCTTGGCTGTTTAGCGGCGTGAGCACGCCTGAGTTATAGGCGCTTCAGCATAATCCGTTTCCACATCACGCATGGTACGCAACACGTCACAAGGTTCCTTGGGTGGTCTGAGGTATCTTAATGTGGCAGTATTGGCGTCTTTGACGTGATGATCGCCTGCGCATCTGCGTAGGTAAAGGAATGATATGTTTGACTTTGAAATGCTGGATCTGCCAGCACACCTGAAAACTCGGCTAAAAGAATTAAACTTTAGCGAACCCACACCGATCCAAAACAAAGCGATCCCTCTGGCCCTAGCGGGTCACGATATTTTGGGACTGGCCCAAACGGGTACCGGCAAAACATTGGCCTTTGGCCTGCCGCTGTTGAACCACGTGCTGAACGCACCTGGCAAACCAGAACCCAAAGTGGCGAAATCGCTGATTTTGGCCCCCACCCGCGAATTGGTGAACCAAATCGCCGAAAGCCTAAAACAGTTTACAATTGGCACCAAAGTACGGGTTATGACCGTTGTTGGTGGGCAATCAATTAACAAACAAATCCAACTGTTGGGCCGCGGCACCGACATTTTGGTGGCAACACCGGGCCGTTTGATCGACCTGTTGGATCGTCGCGCTGTCACATTGAAACAGGCGCATTATCTGGTGCTGGACGAGGCGGACCAAATGTTGGATCTGGGCTTTATTCATGCCCTACGCCGTATTGCGCCCGAATTGGGCACACCGCGTCAAACCATGCTGTTTTCCGCAACGATGCCGAAAAAAATGGAAGAGCTGTCCAGCGCATACCTGAAAAACCCACAGCGTGTTCAGGTGTCCCCCCCAGGCAAAGCCGCCGATAAAATTACACAATCTGTTCATTTTCTGGCAAAAGCATCCAAGCCTGGCCAGTTGCGCGATATTTTGCGCCAAGACCCCAAAGCCAAAACATTGGTGTTCGGTCGGACAAAGCATGGCACAGAAAAATTGATGAAATCGCTTGTCGCTGATGGCTTTCGGGCTGTTTCCATTCATGGCAACAAAAGCCAAGGCCAGCGGGACCGTGCCATCGCTGCGTTCAAAGCGGGCGACGCAAACATTTTATGTGCCACAGACGTGGCCGCGCGCGGGATTGATATTCCTGACGTGATGTTTGTTGTGAACTACGATCTGCCAGAGGTGGCCGATAACTATGTTCACCGCATTGGTCGTACTGCCCGTGCGGGACGCACAGGCGAGGCCATTACATTGTGCAGCCCCGAGGAAATTCCATTGCTGCGCGATATTGAAAAGGTGATGAAAATTCAAGTTCCCGTCGCAAGCGGCGAAGGCATGTTGGCTGGATTTGAACCCCCCGCCGGCGCGAAAAAGCCCGCTGGAAGAAAGCGCCCCCATCGTGGTGGTCGCCCATCTGGCGGGGCATCGGCCCCGGGCGGAAACACAGATTTCCGCAAACGCCGCAAATCGGGCGGTCAGAAAAAATCGGCCTGAGCTAAGGTCACGCATGACATCAAAAGGGGGCATCGGCCCCCTTTTTCTTTCTTAAATTGTTTCATTTATCGATAATCGCCATATTGGAGTAATTGTTGCGATTAAAGGTTGCACAGACTATCTGTAACACTACTTTTCCTATTCAATCATTTTTCAAAGAGTATTTCTGCCCAAATGGAACCACCCCTGTTTACTGATCGCCAGTTTGAAATTCTGAAACTTATGGCAGATGGCTATACTCGTCAGGAAATCGCTGGCAAATTAAATCTGTCGCCAGACCCAATTTTTTCATCAGAAAGCTGTTTTTAACGGTTTCCAATTCGCTTTGCTGGCTACCAGCAACGGTGGACGCGTCTGCGTTGTAAATGGACGGGCCACAGCCGATTGTGACCTTGGTCAACAAATCCATATCTGGCGTCATGCCACATTTATTTTTCAAATCGTCTGCATATTTCGCAATTAGTTCGTCACGCTTGCCCATAATTACCCCCTTTGGATAGATTTAATAACGAAAGTATCGTTAGCCAAATGTTATGGTCACGCAATGCTGAATATGCCCTAAAACGCAAAAAACCGCGCATATAAGCGCGGTTTTGCAATTTTTTAGTCCTGAATACTTAGTAACGATAATGTTCAGGCTTAAACGGGCCTTCAGTGGTGACGCCGATGTAATCCGCCTGATCTTTGTTCAGTTTGGTCAGTTTCACACCGATACGGTCCAGATGCAGGCGGGCCACTTTTTCATCCAAATGCTTGGGCAGGATGAAAACACCAGGGGCATATTCATCACCCTTGGTCCACAGCTCGATCTGGGCCAAAACTTGGTTGGTGAACGACGCTGACATCACGAATGATGGGTGTCCTGTCGCGTTGCCTAGGTTCAACAAACGGCCCTCGGACAACAGGATGATACGGCTGCCGGACGGCATTTCGATCATGTCCACCTGATCCTTGATGTTGGTCCATTTGTGGTTGCGCAGGTTGGCCACCTGAATTTCGTTATCGAAATGGCCGATATTGCCGACGATGGCCATATCCTTCATTTCGCGCATGTGTTCAATGCGGATCACATCGCGGTTGCCAGTGGTGGTGATGAACACATCGGCGCTGTCAACAACATCCTCTAGCACGACAACTTCGAAACCATCCATCGCGGCCTGCAATGCGCAGATTGGGTCCACTTCGGTCACCTTGACACGCGCACCAGCACCGCGCAGGGATGCGGCCGACCCTTTGCCCACGTCGCCATATCCACACACAACAGCAACCTTGCCGGCCATCATCGTGTCAGTCGCACGGCGGATCCCGTCAACCAGCGATTCCTTACATCCGTATTTATTGTCGAATTTCGATTTCGTAACCGAGTCATTGACATTGATCGCGGGGAACGGCAGCTGGCCTTTCTTGTGCAAATCATACAGACGGTGAACGCCGGTTGTTGTTTCCTCGGACACGCCTTTGATCGCATCACGGGTTTTGGTGAACCATCCGGGCGATTGTGCCATACGCTTTTTAATCTGCGCTTTGATGACTTCTTCTTCTTCGGATTGGGGAACGGGGATGATGTCTTCGCCTGCTTCGGCGCGCGCACCCAGCAATACATACAATGTCGCGTCACCACCATCGTCCAAAATCATGTTCGCGCCATCCGCAAACTGGAACGATTTATCCAGATAATCCCAATGTTCCTCTAGGGACTGACCCTTGACCGCGAACACGGGAATGCCCGCTTGGGCGATCGCAGCCGCGGCATGGTCCTGCGTGGAAAAGATATTGCAAGACGCCCAGCGCACATCAGCGCCCAGCGCCACCAATGTTTCAATCAACACAGCCGTTTGGATCGTCATATGCAACGATCCAACGATGCGCGCACCTTTCAGCGGCTGGCTGTCGCCAAATTCCGCGCGGCAGGCCATCAGGCCCGGCATTTCGGTTTCGGCGATGTTTAATTCTTTGCGCCCAAATTCGGCCAAAGCAATGTCTTTTACGATGTAATCAGTCGTCATTTTGCGGATTCCTTATTCTTTGGGGGCGACCTAACACATATAGGGGGGACAGACAATTTGGAAAACGGATAGCCCGAAATCACAACATTTTCTGCATCAACACCAAATCCATCCAGCGGCCAAATTTGTATCCCACTTGTGGCAATGTTGCGATGCGCCGAAACCCGATGCGGTTGTGGAACGCAACGCCGGCCGGGTTTTCACCGCTAACCCCCGCCCACATGGAATGCACCCCGGCATCGCGGGCATGATCACACAGACGGGCCATTAAATCACGACCAATGCCCAAACCATGAACGCGTGGGTCCAAAACGATGCTATGTTCCATTGTTCGCGCATAGCCGGGACCACCGCGAAATTGGAAATAGGTGGCAAAGCCCGCCACCCCCATATCATCACAAACCACGAAAAACCCTAACCCCGCCGCCTGTCGCGCAGTGATATCAGCGGCAATACCATCCGGCGTTTTCAGCGCGGTGGTAAAGGTATTGGGCGTGTTTTCGATCATATCGTTCCAAATCTCGGCAATCACGCGGCTGTCTGATGGGCGGGCGGGACGTATCTGCATTGTATCCTCGGGGTTGGTCATGGGTTTATGTTGCACAGCGCCCGCGTCTTGCCCAGATGATTTTTATGCCCCACGTAGCTTTGTGCATGACCACCGATAAAATTCATGCTAGGGGGCAGGTATGACCCAGATCCCATCCAAAGCCGAAATCCTAGAGTGGATTTCGACACACCCGACCCTGACCGCCAAACGTGACATTGCCAAAGCCTTTGGAATAAAAGGGGCCGCCCGCATTGAATTAAAACGCGTGCTTAAGCAGTTAGAGGACGAAGGCCACCTGTCCAAGCGCAAAAAGACCTATCGCGATCGCGACAGCCTGCCGCCCGTGACATTGCTGCAAATGATGCACCCAACACGCGATGGTGACATTTTTGCCCGCCCCCTTGAATGGCATGGCGACGGCGAAGAGCCGATTGTTTTGATGACCTTATCCCCCACCGATCCCGCTGTCGGATATGGCGATCGGATCTTGGGCAAGGTGCGCGCCGTGACCGGCGAAGCGCATCAGTATGAGGCAAAAATCATCCGCAAAATCGGCACAGCCCCCAGCCGCGTTTTGGGCGTGTTTCGCAAAACCGCCGAAGGTGGGCGCATTGTCCCCATCGACAAATCTGGCAAAGAATGGACCGTCCCCGAGGCCGCCGTAAATGGCGCGCGTGACGGTGAATTGGTCGAGGCCCAGCAATCCGGCCCAAAAACCCGAATGGGTCTGCCCGTTGCGAAAATTATGGATCGTTTAGGCGATCCAACTGCGCCCAAGGCCGTGTCCCTGATCGCGATTCATCAACATGGGATTCCCGATGATTTCCCCGCTGACGTTATCGCCGAGGCAGACGCGAAAAAACCTGCACCCCTGAAAGGGCGCCAAGACCTGCGCGATGTTCCTTTGGTCACCATCGACCCCGCCGATGCGCGCGATCACGATGACGCAGTTTTTGCCGAATATGACACGGATCCCGCGAACAAAGGCGGATTTATCCTGTGGGTCGCAATTGCCGACGTGGCCCATTATGTCACCCCCGGTTCGCAACTGGACCGCGAGGCATGGAAACGCGGCAATTCCACATACTTCCCGGATCGGGTCGTACCAATGTTGCCCGACCGTCTGTCAGGTGATCTGTGCAGCCTGCACGAAGGTGTGCCGCGCGCCTGTATCGCGCTGCGTATGGTATTGGATGCGCAGGGCGATAAAATATCGCATGAATTTCATCGCGCTATGATGAAATCAGCGGCGTCCTTGACCTATGAAGAGGTCCAAGCCGCAATGGATGGGCATGTCAATGAACGCGTCGAGCCATATTTAGAGACTGTTATTCAACCCCTATATGCCGCATATGCCGCCTTGGCTGCCGCGCGCGAACGTCGGCAACCATTGGATCTGGATTTACCAGAGCGCCGCATCGAATTGTCCGATGATGGCAAAGTGGCCTCGGTCGCGTTCAAAGATCGGCTTGATGCCCACCGCCTGATCGAAGAATGCATGGTTTTGGCCAATGTCGCCGCCGCGGAAACGCTGATCGCGAAAAAAACGCCCCTGTTGTTCCGCGTCCACGAAGAGCCGTCACAGGACAAATTGGACGCCTTGCGCGAAACGGCCCAAGCGGCAGGTTTGGTTCTGGCCAAGGGGCAAGTATTACGCACCAAACATCTAAATCAGCTGTTACAACAGGCCAAAGGCACAGATGATGCCGAATTGATCAATATCTCGACCCTGCGGTCCATGACCCAGGCGTATTATGCGCCGCAGAATTTCGGGCATTTTGGTCTGGCATTGCGCAATTATGCGCATTTCACGTCGCCCATCCGGCGATATGCCGATTTGATTGTGCATCGCGCGTTAATTGCCAGCCATGGTTGGGGCAACGATGGTCTAAGACCCGAAGAAATCGAACGGCTTGAGGAAACGGGCAACAATATTTCCACCACCGAACGCCGGTCGATGGTGGCCGAACGCGACACGGTTGATCGGTATTTGGCCGCCTATCTGTCCGAACGCAAGGGTGACGAATTTGACGGGCGCATCAGCGGGGTGGCAAAATTCGGGATCTTTGTCCGGATTGACGACAGCGGCGCGGATGGCATCGTGCCCGTCCGGTCATTGGGGCGGGAATTTTTCCATCATGACCCAAAGGCAAATACATTAATCGGCTCTGATACGGGGCTGACCCTGTCATTGGGGATGCGTGTCACCGTCCGCCTGACCGAAGCAGAGCCGGTTGCCGGCGGTATCGCGTTCGAATTATTATCCGTAAATGACACAGCATTGCCCCGCGGGCCACGACGGTTTTCCAAGACAGCGAAACGGAAAATGGCATTGGCCAAGAAAAAAGATAGCAACACCAAGCGAAAGGTGAAACGACGCAAAGGATGACAGACATCGGGTTTCACGACTGGATCGCAAAGACCACGCCAGAGTGGGCGGGCCGGTGTCATTTTTTACCCGAAGTTTTGGAGCGTGATCGGGATCAACCCGAAAAAACAGTGTCTATATGGGCCTATCTTGATCGTGTCCTATCAGACCACCGCATCGCGCAGGGGCGCCTTATGGCTGAGACATGGGCCGATGCGCTATCCAAAATTGAGGCCCGCTTTGGTCTGTCGCGTTATGAGATTTTGGCCATTTGGGGGCTAGAGACCAACTATGGCGCCAATCGTGGCGATATACATGTGCCAAGCGCGCTGGCAACATTGGCCTATCGCGCCGGCACATCCCGTCGCAGAGACATGTTTTTGGCCCAGTTGCAGGCGCTAAGCGATATCCACCACATTCCCAACGACAATCTGCGTGGCAGCTGGGCTGGCGCCATGGGCCACACACAATTCATGCCACAGGCCTATCGCGATTATGCCGTTGCCTATACTGGCGACAGACCTGCCGATATTTGGGCAGATGATCCGCGCGATGCGCTGACATCAACCGCGCGATATTTGGTCGCGCATGGTGCAGTATCGCATGAGATTGATGTACATTTTTGTTATTTAGACACTGATTTTGACTATGGGTGTTTGGAATTTCCAGTCAATGGCACGCATATTTCAGGGCTGCACGACGGCAAAACATATCGCGGTATGGCCCCCTATGGATCACATGGTCCCGTGGTGTTTTTAGGTCCAAATGCCCAAGCGATATATGGGTACAACCATTCACTGCACTATGTTCTGGCGGTTGTATTTCTGGCGCAAAAATTGGCATATTTGGATGTGCCGCCGGTGGATTGGCCCGTTGATTTGGACACCCTGTCACGCGCTGAAATACAACGCGTACAACAATATTTGGTTGACTTGGGCTATGACACCAATGGTGTGGACGGCATTTGGGGCGCCGGCAGCAGACGCGCGTTGCGTCAGTGGCAAGTATCCGTTGGACACGTTGCTGATGGCTATCCAACGCTTCAAGTGTTAGCGCAGCTGTCAGGTCAGTGATTGGCCCTGGCGGGCCAAGCCTGCGGCGCGAGTATTTTTGCAAAAATGAAAGACTATCCTTCGCCAAATGGGATCCAGATGGTTTTTGGTTCGGTTGCGTGGGGCAGTGCAGTTTTGACGAATGCGCTGTTCCAGGTCTGGTCGTATCCGTCATTGACCCAAGTGCGTTTGAGGTTGGTGATGCTGTTTTCTTGGATCGTTTTAGAGATATCTGCCTGAGAAAAGGACCAAACTGCGTCGATTTCCATGTGGCCGGCCATATGGGGTGCCAATTCGGTATGCGATCCAGTCAGGATATTGGCCGCGCCTGCAGGAACGTCAGATGTGTCGAGAATTTGATAAAGGTCGGTTGCGATTAAGGGGGCCGTTTCGCTGGCGACCATGATCATTCGATTGCCCATTGCCAGACCCGATGCAAGGGGTGCAATCAGGCCCATCAAGGGCATATGGTTGGGGCAAAAGGCACCGATGACGCCAAGTGGTTCGTTTACAACCAAAGTTGCGCCGCGCATGGGTGTGTTGGCGATGGTGCCGTCGAATTTATCGGCCCAAGCGGCGGCAGCGAAGAGCGTGTCGAGGGCTGTTTCAACCTCGGATTTACCCGATTTAGAGCCTGTTTTTGCATCAATATTAGTCGCAAATTCATCGGCGCGGGCAGATAGGTTTTCGGCCAGAAAATACAGGATCTGGGCCCGCAGGTGACCCGTTGATTTCGACCATCCGTTGGCCGAAACGGCGGCCGTTGCGGCGTTGCGGATATCTTTGCGGCTGGCCAATGGCATGTGGCCAATGAGTTTACCGCCCGCGTCGTGGACGGGTTGGGAATATCCGCTGTCGGGCCGGGATTGTTTGCCGCCGATATAGAGTTTCGCGGTGCGATCAATATTCAAAACACCCGTATTAGAGACGGATTTTGCGGCGATGGGTTTGATTTTGACCTGTTTTGCTGCGGGTTTGGTATAGGCGGACAGTCCTGTCCAGCCACCTTCGCGGCCGAAGCCACTGTCGCGTTGCCCGCCAAAGGGAGCAGCGGCGTCAAACATATTGGTGCCATTGATCCAGATTACGCCGGCACGCAGTTGCGGGGCGATGCCAAGGGTAAGGTTAATATTTTCGCTCCAGATCGATGCGGCAAGGCCGTAGCGGGTGTTATTGGCCAGTTCGACCGCCTCGGACGGGGTGCGGAAGGTCATGGACACCAAAACGGGGCCAAAGATTTCGTCCTGCATCAGGGGATCGGCGGTGCCCAGCCCTGTGATCAGGGTTGGCGGATAAAACAGGCCAGAATTCGGCGCGCTGCCTTGGGTGATGTCAGCATTGCATTGGCCGACCATTGCGGTGATGCGGTCATATTGGCTGCGATCCACGATGGCGCCCATGTCGATGGATTTATCCAGCGGATTGCCGACGCGCAGTTTCGCCATGCGCGCGCGCAGTTTGGTATAGAACCGGTCTGCCACGCCCTCTTGCACCAGCAAACGGGACCCTGCGCAGCACACTTGGCCTTGGTTAAACCAGATGGCGTCAACGACACCTTCGACGGCGCTGTCCAGATCGGCGTCATCGAATACGATAAAGGGGGATTTACCGCCCAATTCCAAGGTCAGCGATTTGCCCGTGCCGGCGGTCGCCACGCGGATTTTGCGCCCCACCTCGGTCGAGCCGGTAAAGGCGATTTTGTCGATATCGGGGTGCGATACGATCATTTCACCCACGCGGCCATCGCCTGTGACGATGTTGACAACGCCGTTTGGCACGCCGGCTTCGGTACAGATTTGCGCGAACAACAGCGCGGTTAGGGATGTGTATTCGGCCGGTTTCAACACCACCGTATTGCCCATCGCCAATGCAGGCGCAATTTTCCATGCCAGCATGAGCAGTGGAAAGTTCCACGGAATGATCTGACCACACACGCCCAGTGCCTGACGGTCCGGCAATTCGGTATCCATCACCGCGGCCATGCCTGCGTGGTAATAAAAATGGCGTTGCGCCAAGGGGATATCGGCATCGCGGCTTTCGCGGATGGGTTTGCCATTGTCCAGCGTTTCCAGAACGGCAAATAACCGCGCGTGTTTTTGCAACAACCGCGCCAGCGCGTATAATACCCGCGCGCGACCTTGGCCGCCCAGTTTTTCCCATTTGGCTTGCGCCTTGCGGGCGGCGGCAACGGCGGCGTTGATATCATCTGGGGTTGCCTGCGACACCTGGGCCAAGGGTTCACCTGTGGCGGGGTTTAGCGTGTCAAATGTGGTGCCGGCGGCCGTCATTTTGCCGTTGATGAAATGACCAAAGGGGCCGTTTGCGGCGATCCAATCCAAAGCGACGGTTGCAGATTCAGGGGCGGTTCCATAATCCATGGTTTCAAAAATCTCTTTCACAGTCATTGTTTTACCCCATCGCATGGTGGTTAGCGGCGGAATAGGCGCCGGTGACGTGGTGATCCAACTGGCGTTCGATATCGCCCATCAACGACGATGCGCCAAAGCGGAACAGATCATTTTCCAGCCAACGGCGGCCCAGTTCTTCGTTCATCATGGACAGATAAACCAAGGCATCCTTGGCCTTGGAAATGCCGCCTGCGGGTTTATAGCCGACCATATAACCGGTGCGGTCGTAATAATCGCGGATCGCGCGGATCATGACCAAGGATACAGGCAGGGTGGCGTTCACGCTTTCTTTGCCGGTTGATGTTTTGATAAAATCAGCGCCAGCCATCATACAGATCATGGAGGCCCGCGCCACATTGCGCAGCGATCCCAATTCGCCGGTGGCCAAGATCGCCTTGACATGGGCATCGCCACAGGCATCGCGGAATGCGCGCATTTCATCGTATAGCGCCTGCCAGTTTTGCGACAACACATGGCGGCGCGATATGACGATGTCAATTTCGCGGGCGCCTGCAGCAACGGATGCCTCAATCTCGGCAATGCGCAGGTTTAGGGGCGACAGACCAGCAGGGAACCCCGTAGATACGGCAGCGACCGGAATACCGGTGCCATCCAACGCCTGAACGGCGGTTTCGATCATATCGTGATAGACACAGACCGCACCCACCGTGATTGGCCCCATGCCCAGCGCATCCAATATATCGCGGCGCACGGGATTGCGGGCCTTGGCGCACAAACGGCGCACCCGATCGGCGGTGTCATCACCTGAAAGCGTGGTCAAATCGATGCAGGTGATCGCACGCAACAGCCATGCGGCTTGGTGATCCTTTTTCACCGACCTTCGTGTGCCCAATTGGCCCGCGCGGCGTTCAATGGCGGATTGATTGGCCTGCACGCCCAGCGCCCAGTCCAAATCCAAAGGGGTCCCCGGATTACGGGGAAAACCATGTGATGTCATATGTAAACGTCCAATTTTATCGCGATCACAGTGCCATGCCGCAGCCCAAGTGGCAAGGCTTGACCTAACTGGCGTAGGTGGATCCTTCTTCGTCCAAGATCGCCTTTAACTCGGCCAGATGGCGGGCATCCTGTTCGGGATAGGTTTCCAATTCGCGGGCGGTTTTTTCGGCGATATCATCGGGCAGAATGCGCAGCGGTTGGCCCGTTTGCAGCGCACGGATATAGGTTTCCGCCGCGCGTTCGAAATAATACAGGCGGTTAAACGTATCGGCCACGGTTTCGCCCACGACCAAAACGCCGTGATTGCCCATGATCAGCACCTTTTTCTGGGGATCTGACAACAGGGTGGAACACCGCACGCCTTCTTCTTCGAATGCCAAGCCGCCGTAATTGTCATCAATCACATAGCGATTGAAAAATGTGGCGCAATTTTGGTCAATGGGCGGCAGGCGACTGTCGGCCAATGATGCCAAGACGGTGGCATGGATCGAATGGACATGCATGGCGCAACGCGCATGCGCACAATGGCGATGGATTGCCCCGTGCAGCCCCCATGCGGTGGGATCGGGCGCATTTGGTCCCGACAGTGTTTCGGGATCATTTGCGTCAACCACGATTAAATCTGATGCCTTGACGCGGGAAAAATGCACTTGGTTCGGGTTCATCAAAAACCGTGTGCCATCGTCGTTGATGGCCAGTGAAAAATGGTTGGCCACGCCTTCGTGCATGTTTAACCGCGCGGTCCAGCGAAAGGCCGCCGCCAAATCAACCCGTTCGGCCCAGTTATCAATGTTTGCGTGTTTCATGCGACCCTCATGTCAATTATGACCAAGGGTCGCATAGGTTTAAATCGCGCGCAAATTATTTTTTCAATT
>CAZWFE010000019.1:2162-43645 GCA_964633145.1 uncultured Phaeobacter sp. | reverse complement strand
ACAGGGATCGGCATCCATGCGGAATTTCTGGATCGCATCTTTAATGATTTTGAAAGCCTGAATTCCGAATATAACCGCAGCACCGAAGGCGCCGGCCTAGGGTTAAGTATCGCACGACGGATGGTGCAGGCCTTGAACGGCAAAATCGGTGTCGAAAGCACCCAAGGTGAGGGCAGCTTGTTTTGGATCCAAATCCCCGTTGATCACAGCGATATGTCATGGACAGGGGACGCCACTGCTGATCACACCACCACAAGCACGCTCACACCATTGAACGTATTAATGGTCGAAGACAACGAAATAAACCAGTTTGTCCTGCGTGAAATGTTGGAAAATGCGGGCCATATTGTCGATTTGGCGGAAAACGGGGCCAAGGGCGTCGAAATGGCCAATGCGACAAAATATGATGTAATCTTGATGGATATCAGTATGCCGGTCATGGACGGCATCACCGCGACCAAAGAAATTCGCTCGGGCGATGGATTGTCAGCAAACAGCCCCGTCATCGCAGCGACGGCCAATGCAATGCCAGAGGAAATTGAACGGTTTAAAAGTGTTGGGATTAATGACATTCTAAGGAAACCGATCAGCAAACCAAGCTTGGTATCAAAACTGACGCAGCTGATTGAAAACAAAGCACACCTAAAGTTTATGGGAGAAAATGTTATGAGTGCCGATTTGGTTGATGTTGAAAGGATCACATATCTTAAGGATGAACTTGGTGTAGATGTCGCCAAATCACTGGTCGCACGCCTAGATCAAGAGGCGGACAAGTTACTAAAAGATGTCAAAGACCCCGCAATCAAAACCCGCGACACGGGCGAGGTCGTGGCCGAATTGCATAAATTCGCCGGATCATGTGCCGCACTGGGCCTGTTTGGCATGCAGCGCCAGTTAAATACGATGGAAAATATGGGCAAACAGGGCGACACAGATCGGATGTTTGCAGAAATTAATACGCTGATTAATGTTTGGCAGTCTTGCCGTGAAACATTGATCGAATACGAAATTCTATAATTCACCGTTAAATAGCATAAAAAAAACCCGCTGATAATCAGCGGGTTTTTTGTTTTAATGTCATACGCCTTATTCAGGACGTGTGCCGTATTTAATCGGTTTCCAAATACGTTTGTTGGTCAGATACAGCAGCACTGACAAAACTGTCAGGAACAATACGCCAACGAAACCGGCCTGTTTGCGTGCCATCATTTTTGGCTCGGCCGTCCACATCAAAAATGCAGCAACGTCTTGTGCTTCGTTTTCTAGGGAATTGGAATGTCCGTCATCAAATTCGACATCCTCACCGTACAAGGGTGGGCTCATTGAAATCCAGCCACCAGGAAAGGCGGTGTTTTCATACAGTGTTACGCCGGCTTCTTCTTTTTCTTCGCCAGTGTAGCCTGTCAGCAATGACGCGATGTATTCTGCGCCACCCATACCTTTTACCAGCTGGTTGATGCCCGATCCATAGGGGCCGTGGAAACCCGCACGCGATTTGGCCATCATGGACAAATCAGGTGCACCTGCGCCTGTGTTTTCAGGGAAATGGTCCGCTGGACGGGCTGGACGGAAATCGTCCAGATCCGCGTCATACACTTCGAACTGTGCCGCATAGGCGCGCACTTGGTCCTCGGTATAGCCCAACGCGCCTTCGTCACCCAAGGTGCGCAGTGGAACATATTTCAGACCGTGACATGCAGAGCAAACCTCGGTGTATACCTTTAGTCCGCGCTGCAGCTGATTTTGGTCATAGGTGCCAAATGGTCCCTCGAACGAAAAATCATAGTCGGTGATGTGCTGATCGCCACCGCCTGCGGCGAACGCCCCTGATGCTGTCAGGGCCAGTGCGGTAACCGCGCTTGTGATAATGTGTTTCAACATTTTCTTCTGTCCCTTTTCTTACTCAGCTGGCGTTTCAGATTTGCCATAATGTGCGTTGAAATCGTCTTCGATTGTCAACGGTTGCGGTGCTGGTTTCTCAATCACGCCCAACAGTGGCAAGATGACCAAGAAATAGCCGAACCAATATGCAGACCCAATCAATGAGAAGGTCGCATAGGGTTCTTCGGCAGGCATTGCGCCCAGCCACATCAACGCGAAGAAGTCGATGACCAAAATCGCAAACCACAACTTCAACTGTGGACGATACCGTGCGGAACGGACCGATGATGTGTCAAGCCAAGGTGCCAATGCCATCACGATAATCGCACCGAACATTGCCAACACACCAAAGAATTTCGCGTCGATGATGCCACCTGTGATAAAGGATGCGAATTGCACAACCCAAACCTCAGATGTGAACGCACGCAAGATCGCGTAGAACGGCAAGAAATACCATTCAGGAACAATATGCGCAGGTGTCGCCAGTGGGTTTGCCTCGATATAGTTGTCGGGGTGGCCCAGATAGTTTGGCATGAAGCCTACGATCGCAAAGAACACGGCCAAAATCACAGCCAGTGCGAACAAATCTTTGATCACAAAATATGGCCAGAATGGAACGGTGTCTTTTGCCGCTTCTTCTTTGGAACCGCGGCGCACTTCTACGCCGGTTGGGTTATTGTTGCCTGTGGTGTGGAACGCCCAGATATGCACCGCAACCAAACCTGCAATCAGGAATGGGAACAGGTAATGCAAACTAAAGAACCGGTTCAGCGTCGCGTTATCAACGGCAGGACCGCCCAGCAACAATGTTTGGATCGGCTCACCAATGAATGGGATCGCACCAAACAAACCGGTGATCACGGTCGCACCCCAGAATGACATCTGACCCCATGGCAAAACATAGCCCATGAACGCAGTGCCCATCATCAGCAGGTAAATCAACATACCGATGATCCATGTGATTTCGCGCGGCGCCTTGTAGGAACCATAATACAAACCACGGAAAATGTGCGCATATACCGCAATAAAGAACAGTGACGCACCGTTCGCATGCAGATAACGGATCATATGACCGCCGTTTACGTTACGCATAATATGTTCAACTGAGGCAAACGCCAGATCAACATGCGGCGTATAATGCATCACCAAAACAACGCCGGTGATGATTTGCAGCGCCAAACAGAATGTTAGCACGATACCCCAAATCCACATCCAGTTCAGGTTTTTGGGTGTGGGGATCATAATTGTATCATACAGCAGTCCAACAATCGGCAAACGGCTGTGTAGCCAATGCTCGGATTTGGACTTGGGTTCGTAATGGTCGTGTGGAATTCCAGCCATCTTTACGTCTCCTTAACCCAGTTTGATTGTGGATTCGTCCACAAATTCAGCGACAGGCACGGGCAGGTTTGTTGGCGCCGGACCTTTGCGGATACGACCAGCCGAATCATAGTGTGACCCGTGGCACGGACAGAACCAACCTTGGAAATCGCCAGACGATCCGCCCAGTGGGACGCAGCCTAGGTGCGTACAAACGCCCATCATGACCAACCATTCGCCCGCTTCGTCCAATGCGCGGTTTTCATCGCTAGCATCGGCACCCGGTTTGTTGGCGTTGGCAGCGTCTGTATCAACCAAATCGGCCAATTCGACAGCGCGCGCGCGCTCAATATCTTCGGCAGTACGACGGCGAATAAACACCGGCTTGCCCAGCCATTTAACCGTCAGCTGTGATCCAGGCTCTAAACCGGATACATCTACGCGGATCGAGGCCAGCGCCTTAACATCTGCGGAAGGGTTCATTTGATTGACCAGTGGCCAAACTGCAGCACCTGTTACAACTGCGCCTGCGCCAGCAGTGGCGTAGTACAGAAAGTCTCTGCGGGTGCCTTCGTGATCGTCTGCATGTGACACGAGGTTAACTCCATTCTTTCGGCCAGAAGCGGCCCATACGGCATGAGGCCTAGGATTGAACCTAAACCAATACTCGGGGGTATGTAACGCTGTAAAACGGCCGCGTCCAGCATCCAGTTACACAGTTTTCAAAATTAGCGCGGTTCTGTCGCGGTAATATCCCAGTTTTTTGCGATATTTTGGCAAATTTTCAGATCAGCTCGCACAAATCTGCAATGTGATTCTGTCGTTATTTGGCAAAAGCTGCGGAATCGCCCCAGACTTGGCGCACCCGCGCATCACGTTCGCATGCATCACGATACAGCTGATATGCCTCACTTTGCCGCTTGGGCCCAAACCGCGTTAATACAAATCCTTGGCCTTTGTAGTAATCCTGATGATAATCTTCGGCCATGTAAAACACATCCAGTTCCAAAACGGGCGTAACAATGGCCCGCCCTAGGTCAGATTGTGCCTTGGAAATTGCGCGTTTTGCTGGCGCGATTTGATCTGGGGTTGCAAAAATTGCGGTGCGGTAACTGTCCCCACGGTCACAAAATTGCCCACCCGCGTCGGTCACATCGACAGAGCGCAAAAATTTATGCAAAATTTCGTCCAGACTGATCTTGGCAGGGTCAAAATCAATTTTGACCGCTTCGTAATGGCCCGTACCACCGCGTGTCACCTGTTTATAGGTGGGATTTGCTACTGTTCCACCGGTATAGCCAGACACGGCCTCAGTAACGCCATCTAGTTTTTCAAAGTCAGATTCAACACACCAAAAACAGCCACCTGCTACAACGATGCTATCAGCATGTGCGTCAGGGGCAGCGATGGCAAACGTACCACCAAACAGTGCAAGCACCGCGAATTTTTGGAAAATCTTTTTCGTATCAAACATTGTCGCACCTCTTATGGCTTTGACATCACAGTGCCGTAATTTTCACAACGAACCAAATCAAACCGACACGGTTCACGCTAAGGTGAACAATTTTTACACTTGGCCTTTGGTTTTCGTGACGCTAGCGTGGCGAAAAAAGGTTCACCATGATCGACACAGTCACCACACACCAAGCGCAAGAAGACCAGCGCAACAACGATATTTTGATCTATCTAAACGGCAAAATTGTGCCCAAAGACCAAGCTGTTGTCAGTGTCTATGACAGTGGTTTCATGCTGGGCGATGGTGTTTGGGAAGGATTACGGCTGTATAACGGCACATGGGCCTTTATCGACGAACATATGGACCGCCTGTTCGAGGCCGCCAAAGCCGTCGACATCGACATCGGCATGACCCCCGATCAGGTGAAACAGGCGATTTTGGATACCCAAGCCGCCAATCAAATGACCACCGATGCACACGCGCGATTGATGATCACCCGCGGCCCCAAGGTGCGCCCGTTTCAACACCCTGCGTTGTCGCAATCTGGCCCGACGATCACCATCATCATGGAACATTCGAAACCTTCAATCCCGAGGCCCATACGGTTGGCAACTGTTCCGCATCTGCGCGGGTTACCGATGACACAGGATCCCAAATTAAACAGCCATTCGAAACTAAACTGTATCCTAGCCTGCATCGCCGCCGAGAAAGCCGGCGCAGACGAAGCGTTGATGTTGGATATCAATGGTTTTGTGAACACAACAAATGCCTGCAATTTCTTTATTGTGCGCAAAGGGGCCGTTTGGACCAGTACGGGCGATTATTGTATGAACGGCATCACGCGACAAAAGGTCATTGACCTGTGCAAAGCGGATGGGATCCCCGTTTTTGAACGCAACTATTCCTTGGTCGATACCTATGGCGCGGATGAGGCATTTTTGACAGGCACCTTTGGCGCGCAAACGCCGGTCGGATCCATTGATGGGCGGATCATTGGAACAGGCGAAATGGGCCCCATGACCCAACACATCCGATCCCTATATAGATCACTGATCGAACATGAGGTGGCAAAATGAACCTAGCCATGTGGTCTGGACCGCGAAATTTATCAACGGCGCTGATGTATTCCTTTGCCAATCGGTCCGATTTTCAGGCCATTGATGAACCGTTTTATGCCTGTTACTTGACCAAAACGGGCCTGAACCACCCCATGCGCGATGATGTCTTGGCCGCGCAACCGCATGATGCCGATGATGTGATCGCCGATCTGATTGCGCCACGGGGGCACCATTATTACCAAAAACATATGACACAGCATATGTTGCCCGATATTCCACGCGATTGGATTGCGCAGGTGAAAAATGTATTTTTGATCCGTCACCCACAGCGTGTCCTTGCCAGCTTTAGCGCGAAATATGACAACCCGACAGCGACAGATATTGGATTTAAGCAGCAATTAGATTTGTTCAAGCAAATTCAATCGTCAGGCCAGACCGCCATCGTCATTGACAGCACAGACATCCGACGCGCACCACGCGATATGCTGACAAAATTATGCAACGCAATTGGTCTGGAATTTGATCCAGCCATGTTGACGTGGCCCATCGGCCCAAAGCCATACGACGGGGTCTGGGCGCCACATTGGTACGAAGCGGTTCACAAATCATCAGGGTTTGCACCCCCAGAACAAGACATGCCGCAGCTGGCTGAGCCATTGCAGGCCATCGCGGATGCCTGTCTGCCCTATTACCAAGAAATGCGCGCAAGCGCCCTGTAAATGCCGACTGAGGGCGGCGCACAAATAAAAAACGCAAAACCCAAGATTGCCAAAGGTGTGACTTCGTTGTATGCGCTGTGTCTAATTTCTAGATGATAAGAGGCCCGAATGAGCGTTTCCATGCTATCCACCTTTGTGAAGCCGATGCACCCCGAAGGGCGCAAATTTGTGGCAATCGCAGCCGCGATTACCGCAGGGCTGTTTTTGCTGTGGGATCCATTGGGTTGGATTGGTCTTGGGCTGACCGTCTGGGTTTACTACTTTTTCCGCGATCCTGAACGCGTCACGCCGGAACAGGCCGGCGTTATGGTGTCGCCTGCGGATGGTGTCGTATCGCTGCTGGAACCCGCCGTTCCCCCCGCCGAATTGGAATTGGGCGACGAACCAATGCTGCGCGTGTCGGTGTTTATGTCTGTGTTCAATTGCCACGTAAACCGCGTGCCCACAGCCGGTACAATTACCAAAGTGGCCTATCGTCCCGGTAAATTTTTCAACGCATCGCTGGACAAAGCATCCAAAGACAACGAACGCAATGGTATCACCGTGGAATTGCCCGATGGCCGCAAATACGGCGTCGTTCAGATTGCCGGACTGGTTGCGCGCCGTATCCTATGCTGGTCAAAAGAGGGCGATTATTTAGGCCGCGCAGAGCGTTTTGGTTTGATCAGATTTGGGTCACGTTTGGACATTTACCTGCCCGAAGGCGCAGTCTGTAAGGTTGCGATCGGTCAAACAATGATTGCAGGCGAAACGGTTATCGCTGAATTACCTCCAGTGTCGGAATAACCACATGGCCCAAGACCCCCAATCACGCGAACGTATCCCCTTTTATATGTTGTTGCCAAACCTTGCGACGATTTCGGGCATGTGTTTGGGGATCACATCCATTCGCTATGCGATAGAACAGAAATTTGAAATCGCAGTAATCCTGATTTTGATTTCCGGAATCATGGATGGCTTGGATGGGCTGCTGGCCCGTCGTTTGAATGCGGCATCCGATTTCGGGGCGGAATTGGACAGCCTGTCTGATTTTTTGTGTTTCGGTGTCGCCCCTGGTTTATTGGTCTACGAAGTATTTTTGCGTGGCGAAACCGGCGTGGCATGGATTTTTGTGCTGGTTTATATCACATCGGCCTGTCTACGCTTGGCCCGTTTCAACGTGGCGCGCGCTAAACCGACAGAAGAAACATCGCGTCATTTCACTGGGGTGCCGGCACCAGCGGGTGCAATGTTGGGACTGTTCCCAGTGTTTTTATATATGTCTGACACAATCGATATCACGGAATATCCGATGCTGGTTGCCCTATGGTTAGGGTTTGTTGGATTTTTAATGATTTCACAAATCAAGACGTTTTCACCGAAATCCATCCGCGTGCCACGCAAACTGGTCAGCTTGGCGATGGTTGCCGTGGTGATCGGGATTGGGATGTTTGTGGCGCATTTGTGGATGCTGATGGTGGCTGTTGATTTGGTGTATTTGGCCAGTGTGTTCTGGGCCATCGGCAAATCACGCGGCCGCGTCATCGAATAACCCCACGAAATCATCCTGCGGATCGATTTAACCATTACAACAGAAATAAAAAACAGGCCGAATAATCGGCCTGTTTTGCGTTTCAATGATTGATTTACGCGTCGAAACGATCGGCGTTCATCACTTTGGTCCAAGCAGCGGCGAAATCCGCCACGAACTTGGCCGATGAATCGTTTTGCGCATAAAGCTCGGAATAGGCGCGCAGAACAGAATTCGACCCAAAGACCAAATCCGCACGTGTCGCCGTCCATTTCACATCACCCGACGCACGATCAACGATGTTGTATGTGCCACCGTCGACAGGAACCCATGTATAGGCCATGTCTGTAAGGTTCACAAAGAAATCGTTGGTCAACTGACCTTTGCGATCGGTAAAGACGCCGTGTGCTGTGTCACCGTGGTTGGTGCCCATAGCGCGCATGCCACCGACCAAAACGGTCATCTCAGGGGCGGTCAGCCCCATCAACTGTGCACGATCCAGCATCATTTCCTCGGCGCTAACAGCGTAGTCCTGTTTTTGCCAGTTGCGGAAACCATCCGCGACAGGTTCCAACACGTCAAAGGATGCGACATCTGTCTGTTCCTGTGTTGCGTCACCGCGCCCCGCCATGAATGGCAATGTCAGATCGTGGCCAGCCGCTTTGGCCGCCATTTCCACACCGACGTTACCCGCCAACACAATTGTATCGGCAATGGATGCGCCCGCCGCTGCTGCCAGCGGTTCTAGCACGGACAAAACCTTGGCCAGACGGTCAGGTTCATTGCCTGCCCAATCTTTCTGTGGGGCCAAACGAATGCGCGCACCATTGGCACCGCCACGGAAATCAGACCCACGGAATGTACGCGCGCTGTCCCATGCAGTTGCGACCAGTTCTGAAACGCTCAAACCACTATCCGCGATTTTTGCTTTCAACGCGTCGACATCATAACCGGTGGATCCTGCGGGAACTGGATCTTGCCAGATCAGCTCTTCTTCGGGAACTTCTGGTCCGAAATAACGCGCCTTGGGGCCCATATCGCGGTGGGTCAGTTTGAACCATGCACGGGCAAAGGCATCATCAAATGCCGCAGGATCAGCCATAAAGCGTTCCGAAATCTTGCGATATTCTGGATCGATTTTCAGCGCCATGTCCGCATCTGTCATCATTGGCATGCAGCGGATAGATGGATCCTCTACATCAACGGGCATGTCCTCTTCTGCGATGTTGATGGGGTGCCACAGGTTTGCACCAGCGGGTGATTTGGATTTTTCCCAATCATATTTGAACAGCAGTTCAAAATACCCATTGTCCCACTTGGTTGGGTTTGTGGTCCACGCACCTTCGACGCCACTGGTGACGGTATCACGGCCAACGCCACGCGATACGTGGTTCATCCAGCCTAGGCCCTGTTCGTGAACGTCCGCGCCTTCGGGCTCTGGTCCCAAATCGGCGGGGTTGCCGTTACCATGTGCTTTACCAACGGTGTGGCCACCGGCAGTCAGGGCTACGGTTTCTTCGTCGTTCATCGCCATCCGAGCAAAGGTCACGCGCATGTCGCGCGCAGTTTTCAACGGATCCAATACACCGTTCACACCCTCGGGGTTCACATAGATCAGGCCCATTTGCACTGCGGCCAGCGGGTTTTCCAATGTGTCGGCGTCGCGGCTTTCGTCATAGCGGCCAGATCCCAGCCACTCTTTCTCGGCGCCCCAGTAAATATCATTTTCAGGATGCCAGATGTCTTCGCGACCGAATGCAAAACCAAAGGTTTTGAAGCCCATGGATTCATAGGCCACATTGCCTGCCAAAATGAACAGGTCTGCCCATGATACGGAATTGCCATATTTCTGTTTGATCGGCCACAGCAAACGACGTGCTTTGTCTAGGTTGCCATTGTCAGGCCAGCTGTTCAAAGGCGCAAAACGTTGGTTGCCAGTATTGGCGCCACCACGTCCGTCGGTGGTCCGATATGATCCAGCAGCGTGCCACGCCATACGGATCATCAATCCGCCATAGTGGCCCCAGTCCGCAGGCCACCAATCTTGGCTGTCTGTCATCAAAGCGGTCAAATCCGCCTTAAGCGCATCTACGTCCAATTTCTCTAATGCGTCGCGATAGTTGAAATCAGCGCCCATTGGGTTTGTCTTGCGATCATGCTGGTGCAAGATTTCTAGGTTCAGCGCATTCGGCCACCAATCCATAACATTTTTTTGATTGGTCGAATTTGCGCCGTGCATCACCGGGCATTTGCCCGACATATCTGAATTATTTCCGTCCATAAATTCCTCCGTCTTAGACGTGTGAAAATGTGTTCAGTTCTGTTTTGAACTGTATGCATAAAGTAGTGCGTTTTAGAATAATTAAAAATTATATTTTTATATAATAATGATATCATTAAGTTATTAAATAAGCTCATGGCACATCGCCCCAAAAATGTGTCATATTGGTAATTTTTATACTTTTAATCGTAGAAACCTATAAAAAACGGACCTTTTGCCGTTTTTGGGATTATACGAATTTAAAAGGATCCAGCAATGTTCGGCCGCAAGACCCAGAAATCACAGTTTTCCGCCTTTGCGGACACCGATGTCATCAAAGCCCTAGATAAAAGCCAAGCTGTTATTTCATTCAGCCCTGATGGCACCATCTTGCAAGCAAATACCAATTTTCTGCAAACACTTGGGTATCAGCAAAACGAAATTGTAGGGCAACATCATCGGATTTTTTGTGACCCAACCTATGTTCAATCCCACGAATACGCCGAATTTTGGTCGAATCTACAGGCCGGTGAATTTCAGTCGGGAACCTATACAAGGCTGACAAAAAATGGGCAGAGCGTTTACATCCAAGCAACCTACAACCCAATCAAAAATGACGCAGGTAGCGTCGTCGGCGTCATAAAATATGCCGTTGATATCAGCATTCCAACACGCAAACGAAACGAAGCGATTGCCAGAACGCAGGCCGTTATTTCCTTTACCCCCGATGGCACCATTAAGGACGCAAATCAGACATTTCTGGATGTCACAGGTTATGACCTAAACGATATTGTGGGCCGGCATCACCGCATATTTTGCGAAAACACCTATACCGAAAGTGCAGATTACAAACGGTTTTGGTCTGACCTGGGCAAGGGCGTATCCAAGACGGGCAATTTCAAGCGGCTGGCAAAAAATGGACAGGCGATTTACCTGAACGCATCCTATAACGCAGACTATGATTTGCAGGGCAATGTCGTCGGTGTGACCAAACATGCAACTGACATTACAACCGAGGTCGCAAACCGCGAAACAACCGCGGAAATCGCCCAAGCCACATCTGCCGCAGTCGAAGAAATGAATTCAGCCATTGCCGATATATCCGCGTCCGTTCAGGTAGCGCGCGATGGCGCAGAGGCTTTGGTCCACTCTGCAACAGGTACCAAAGATATTGTCGAGCAACTGATCGCATCATCAGAAACCATGGCCCAGACCGTGGAATTCGTATATACGATTGCCGACCAAATTAACCTGTTGGCGCTGAACGCCGCGGTTGAGGCCGCACGTGCAGGCGAAGCAGGCAAAGGGTTCGCCGTCGTCGCCGGCGAGGTAAAAAATCTAGCCAACAGCGCTACAAATTTCACCCAAACCATCGCCAAGGAAATTGAAACGATCCAAGATATTTCTGCCAAAATCTCGGGCAACACGGATCAGATGATCAAAAAAATTGGCGCATTGCAGGGCGATACGGATTCGATTGCGACCGCAACACAGGAACAGGTGTCTGTGACCAACGACATTGCCCACCAAATCATGGATTTGGCGGATATGGTCCAAGCCAACTGATATCCACTGCCAACGCGCCGTATAACCGTTTTGCAAATTGTCATTCGCGCGCCACTGTGTTGACAGACGCTTTGGTTCATTCCACCTGATGACACGCGGTTTTATCCGCCAAGATGGGAATGATATTGGATCTAGGCTGAAAGCCGATACCACATCGACGCCAGATTGGGCCTAGGCGCGGCCCAAGCGAACGCAGTTTCAAAATTGTTCAGAAACGATATCGTTTCTCAGCGTATGGCCTTGGGCACCCCCAAGGCCATATGCGGTCTTAAATCAGACAATTCGACCGAATTAGCCGATCACATTATGTTCGGGACCATAGGGATAGCCTGTGATATTTTCATTGCCATCTTCGGTGATGACCAAAATATCATGTTCACGATACCCACCTGCGCCAGGTTGACCGTCAGGAATCGTCAGCATGGGTTCCATTGAAATCACCATGCCGGGTTCCAAAACAGTGTCGATATCTTCGCGCAATTCCAATCCGGCTTCGCGACCATAATAGTGGCTAAGCACCCCGAACGAATGCCCATATCCAAAGGTGCGATATTGCAGCAAATCGCGTTCTTGGAAAAATTCGTTGATTTTATGGGTGACATCAGCACAGCTGACACCCGGTTTCAGCAGGCTCATTCCATATTCATGCGCATCGACGTTTGCCTGCCATACGCGCAACGATGCATCATCGACCTCGCCCACAAACAATGTCCGTTCTAATGCGGTGTAATATCCTGAAATCATCGGGAATGTATTCAGGCTAAGGATATCACCACGCTGCAATTTGCGCGATGTCACGGGGTTGTGCGCCCCATCGGTGTTGATCCCCGACTGGAACCATACCCATGTATCGCGATATTCAGCGTCAGGGAACCGACGCGCAATTTCCAACTCCATCGCATCGCGGCCTGCCATGGCCACATCGATTTCGCGCGCGCCCTCTTTGATGGCATCACGAATGGCATAGCCGCCCACATCGGCCGTGTTGGCACCGGCGCGGATCAATTCGATTTCTGCCGCTGATTTGTGCATCCGCTGACGCATCGTGTCCGGTGCAATATCAACCACCTGTGACGGTGCCAGATATTCGTTCATCAAACCCTGTGATGCCAATGTCATGTGATCATTTTCAACACCGATCACCCGACCTGAGCCAGTAACAGATTTGATCGCAACCCAGTAATTGTTGCGCTGCCAATCGGTATAGGTGATGTTGTCGCCATATCCACGCCGCCACGGCTGCGCCGCATCAATACCTGCGCTGATGGTCACGGATGTCTCTGGCGTGACAACCAAGGCATAGGGCCGACCAAAGGCACAATATAAAAATCCCGAATAATACGAAATATTGTGCATAGATGTAAAAACACATGCATCTACGCCACGGGATGCCATAGATTTGCGCAGACCAGCCAAACGCTGTTCATATTCCGCATCGGAAAATGGCAATATTTTTTCACCTTGGTGAAAACGATAAAACTGAGGACGGTTCATAGTTCACTCCTATCAGGCCGAGCGGACAAACAGGATATCACCGCATCGACCATTAAAAACGTTCCCGGCGTACAGGAGGTCAATGTAGGTGAGAGGATCACAGCGACGCCATCGCGTGACCATGGCGCGATTAATCATAAAAACAATTCATTTGGCAAGATCCCAAATGACGCAATCGCATTTTTTCGTCCCCAACGGGCAATGCGCATGTCTGACGCTGTGCCTGAAGGCCCATAATCAAGCCATTCCCAAGTTGCACACCCAATCGAAACTGTCCGCAGCATGACACCGACACGAACGGGATCGCCATAGAATACGGATCAGCGCAGCGTCAGTGGTTGGGACAGCCCCGTTCGGGTGTCATAGGCCACCACGCCCCCTGATGGGACAGAGCGGCCCGTGATGGCATTAATCACCACCTGATGCGTCACCATCAGCGTCACCCGATCTTTGGGCAGCTGTTGTAATTTTTGACGCAACATCGCCAATGTCGCATCGCGCGGGGCGTGGTTTTGGAAAAACGAATTTAGTCCGGTAAAGGGGACATGTGCCCCCATTTCCAACAACCGCGCGGTGTCCTGACAACGGCACCATTGGCTGGAATAAATCTGATCAATTGCTACATCCGCTTGGGCAAACGCCTGACCAATTTCACGGGCCTGCGCCCTGCCCTGATCATCCAGGTTTCGCTGCGTTGCGCAATCCGTCACATCGAAATTATCAGGGTCCCCAAACCCAGGGGCCAAGGCATGACGCATAAATATAACATTGTACTGCGATGGATCTAGCTGTTGTAGGGTGATCGTCTGGCCAACGACAGGTCCAACGCACCACAGGCCAATAAACAACGCCATCATACAGTTTTTAAAACGCCAAAATCTGAACATCTTGGTCTCCTTTGATATTCAGATAGGGCGATGGCCGGATATTCCCAAGCGGGTCACTGTTTAGGTTGGCAAAATCGCCAATCCAGCTGTGACAAATAACGCCAAGAATATGGTTTCGGCCACAATCAATGCAATCGCAGCGCCCCCAACCTGCGCCACATCACGCAACGATGTTTTCATCCCAACAGCGGCAATCGATGTCAACAGCGCCCACCGAGACACCGCACCAGCCCAATCCGTAAATGCGGCAGGCAATGCAACCGCTGAATTAAGTGCGGCCAACAGGATAAATCCAATTACAAACACTGGTAAAATCGGCGGACGGCTGCCGCCGTCTGTGGACGATGGGACATAGGCACGCACCACCATCGTTGCAATCACAACAACGGGGGCCAGCATGGCAACGCGGAACAACTTGATCAAAGTTGCAGTTTCACCAGCTGCATCAGATACCGAAAATCCAGCACCCACGACCTGGGCGACATCGTGAATGGTTGCCCCCAAAAATATCCCGATCGAGCGTTCATCAAGCCCCATAGCGGTTGCCAAAATCGGATAAATAACCATTGCAATTGTGGACAACAGCGTCACACCAACAACCGTAAAGACCAAGCGTTGTTCGCTGCGCTCATCCTTTGGTAATACGGCCGCGATTGCCATAGCAGCCGATGCCCCACAAATCGCAACCGCACCAGCAGTCAAAAACGAAAATCGTGGTCCATGCCCCAATCGCGGGCCGATTAATAATCCAAATCCAATCGTGGCGATCACACCCAGAATGACCAAGCTGACCAATCCAAAACCCAGATCTGAGATCATAGAAACACTGATACGCAGGCCCAGCAATGCAACGCCAAAGCGCAGCACAGTTTTGGCACCCCATTGGATACCCGGACCACAGGGGCCTTCGACCGATAAAAAATTCAAGGCAATGCCAAACAAAAGCGCCATCAACATAGCCGGTGCGCCATAATGTTCTGCCACAAATTGCGCAGAAAGTGCGACCAAGATGGACACCAGAACACCGGGAAATAATTCGCGTAAACGCGAATGCAAATTAGCAACTCTGCTCATGTTGTGCCTTCTGTTTTTATGTGGTTTGGCCCGCTGCCAATTTCAGCGCGATATCATGGTAATTCTGCGCGATGGTCAACCCATTTTTGTGGGCCAAAGCACGTTTTGTGAACCGCGATGCACCCGACAGCCGCGTTCCATCCTGTTTTAAGATTTCACCAATCAAAGTTTCAAAACGCTGTGCAAAATCAGCATCGCTTTGCATCGGTTTTATCGCTAGCAAATATTGTCCGACGCGTGGGGCCGGCCCGGTTGCAGCAAAAAAGGATGATGCTTGGAAACTGAAATTTGCGCCAGTCAGTAAGGCGGATAAAACCTCAACCATCAAAGCCAAAGCCGTCCCTTTTGCACCGCCAATCGGGACCATTGACCCTTGCAGCCCCTGTTCTGGATCTGTTGTAGGATGGCCATTTGGATCCAGTGCCCAGCCTTCGGGGATGGACGCGCCAGTGCGTGCGGCGTTCATTACTTTGCCGCGCGCGACAACAGACAATGACATATCAATGACCAATGGATCTGCCCCAGAACGAGGCACGGCAAAGGCAATCGGATTTGTCCCAAATATGGGGGTACTGCCACCGGCTGGTGCAATCGCAGGCGGTGAATTGGCAACCATGATCCCGATCAAACCAGCTGCTGCCAGCTTTTCGACCTGCAATGACAATGAACCACAGTGATGCGAATTCGTCACCGCCATCGAGGCGATGCCAAATTCTTGGGCGACCTTGATCCCCTGTTGAACAGCCATATCCAACGCAGGATATGCAAACCCGCAATCTGCATCAATCAGCAATGATGCGGGATGGACCGCCTGACAGGTTATATTTGCAGCTGGGTTAATTTTGCCGCTGCGCGCCTGAGCCGCATAATCGGCAAGGCGGGAAAATCCATGGCCCACCTGTCCGTCTGCCTCGGCATCAACTAGGGCTGTGGCAACAGATTGGGCAACGTCAGGCAACACACCTTGGGCGATCAACGCATCGCGGATCAGCGCATAGGCAGCCTGTAATTCAAGAGTAACTGTTTGTGACATATAAAAATGCGGCGGCACAGTTTCGGTGCCGCCGCCCTTTGATTTGAATTAAGCCGAACGATACAGCTTGGTCATTGAGAATTCGCGGTGTCCCAGTGCCTCAGCCGCAGTGTTACGACCGTTTGCAGTGCGGCGGATCATTTCGATCAAGTCGTCGCCTGCTTCGTCAATGGTCATTTCACGACGCAAGATACCAGACACATCGACATCAACGTGTTCGGACATTGTGCGCACAGTGCGTGGGTTCGCCGTGATCTTGATCACTGGAACGATCGGGTTACCGACCACGTTACCCTGACCTGTTGGGAATGTGTGGATCACAGCACCACCCGCAGCCATCAACGTCACACATTCAGCCGCTGCTGAAGAGCTGTCCATGAAATACAGACCATTGCCCGACTTTGGCGCTTCTGCTGGTTCTAGGATATCGATGTAACGCGATGTACGGCCGATTTTTTCCAAGTTACCCAAAGCTTTTTCTTCGATAGTGGTCAAGCCGCCTTCGATGTTGCCTTTGGTAGGCTGTGAATCTGACAGGTCATCTGTTTGGTGTGCAAAGATAACGTCGTCTTGATACGCTTTCCACATTTTGTACCAACGCTCGCCAACCTCTTCGTTGATTGCGCGTTCTTTACAAATGTGCTCAGCACCTGTGATTTCTGATGTCTCACCAAAGAAACCTGTGATCCCTTCGGGCAGCAATTTGTCGTACATGTTGCCAACAGTCGGGCAGGATCCCAGACCTGTTGTTGTGTCTGATTCACCACATTTTGTGGACACCCAAAGTTCTGAGATTGAACACTCTTCACGTTGGTATTCAGATGTCATGTGGACGAATTCTTTTGCGGCCCAGCTGGCGCGGCGGATGGTTTCGAAATCACCGTTCTGTTCGATCGAAAATTCTGCGACAGGCTTGCCTGTGGCGCGAATACCGTCTGCAATACGCTTGGTCCAGCCTGGCTCGATCCCGATGACAACAACTGCTGCGACGTTTGGGTTTGCGCCTGTGCCGATCATCGTGCGGAAATGCAATTCAAGGTCTTCGCCGAACTGCAAACGACCATAGGCATGCGGGATCGCCATTGTGCCCTTGACGTTGTTTGCAACCGCTTCACAAGCTGCGTTCGAAATATCGTCAACTGGCAGAATGACAACATGGTTACGTACGCCAACACGACCGTTTTCGCGGCGGTACGCTTGGACTGTGATATTTGAATATTTAGTCATAATTACAAATCCTTACCAACGCTTGGTTTTACAGTTATGGGTGTGTACGTGATGACCCTGGGGAATGTCAGCAATAATTTTGCCAATATCTTCGCCATATTTCATCGCGGTGTCGCCCTCTTTCAGATCTTTCAGCGCGACTTTGTGTCCGATCGGCACGTCAGCATGCGCTGTTAAGCGAAATGTTGAATTGTCGTGCGTCACACAGACCAGCATGTCTGTTCCAGCCGTCAGGCCTTCTACGACGACAACGCCAACGTTATCTGCATGTTCATGCACCAGTAGATGCGGGATTTCTGACATAGGTGTCTCCATCAGTTGGGTTTCAATATAATTTTAGGGCTGGCAACGGTGCCGGCGCGAATATCGTCGAACGCCTGTTGCCCATCAGCCAAGGCGCGCGCTTGGGTCCAATCCAACGGGCCCAAACGCCCATCGAAAATGGCCTGCGCCGTCTGGCGGAAGTCTTCGGCCGTATAGGTATACGTGCCAAAAAAGGTGATTTCTTGCAAGGTGATGCGGCGCACATCCAAACCACCGGTGGATTGTCCCAAACCGATGTGGCCGATCATGCCCCCTGCCCGCACACAGGCGGATGCCGTTTCGCGCGTTGCGGCATATCCCACGCCATCAACCACGAAATCATATGAGTTTTCCATCGGCTGATCATCCCCTGTGATCACCGATTGACCACACTGATCGCGCAGATAGGCGGCACGCACAGCATTGGGTTCGACGATTGTCACATCGTCCACACCCTGCGCGCGCAGCGACAGAGCTGCGCCCAAACCAATGGCGCCCCCGCCCAAAACCAGTGCACGCAGATCCTTTGGCGCACGGTTGATCCGTTCCAGACCCAAACGCACGGTATGCCACCCACATGCAATCGGTTCGGCCAGCGCCGCTTTGTCCAAATCGACGCCACTGGGGACAGTGACCAAATTTGTTGCGGGCATGCTGACATATTGGGCAAAGGCCCCTTGGCGTGGCATCATGGAAATGATCTGACGGGTTGCGCATAGGTTATCGCGCCCTGACACACAGGCGTCACATGTCCCACATGTCACAAGCGGGTTGATTGTCACGCGTTCACCATCGCGGGGGCCACCAATGATAACGCCGGCGGCTTCGTGACCTAAAATCAACGGAGCGGGCCGGCGTTCATCATGTCCTAAAAACGCGTGCATGTCAGATCCACATATACCAACACTGTCAACTCGGATCACATGTTCGCCATCGGCGGGGACCGGATCCGGCATATCTTGATAGGTCAGTGTTTCAACACCTGTGTAAACCAATGCCTTCATTTTGCTGTAAATCCCCCATCAACCATCAATATCTGGCCCGTAACATAGGCCGACGCATCTGAACACAAAAACAGCATGGGGCCGTCCATATCAGACACTTCGCCGTTTCGTCCAATACAAGTTTGCGCGGCGTTGCGCGCGGCCCGTTCTGGGTCGGCAAACACCGCTGCCGTCAATTCGGTGCGGAAAAACCCCGGACCAATTGCATTTGCCGTGATCCCGTATTGTGACCACGCCTGCGCCATGGCACGCGTCATCTGCGCAATACCCCCCTTGGACGCACCATAGGATAGGCCCGCAGGAAAGGCGCGATAGCTTTGCAATGACGCAAAGTTTACAATGCGCCCCCAACCACGTTCGCGCATCGCAGGCACCAAAGCTTGGGCCAAGAAAAACGGCGCGGCGAGGTTTAGATCCAGCGTGGTATCCCATGCCTCAATCGTGATGTCATCCGCCTCTTGGCGGGTGTTGATCCCTGCGGCATGCACCAAAATATCAGGATCGCCAAAGGGAACAGCGACCCGTTTTGCACAATCAGCCCAATCGCCCCGATCGGCCAAATCGGCCACCACAGGAACACAGGCATCGCCCAATTCATTTGCCAAATCAGCCAAAGCATCGGCACGACGCGCCACGGCAACAACCTGTGCCCCCACGGCCGCCAATACCGTTGCACTGCGCCGTCCCAATCCGGAACTGGCGCCTGTTACAACGGCCACCTTGCCTGTCAGATCAAACAAATCGCTGGGCTGCACTGGATCACTCCTCGGCGGTTAGATCGAATGTTTCGTCTGGGAAATATTTCGCCAAACGAATATCGGCAGTGCGGGCATGGCCCTCCATACCTTCTAGGCGGGAAATGCGTGCGGTTGCGATGGCCACAGGTTTTGACCCTTCGCGTGTGGCACGCTGCCATGTGACGATTTTCATGTATTTATGGACGGACAAACCGCCCGTATAGCTGGCCGCACCTGATGTGGGCAGAACGTGGTTTGTACCGGATGCTTTGTCGCCAAAGGCAACGGTTGTCTCTTCGCCCAAGAACAGCGATCCATAGCAGCTAAGACGTGACAACCACCAATCCAGATCCTGCGCCTGAACGGTCAAATGCTCGGGCGCGTATTCATCGGATGTCGCCGCCATTTCTTCGCGGTCGGCACATAGGATCACCTCGGCATAGTCGCGCCAAGCGGCGGCGGCATTGTCGCGGTTAACCTCGGGCAGTGTGTCGATCAGTTCAGGCACGCGCGCCATGACCTGTTCGGCCAAGCTGCGATCATCTGTCACCAACCAAACGGGCGAGTTATATCCATGTTCCGCTTGGCCCACCAAATCGGCAGCAACGATTTCCGCGTCCGCCGATGCATCTGCCAAAATCAAGCTGTCTGTTGGACCTGCGATCATATCGATGCCAACGCGGCCAAACAAAATGCGTTTCGCTTCGGCGACGAATTGGTTGCCAGGACCGACCAAGATATTTGCCTTGGGCAGACCAAACAGACCGAATGTCATTGATGCGACCGCCTGAACACCGCCCATGGCCAAAATAGTATCCGCACCACAAACATGTGCCGCATAAACAATCGCCGGCGCAATACCTACGCCCGGACGGGGTGGCGAACAGGCCACAATGTGATTACAACCGGCAACCTTGGCCGTTGTTACTGTCATGATCGCGCTGGCGATATGGCTGTAACGTCCGCCCGGAATATAGCACCCCGCCGCATTTACCGGGATCGATTTCTGACCCGCGATCAATCCGGGGACAATTTCGATTTCGACGTCTTGCAGCGTTGTTTTTTGCGCTTCGGCAAATTTTTTGACGTTTGCATGGGCAAACTGGATGTCCTGTTTTAGTTTCTCGGGCACCAATGCGATGGCAGCGTCGATTTCCTCTTGGCTCAGGATGATGCTGCCTTCGTATTTGTCGAATTTCGCAGCATAGTCCAACGCCGCTTGGTCGCCGCCTTGCTCAATATCATTCAATATGCCTTGAACGATTTCAGTCACATCCGAAGCATTCGATTGGGACGTTAGGGTTGCTTTCTTCAGGTACTCTCTGGTCATTGGACAGTCCTATTTTAACTATTATAGTTGGATTTGGAACATGTTGATGGCCCAGCGCTGTGTCCTACGGAAACACACTTAGCAAACAACGCGAATTGGTTTTTCGACATCACAACAGCTGAACGATTCCCCAATTGCACGGGTGTCTGCGCAGCCTTGGGTGATAGACCAATATTCATGACATTCCTTTGGGTGAACGTGTCGATTCGGATTGAATGTAAGCGCTTTCAAAATTTTATGCAAGCGCTTACATTTTCAAAATAATGGTGTATAAGTTTTCGCCAACTGACACCTCTAGGATCAACACCGTGCCGATTAAACCAACACACCCCCCCCTGCCAACCTTGGCAGATGTTGCCGATTTGGCAGGCGTGTCGTCAGCGACTGTGTCGCGGTGTTTGAACGCACCCGACAAAGTGGGCCAGACCACCAAAGACAAAGTGATGTCCGCCATCGACGAATTGGGATATTCACCCAATTTCGGCGCACGCGCCTTGGCGGCAAAGCGGACCAACACCATTGGCGCAGTTATTCCCACGATGGATAACGCAATCTTTGCGCGCGGCTTGCAGGCCTTTGAAGAGGAATTAAACGAAAATGGCCAAACCCTGCTGGTGGCCAGTTCAAACTATGACCCCGACCTTGAAGAACGCCAAATTCGCACCCTGATTGCGCGCGGCGCAGATGCGTTGTTGTTGATCGGCTATTCCCGCGACCCCAGCATTTATGAATTTCTGTCGCGCCAAGGTATCCCAACCGTGGTTTCTTGGGCCCATGATCACACACAAATGCAGCCATCGGTCGGATTTGACAACCGCGCCGCCAGCCATGCCTTGGCAACCCATGTCATTGGATTGGGGCATCGAAACATTGGCTATATCGCGGCAAATACCGCCACGAACGACCGCGCCCGCGATCGTGTAACGGGCGCGCGCGATGCCATGGAGCAGGCAGGGTTGGATCCACAGGGGTTGCAGATTATGGAAACCCGCTACTCGATCACCAATGGTGCCGAGGCCTGTGGTGCATTATTATCGCAGCATCCAGACATTACCGCGATCATGTGCGGGAACGACGTATTGGCCGTAGGTGCGTTGCGTCAGGCGCAAAAAATGGGGTTGGATGTTCCACGCGACATTTCAATTACCGGATTTGATGATATCGAAATTTCCATGATCACAGAACCCGAATTGACCACCGTTCATGTCCCACATCGCAAAATGGGGCGTGCTGCGGCACGGTATTTGATTGATACCATTTTATCCGACACCCCGCCCGCGCCGGTCGCGCCATTGACGACGGATCTGTGTCTGCGCGGCACATTGGCCGCGCCGAAATTGCGGGCTTAATCAGCCTTTAACGCATCTGCGATGGCATTTGCGGCACTGCGCATAAATCCGTGTTCCGATCCGACATAGAACATGGACACACCGTATTTTTCCGCCCATTCACGGCCCACTTGGGCATTGGGGACAAAACTGGCGTATCCTTTGCCATGCGCTTTGGCGGCGTCCCCGATGGATTTTAGGGCCGCGTGTAATTCGGGGCTGTTTTGATGATCATATCCCATGCCCACCGACAAATCCGCGGGGCCAGAAAACAGCGCATCAATGCCATCAATGGCTGCAATTTCTGATGCAAGCGGCACGGCATAGGGTTCCTCAATCTGGGCGATAACAACGGTTTCACGTTGGGATTTTTCCAACAGATCCGGCATGGATTTGGTGGCAAATTCGCCCCACCGCGATGACCCTGCATATCCGCGCCCGCCCAAACCAAAACGGGCCGATTGTGCCACGTCTTGGGCAACCTGAACAGTGTCAACATGGGGGACGACAACGCCCACAGCGCCACAATCTAACGCCCATAAAATTTCGCGCGGGCTGTGATCGCCGACACGGATCAGAACCGGAAAATCCAAGGCACAGGCCACAGCCAAACACTGATCAATCACCGCACGATCAAAGGGTGCATGTTCCGCATCCAAGCATAGAAAATCAAATCCACTTTGGGCAAAAACCTCAACCAGATTATAGTGTGGTGTTTTCAGAAAGGTGCCTGCCAGCGTTTCTTGGCCGAGCACCCGTTGGCGAAATTGGGATATGCGTGACATTTATGTTCCTGACTGCTGTGCATAAAATGTAGTAGCTAAATCATTGACCTGATCCGGCGTTTCCATTGTCGGAATATGCCCACATTGGGGAATAATATGCAATTGTGATCCTGCGATCCCGTCCGCCAGTGTTTGATGATCGTGCAAGGAACACAGTTTATCCTGCTCCCCCATGATAATCAGTGTGGGACATTGAATTGCACCCAAACGGTCCGTCACCGCAACGCGGTGCTTCAGCGCCAGTGACTGATTTTCAAAGGCGCGCGCGCCCAAATCAATCCCCATATCCAAACAAATACGTTCATTTTCAGCGTTCGCCGATCTGTCATGGAAATAATTTGGCACCATTTTCTGGGATAAGATATCCGCCAGCCCCCTATTTTTCACGGCATCAATCTGCGCAACGCGCAGCGCCGCAACCTCGGGCCGGTCGGCACGTGCATTGGTGTCCAACAACATCAGGGATGCAACGCGATCCGGTGCCTGCAACGCCACGGGCAGCGCAACAATGCCCCCCATCGACAGGCCCACCAGATGAAAACGACCATCGATACGATCCAAAACGGACTGCGCCATGTCCGGTATGGTTGTTTGATCCACCAGATCAAGACAGTGAATATCAAACTGGTCGGAAAACCGATCCATGAATGCCGCATATAACCGCTGATCACACATCATCCCTGGTAACAACACAATCGTTTGCGTCATATTACAAACCCCTTTTTACCCTGTTGGTGCGCCATGCTTGGCAAATGCGGGCAGCGCACGGCGCAAACGCAGTGCATTACTGACCACAAAAACCGACGACAATGCCATCGCACCGGCGGCCAACATGGGCGACAACATGATCCCCCAAATTGGATACAAAATCCCCATTGCAACAGGGATCAGCGATGCATTATAGGCAAAGGCCCAGAACAGGTTTTGCCGAATATTGCGCAGTGTTTTATGCGACAGATCAATCGCATTGACGATCCCGCCCAGCGCGCCTGACATTAACACCACATCTGCCGCCTCAATCGCGATATCGGTGCCGGTGCCAATCGCGACGCCAACATCCGCAATGGCCAAGGCGGGCGCATCATTGATCCCATCGCCCACAAATGCCACGGTACCGTATTTGGCACGCAATTGCTTTACGGCGTCCACTTTGCCCTCGGGCAACACTTCGGCGATGACGTGATCAATGCCGACACTGCGTGCAATCGCGTGGGCTGTTTCGGATTTATCACCCGAAATCATGACAACATGCAGGCCCGCGTCAATCAGCGCAGAAATCGCGGCGGGGCTGTCCGGCTTTACAGGGTCGGACACCGCAATCAGCGCGGCAATGTCATTGTCACGGGCAACGTATAAAACAGTTTTACCTTGGCGGCACCATTCCAGATCGCGCGCTGTCCAGTCAGCGGTGGAAATTCCTGAATCCGCCATAAATTGCGCCGATCCGATTGCGTATCTGTGGCCCGACACCTGTGCCCGAACCCCACGCCCTGTGGTATTTTGAAAATCAGTCGCGGCGGCAGGATCAGCGCCTTGGGCCTTGGCATAGCGTAAAATCGCGGTAGCAACGGGGTGTTGTGATCCCGCCTCGATCCCTGCGATGGCGGACAAAACATCGTTTGGGTCATGGGTGGGCGCCGTTTGGAATTCGGTCAGCTCGGGCTGGCCTAATGTCACGGTGCCGGTTTTGTCCAAAGCAACGACGGACACCTGTGATAATTCCTGTAAGGCCTGGCCTTTGCGGAACAAAATCCCCAAACCAGCGGCGCGGCCCATACCAACCATAATCGACGTGGGCGTTGCCAACCCCATGGCGCAGGGACACGCAATGATCAAAACGGACACACCTGCCACCAAGGCAAACGATATATCCAACGCTGGGGCAAGCACCAGCCACAGCATCACGGTCAGCACAGACAACCCCATGACCACTGGAACGAACCACAACGTCACCCGATCAACCAAGTTTTGGATGGGTAATTTCGTGTTCTGCGCGCGTTCCACCATCCGAATGATTTGGGCCAAACGGGTGTCATCGCCGATTTGGGTCACCGCCACGCGCAGCAAACCGGTCAGGTTCACGGTTCCCCCAGTCACGGTTGATCCTGCCTGTTTGTCTACCGCAATGGCTTCGCCTGTCAGCATGCTTTCATCGACGTGGGAATGGCCATCGATCACCAGCCCATCGGTGGCGATCCGTTCACCCGGGCGAACCAGCAGGGTATCATTCAGCGCAATTTCAGCGGCACGACATTCGATAATGCGCCCATCGCGTTCGACTTGGGCCGAGGCAGGCTGCAAATCCAACAGCGACCGAATGGCTGCACCGGTTTTGCCCTTGGCCCGCGCCTCAAGATAACGGCCCGCCAGAACCAATGTCACAATCACAGCCGCGGATTCAAAATAAACCGCACGCGCCTGATCCGGCACCACATTGGGCCAGATCATGACAACCAAGCTATATCCATAGGCCGCCAATGTCCCCACAGCCACCAGCGAATTCATATCTGGGCCGCCGCGCCGCAATGCGTTCAGACCCTTGGTATAAAAATCACGGCCGGGGCCGATTAACACCAAACTGGTCAGGATCAGCTGGATCATCCAACTGGACTGCGTGCCCAGCGTCATTTGCACCCAATGATGCAACGCAGGGATCAGATGCCCGCCCATTTCCAAAATGAACACGGGCAAGGTCAGCACCAAGGCCCAGTAAAATTTGGCCCTTAGACTGTGGCTTTTGTCGTTTTGTGTTTGATGCGCACTTGCGCGATCATCTGACATGATTGGGTCAGCTGAAAACCCTAGCTGTGCAATTTTATTGGTCAAAGCACTGACATTCACCATATCCGCCAGATAGGTAACAGTGGCGCGTTCCGTAGCTAAATTGACCGAAACCGTTTGCACACCCGGTATTTTGGCAACTGCGCGATCAATCCGCGCAACGCAGGACGCGCAGGACATGCCCGAAATCGCCAAATCCACCGTTTCTGTCAGTGCTGGAAACCCCAGTTTCCCCAAACGTGCAACCGCTTGGGCCAAGTGATCGGGGGTTTCGGCGTCAAAGTGGCCGGTTTCTGTGGTCAAATTCACCGCAATATTCGACAGCCCATCGATACGCGACAGCCCCCGTTCCACACGCGCCACGCAGGATGCGCAGTGCATGCCAGAAATACGGATGTGAACGGGTATTGTTGTTGCCATAACGTGGCCTTTTTGCGATACATGGGACAAATGGCACCTGCCCGAACTGCTTTAAAGATATGCGTATATCCCGCCTGTTTCAACCAAGCAGGCGGATAATTTTGAAAGGCCTCCAAGATGAAATTCCATATTCCAGATATGTCATGCGGGCACTGCACATCCAGCATTCAATCGGCGATCACCAATGCATTTGACGGCACATCCGTTACCTGCGACCTTGACAGTCGAATGATCGAAATCACCAATGCCCCATCAGCCCAACAGATCATTGATGTGCTGGATGACATTGGCTTTGACGCAGAACCTGCGTAGCACCCCAAACCGACAAGGCACGCACAGCACATGATCGACAAACTGGAAATGTTCCTTGCCGTGGCGCGCCATGAACATTTTGGCCGCGCCGCTGAAAGTTTGGGGATCACCCAACCTACCCTGTCTAGCGGTATAAAACAGCTCGAAGATCAGTTGGGTGTACAATTGATTTTTCGCGGATCCCGATTTGGCGGATTAACCCCCGAGGGTCAAAATGCACTGAACTGGGCGCGCAAAATCGTCGGCGACACCCGCCAACTGAAAGAGGAAATGCGCCAGACCCGCCACGGTTTGTCGGGACAGTTGCGCATGGCCGTTATTCCAACAGCCCTGACATGGGCATCAAAACTGGCCAGTTATTTTTGCGACAAACACCCCAAGGTTCGATTCAAAATTCTGTCACGCACATCCGCTGAAATTTTGAAAATGATCGAAAATTTGGAAATTGATGTCGGCCTGTCGTATCTGGACAATGAACCGCTGGGGCGTGTCAGTACGGCACCGCTGTATCGGGAACGATATTTGCTGGTGTGTTCAAATGGATCCGAATTTGCCAAACGTGACAGCGTCAGTTGGGCAGATTTGAATCATGAACGTCTGTGTTTATTGACACAAGACATGCAAAACCGTCGCATCATTGATCGAAACTTTGCGCAATATGACATTAGTATCCAGTCCACGATTGAATCGAATTCCACCATTGTGTTGGTGTCAAATGTGGTTGAACACGGGTGGTTGACCATTTTACCCCAAGATATGGCGCATTTTTTGGCACAGGGAAAACCTGTGAAAACCATCCCCATCACGGGCGGCCATGACGGTCATACTGTGGGTTTGGTGGCACAATACAGTGAACCGCACACGCCAACCTTGGCCGCGTTGCTGACCGCTGCTAAACGGATTTCAAACCTGACCTAGGCGGTAGTTCGTGTGTCAGGATTTATCTGACAACAGACCGCGACGTTTGGCCCAGTGATGGGCATACCACAAAACGCCAAAGATCACGCCAAACGACACCAAAATACCGTTCACATCCGCTGAAATTTCCGCAACAAATCGGATGCTGTGTCCAAAGGCATATCCAAGGGTTAAATATAATGTGACCCAAACGATTTCTCCGCAAACGCTCCAGACTGTGAACAGCGGCCATCGAAAATGGGTCGCGCCGCATAATATGTTGACATAGGGTCCCAAGGGCGACATCAGCCAACGCGACAGAAATACACTGATCCAACCCGATCGATGTAATTGCACCTTGGCGCGATCAACAAGCCGCGATTTTGGATTGGCACGTTTGAACCGCGCCAACAGGGGCGCCCCCCACAATCGCCCCACGCCATAGCCAATCTGATCGCCCATAATGGCAGCACCTGCCGCCACGGCCCATGTCACAACCATCGGCAATTCACCGGCTGCAATCATAGATCCACAAGCCAACATGACCAAGGATGACGGCACAGGGATCGCCAAACACGACAACATGACGATCAATGCCAAACTGGGCAATCCCCACAGCGTCACGAATTCTAGGGCCTGTTCAGTCACCGGCTACCCCTTGGGTCGCGATCAGCCAGTCGTGCAGATCTGACAAAAGGGTTTCGATATCGCGACCTTGCTGATTTGCGATCTGCGCGATGGTTATGGGATGTTCTCGGTCGTTACCAAGCTGTAGAAATTCGGCAATCTGTTGGGGGTTCAGATCATAGGACCGCGCTATATAGCCAGGTGTCATCCATGGTTCGGGCGGTTGCAATCTGTGATTTGGATCCATCCAGTACATCGTGAAAAGGATCAGTTTCATGGCGAACATGCAGGCCGCCGCCCCTGCCAAAATTGCCCCCCAGAACAGGCGGGGGTGGTGGGATTTCAATACAGTAAACAAATGGATTATATTTTTCATTCACGCCACCCCTCAATCAAAATGGCCCGAAAATCATTCACATTGGTCAAGGTTGGCCCCGTGACAATTTGATCGCCCAAAGCCGCAAAAAACCCATGCGCATCGTTTCGCGCAAGCGCCTGTTGTGCGCATACGTTTTTACGCTGCGCCCGCGCCAATGTATCGGGACCAGCATAGGCACCCGCGACCTCGGCCGCGCCATCGACACCATCGGTGTCGCAGGCCAAAACATGGATCCCCACCTGCCCATTCAATGCAATCGCTGCGGCTAGGGTATATTCGGCATTCGGCCCGCCAATACCATTGCCGCAACGTGTAACCGTACATTCGCCCCCCGACAGCAGCAGCACAGGACACTTGGGCCGCTGCGCCTGAATGGCGATAGCTTGGGCCACATGATCGCGGGCCAGATCGCGGGCCTCGCCTTCAATCGCGTTGCCCAGAATGCGGACATCACAGGTTGCGGCATGCGCTGCTGCCGCCTGCAATGACACCATAGGCGATGCAATGATATGCGTCGAAATTCTAGTCATATCCAGATCGGGACAGACATAGGCAGCCATCGCCTGCCGCATATGATCTGGCAAAGTTATGTTCCATCTGTCCAAGATATCCATCGCCTGCCGCGCCGTGATGCGGCTGGGCACGGTGGGACCGGATGCGATAAATTCGGGATCATCCCCTGGCACATCAGAAATCAGCAAATTCACCACACGCGCAGGCGCGCAGGCTTGGGCCAGTTTTCCGCCCTTGACCAATGACAGCGTTTTACGAACCGTGTTGATTTCATCAATGGCCGCGCCGCTGTCCAACAGCTGTTGGGTCAATGCCATTTTATCGTCCAAACTGACCCCAGATACAGGTGCACACAACAACGCGGATCCCCCACCGGAAATCAGCGCGATCACCAAGTCATCGGGGGACAAATTCTGGACCGACTGAACAATCCGCTGGGTCGCCAAAACACCCGCCTGATCTGGAACAGGATGGGCGGCGGATAAAATTTCAATACCTTGGGTCGGACGTTCATAGCCATAGCGTGTTACGACACAGCCTGCGCAGGGGCCATAATGCGCCTCGACCGCTTCGGCCATGCGCGCCGATGCTTTGCCAGCGCCGATGACAATCAATTTCCCCTGTGCGCGCGGCGGCAAAAACGGGGCAACCCGCAGCATCGGATCGGCCGCCTGATAGGTGACCCGAAACAAATCGGTTAGAAACGTTTTCGCAGCCTCATGCTGCATGTCTATGAAAACCACTGGGCATAGTCACTGACCAGCAAATGTGTTGGCGACACGTCCTCTTGGATTGTGGAAAATCGGCCAATGGGTTCACGGAAAATGTTATCGGTTTCGTCGTCATTTACGGTCGATACCTCGCCGATCAACACATCGCCCCCTTCGCCCCAAAAGGCATGCCAATCCCCCGGCATCAAGGTCACACTGGCGCCCGGTTTCAGGATCAGTTTTTCACCGGGCCCATAGGGCCGTGCAATCCCGTCGCAATACACAACGCCACCCCGATCGTGGGCAAAATTGCCCGCATCATCTGATCCATACAGTTCAACAACCAAATCCGCACCGCCACGGTTTATGATATCTTCAGCCTTTAGACTGTGCGTGTGCATGGGGGATAATTGATCCTGACGTGATATCAACAGTTTTTCGGCATAACACATGCCGCCACCCCGTTGCAGATCGGCCAATCGCCCATTGCGCAGGGTGAACAAAAACAGCCCCTGTCGATCAAAATCGCCAACGCCGTAATCGGTAATATCCCACCCGCACCGCGTGTCAATAACATGGCGCGCGACCGATTGATTTTCGACAAATTGTTCCGGCGTCCAATAGGCAAAGGGCGGCAATACAAACCCATGTCGGCGCATGAATTCATCGGCCTGTTCCATAATGTGATTAATCCGTGATCGCTGCATGTCGCACCTTTGCAATTCAAGTGGTTCGTTGTCTTTGACGCAAACAGTAGCAAGCGTTTCGATCGCTTTCAACAATCACCGTCAGCTTTGGCAGGCCCCTCGTATGACCTGTTTGATCTGATCACGCGACAATGCGGCAGGGTTGGTTTTATAGCTTGAAGCCTGCAATGCACCATCGACCAAAGTTTCCATCATATCCGCGTCCAGCATCCTTGCTGGCAATTTGGGGATCCCGCGTCCCACGACGAAATTCGATAAATCGCGATCCAAGTCCCCCGTTGCATTTGGCCATGACTGGCGCACAAGGGCCGCGATGTGATCAAATTTGTCGACATTGTGCCCCTGTTGAATGCAAGCAGATCGATTGACGTGCATTGCAGACGGCAATAACCGCGCACAAATGGCACCATGCGCGACGCCCAATTGGCCACCCATGATCCCCGCCAATCCGTGGACAACCCCCAGCCCCGCATTGGCCAAGGCCACACCGCTTAGATACGCCGCCTGTGCCATGGCATCCCGTGCGGCGCGATCATCCCCCAATGTCAGTTGATAAATCGCAAGCAGCGCCAAACGCAGACCCTGTAGACAGATCCTGTCTGTTTCAGGGGTTGCACGCGTTGAAAGATAGGGTTCCATAAGCTGCGTGATTGCATCCAAACCAGTCATAAAGGTGATTGGCCCAGGCAATCCATCAACCAGTTCAGCATCCAATATTACCAGATCAGGGATCATACGATCATCACGCAAACTGACCTTGACCCCGTGGTCGGGGACGGTGATGACCGCATTTTTTGTGGCCTCGGCCCCTGTGCCAGATGTTGTCGGCAGGGCTGCAAAAAACAACGGGGCGTGTTCCATTTTTTGACCATCGCCCACCACCTCAAGATAGTGTAGCGGATCATGGGTTTGCGGTATCAGCGCGGCCACCGCTTTGCCCAAATCAATCGCGGCCCCACCGCCAATCGCAATAACACCATGCAGATCACTGGCGCGATATTGATCCAGCAGTCGGCGCAAGGTGTTCACATCAGGTTCGCCAACCGCGTCCAACACCCCAACCTGACCACCACGGCCTGATAACATCCCAAACGCATCATTTGCCCAATGTGCAGATCGCGACCGGACAATTAAAAAATTGCGGCAATCCGCAGGCAAGGCATCGGCCAATTGATACCGTGTGCCACGTCCCGTGACCACATGTTCTGGCTGTAAAAGACTTGCAGGAATTTGCATGATCCACCCCAATTATCAAAGGTCTAGCTTCGCCGGCAATAATCGCGAATGGTTTCGATTTCTTGTGCCGACCCCAGTATAACGGGAACCCGTTGGTGCGCCTGTGTTGGTTGCACGTCCAAAATGTTATCCTGCCCTGTTGTTGCGGCACCACCTGCGGCCTGAATTAACCACGCCATTGGATTTGCTTCGTACATCAAACGCAGCCGCCCGCCCTTGGCCGCATTTTCACGATCCATAGGATATAGAAATACGCCACCACGCATCAAAATGCGGTGTACTTCGGCCACCATCGACGCCGTCCAACGCATGTTAAAATAACGCCCCCTTGGGCCCGATGCCCCCGCCACACAATCCGCAACATAGGATTGGATCGCGTGATCCCAAAACATTTGCCGCGATGCGTTAATGGCAAATTCTGACGTGGTTTCAGGGATTTGCAAATTTGGGTGGGTCAGGCGGAATTCACCCGTGGTGGAATGGCACGAAAATCCGTTGACCCCTTGGCCCAAGCTGAACACCAACATGGTGGTCGGGCCATAAATCGCATAGCCCGCGCAAATCTGATCACGACCGGGGCGCAAAATATCACGCTGGCCATCCTGCGTGATTTGCATAATTGAAAAAATGGTGCCAACCGATAGGTTGACGTCCAAATTCGATGACCCGTCCAAGGGGTCGAAATACAACACAAAATCGCCCTTTTGCGGGGGCTTTAGCCATGTGACATCCTCGACCTCTTCGGACACCAAGGCGGCCAAACGAGGGCTGTTGGCGCAGACGCGTTCGACCACATCATTTGCGATCAAATCCAGCGGTTTTTGCATTTCGCCTTGAATATTTTCAGTTTGGGTCGTTCCCAGATCACCGTCAAAGGGTGCATTGCGCACGCGATCGGCAATGATACGACAGGCGGCGGCGATATCCTCAATCAGGAACACCAAGTCCGCGTTGTCTGTCAGGGTTTCGGTCAAAAATCGACGCAAGGTACGCTGAGTCATGAAAATTTTGCTGCCTTTCGCGGCCAAATTGATTACATAAGGGCGACAGGCAGGGCACAGCTATCAAAACCCTTGATCTAAGTTATGCCGATCATCCTTCGCTTTATCAATATTTCTTTTCGTTTTATTTCGTTTTCACTTGCCATCTGAAAAAATTCTTGTCTAAATCCATCCACTTTTTCACGGTGCAGACTGTTGACGGCCTGTGCAGGTAATCAAAGGACGCGCATGTCACAAACCCTAAGACATCCTGAAATATTAGAAATCCTGCGGCGTGATGGAAAGGTAACGGTTGAGCAGCTGGCCGACCATTTCCGAGTGACGTTGCAAACCGTGCGGCGTGATTTGACTGAACTAGCCGAAAGCCGGCAAATCGAACGTGTCCACGGCGGTGCCATTTTGCCGGCGCGGACATCGAATATCCGCTATGAAGAACGCAAAACAATCAATCACGCGGGGAAATCCGCCATTGCAGAACGCTGCGCACAAGACATCCCAAACGATATATCCCTGTTCCTAAACATCGGCACCAGTACCGAAGCCGTCGCGCGCGCCTTGCTGAACCATAAAAACCTGCTGGTTGTCACAAATAACATGAATGTGGCCGCTATCTTGGCCGCCAATCCGGATTGTGAAATCATTGTAACGGGCGGGCATTTGCGCCGCTCTGACAATGGGTTGATCGGCAATCCCGCGATTGAAACCATTAAGAAATTCAAATTCGATTTGGCTGTGATCGGGTGTTCGGCGCTGGATCACGATGGGGATATGTTGGATTATGATATGCAAGAAATTGGCGTCAGTCAGGCGATTTTGGCCCAATCACGCCAAACATATGTTGTGGCGGATCACACCAAATTCACCCGCAGCGCACCGGTAAAAATTGCATCGCTTCGCGATGTTGATCGGTTTTATACGGATACGGCGCTGCCCGACACCCTGACCCAGTTATGCGCCGAGAATGGAACCCAAGTCATTTCATTGGGACACCCCACCGTGAAACACGCTGATTAATCAGCCGAATTACCGCCCCAAGCCAACGTCCGAGCGATAGACCAAATCTGCATTACGGGTGCGGGATTGGACCAATCGGCAGTTGGGCAAATCGTTTTGTTCCAATTTTGCCTCGGTCTCAGCCGCGGTAAAATTCAGGTCTAGCCAACGCTGTGACAATCGCTGTTTCAAGATGTCATAGGCGCATTCAATTGATATGGTCAGGTCAAACAGACCGTCCAAGACGCGCCACTGCGGATCGTCTAATAACAAATAATTGCCTTCGACCAGAATAATATCGGTCTGCGCTGCCACCATCCGCGCCGAGGCATAGGCGCAATCATTTTTGCGATCAAAAACCGGCACAGCAACATCATGATAGGGGGCCGTTCGCAAACGCTGAATGACGGATGCCAGACCACCCACATCAAAGGTATGCGGCGCGCCTTTGCGCATTCTGTCGCCACGTTGATCCAAAATGCGGTTATCGTAGTGGAACCCATCCATGGGCACAATTTCACAGCCCCCCGAAAACTTGGTATCAATATCGGACTTTAGGGCCTCGACTAGGGTGGATTTCCCGCTGCCGGGGGGGCCAACGATGGCAATAACCGTGCGACCTGATCCAGATTTCGCGATGATAGCATCAGCCAAGGTGGCGATATCGGTGATTGGGGCAGTCTGTGTCATAGGGTCTTTCACGCTTTGGGTCAGGATCCAAGGTATTTGGCAATCGCGCTATCCATGCCCTGATCCCAAATCATAGTCAACCAATCTGCAAACACTGTGGAAAACCGCGTATCTTGGGCCAGATCACCATAGATATGGGCCATTTCCAACCATGCCTGCGGGTTTGACTTGGCTTGGGCTGCGGTTTTTGTCAGCTGATCCCAATTCGGATCATTCGGTGCAATGTCGCTGCCATCTTCGCGGGTGCCATAGCACATCCGCGCCCATGCAGCACTGACCAGCGCCAATCCATCGATGGGCACGCCCGCCGCCAAACCGTCGCGAATTGACGGCACAATAAACCCAGGCTGCCGCGACGACCCATCAAAGGCCACGCGCCGCGTCGTATCCACAATTTTGGGGTTAGAAAACCGTTCAGCAATCAGGTCAACGTAATCCAAGGGGGCCATTCCAGCCACAGGTTTCACATGCGGAACGATTTCGGTGCGTGCAATTTTATCAAACAGTTTGAAAATGCCGGAATGCTGCATACAACCCGCGATGGTGGGCACGGACAAAACCTCGGCGGGAACAGAAATGACCTGATGACCGCCGTTCAGAATACGGATTTTCATAGTTTCAAAGTCATGCACATTGTCTGCAAATGTGGCGCCGGCGGCATCCCAATTGGGGCGACCTGCACAAAAATCATCCTCGATCACCCATTGGCGGAAATTTTCATGGGTCACGGGGCAAGCATCGTCAATGCCCAAATCGCGCACCAATTCCAATTCAGCTGGTCCAGTTGCGGGTACAATGCAATCAACCATCGAATTTGGGAACGTACACTGCGCATCGATCCAATCAGCCAAGTCAGCATCCTGCAAACGGGCCAATCCCACAACAGTTTGGCGCAGAATATCGCCATTGCCCTGCAAATTGTCGCAACACAGTCCGGTAAAGGGGCCAAAACCTGCATCCCGGCGCAAACGCAGTGCGGCAACAATGGCACCAAATGCGGTTTTTGGGGTATCAGGATTTTCACAATCATGAACGATGTCAGCATGCGCAGTATCCAGCCCATTGGTCACGGGATCCAGATAATAACCGCCCTCGGTCACAGTAAGAGCTATGATGCGAATATCGGGCTGTGCCATACGCTGGATCAGGGCGCCATTTCCCTGCTCAATGGGCAGATAATCGATCATTGATCCCACGACTTCTGCAGATGAGGATGCAGGATCCAATTCAATCAGTGTGGTCAAACAATCTTGGGCCAACAACCGATTGCGCATGTCCACATCATAGGGCCGCACGCCTGCACCAATGATCGCCCAGTCCTGCGCTTGCCCCAGTTGCATCAGGCGATGCAAATACCAAGATTGATGCGCACGATGAAAATTCCCCAAACCGATGTGAACAATCCCCGGGCTTAGGGCGCTACGATTATAGGTAGGGACCAAAACAGCATCGGGTAACTGCGATAAATTTTCTTGGTTCAATTTGATCATGGCCTGACCTCGCACGTCATCTCTCATCAGCTCATCCAGTTTCCGCCATCGACGTTATACGTCTGGGCAACTATGTATTCGGCTTCGTCCGAGGCCAAAAAAATGGCCATACCCGTTAAATCATCAGCGGTTCCCATACGCCCAAATGGGACGGCTGCGCCGACCTCTTGTTTTTTCTGGCCCAAAGGTTTGTTTTCAAGCTTGGCAAAAAACGCATCCACACCGGCCCAGTGTTCCCCATCAACGACACCAGGCGAAATTGCGTTAACATTGATCCCATGTTGGATCAGGTTCAGACCCGCAGATTGCGTCAAACTGATAACGGCGGCCTTGGTCGCACAATATACACTGACCAAAGCTTCGCCGCGCCGGCCCGCTTGGGATGCCATGTTGATAATTTTGCCGCGAATGCCACGATCAATCATGTGACGCGCAACGGCCTGCATCATAAACAGGGTACCGGATACGTTGATATCAAACACACGCTGATAATCAGCGCGGTCCACATCAACAATGGGGGCGGCTGTGAACAGGGCTGCATTGTTGATCAAAATATCAATTTGCCCAAGGGTCGCGATGGTTTGCGCCACGGCGGCGTCAATGCTGTCCTGCTTGGTAACATCCAATGACACAGCAATAGCGGACGGCCCCAAATCTTGGGCCGTTTTTTGTGCCCGTTCGAAATCAATATCCGCGATGCACACCCGTGCGCCTTCGGCGATATAGGCCTGTGCAAAGGCGCGACCGATCCCGCGCGCAGCCCCTGTGATCAGGGCATTTTTGCCCGCAAGCCGTGTCATATCCGCAATCCTTGTGCATCGAATTTATGGATTTGGTCCGCGCGTGGGGTCAGGTAAATCGTGTCGCCATGTTTGAAATCAACTTCGCCCGCAGCACGCACAGTGATGGTGTCAGTCAGCCCTGTGTCATGAACATGGATAAAGGTGTCTGATCCCAAATGTTCTGACACCCCAACACGGCCCGTCCACTGACCCTGTGTCTGGGACACATCGATGTGTTCTGGGCGAATCCCGATGGTATCAGCCCCCAGTTCGGCGGCCTCGGATCCTTGGAATAAATTCATCTTGGGCGACCCGATAAAGCCTGCGACAAATGTATTGCGTGGTGCTTTGTACAGTTCCAAAGGGGAACCAACCTGTTCGATGTTGCCCGCACGCAGCACAACGATTTTATCGGCCATTGTCATCGCTTCGACCTGATCGTGGGTGACGTAAATCATCGTCGTTGACAGCCGTTTGTGCAGTTCGGAAATTTCCAACCGCATGCCCACACGCAATGCAGCATCCAAATTTGACAGGGGTTCATCGAACAAAAACGCCGCCGGTTCGCGCACAATGGCACGCCCAATCGCGACCCGTTGACGCTGACCGCCAGACAACTGGCCTGGACGCCGATCCAGATAATCGGTCAGGTTTAGCACACTGGCCGCATTGGTGACACGTTTTTCGATTTCATCCTTGGGCAGCCCTGCCATGCGCAGCGGAAAGGCGATATTTTTGCGCACGCTCATATGCGGATAAAGCGCATAGGATTGAAACACCATCGCCAACCCGCGTTTGGCAGGGGGCAGTTCGGTGGCCGGCTGCCCATCAATCGAAATTTCACCGCTGGTCACATCCTCAAGCCCAGCGATCAATCGCAACAGGGTGGATTTACCGCAGCCCGAAGGCCCAACGAAAACACAAAATTCGCCATCATTGATTGTCAAATCCAATGGAGGAATAACCTCAACATCACCAAAGGATTTGCGTACTTGGTTTAAAACGATTTGTCCCATGGATCAGGTTCCTTATTTCACCGCGCCAAACGTCAGGCCGCGGACAAGTTGTTTTTGGCTGAACCAGCCAAGGATTAGAATTGGTGCAATTGCCATTGTCGATGCCGCAGACAGTTTTGCGTAAAACAAACCCTCGGGGCTGGAATAGCTTGCGATAAAGGCCGTCAGCGGCCCCGCCTTGGCTGCGGTCAGGTTCAATGTCCAAAACGCTTCGTTCCAGGCAAGGATCACATTCAACAAAATGGTCGATGCAATACCGGGGATCGCCATGGGCGTCAGAACATACAGGATTTCGGATTTCAGCGATGCACCGTCCATGCGCGCCGCCTCAAGGATTTCGCCAGGGATTTCCTTGAAATAGGTATAAAGCATCCAGATAATGATCGGCAGGTTGATCAGCATCAAAACAATGACCAATCCAAACACGCTGTCCAGCAGGCCCAATTCAATGAACAGCAGATAAATGGGGTACAACACGCCCACCGCTGGCAACATTTTGGTGGACAACATCCACATCAAAATATCTTTGGTCCGCTTGGATGGTACAAACGCCATCGACCATGCCGCCGGCACCGCAACGATGATGCCCAGCAGGGTTGATCCCCCTGCGATAATCACCGAATTCCACAAAAACCGCATGTAATCTGATCGTTCTTGCACGATCGAATAATTTTCCAGCGTCCAGTCAAAGAACAGGAAAATGGGCGGATCTGCGATGGCCTGACCTTCGGTTTTGAAACTGGTTAGAATGGTCCACAGAATGGGGAAAAATATGATAAAACCAATCCCCCAGGCCACGGCTGTGTTAATCGACTTGCGGCGTGATGAAACTGCGCGTGCCATGATTGCCCCCTAGTTATCCAGATTTTTGCCAACAATCCGCATCAGGAAAATGGCAACGATATTTGCAAGGATGATGGCATAGACACCACCGGCGGACCCTAGACCTACGTTCTGACTCTCTAACACGCGCTGGAAAATCAGATAGCTAAGCGTTTTTGACCCAAAGGCCCCGCCCGTTGTCACGAAAATTTCCGCGAAAATGGACAACAGGAAAATGGTTTGGATCAGCAATACGACCGTGATCGCGCGGCTAAGGTGGGGCAGGATGATATGCCAAAACCGCCGCAGCGTGGATGCGCCATCCATTTCGGATGCCTCAAGCTGTTCACTGTCCAGCGATTGAATCGCGGTCAGCAAAATCAGCGTGGCAAAGGGCAGCCATTGCCAGCTGACAATAATAATGATCGAGGGCAGCGCCGCCTGTGACATCCATTGCACCGGCTCGGCCCCAAAAAATTCCCACAAATGCGACAACAGGCCATAGTTTGGATCCATAAACATGTTTTTCCAAACCAATGATGACACTGTCGGCATGACAAAAAATGGCGCGATAATCAGGATCCGAACAATCCCCTGACCCCACATGGGTTGATCCAATAAAATGGCCAGCAAGACGCCGAAACAAATCGTAATGACCAGCACGCCACCGACGATGATCAAGGTCGCCGTCACACTAGGCCAAAATGCACTGCTAGAAACAAACCGGACATAGTTGTCAAATCCGACCCAGCCCAGATCACCGCCACGCAGGGGCAGATATTTCTTGAACGAAAAATAGAGGGTCATAATCAGTGGGACCAACATCCATCCCAGCAATAGTGTCACAGCGGGCGCCATCATAATGCGGGCTGCTGTGCGTGAATGTTGCGTTGCCATGGAAACACGTCCTTTGTTAGCAGAACTCGGCCTGCCATAGTCTGTTCAGCAATGTGATGAAAGAGTAAAGAAAGGGCGGCAGATCAACCGCCGCCCTTTGTCAATTCGCTTAACGGTAGCCTGCAGCTTCCATTGCGTCGTTTGTGATAGCCTGTGCTTTGGCCAATGCTTCCTCAACGGATTGCTGACCTGCGTAGACTGCTGAAAACTCTTGGCTGACTTCGGTCGCGATGCCCGCAAATTCTGGGATCGCCGCGAACTGGATACCCACATAGGGGCTTGGATCAACGGTTGAGTTGTTTGGATCAGCTGACAGGATTGAATCCAATGTCATTTGCGCGAAAGGCACGTCTTTGTAGTTGGGGTTTTCGTACAGGGATGTACGTGCACCGGGTGGTACGTTTGCCCAACCTTCGTTTGCGGCGACCAATTCGATGTATTCATTCGATGTTGACCATTCGATGAACTGCTTGGCTGCGTCTGCTTTCTGTGTACCTGCAGGGATGGCCAGTGCCCATGCCCACAACCAGTTTGAACGCACACCCATGCCATTGTCAGGCGCCAATGCGAAACCAACTTTGTCCGCAACTGTTGAATCGTTGGGGTTGGTCACGAAAGATGCCGCAACAGTCGCGTCGATCCACATGCCACATTTGCCCTGTTGGAACAACGACAGGTTTTCGTTAAACCCGTTTGTTGCGTAACCCGCTGGGCCAGAATCTGACATCATGTTTACATAGAAGTTCAGCGTATCAGACCATTCGCGTGTGTCGAATTGTGCATTCCACTCTTCGTCGAACCAGCGTGCGCCGAAAGAGTTTGACATGGCTGTGATGAACGCACCACCTTCGCCCCAGCCTGCTTTACCACGCAGACAGATGCCGTTGATTTCGTTGTCGCGATCGGTCATGGCGCGTGCCGCTTTGGCAATAAATGACCATGATGGCGCATCAGGCATTTCCAAGCCCGCTTTTTCCATCAGATCTGTGCGATACATGATCATTGAACTTTCGCCATAGAATGGCGCTGCGTACAATGTGCCATCATGGCTTAGACCACCGGCCATTGCAGGCAACAGATCGCCCACGTTGTAGTCTGCTGACATGTTGTCCAATGGCACCAGCCAGCCGTTGGCACCCCAGATGGGTGTTTCATACATGCCGATTGTCATGATGTCGAACTGACCACCTTTGGTGGTGATATCGGTTGTCACACGCTGACGCAGAACGTTTTCTTCTAGTGTTACCCATTCAACGTCGATACCGGTGGCAGCCGTGAATGTGTCGGTATAACCCTGCATACGGATCATGTCGCCGTTGTTCACAGTTGCGATGGTGATGGTTTCCGCTGTTGCAGCTGTTGCTGCTAGCATGGCGACAGCACTGGCTGCGCCCATTACGTTTTTCATAGACATCCTCGTCCTCCCTGAATTGGATGTTGCCATGACACGTTAGGCTACAATGGAAACTGGCGTCAAGATAAAATTTTACGCGTGTTAATTTTTAATTTAACTCACGCAGACTCTCGCATAACCAGACGCCCGTCAAAAAACGTAGAAGGCTTTGAAATTTCACGCCCTTCTATCGAAGCGACCAATATATAAACGGCCTCTTTTGCGACGGCTTCGAAATCCTGAGCAACGGTGGTTAAGGGCGGACAGGTGAACCGTGAAAATGGATGATCATCCATTCCAGCGACACGAATATCGCAATCAGTCCCACGCCCCACGCGAATCTGATTTTCATAGCAGGCGGTTAAAAACCCGATGGCCAGTCGGTCATTGCTGCACAAAATGGTGTTTGTCGCGAATTGTTTTTCTAACAGCGCCTTACCACCCCCACTGCGGCCAATTTCTTCGAACGCCCATCCTTCACCGTCGATTTTGACGATACTGGGTTCGAAGCCCACATTCTCCATTGCTTGAATATAGGCCTGTCGACGCCGGTTTGCGTTTGGATTGGCAGGCGTGCGCATTTCCAAAAAGCTAGGCGGTTCGCCCGTACGACAAAGATAATCGACAATTAGATGGGCAAACTGCGGATTATTTGATCCCGCAAACCCCAGTCCAGTATCTGGCAAAAAGCTATCAAACAAAACCGTGGGCACATCGTTGCAAAATTTTTCGATTACGGCACGGTTCGGTGTGCGCCCCAAAGGCGCAATCAGGACACCTGACGGCTTTAATGATCGCAACCCATCTAGAATCTCGACCTCTAGGTGGGGTTGGCCATGTGCACT
>CAZWFE010000019.1:0-2062 GCA_964633145.1 uncultured Phaeobacter sp. | reverse complement strand
GGCCTCGACTTTACAACTTCTTTACGGATTCTTATCACGCGTAAAGTATCAAACACAAATATCAAAATCCGGTCAACCCCTATGCCCACACAAGGGCAACTTGATCGCCTCCTCTGCCCAGCACACGCCAAGACAATGTTTTTAATATATATTTTCCTATAATTTTGATGCGTAGCACGGGGGCCATTTTAGGAAACAGGGTTTTTCTTTGTGCGTAACTGTCGTATCATGCGGCACCTAAGCGGACAAATGCCACCATGACCATCATATATGTAGACGCCGACGCCTGCCCCGTAAAAGCCGAGATTGAGCGCGTTGCAACGCGGAACAAGCTAGAAGTTTTTGTGGTCAGCAATGGCGGGATCCGTCCTGTGGAAAACCCATTGATAACGACGATCGTTGTTGATCAGGGCGCAGATGTCGCCGACATTTGGATTGCTGATCGGGCGGGTCCAACAGATATCGTTGTGACCGGTGACATCCCCCTAGCCGCCCGTGCGATTGAAAATGGCGCGACCGTGATTAAACACAACGGTGAAATTCTAAGCGATCGCAACATAGGTGCCGCCTTGGCAATGCGGGATCTTATGCAAGACCTGCGTGCATCAGATCCCTTTCGCCAAGGTGGTGGCAAACCCTTTGGCAAATCGGATCGGTCGCGATTTCTGGATGGATTGGAACGCTTGGTTCGGGCGACGCGCGCTGGCCGCTAGGCCAACGCGCATCCCCCGCGGGGCCTCGATGGGCCCAAGGGGGATTTACCCCGCTAAATGTGGGAAATAATCTTCACAGGTGCCTTCGCGGTACACATCCGCGGTGCAGCAATGCAACCCACCACCAAAGGCATAGGCGTCACGCAATTCGACCTCGACCACTTCCATGCCCAACTTATCCATTTGCTCGGCCTGATAAACTTCTGACTTTTCGACACAAACGGTCTTTGGATCCAATACCAAAACGTTCATGCTTAGCCATACAGATGAATAACACAAAGGGGGCGGTGCATTATGCGCAGGTTGCGCCGCATCGACGATTTCCCAACCATTGTCATGGAACATTTTACGCTGTTCGTCTGGCAAACGACGCTGCGGATTGTTCAGGATCAAACCAGGACGCAACGGTGTAAAGGTTGCATCAATATGGATGGGATAGGGATCGCCAGGGAAATTGACCGTATGCACACGATGGTCAGGGAAATGGCGACGCAGCCACTCAATCCCTTTCAAGTTGGTCGTAAACCCATGTTGCACGACCAAGTCACGACCAAAGCGCAGAACATCTGCCGCATCAAACAACGGCTCTTCTTCTGTGGTCACGAAAAACTTTTCAGCCGCCCACTGCAAACGCTTTGCCTCGCCAATTTTTTCGGACAAATAATCTGGGTGATAATCCGCATCCGTTAAACGGGGCTTGGGCGCTGCCTCATGCCGGAAATTCGGGTCTTCGTTCCAATATTGCTGCATCAATGGGCGATAGCACAGGTATTCAAACCAACGGCAGCGATAGGACATTGTTGCCTCTAGAATTTCGCTGCCCACGGTCAACAATACATCACGCGGGGGCATACACCCAAATTGACTGTCAGTATGAAAGTCGGGCGTTGTCACAGGCTTGGAAAAATCAGTGGGCGTTGGCCGATCCACACGGACACCGCGTTTTTCCAGCATATTCGCAAAGTTATCCAACAATTCATTGGCACGATCGATTGTTTCTTGCGGCCGGCGCCCCCATTGACCGCGCATGTCGCTGTCTTCTGGTACTTTCGCATCTAGCGCGGGTTCTTCGGGGGGAATATGGCAATCATCGGCACGCCCAACGATAACATGCTTTAGGGGATCCCATTCATTCCAGCTGTTCACTACGGTCTTGGACATTTACTTCTCCTCTTATTGCCGCGCAGAATGCTGCAATTTCGCGGTAATGCAAGATCAAACTCTCTTCTCAATCTGCTTTTGTGATAACTTTTTCGGATATCACTAACGCAAGTCCTTGCTTGCGGTATGATATCCAAATCAGTGCCGGATTACGCAACAGAATCATCGATGCGCAACGATGGCAGAAT
>CAZWFE010000018.1:17073-44232 GCA_964633145.1 uncultured Phaeobacter sp. | reverse complement strand
TCAATGCTGTCTGAATATGCGGTGCTTGGGTTTGAATATGGCTATTCCCTGTCCGAACCAAATGCGCTGGTGATGTGGGAAGCCCAGTTTGGCGATTTCGCCAACGGTGCGCAGATCATGTTCGACCAATTCATCAGTTCAGGCGAAAGCAAATGGTTGCGGATGTCCGGTCTGGTCGTTCTGCTGCCCCACGGGTTCGAAGGCCAAGGCCCAGAACACAGTTCAGCCCGACTTGAACGGTTCTTGCAAATGTGTGGTCAGGATAACTGGATCGTGGCGAACTGTTCGACACCTGCCAACTATTTCCACATCCTGCGCCGTCAGTTGCACCGCAGCTATCGTAAACCGCTGATTATGATGACGCCAAAATCATTGCTGCGCCACAAATTGTGTATTTCTGATGCCTCTGATTTCACCGATGGATCTTCGTTCCACCGCGTGCTTTGGGATGATGCACAGAAAGGTCACTCAGACACCAAACTGGTTGCAGATGATAAAATCAAACGCGTTGTTATGTGTTCTGGCAAGGTCTATTATGACCTGCTCGAGGAACGCGATGCACGTGGCATTGATGACATTTATCTGCTGCGCTTTGAACAATTCTATCCTTTCCCTGCGATTTCCGCGGTCAAGGAATTGGAACGCTTCAAAGGTGCTGAAATGATTTGGTGCCAAGAAGAACCCAAAAACCAAGGGGCATGGTCGTTCATCGAACCAAACCTGGAATGGGTCCTAACCCATATCGACGCAAAACATAGTCGCCCCACATATGTAGGCCGCGCGACATCCGCATCGCCTGCCACCGGCCTTGCATCGCAACACAAAGCACAACAACAGGCGCTGGTAGACGAAGCGCTGACTATTAAAGGGAACTAACCAATGACAGAAGTACGTGTTCCAACCTTGGGTGAATCTGTAACCGAGGCCACCGTTGCTACATGGTTCAAAAAACCGGGCGATGCTGTCGCAGTGGACGAAATGTTATGCGAGCTAGAAACAGACAAAGTCACCGTCGAAGTGCCCAGCCCCGTTGCCGGCACCATCGGTGATATCGTCGCAGCCGAAGGCACGACAGTTGGTGTCAATGCCCTGCTGGCAAATATCACAGCGGGTGGTGCAGCCGCCGCACCCACGCCAGCCCCTGCCCCCGCAGCAGCATCCAGCACCGATGCTGTCGACGTCATGGTCCCAACATTGGGCGAATCCGTATCCGAAGCGACCGTTGCGACTTGGTTCAAACAGGTCGGTGATACAGTCGCCCAGGATGAAATGCTCTGCGAGCTGGAAACCGACAAAGTATCCGTCGAAGTGCCCGCACCCGCCGCAGGCGTCTTGACAGAAATTCTAGCAGCCGAGGGCGCGACAGTCGCAGCCGGCGGCAAACTGGCAATTTTGGGTGGTGCGTCCGCATCTGCGGCCACCGCACCGGCCCCAACTCCAGCCGTCGCGGCACCGACTGCCGGTGCGACTGGCGTTCAAGATGCCCCATCCGCCAAAAAGGCCATGGCCGAGGCAGGCATCAGCCGCGATGCCGTCACCGCAACCGGACGCGATGGTCGTGTTATGAAAGATGACGTCGCGCGCGCTGTTGCCGCAGCCGCCGCATCCCCAGCACCGGCACCCGCAGCCGCGGCGCCACGCGCCCCCGTTGCCGCCGATGATGCCGCACGCGAAGAACGCGTAAAAATGACACGTCTGCGCCAAACCATCGCAAAACGTCTCAAAGACAGCCAAAACACCGCTGCCATGCTGACGACCTATAACGAAGTCGACATGTCCGCCGTTATGGCCCTGCGCAACGAATACAAAGACGCGTTTGAAAAAAAACACGGCGCTCGCATGGGCTTTATGTCCTTCTTTACCAAAGCATGCTGTCATGCTCTGAAAGAAGTGCCAGAGGTCAACGCAGAAATCGACGGCACTGACATCGTGTACAAAAACTATGTCCACATGGGCGTCGCCGCAGGCACGCCCACCGGTCTGGTTGTTCCTGTCATCCGTGATGCCGACCAAATGTCCTTTGCTGACATTGAAAAGGCAATCGCCGAAAAAGGCCGCCGTGCCCGTGATGGCAAATTGTCTATGGCCGAAATGCAAGGCGGCACATTCACCATTTCAAACGGTGGTGTCTATGGCTCGCTGATGTCATCGCCCATCTTGAACCCACCACAATCTGGCATCTTGGGCATGCACAAAATCCAAGACCGCCCTGTGGTCGTCAACGGTGAAATCGTGATCCGTCCGATGATGTATCTGGCCCTGTCCTACGACCACCGCATCGTCGACGGTAAAGGCGCGGTAACATTCCTCGTCCGCGTCAAAGAAGCCCTCGAAGATCCGCGTCGCTTGCTCCTAGACCTTTAACACGCCCGCGGCATGGCCCAAATCATTGGGCCGTGCCTTGGCAAACAGGTGCCCCATGTCGCCAGAACTAACAGCGCTTGCGCTTGCTACCCTTCTACAAATCGCTCAGATCGCGCTTTTTGCGGTTTTGGGCAATCGTGAACTGGGCGTCAAATACGCACTTAGCGCACGCGACCAGGGACGCGTGCTTTCTGGCTATGCCGCCCGCGCACAACGCGCAATGAACAACCATTTTGAAAGCCTATCCCTTTTCGCGATTGCAGCGATCATCTGCCATCTCAGCCAAGCATCATCACATATAACCGCTCTCGCAGGCTGGGCCTATCTTGGCAGTCGCATTCTCTACGTTCCCGCCTATATCTTTGCTCTAACCCCATGGCGCACCATATTTTGGGTCATTGGCCTCGGGGCAATTTGCACACTGCTAGGCGCCGCACTCTTATGACATTTTTTGTCTCCAAATATCCCGGGGGAATTGGCCGCAGGCCAAGGGGGCAGCGCCCCCACCCCGCCCACAAGAAAGGATCACCCCATGTCTCAATATGATGTCATCGTAATCGGCGGCGGCCCCGGCGGCTATGTCGCGGCCATTCGCTGCGCACAACTCGGTCTCAAAACCGCCTGCGTCGAAGGGCGCGATGCTCTGGGCGGCACATGCCTCAACGTTGGCTGCATTCCATCCAAAGCGCTTCTACATGCCTCGCATCAACTGCACGAGGCAGAACATAATTTCGAAAAAATGGGCCTCATCGGCAAACCACCATCCGTCGATTGGGACAAAATGCAGGCCTATAAAAACGATGTGATCGATGGCAACACCAAGGGCATCGAATTTTTGTTTAAGAAAAACAAAATCGACTGGCTCAAAGGCTGGGGGTCCATTCCCGCCGCAGGTCAGGTCACTGTTGGTGATACGACATATGACACCAAAAATATCATCATCGCCTCTGGCTCTGTGCCCTCTGCCTTGCCCGGGATTGAAATTGATGAAAAAATTGTTGTGACATCAACAGGTGCGCTTAGCCTGCCCAAAACACCTAAGAAAATGGTTGTGATTGGCGCTGGCGTCATTGGTTTGGAACTGGGATCTGTCTATGCCCGTCTTGGGGCCGAGGTCACAGTGGTTGAATACCTAGATGTGATCACCCCCGGCATGGACGGTGAGGTTCAAAAAACATTTCAGCGCATTTTGAAAAAACAGGGCATGAACTTTGTCATGGGCGCGGCGGTTCAGAAAGTGGACAAAACAAAAACCAAGGCCAAGGTCACCTATGCCCTGCGCAAGGACGACAGTGAACACACAATCGACGCAGATGTGGTTTTGGTGGCAACTGGGCGCAAACCCTATACCGATGGTCTGGGCTTGGATGCGCTGGGTGTCACCATGACCGAACGCGGACAAATTGCAACCAACGCACAGTGGCAAACCAATATCCCAGGTATCTATGCCATCGGTGACGCCATTGCAGGCCCCATGCTAGCGCACAAAGCCGAAGACGAAGGCATGGCCGCTGCCGAAGTGATCGCGGGCAAACATGGCCATGTGAATTATGACGTGATCCCCGGTGTGATTTACACAAACCCCGAGGTCGCAAATGTCGGCAAAACCGAAGAGGCACTAAAGGCCGAAGGCCGCGCCTATAAGGTGGGTAAATTCAACTTTATGGGCAACGGACGTGCCAAGGCGAATTTTGCTGCAGACGGGTTTGTCAAATTGCTGGCGGATGCCGAAACCGATCGGATTTTGGGCGCGCATATCATTGGCCCAGCGGCGGGTGATTTGATCCATGAAATCTGTGTGGCCATGGAATTTGGCGCATCAGCCGAAGATTTGGCACTGACCTGCCACGCCCACCCCACCTATTCCGAAGCGGTCCGCGAAGCGGCACTGGCCTGCGGCGACGGTGCCATTCACGCCTAAAGCCCCATAAATGGACACAAACACAGGGCCACGCGTTTGCGTGGCCCTTGTTGTTTTACAGCTTTGAATGCGTTCCGTCGCACAAGGGTGCTTTGGCGCTGTGTTTACATCCACAGAAAAAGACCTTGCCCGTTTTTTCTGCCGTATATTTCACGGGGCTAAATTCGGTGCCTTTGTGGCTGCCATCACAATAGGGTTGTTTTGTGCTTTTGCCACAGGCGCACCAGAAATATGTTTTGCCCTCTTCCACTTCTGTTGGCAGGGGTGACTTTTGAAAAATATCCGGATTTGTCATATTCGTTCCTCTCAGTCTGTTCAGTGAAGTTAGGGCGCGACAGGCAATAAAAAACCCCGCTTAAGCGGGGTTTTTTATTTAGCTTGGTTCCGGCGCCAAATCACCTTCTGATGTTTTGGGCTTGGCCTTGGCTTTGGGAATTGCCGTGACCGATGCGCTACCGTCATCCTCGGGGTCATCGCCGCCATGTGGTGGCAACCCCTGCATCACGCGCTTGATTTCCTCGCCCGTCAGCGTTTCATATTCCAGCAACCCTTGGGCCAAACGTTCCCACTCATCTTTTTTCTCGGTCAAGATTTCATAGGCGCGATCATAGCCGCGCTGGATAAAGCCTTTGACCTCTTCTTCGATCATGACTTTCGTATCTGCGGACACTGAAAAACCGCCAGTGTTGCCTTGGTATCCTTCGTGTGCTTCGGTGTAGTCGATGTTGCCAACTCGGTCGGACATACCCCAACGTAACACCATCGCACGCGCCAGACCGGATGCCTGCTGGATATCGCCGGCAGGGCCGTTTGACACGTTGTCCGCACCATATTTGATAATCTCAGCCGCTTTGCCCGCCATGGTCATGGCCAGCTTCTCTTCGCATTCGGATTTGTGCCAATTCAGACGATCGATTTCAGGCAAAGACACAACCATCCCCAAGGCACCGCCGCGCGGAATGATCGTCGCCTTATAGACAGGATCACACTGTGGCAGGGTCAAACCGACCACTGCGTGGCCTGCTTCGTGATAGGCAGTTTTTTCTTTCTGATCTTGGGTCAAAACCATGGACCTGCGCTCTGCGCCCATCATGACTTTGTCCTTGGCGTTTTCAAAATCTGACATGGTCACAACTGATCGACCAATGCGCGCCGCCATCAGGGCCGCTTCGTTTACCAAATTGGCCAGATCAGCACCCGAAAACCCAGGTGTCCCGCGGGCAATCAAGCGCAAATCCACGTCTGGGCCCAATGGCGTTTTACGCGCATGCACGTTCAAGATTTTTTCGCGGCCCTTTATATCTGGATTTGGCACCGTCACCTGACGGTCAAAACGACCAGGGCGCAGCAGTGCTGGGTCCAAAACATCACGGCGGTTTGTGGCGGCCACGATGATCACGCCTTCGTTCGCCTCAAACCCGTCCATTTCAACCAGCAACTGGTTCAATGTCTGTTCGCGTTCGTCATTACCACCGCCGTAACCGGCGCCACGATGGCGACCCACGGCGTCGATTTCGTCGATAAACACGATACAGGGTGCATTTTTCTTGGCCTGTTCGAACATGTCGCGTACACGGCTTGCCCCGACGCCTACGAACATTTCAACAAAGTCTGACCCCGAGATGGTGAAAAACGGAACGCCAGCCTCGCCCGCGATGGCACGGGCCAACAGGGTTTTACCGGTACCTGGAGGGCCCACCAACAGTGCACCTTTGGGGATTGTTCCGCCCAAGCGGCTGTATTTTTGTGGGTTGCGCAGGAATTCGACGATTTCTTCCAGCTCTTCTTTGGCCTCGTCAATGCCGGCCACATCGTCAAATGTCACACGGCCTTGCTTTTCGGTTAGCAATTTCGCCTTGGATTTGCCAAAGCCCATTGCACCCCCTTTGCCGCCGCCCTGCATCCGGTTCATGAAATAAATCCAAACCCCGATCAGCAGCAGGAATGGGAACAAAGTCATAAAGAACGACTGCAGCCCAGATTGTTCCTGTGCCTCGGCACGGATGGCCACGTTATTGTCGATCAACAGGTCTGTTAGATTGCTGTCAGCTGGACGGATCGTGATGTATTCACGTTTATCCCCACCAACGAAACGAACACGTTCGCCATCTAATGTTACGGCGCTTACATCGCCCTGTTCAACCGAAGCGACAAATTCGGAATAGCTAATTTCGCGACTTTGTAGTGTGTTGCTGCCGTTGCTGAATACGTTGAACAAAACAACGACCAGTAAAAACAGAACGACCCAAAATGCGATGTTACGATTATTGCCCAAGGCGCGTCTCCTACATTACTTAAGTTCCGTGTTACCACAGAAGCGTTGGTTCATAAATAGACATTGGGCGCCAAGGTTCAATGGCCTAACAAGTAATCTGCGAACTTTGGCCGCAAATTCGTTAAATATTTTTCATCTGCTGCAACCAAAGTTGGTGCGGCCCGTAAAATTTCACCTGCAAACAGGGCTGGTTGCACCTGCAATCGGCGGCTGGGATGGCGTTTTTTGATGTCTTTGGGCAGCTGTGCGATGCCCTGCGCGCCCAAGGGTGCAATTGCCCAACCGGCCTGATCTGGGCCCACATAGGACCACAGGCCATCCCAACATGCGCCTGATACAGCTGGGACGAATGTATCTGACAGGGCGTTTAATTCGCGATCAATCCAAACACAGGCTTGGCGGGGCGATAACACACACCCCATCAAGGTTTGTGCCCGCCCCTGCCCAACCGCCTGCCAGACCTGTTCCAGACTGGATAATCTGGGGCGATAGGGGGAACCACTGGTCCACATCAAGGCGGCGGCCAGCAATCGCAAACGAATTTCAGCGGGCGCCTTGGCCAGCCCTGCCAGCGACAACCGCAGCCCAAGCGCATCTTGGGCCACGATATCGTGGGCGGCACTCTGTGTGGCCACAGCCAATGCGGCGCGCGCGCGCTGCATACTATGTGCTAAGGTGGCCAATGTTGCGGGATCTATGCCCAACTGCGCCAATTGTGGCAGGGCCTGACGCATGCGGATGCGATCGTAGTCGGGGTTATCATTGCTGGGATCATCGCACCATGTTTGCCCCCGCGCTGTCAGATATCGGCGCAAATCAGCCCGCGATACATCCAACAACGGACGTAGCAATTCCAATCCATGTGGCAATCTACGGCGTGGGGACATAGCCGCCAACCCATCAACACCAGAGCCGCGTTTTATGCGCAACAAAACAGTTTCGGCCTGATCATCTAGCGTATGGCCCAGCAAAACCTGTGTGACCCCATCTGGGCAGGCCGACTGGATCAATCGATACCGTGCCGCGCGTGCCGCAGCTTGGGTGTTGCCCTGCCCCTGCCAATCCTGCCAGGCCACCGTCTGGTGCGCCAGATCCATGGTGTTACACAAATCATGGACCCATGCCGCTTCTTGTGCGCTGTCGGGACGTAATTGGTGATCAATTGTGACAACCTGCAAACAAACGCCATGGCGCATGGCCCAATCATGGGCCAACAGCAACAGCGCAACGCTATCTGACCCGCCCGATACCGCCACCATCACTGTGGCAGGTTGCGGGCGCAGCGCCAGCCGATCCATACCCGCGTCAAACTGGCGTTGAATATCAATCGTTACTGACACGCAAGTTCGGACATAATTTGCGCAGATTGTGCCGCAAATTCAGACTGAGGGAACCGAATTCCCACCTGCCCTAAGGTTTGACACCCTGCATCATTTTGACCAAGTTTCGTCAGCGACATACCCAACAGCGTCAACATTTCCGGTGCCGCATCGGAGGTGCCGTAATTTGTGAACCCTTCTAGATAGGCGCGCGCGCTGGCACGGTGATCTTGCAATTCATCAAACGATTTACCGCGGATCAACAGAGCTTGTGCCGCAAGGGGGCTGTTGGGATAGGTTTGCGAAAACCGCGCCAACATATCAGCGGCCTCTTGGTAGCGGCCTTGGTCATAGGCGCGCGTGGCTGCATCAAAATCAGCACGTTCCCCGACTGCTAATTCGGCAGCAGGTTGCGTAGGCTGCGGCGCGGGCAAGGCAATATCGCCCCCCAATGTGGTTGTTTCACCCAATTGGGATATATCGCCGCCCTCTAGTTCAACCAAGCGAAATTCCAGATCAGCAATGCGGCGCGTGCCGTCTGCGACGATTTGTTCAATCCGCAGTTCCAGCGTTTCCGTGGCCCCTGTCAGGCGCTGCAGTTGTGTTTCCAACGCACTGACACGATCCAAAACCGACCCAGCCGCACCCGTACCACTGGGCGAGCCCGTGGTTGACAGTTCCTGTTTTAGACGCTGGATTTCCACATATAAAACATTCAAATCCTGTCGGATATCCGCCAGTGATTGCGCCCGATCTTGGGCCAGCGCCATGCTTGGCCCAATCAGGGTCATCAAAACCATTGCCAATACGCGCATGGCACTCTCCTACAATCAGTTAGAAGTTTGCGTTATTGATCACACTAACCGCGCGGCGGTTCATGGCATAACAGCTTTCGGCGCTGCACAATTCTGCGGGACGCTCTTTGCCATAGCTGACGGTTTGGATACGATCAGCAGACACGCCCATCGACACCAAATATTCGCGTGCGGCATTGGCACGGCGTGCGCCAAGGGCCAAGTTATATTCGCGCGTACCCTGTTCGTCTGCGTGCCCCTCAATCGTGACGTTATATGCAGGGTTTTGTGCCAGCCAATCGGCTTGGGCCGCCAAAACCACACGAGCAGAGTCATCGATCGCAGATTGATCAACTGTGAAATACACACGATCACCGACCGTTTGCTGGAAATAGGCGGGCGATGCGGGATCGCTGGCGCTGCCTTGGGCATAACCATTTGCGCCATCGGCACCATCGGCGCCATCAGACGCCCAGCGGCCTGCGTTGTTGTTGGAACAGGCTGATACGACGACCAGCGCTAGAACGAAAGATGCTCGGACAAAGTTCATATTGGTGCCTCATATATTTTTGTTAGATTGTATCACGTTTCATATCACTTGCAAATGCCCGTGCTAGCCCCCCAAGGGCGACCATGCGGGATCAGACCCACCAGCCGGGGTTGGTACAGGTTTCAAATTACGCCCCGACACATCGACCGAATACAGGTTCGTCGTGCCCGAAGCCCCTTGGGTTTCGCGTGAAAACATGATCACGCGGCCGTTGGGGGACCATGTGGGTCCTTCGTCCAGAAAGGATGCGGTTAACAGACGTTCTTGGCTGCCGTCTGTGCGCATGACACCGATATGGAACCGCCCCTTGCTTTGTTTGGTAAATGCAATCATGTCACCCCGCGGCGACCATACGGGGGTGCCATAGCGGCCCGATTGTGAACTGATCCGTTTCGCCGTGCCACCGCTTACCGGCATGATATACAGCTGCTGCGTACCTGAACGGTCGCTTTCAAAAACGATCTGACGGCCGTCTGGGGAAAAACTGGGCGCGGTTTCAATGGATGCGTCATTCGTCAAACGCACGCTTTGCCCCGTGCTAAGGTTCATCGAATAAATATCGGTGTTACCGCCCTGTTCCAGTGAATACACGATTGTATTGCCATCGGGGGAAAACCGTGGCGCGAAACTCATGGTGCCGGGGGTGTTTTGCAACACGCGGCGGTTTGTTGTGCCCACATCCATCAGATAGATCCGTGGGAACCCTGTTTCATAACTGGTATACAGAATTCGATCGCCCGTGGGTGAAAACCGTGGGGCCAAAACCAAATCCTTGGCATCGGTCAGATAGGTGACATTTGCGCCATCATAATCCATGATTGCCAAACGCTTGCGGCGCTGACCCTTGGATCCGGTTTCTGCGACAAAAACAACGCGGCTGTCGAAATAGCCGCCTTCGCCGGTGATGCGACTATAGACAGCATCAGCCACCTTGTGCCCCATACGCCGCCAACCTTGGACGCTGCCGGACAGTTTCAAACCTGTTCCCATTTCTTGGTTCGCAAATACGTCATAGACGCGGAATTTAACGGTAACGGTTTGACCTGAGACCGACACAGCGCCTGAAATCAAGGCCTGGGCATTGATCGCTTTCCAATCTGAATACTGAATGGGCGACGAAAAGGACGTGATCGTACTGATAAACGCGCTGTCTGGAATGCGGCGAAACAGGCCTGATCCAATCAAATCCTGCGCCACGACATTTGCGATGTCTTGGGCCAATTGTTCCGATCCTGGCGTTTCCGCAACAAAGGTCGGGGCCGCAAAGGGCATGGGTTCAATGACGCCATCGGTAATTTCAATTCGCAACGGTGCAGCAGATGCAAGCGGTGCAAACAACAAGGCAATCAGAACAAAGAGTGTGCGGAACATGAGCGTGTCCTCAGTTATTGGGGTTAAATGTTATTTCGATTTCGCGCCATTGGTCGTATTTGTCAGCTGGCAAACTATACCCAGATTTTTGGCATAAATAAATCGCGCGGCGGGCAGCTTGGAAAGCGATTTGTGTATCAGATTCACTGCCGCCTTGGGATGCGACCAGTTTGGGTTCACTATCAACCTTGCCGTTGCGATCCAGTGTCATGGCCACTGTGACTGTCACACGGGCCCACAGGCTGCCATCATCCAAATTCCAACACTGCTGAACCGAGGCACGGAAAGCTTCGCGTTCGCTAAAGCTTAGCGGTGGGCCGGATGGCGTGTCCGACTGCGTATCTGCCAAAGCAGCGGCCAGCGCATCATTCACAGATTGCTGATCGACGGGTGGTTTTGCGTCCTGCTCAGGTGCAGGTTCTGGCGTGGGTTGTGGTGCTGGATCAGGGTCACTGACTTGGGCCAACTGTGCTGGCCGCTTTCGGGGTCGCAGCGACGTTGATGGCGCGCCTGACGGTTTTGGCGTGGCTTCGGTCACAATTTCTGTCACCGCCTCTTGGGGGGCGGCGGCCTCTTGCTGATCTTGGGGGGTATCAGCGGCGGTGTCGCCGGTCAGGCTGACACTGTCTTGGGCGGTATCTGCCTCGGCCACATCAGGGGGCGGGGGCGCGACGGGTTCGGGCGCTACGCGATCAATCGGCTTGGGCGCAGGCGGCGCATCACGTTGTGGGGCATTGGGCAATGGGTCCGCAGGCGGTTGGGGCCGCGGCTGCGGCTTCACAACGGGCGCTGCATCTGGATCGGGGGCCGCAGGGGGCACCTGTTCAGGTTCCGGATCATTGGGCACGGTCAAGGGTGTCACGGTATCAGAAATTTCAGGCGCAGATGCCGTGGCCGACAGCGCCAAAAATTCCTGTTCCGAAATCACGGCCACATCGGTTACCTCAAAGGGGATGGGTTCAGGGCGAAATGCCCCACCAAACAGCACCCACAGGATAAATCCCGCATGTGCAGCCCCCGAGATATAATGGCCGATATGCATCTGCATCGCCTGTTAATTCTGTTGCGCCATAGTTGGCCCGCCAACATCTGTCACCAAACCGATATTGGAAAACCCTGCCGCGTTTAGCGCGCCCATCACTTGGACCACGGTTTCATAGGAATTGGCCCCATCTGCACGCAAGAAAATGCGATCATTGCTGCGTTCGGCTGCGATGGCGCGCAGTTTGGCAATCAATTCATCGCGTGGGGTGGCTGTGTTCTGGATCGACAATGACCCGTCCGCGGCCAGCGTAACGGTCAACGGTTCCTCTTGGTCCGTGGGCAGGGCATTGGCGGCGGTTTTGGGCAATTCAACAGGCACACCAACGGTCAACATCGGGGCCGCCACCATGAAAATGATCAACAACACCAACATCACATCCACAAACGGCGTGACGTTGATTTCAGCCATGGGCTGCGACCGGCGTTTGCGGCCGCGCCCCTTGTCTGATTTAACCACACCCGCGCCCATATCAGCTGTCCAACTGACGGCTAAGGATTGTGGAAAATTCGTCTGAGAATGCTTCGTATCCGGCAAGCAATCGATCACTGTCGCCGCTAAGTTTATTATAAAAAACAACGGCCGGAATAGCTGCGATCAAGCCCAATCCTGTGGCCAACAATGCCTCGGCAATGCCCGGGGCCACGACGGCAAGGTTTGTGTTTTGCTGTGCCGCAATTTCAATAAAGGCGTGCATGATGCCCCAAACGGTCCCGAACAGCCCGATAAAGGGGGCTGTGGACCCGATGGTGGCCAAGACGGTCAAACCCTTTTGCAATTCATCAGCTGCACGGGTCACAGCCACATCCATAGATCGTTCGATCCGTGATTGCGCACCTGCGATCAAACGGCCCTGATCATTGTGCGACCGCTGCCATTCGACCATACCCGCGGCAAAAACGCGTGCGGTCTGGCCTGCTGGTTCTGGACCCATTGCATCAAACAGTTCATCCAGCGGTTCGCCAGACCAAAACTGACGATCAAAGGCTTTCGCCTCGTCGCGGGCGCGGCGATATAACAGGGTTCGCTGAACGATAATGGACCACGACCAAAATGAAGCCGCAATCAACATCACCATAACCAGTTTTACTGTAAAAGTTGCGCGCGCAAATAGCGCCCAAAACGAAAAATCCATTTCATTGGCTAACGCCAAAGCTTCTGTTTCCATAATCACTGCTCATTTTTTCTATGCCGGTATGTTCCGACTTTGACAGCAATATAGCGAATACAGATCATAAAACCAAGGTAATTAAGGCCCAATCACAAAGATGTATCGAAATCGGCAATCTTGCGCCGAAACTCGGCAGGCAGCCGTGTGGGCCGACCTTGGGCATCCAGTGCAACCAATGTAACCTGCGCTGCGAATAACACCGCATCATCGCGTAAAACCATTTGATCCAAAACAATCCGCGCGGCAGATACGGTGGAAATCGTAGTTGAAACATCCAATTGATCATCAAACTTGGCTGGTTGCAGGTAATCAGCTTCAACCCGGCGAACGGCGAAAACCACGCCTGCGTCCCGTTTCATGGCCACTTGGTCTATACCCATTTCGCGGACCCATTCACTGCGCCCGCGTTCGATGAATTTCAAATAATTGGCGTAATACACGATACCGGCCAAATCCGTATCTTCGTAGTAGACGCGAACAGGAAAGATATGCCGCGCCATCATTGAACCCTGTCATCTTGGCGCAATTGGCCAACCCGCGCGAATAATCGCAGCGCATGGGATGGATCACGCGCCATGCCGGGCAACACGGGATCATATGCCGCGCGGATAATTTCCGCGATATCAGGGCGCAAAATCACGTGCCCCTGAGGCGTTTTTGCCAAAGCAGAGCGATCGGTAAATGCCTGATCAGACCACAATAAGAAAGATTGAACCACTTGGGATAAACACAATGTGTCTGCCGGAACGCGCCCCATATCATCGTCCATACGCACAAACACAAAACAGGCCTTGATCCCGCCATCATCGTCAAACCGGAAAAACCGGTATTGATTGGCGTCGGCCGCCGTCAACCGATCCACCAAAGGGGCCAAATCAGGCACCAGTTTATCCAGATCCGGCACCGCAATCAGTTCCGCCCATTCGCGGAAAAAGAAAAACATCAGGTTTGATCCCAATTCTGGGTCCGTTTCAGCGACCTGATGGCCGACCATGGTACAAATCGCCTCAATCGCGCCCTTTAGGATCGACAGTGTGTCATCCTGAATGCCAAAGGCAATCGGTGCAATGGGCCTGCCCCAACGGGCAAACAGATAGGTGCCATCGGATCGGGTAAAACAGCGTTCTACCATCTGCGGCGTTAAGTTAGCGATCTGGTCGGGCTGTGACATAAACGGGTCATCCTTGTCAGGTCTGCGACACCGGATTTGTGATTAGCTGAACAAATCCGATTGGTTTTTCGGTCGGGGCCGGCCCATATGATCCCATGCGCGTTGGGCCAGCATACGTCCACGCGGTGTACGCTGAATCAACCCCTGCTGCAAGAGATAGGGCTCAATCACCTCTTCTACTGCATCGCGGCTTTCGGAAAGGGCGGCGGAAATTGTTTCCACACCCACAGGGCCACCTGCATAATGATCGGCAATCATAGTCAGATACCGGCGGTCCGCCCCATCCAGCCCCAAATCATCCACACCCAGCCGCGTCAGCGCATGATCGGCCAGTTCACGGGTGATGGTGCCATCCCCCTCGACCACGGCGAAATCGACAACACGGCGCAACAGGCGCCCCGCAATCCGCGGGGTTCCACGGGCACGACGGGCAATTTCGCGTGCGCCCGCTTCGTCTGCGGGGGCACCCAATTTGCGCGCATTGCTGGATACGATTTGATACAGCTCATCCTCGGTATAAAACTGTAACTTGGTGGGGATGCCGAACCGATCGCGCAGTGGCGTTGTCAGCAATCCCAACCGCGTTGTTGCCCCCACCAGCGTAAAGGGCTGTAATTCAATGCGCACGGTGCGTGCGGCGGGGCCTTCACCGATCACCAGATCCAGTTCGAAATCCTCCATCGCGGGATAGAGGACCTCTTCTACCACAGGGTTTAGGCGGTGGATTTCATCGATAAACAAAACATCGCGCGCTTCAAGGTTGGTCAGGATGGCGGCCAAATCACCCGCCTTGGCCAATACCGGCCCCGAGGTCATGCGAAAATTCACGCCCAACTCGCGGCTCATGATTTGGGCAAGGGTGGTTTTGCCCAAACCGGGCGGGCCATAGAACAGGGTGTGATCCATCGCCTCGCCCCTTTGGCGGGCAGATTGGATGAATACACGCAAATTCGCACGCGCCTCGGCTTGGCCGACAAATTCATCCAAGCCCTGGGGGCGCAAGGCGCGATCGGTATCCTCGGGCATGGGTTCGGGGCGCATCATTGGGTCAGATTTTTCCATGACCTACCCCTTTGGCGCCAATAATTTCAACGACGACCGGATCAAGGCCGCAGTGTCGTCGGCACCCACATCGCCCAAAACCGTTGCGATGGCAGAGGCGGCCTCGGACGGGGAATATCCCAAATTGGTCAGCGCAGACAGCGCATCGGCCTGTGATGCCCCTGCCACAGGCGCGGCAGCCTGCGGCGCGGGGGGTGTTGGCGTGGCTGCACCCACTGTTTCGATCACATCGTCGTCCATGGGTGCCTGTGGCGCCGCCTGTTGTGGGGATGACATAGCCATTACGCTTGGCGCTTTGTCCTTTAGGTCCAAAACCACACGCTGTGCCGTTTTGGGGCCAACGCCCTTGGCCGCCTTGACCGCATTCCAATCGCCCAGCGCAATCGCACGCGACACGCCATCTGGGCCCAAAGCGCCCAAAATGGCCAACGATGCCTTGGCCCCGATCCCCTGCACCGACATTAGCAGACGATGCCATTCCTTTTCGACCAGCGACATGAATCCAAAGAGCTGCATCAAATCTTCGCGGACCAATAAATCTGTATACAGCACAACCGCCTGACCCGCCGCAGGCAGGGCCGCCAAGGTTCGATCTGAGCAGTAAACGATATAGCCCACACCTTTTACGTCCAATAAAATGTGATCGTCCGCTTTGTAATCAACGCGGCCTGCAAGTTTTCCAATCATCCTGTCGCCTTTTTCAACGCAGCGCCCAATCGATCCTCGGAACGGGCATAATGGGCATGACACAGCGCAATCGCCAAGGCATCCGCCGCGTCCGCGCCCGCCAAGGATAGCCCTGGCAACTGCAATTTAACCATATGCTCAACCTGACCTTTGTCGGCATGTCCAACACCTACAACGGTTTTCTTGACCTTGTTTGGCGCGTATTCCCCAACGGCCAGCCCCGCCTGTGCCGGAACCAGCAATGCAATTGCACGCGCCTGCCCCAGTTTCAGTGTTCCAACACCATCTTTGTTTACAAACGTCTGCTCTACGGCCGCTGTTGTTGGCGCCCAGCGCGCCACAATATCTGTCATTTGATCGTAGAGTGATAATAATCGCATGGCCAGATCATCACCTGTTGAATGGCAAATTCCATTTGCGACGTGACTGATTCGACTGCCTGCAACGTCAATGACGCCCCAGCCCATGTTTCGTAACCCTGGGTCTATTCCCAAAACGCGCATGCTCGTGCCTTAGTGTTGTTTTTTTACACCACTAGCACGAAACGTGAACAAAAGCCAAATACAAATTCGCGACAGTCGTTTTCGACGCCTGTTTCTTCAAAGACGACACTTTGCCATGCTGCGCTGCGACATAATGCGCCAAACCCCTAAGAAAATATGAAAAATTATCCCATTTGGACCTATGCAAGAATTGCATAAAGGCCATGCAATCGCATCTGTTGTTTTGTTGCAAGTTTGGTCCTAAATCCCGCTGCAGATCAACCACCGACTTTAAGGAATTTGGAAATGGCCGCAATCGACACACAAGCTGTTTTCGTAACAGCGCCTCGCAAAACATCGTTCGTTGTAACCCTGTTTGCAACTGTTCAAGACTGGAACGCAAAACGCCAAACACGCGCCGCGCTGTCAAAATTGACAGACCGCGAATTGTCAGACATCGGCATCACACGCGCCGATATCGACACTATCGTTGGCTAAGCCACTTTAGACTGTTCAATTCTCTCCCTGTTGGACAGAAAGCCGCATGCATCGCATGCGGCTTTTTCTTTGGGCTGAATTGAATGTGTGACCGATGAAATTATTGTTTTTGCAACGTCAGCGTTGACCATTCACCAATATCTTCGCGGTGGATCAAATCATAGCCTGCAGCCTGATAGGCGGCGGTCACGTCGGGGGCCTGTTCAACCAACAGACCTGACAAAATAGCATAACCTTGTGATTGCGTATGCTGCGCCATATCAGGGGCCAATTCGATCAATGGGCCCTTAAGGATATTGGCAAACACCAAATCAAAGGGCGCCGCCGATTTCAGTTGATCATTTTCGAAACCCGCGGCCTCAAGGCAAATGACACGGCCCGTCAGATTATTGGCCGCCACATTCGCGTTGGCCACATCAACGGCCACCTGATCGATATCACTGGCCAAGACGGGGTTTGGCCAAATCCGCGCAGCAGCCATTGCCAACACGGCCGTCCCGCAGCCGATGTCCGCCACGTTTTGCCCAACTACACCCTGATTGGCCAAACGATCCAATGCTTTCAAACAGCCCAGCGTGGTGCCGTGGTGGCCTGTGCCAAAGGCCATGGCCGCCTCAATCAGCAAGGGTTCGCAATCAGCGGGAACCTTGTCCGCATCATGGCTGCCATAGACGAAAAAACGGCCTGCTTCGACGGGGCTAAGTTCACGGCGCACCTTGGCCACCCAATCGGTGTCGGGCAATTCAGACACAACAAACGGCTTGGCCCCAAAGGCCGCCGCCATCAGCGACAATGCCACATCATCCGGCGTTTCAACGAAATAGGCGCCGATTTCCCACAGACCTGATCCATCCTCTAATTCGAAAACGCCCACACCCGTTGGTTCGGGATCCAGATTTTCCAGCGCATCAGCCAGCGCATAGGCCTGATCTTTGCCAGTCAGGGTGGTCAGGGCGGTAAAGGTTGTCATCGAATACTCCGATCTTGGGCTGTGTTAGCTTTGGGTGGGCTGGGGTTTTACCACGGCCGCAATCCCTTTGCTGAAAATGGTTTCTTGTCCCTTAACGGGGTGGCGCGGAATCATCAATGACAGGATCAAAGAAATTCCAGCCATGCCCGCGGCCGTCACAAACACCGCAGCCGGCGACACCAGCCACAAATACCCCAACACAGCCGGCAAAAACACCGCAGCAATATGGTTGATGGTAAAGGCCACCGCCGCCGTTGGCGCGATGTCCTGTGGATCAGCTATTTTCTGGAAATAGGTTTTCAGCGCCAGTGCCATCGCGAAGAAGATATGATCGACCACATATAACACTGCCGCGACCACAACGCCCCAGCCAAAGAAATATAATCCCCCATATAGGGAAAACACCGTGATCAACCCGATATATTCAATCGACAATGCCAGCCGTTCGCCAAAGGCGCCAACCGCGCGGCCAATATAGGGGGCCGCCACAATGTTGATGACCAAATTCACCAAATACAACAGAGTGATTTCATGCACGTCAAAGCCAAAGCGTTCAACCATCATAAACCCTGCAAACACGACAAAGATTTGCCGCCGCGCGCCCGCCATAAATTGCAACGCATAATACAGCCAATACCGGCGCCGCAGCACCATTTTTTTGATCTGCGGATTGGGGGTTTCAAATTGTGGATACAGCAAAAAACACGCAATCGCTATCAGCACGGTGGCCCCACCGGCCACCAGATAGACCGCGTTATAGGATATGTCGTAACTGCGCCAAACCATGACAATCGCGACATAGGCCACCAAAGTCGCGGCCGAGCCCACCGCCAACAGCTGGCCCAGCACTTTGGGGGCCTCTTGTTTCGATAACCATTGCAATTGCAGCGATTGATTGACCGTTTCATAATAATGAAACCCTATCGAACTAAGCATCGTGATCGTCAAAATACCGCCCATTGACGGAAACCACGCGGTCACGGCGGTGGCCGCCCCCAGCAATACCAGCGCGACGATACCGAGTACCTGTTCGCGTATAAACATAATCAGCGCAATCACACCGATTGCCAGAAATCCGGGAATTTCGCGCACCGTATGCAGCCAACCAATGTCGGACCCGTCAAATTGGCCCACCTCAATCACAAAGTTATTCAGCAGGGCCGACCAGACCGAAAACGCCAAAGGCATGGCAATGGCCATGGCAACCAACAGCGCCTTGGGCCTGCGCCACGCGGGCAAGTTATGGGATTGGTCGATTGGGAAAATCTGCATGTGTGATGAACCTTTGTGGCCTAGGGCAACGATATCGTTCAACTCCTACGCCGAAACCTGCCAAAGTTCAAAAGAAACTTTGCGGGTCAATATCAATCGCCAAACGCAAATCGCCACGCAGTTTTAGATTGGCTGTCCAATCCAGCAAAGCACGCTGCAATGGGGCCGATTTGTCCGCCTTGATCAACAAACGAACGCGATAGCGCCCCCGCACCCGTGCAATTGGCGCGGCAGCGGGACCAAACAGTTGTGCGTTGATGCGATCTAGAGGGGCGCGATTGCGCGCCAAATGCTGGCCCAAGCCAAAAACCTGTTCGGCGTCGGACCCGCTAAGGATAATACCGGCCATGCGCCCAAATGGCGGCACGCCTGCCATTTGGCGCGCATTGCTTTCAGCTTGCCAAAATGTTTCTTCGTTATCGGATAAAATCGCACAAATTACAGGGTGCTCAGGCTGATATGTCTGCAAAAAGGCCGCCCCCTTTTTCGCGGCCCGCCCTGCGCGGCCTGCAACCTGTCTTAGGACTTGAAACGTGCGCTCAGCTGCACGCAGATCCGATCCTTGCAATCCCAAATCCGCGTCAATCACGCCCACCAATGTCAGGTTGGGGAAATTATGTCCCTTGGCCACCAGTTGCGTGCCGATAATGATATCCGTATCGCCCTGCGCAATCGCGTTGATTTCCTGTTTCAGCGCGCGCGCTGAACCGAATAAATCCGACGATAACACGCTGACCTTGGCATCGGGGAACAGGGCCTGTGCCTCTTCGGCCAAACGTTCGACGCCGGGGCCGATGGGCGCCAGACGATCCGCGACATGGCAATGGGGACATTCGCTGGGGATTGGTTTGGTTTCGCCGCACTGATGACACATCAGACGGTTTTGAAATCGATGTTCGACCATTGACGCATCGCAGTGATCACAGCCAATCTGCTGCCCACAGGCACGGCACAATGTCACCGGTGCATAGCCGCGGCGATTGATGAACAGCATAACTTGTTCGCCCTGTTCGATACGCGACGTCATGTGTTGTGCCAACTCATCCGATATCCAGCGGGTGGCAGGCAACCCAGCGGATCGCATATCAATCACACGCATATCTGGCATCACCGCAGCCCCATAGCGGGCAGTCAAATCAATGCGATTGTATTTGCCATTGGTTGCATTGACCCATGTTTCCAAACTGGGTGTCGCAGAGGCCAAGACAACATGTGCCTTGCACAAGGCGGCGCGCAACACAGCCATATCGCGGGCATTGTACAGAACGCCATCCTCTTGCTTATAGGATTTTTCGTGTTCTTCATCCACGACGATTAGGCCCAGATTTTGAAACGGCAAAAACAGGGCAGAACGCGCGCCAATCACCACCTGCGCCCCGTTTTGGGCAACCATTTTCCAAATGCGCCGCCGGTCTGTCATGGTCACGCCTGAATGCCATTCCGCTGGAACTGAACCAAATCGGTCACGCACACGGGTCAAAAATTCAGCCGTCAGGGCAATTTCTGGCAACAAAACCAACGCCTGTTTGCCGCGCTGCAAACAATCAGCCACGGCCTCAAGGTATACCTCGGTCTTGCCAGACCCTGTGACACCGCGCAGCAAGGTCGCGCCAAAATCGCCCGTTGCCATCAAATCGCGCAATTGCGTGGCAGCATCTGCCTGATCGGATGTTAATTCTTTGCGCCCGAAATCAGGATCCATTGGGGCAAAGGGCATATCCTTGGGCGCGTTTTGCGCCATCACGGCGCCCTGTTCGGCCATACCCTTGATCACGGATGAGCTAACCCCCGCAGTTTGCGCCAATTCTGAAAGGGTAAAGGGCGCACCGCCGTAATCGGCCAAGGTGTCCAACACCTTTTGTCGGGCAGATGTCATTTTGAACCCCTGTGGCGGGGTGCCAGCACGATAGACCACGCGCATGGACGGTGGGTCCATCAACCCCGGCGCACGGGTGGCCAAACGCAACATGGCCGACAGCGGCGTCAGGGTATAATCAGCCGCGCGTATCAAAAATTCGCGTAATTCGGGACGCATGGGGGCCACATCAACAACACGGATGACAGAGCGCACTTTCGCATAATCGAAATCCCCCTGCCCTGCGCCCCAAACGACGCCCAACACTTTGCGTGGGCCCAACGGCACCTCGACAAAGGCGCCCAGAAAACAGCCCTCGGCCGGCGCTTTGTAATCCAAAAACCGATCAATCGGCTGCGCAGTCAGGACACTGACCAAACTGCCAGCTGGAAAAAAGTCAGGCGCGGTCACATTGGGCTCCTGCTAGGGGTTTTATCGACGCACAGTTTGCAGTAAAGCATATGCGAACACAGGCCAACCCAACAAAGGACATGGACAATGAAATTTTTTGTCGACACCGCAGATATTGCACAAATCAAAGAATTAAATGACCTAGGCATGGTCGACGGGGTCACCACCAACCCGTCGCTGATCATGAAATCAGGACGTGACATTTTAGAAGTCACCAAAGAAATCTGTGACATGGTCGATGGCCCCGTCAGCGCCGAAGTGACCGCAACAGACGCAGAAACAATGATCGCCGAGGGCCGCAAACTGGTGAAAATCGCGCCAAACATCACGGTCAAGGTTCCCCTAACTTGGGACGGATTGCAAGCCTGCAAAACATTGTCAGGCGAAGGCCACAAGGTCAACGTCACATTGTGTTTTTCCACAAACCAAGCCCTGTTGGCCGCCAAAGCGGGCGCGACATTCATTTCGCCATTCGTGGGCCGCTTGGATGATGTCAACATCGACGGCATGGACTTGATCGAAGATATCCGCACAGTCTATGACAACTATGGCTTTGAAACGGAAATTCTGGCAGCATCCATCCGTACCGTGAACCACATCACACAATGCGCGCTGATCGGTGCAGATGTCATCACCGCGCCGCCCGCAGTGATCAAATCAATGGCCAGCCACCCCTTAACCGACAAAGGTTTGGCAGCATTCTTGGCCGATATTGAAAAAACAGGTCAAAAAATCCTGTAAAAAATGTTAGCTTAAGCAGCAGTCACATCAAGGGGGTCGTATATATGGACAGCACAATTCGTGATAAAATATTGTCGGACCCCCAAGCTGTGTTGGCGGATGCCGATGTAATGCGTGCGCTGCTGGATGCCAATGCTCAGGCGCTGGGCGACAATGTTGTCGACCTGCGCGGCATCGCCATGAACCGGCTGGAAAGCAGGCTGGATCGGTTGGAAAATACCCACCGTAACGTTATTGCGGCCGCTTATGACAATTTGGCCGGCACCCACCAAGTCCATCGCGCGGTTTTAGCCATGTTAGAGCCAAGCGATTTTGATACGTTCCTTGATCGTTTGGATCGCGATGTTCGGCAAATTTTACATATTGATAGTATCAAAATTGTATTTGAAGCCCACGCAACCGACACCCAAGCAGAGCAATCGTTGGAACAGGCAAATTCTGTCATCGTTATCCAGGATAAATCCTTTACCGAACTTTATATATCCCAAGGTGCAGGTGGCCCGCGCAACATGGCAACACGACCGCTGACCAAAAGCGGCGTCCAAGTCTATGGTGACAGCGCACGCGGCTTGCAATCAGAGGCCTGTATAAAACTGGACCTGGGATCACAGCGCTTGCCTGCGATGCTGTGCCTTGCGTCACAAGACCCTGAAAAATTTTCGCCCCAACAAGGCACGGATTTACTGACCTTTTTCGGAGGTGTGGTTGAACGGTTGATCAGCCACTGGCTGTCATGATCCCTGCTGGCGCAGCACAGTTGATTGATGATTGGCTAGCCGTAAAATCCGCCCTTAATGATTCAAGCGAAAATACAACGGTTGCATATCGCGGTGATGTCACCGAATTTGTCAGTTTTCTGTGCGCCTATCACAGTGAACCACTTGGGCCCCAAAAATTGCAACGTGTTACGCTGACCGACATGCGTGCATGGATGGCCCATATGCGCGAAAATGATACATCGGCACGCAGTTTAGCGCGCAAGCTATCCGCAGTTAAAAGTTTCTATCGATGGTTTGCACGTCGCAGTGGTTTCGACCCAACGGTCGTTTTATCCGTCAAATCCCCCAAATACCTTAGGAAACTACCCCGCCCCTTGGACGAAGATGCCGCCCGCAAGGTGTTGGACACCATCGAGGTACAAAGCGATGTCGCTTGGATCGCGGCGCGCGATAGTGCGGTTGTTACGTTGCTTTATGGATGTGGCCTGCGCATATCCGAGGCGCTGTCGCTGACCGGTCGTGACGCACCGCTGGGCGAAAGCATTAAAATAACAGGCAAAGGCGGCAAAACCAGATTGGTCCCGGTCATCGACGTGGCCCGCACGGCGGTCGATGTTTATTTGTCCCTATGTCCCTATGACATTGGCCGTGATGATTCGTTGTTTGTTGGGCCACGCGGTGGGGCATTGGGACCAAGGCCCATCCAAAAACTGATCCAAAACGTTCGGATGCAGCTTGGGCTGCCTGACACGGTGACACCGCATGCGATGCGCCATAGCTTTGCCACCCATTTATTAAATGCCGGCGGGGATTTACGGTCGATCCAAGAGTTGCTGGGCCATGCCAGTTTATCAACGACGCAGGCCTATACCGGTGTAAATACCGCACGATTGTTGCAAGTCTATGCACAAACGCACCCCAAAGCGAACAAGATATAGGTTTGCAATCAGAGACATTTTGGGCCACTAACGGGCGCATGACGATACAGACACGCGCACTTCTTGTTCATTTTTTTACCGCAACCGGAGCAGTCTTTGCTATGCTTGCCCTATTGGCAGCGGCTGACGAAAACTGGGCGATGATGTTTTTGTGGCTGGTCGTTGCCTTTTTCGTGGATGGAATTGATGGCCCATTGGCGCGGAAATATGATGTAAAAACCAATGCGCCGCGTTTTGATGGTGTTTTGCTGGATTTGATCATTGATTACCTGACATATGTTTTCATTCCTGCGTTTGCATTGTTCAAATCTGGATTGTTACCGGGATGGGCAGGTTGGATTGCAATGATCGCAATCACATTTTCATCAGCCATCTATTTTTGCGACAGCAATATGAAAACCAAAGACAACAGCTTTCTTGGGTTTCCCGGCTGTTGGAATATGCTGGTGATCGTTTTGTTCGCGCTTAGCCCGAATTATTGGATCATTTTGGGTCTGGTGACATTTTTGGCGGTGGCGATGTTTTTGCCAATCAAATTTATTCACCCCGTGCGCACCAAACGCTGGCGCAGCTTGTCGCTGCCGATTGCATTGGCGTGGACATTTTTTGCCGGCTGGGCCGCATGGGTTGAATTCCACCCCGAAAGCTGGGCGCATTGGGGATTGGCACTGACATCAATTTACCTGTTGTTTGCAGGGTTAATCCAGCAAGTGATGCCAGGCAAATACGGATCAGGACTTTAATCGATATCCGGTTTTAAACAGCCCCCAAGCCAAACAGGCAACCGCCACAACCGATCCAAAACTGACAGCCAGCGACAAGGATACCGGCTGATCTGATATCCCAATCACGCTATAGCGCAGACCATCAATCAGATAAAAAATTGGGTTAAACAAGGTAATATCATGCAAAACCTTGGGCAGGGCCGTGATGGAATAAAAACTGCCCGATAAAAATGCCAATGGGGTCACAATGAAATTGGTGATCGCCGCCATTTGGTCGAATTTATTTGCATAAACCCCCGCGACAATCCCCAGACCGCCCAGCAGCGCGGCACCTAGGATAGCATATATCAAAGCCAGCATTGGATGCGCCAAACCGATACCAATCGTCACCTGCAATCCCAACCACAGCAATACGGCAATACAGACCCCGCGTACCACCGCACCCGCCATATACCCCGCAACCAATTCAAACGCCGACAGGGGCGGCATTAATGTATCAACGATATTTCCCTGTACCTTGGATATAACCAAGGACGACGATGTATTGGCAAAGGCGTTTTGAATGATTGTCATCATCAAAACACCCGGCGCGATAAAGGTCAAAAATGGAACGCCCAAAACATCGCCCCGCCGTGTCCCCACCGCGATGGTGAAAATCACCAAAAACAATCCCGCTGTGACCATTGGGGCCAACAACGTTTGGGTCCAGACGTTCAAAAAACGCAACACTTCGCGCAACGCCAACGTATACAGCCCAAGCCAGTTGAACCGCCCAAAACGTCGAATTCCCATATCTGTGTGATTTTGTGCCATATGATTCACTTCTTTTTCGCTGTGCATCTTGTAACTCGACACATGATGGTTAGAATAGGGGCCTGTTGAAAAAAATGTCAGGCGCTTGGGGCCCGACACAACCTATATAGGATATATTCATGTCGTGGACAGACGAACGCGTTGAATTGTTGAAAAAAATGTGGGGTGAAGGTCAATCCGCCAGCCAGATCGCCAAAGAATTGGGTGGCGTCACCCGCAACGCGGTTATTGGAAAAGTTCATCGCCTGGGATTGTCAAATCGTTCCACCACGACAGCAACGCCAAAAACCGAGGCCAAGGCCAAAGCTGCGCCAAAGCCCGAGGCCAAACCCGCAGCCCCCAAAGAGCGTGCGCAACCAAAACCCGCACCCGCCCCTGCTGCAGCCGAGGTGAAACCAACGAACGTAACACCCCTGCGGCGCCAAATCGTGCCCGCAGGCCAACCGCTGCCACCGCAGCCTTCGGCCAATGAAATCAGCCCAGAAGCCTTGGCACGCGTCAGCGAAGTTGAGAAAAAAGCGAAAAAAATCAGCCTGCTCGATTTGACAGAAAAAACGTGCAAATGGCCTGTTGGCGATCCGGCAACGGATGATTTTTGGTTTTGTGGCCTACCGTCACAAGCTGGCAAACCATATTGCGAAGCCCATGTCGGCGTCGCATTTCAGCCAATGAACGCGCGTCGTGATCGCCGTCGCTGACATTTAGCCCCGAACATGGGCTACCATCCAAAATAAAAGGCGGGGTTTTAGGACCCCGCCTTTTGTCGTTACAGACCTTTGGCTTTGTAGCTTGAGGCGACTTTGCCGATCGATACCAAATAACCAGCTGTTCGCAAATCTGGCACATCTGAGCGATTGTGCCAAATTTCACGCATTGATTGGAACGCTGTGCGCATTGTGTCATCAAGACCCGAGCGGACCAGTTCCAATTCGCCTGCCCCGCGCAAGAACTGTTTTTTGAATGCTGGGGACAATGTCCATTGGCTGCCCATCGCGGCGCTTAGGTTTTCCAATTCCTGTACCAACATTTCATTGCGCGCCTCTTCTTGGCGGCGCTGCATGCGGCCAAAACGAATGTGGCTTAGGTTTTTGACCCATTCGAAATAGGACACCGTCACACCGCCCGCATTTGCATAAAGGTCGGGGATAATCACCGTTCCCTTTTCGCGCAGGATTTCATCCGCGCCAAAGGTGATCGGACCATTCGCCGCCTCAATAATCAATGGCGCTTGGATATTGGCAGCGTTTTCTTTGTGGATGACACCTTCTAATGCGGCTGGGATCAGAATATCACAAGCGTTTTCCAACACTTTCGCACCATCAGTTACATATTCGGCGCCAGGGAAACCCGCGACACCACCGTGTTGGGCAATCCATTGGCGAACGGCCTCAACGTCTAGGCCCGTTTCACTGACCAAGGCCCCATCGCGTTCAATGATGCCTGTGATGATTGAACCGTCTTCTTCTGACAAAAACTTGGCAGCGTGATAGCCCACGTTCCCCAAACCCTGAACAATCACGCGTTTTCCGTCCAGCTTGCCTGACAGGCCAGCCTTGGCCACGTCAGCGGGTTCACGGAAAAATTCGCGCAGCGCATATTGCACGCCGCGGCCTGTGGCCTCAACCCGACCGGCGATACCGCCTGCATTCAACGGTTTACCTGTTACACAGGCGCGCGCATTGATATCCGTCGTGTTCATGCGGGCATATTGGTCCGCGATCCATGCCATTTCACGTTCGCCTGTGCCCATATCTGGGGCAGGTACGTTTTGGCTGGGATTGATCAAATCGCGTTTGATCAATTCATAGGCAAAGCGGCGCGTGATCAATTCGAGTTCATGTTCGTCGTAATCACGCGGGTTCAAACATAATCCCCCCTTGGACCCGCCAAATGGCGCCTCAACCAAGGCGCATTTATAGGTCATCAAGGATGCCAACGCTTCGACCTCGTCTTGGTTCACGGTATCAGCAAAACGAATACCGCCTTTGACCGGTTCCATATGTTCCGA
>CAZWFE010000018.1:0-16973 GCA_964633145.1 uncultured Phaeobacter sp. | reverse complement strand
GGTTCACGGTATCAGCAAAACGAATACCGCCTTTGACCGGTTCCATATGTTCCGAGTGTACGGAACGATAACCCGTGAATGTTTTAATATCCCCGCGCAAACGCACGCCAAAGCGGACGGTATAGGTCGCGTTACAAACGCGGATCTTCTCTTCTAGTCCTGGCGAAAGATCCATCAAACGCACCGCGCGATTGAACATTAAATCCACACTTTTACGGAAACTGGGCTCTGAATTTGGTGACATTTGGAATCCTCCGAAACGCTGTCATGTGCTGTGTCTTTCTAGATAACGGCATAGATAGGTTAGCAAAATATGATGAAACGGGCGAAATAATACCGATGGATTGAAAACCTATACCATTTACCCAACGTACAGATTGTCGCAGGCAGTGCAATCTGTATTTATGCCGAGCTGACTTGTGCATTTACGCGCATTGCCTGTCCAGTTTCCCACAGTTGTCTGTCTTGCTGCACTAGGTGTTTCGCCCTAGATTATCAAAAAAGGAGACACAGCATGTCTATTCGTCCAATTGTTGAAAAGCGTTCGGCCCAACCCACAATGGAAGGCGCGGGCGTCCATCTGCATCGCGCGTTTGGGTTCCAAGATCCAAGCGAACTTGATCCATTTTTGTTGTTTGATGATTTTCGCAATGAACACCCCGCGCATTTTATGAAAGGGTTTCCTTGGCATCCCCACCGTGGGATTGAAACCATTACCTATGTTTTGTCTGGAACCGTGGATCATGGCGACAGCTTGGGCAATCAAGGCACGTTGGGTGCCGGTGATGTCCAATGGATGACAGCCGGATCTGGGATTTTGCACCAAGAAATGCCCAAAGGGAACGCCGACGGCCAAATGCATGGATTTCAACTGTGGGCGAATTTGCCAAGTGACCTGAAAATGACCGCCCCTCGGTATCAAGACGTCAAAGCGCCCGATATTCCAGTCATCACCGATGACGACGGCACCCAAGTCAAGGTGATTGTCGGATCATTTTGGGGCAAAACTGGCCCCGTTGATGGCATCGCCGCCGATCCACAGTATTTGGATATCTATGTCCCTGCGGGTGTGAAAAAAACATTCAAGATTGACACCTATCGCAAGGCATTTGCCTATATTTTCCAAGGCTCGGCTGCCTTTGCGGATGCGTCGCAACCCAATGGCGTCCTGCTGGAAAAAGAAGTCATGGGCGAAGAAGTTAATATTCGCGATATGTCGGGCAACCGCACCTTGGTCAAATTTGGCACCGGCGACGAAGTGACCTTGCAGGCGGGACCAGACGGCGTACGGTTTTTGCTGATTTCAGGTGCCCCAATCCAGGAACCCGTTGCGTGGCATGGGCCAATCGTTATGAACACCCAAGATGAATTACGCCAAGCGATCAAAGATTTGCGAAATGGCACATTCATCAAACCGGCGCATTAGGCCGTGCTAAACCTGCGTCGCTCCCAGTGTGCGGCGCACCAGTGTTTTATACATGCCGCACAGTACGGCCATGTCCAGCCGTCCGTCTGGCCGGTACCATGTCGTCACCTCGGTCAACATGCCGATCACGGCTAGGGTCACGATGCGGGTATCTGCCACGGTAACCGCACCCGCCTGCTGCGCGGCGATGATCAATCGTTCCAAGTGATCTTCGTATTGGCGGCGCAGGGTTTCAATGATTGCGAAATTGTCTGTCGTAAGATTGCGCAATTCCATATAGGCAATGAACACCGCGTCTTTGCGGTTTAGGTGATATTCCAAGTGAAACTGCGTGAATTGATCCAAAACGATCAGCGGATCATTTGATAGATCTTGGCCATCCCATGCGACCAACAAATCAGCCATATGATCATGCAACAACGAAAACAACAGTGTTTGTTTGTCAGGGATATAGTTATACAATGCCCCCGCCTGCACACCCACCGCGGCTGCAATCTGGCGCATTGATACGGCCGCATAGCCATGCTTGGCAAACAATGCTTCGGCCTGCGCGCGAACGCGGGGGCCGGTGGTTTGCGAATGTGATCCTGCTGTACGTGCCATTGCGATATAATATCTGAACAGATGTTCATATAAAACCCCTTGCAACGGACTTAGTTGTAAATTTGATGAAAAAGGGATTTTCGGCGCTCGAACCGTTGCGCAACAAGGATGAACCAGCTAAATCCAATCGAGAAAAAGTTATCTTAAGGAGTCCCCCATGTCCCAGCCCCTAAGATTGGGCATCGCCGGTTTAGGAACAGTCGGTGTTGGCGTTGTAAAAATCATTCAGCAGAAAGCTGATATGTTGGCCATGCGGACGGGACGCGACATGGTAATCACGGCCGTATCAGCGCGTGACGCATCCAAAGATCGTGGCGTGGATATGTCGGGGTATGCGTGGGAAACCGACCCTGTTGCATTGGCGAAACGTGATGATGTGGATGTGTTTGTCGAATTGATGGGCGGCCATGATGGCCCCGCCAAGGATGCAACCATCGCCGCGTTAGAACTGGGCAAAGATGTGGTGACTGCAAACAAGGCCATGCTGGCCCATTACGGACAGGAATTGGCCGAGTTGGCCGAAAATAACGGATGCGTTTTGCGGTTTGAAGCTGCCGTCGCAGGCGGTATTCCAATTATCAAATCCCTGACCGAAGGGTTGGCTGCAAACCAAGTCACCCGCGTGATGGGCGTGATGAACGGGACCTGCAACTATATCCTGACACGGATGCAATCTGCGGGCCTGCCATACGACACTGTGTTCCAAGAGGCCGCCGATCTGGGCTACCTTGAGGCTGACCCAACTTTGGATGTGGGTGGCATTGATGCCGGCCACAAACTGGCGCTGTTGTCGTCAATTGCCTTTGGCACCGAGGTCAATTTTGACGGCGTCGAATTGCAAGGCATCGAAAATATTTCCATCGACGATATCGTTCAGGCCGCTGACATGGGCTATCGCATCAAATTGTTGGGCGTGGCACAAATGACCGCCGAAGGTTTGGAACAGCGCATGTCCCCTTGCTTGGTCCCCACGAATTCCCCCTTGGGCCAGTTAGAGGGCGGCACAAACATGGTTGTCGTCGAAGGCGACGAAGTGGGCCAAGTTGTCCTGCGTGGCGCCGGCGCAGGCGAAGGACCAACCGCAAGCGCGGTGATGTCCGATGTTTTGGATATCGCGCGCGGCACACGGATCACCACATTTGGACAACCGGCCAGCACGCTAAAGCCTGCACAGGCTGCGATTTCAAAAATCGAATGCCCCTACTACATTCGGCTAGAACTGGTGGACACCCCCGGCGCCTTGGCCAAAGTTGCAACCGTACTGGGCCAAAGCGATATTTCAATCAAACGTATGCGCCAATATGACCACGATGGTAAAAATGCACCGGTTTTGATCGTTACGCATAAAACTGATAACGCTAACTTGTTGCAAGCAATTGAAAAATTGCCCAATACAGGCGTAGTGATTGGCGCCCCTGTGGCGCTGCGTATCGAAGACGTGTAAATTTTAAGGAACATCGCCATCATGACCAAGCCAAAAATTGATTTTAACGACCGTATGCTGTCGCTGGGCTTGGCCCGTGTGTCCGAAGCCGCAGCAATTGCATCCGCTGATCTGATCGGTCGTGGCGATGAGAAAGCAGCCGATCAAGCAGCCGTAAATGCAATGCGCGAACAGTTGAACAAACTGGACATCGCCGGCGTCGTCGTCATCGGCGAAGGCGAACGCGACGAAGCGCCCATGCTATACATCGGCGAAGAGGTTGGCACCGGCACCGGTCCGGGCGTTGATATCGCGCTGGACCCGCTTGAGGGAACAACGCTAACCGCCAAGGACATGCCAAACGCCCTAACCGTAATCGCGATGGGACCACGCGGGTCCATGCTGCATGCCCCTGACGTTTACATGGAAAAATTAGCGATTGGACCAGGCTATGACGTTGATACAGTCACATTGGATATGTCGCCCGCCGAACGCGTCACAGCATTGGCCGCAGCCAAAGGCTGCGAAGCGCGTGATATTACCGTGTGCATTTTGGAACGCCCCCGCCATCAGGACATGATTGATCAGGTGCGTGCAACTGGCGCCGCCATTCGTTTGATCACCGATGGTGATGTCGCAGGCGTTATGCACTGTGCAGAACCTGCGACGACAGGCATTGACATGTACATGGGCACCGGCGGCGCACCGGAAGGCGTACTGGCCGCAGCAGCCCTGAAATGTATGGGCGGACAAATCTATGGCCGTTTGCTGTTTCGCAATGATGACGAAAAATCGCGCGCGCACAAAGCGGGCATTACCGAACTGGACCGCATCTATACCCGCGACGACATGGTCACGCAGGATGTGATTTTTGCAGCCACCGGTGTGACAGGGGGGTCGTTGCTGCCTGGGATCAAGCGTGAGATTGCATCCATTACAACTGAAACACTGTTAATGCGATCAAAGACTGGATCAGTACGCCGCATGATTTATCGCAATCCACGGACTGCGTAGGATTGATTTGGGGTTTCTGGGCGTTGATACATCACTGACAGGGCGGACATGGGTCGGCCCAACAGATGATGTGCGCCGCGCAGCCGAGGCCATGGAACAGCAAACAGACCTGCCTTCGGCCGTATGTGCCGTGATGGCACGTCTGGGCGTCCCATCCGAGGCGGCAACCAAATATTTGGAACCACAGCTGCGCGATCTATTGCCCGACCCTCTTGTGCTCAAGGACATGAATACCGCCGCGGCACGGGTCGTTCATTCGGTCCGATCGAAACAAAAAGTTGCAATTTTCGCCGACTATGATGTGGACGGGGCAACATCGGGCGCCCTGTTGGTTACATGGTTTCGCCATTTTGGTATCGATTGCACCCTATATATTCCCGACCGCATAACCGAAGGCTATGGCCCCAACGCACCCGCTATGTCAGACTTGGCCAGCCAGCATGACCTGATCATCTGCGTGGATTGTGGCACCCTCAGCCATGAAGCGATTGCGGCCGCGGCATCCTGCGACGTGATCGTGCTGGATCACCATTTGGGCGGGGAAACCCTGCCCGACTGTTTGGCGGTGGTGAACCCGAACCGTCAGGACGAAAACGGCGACTTGGCACATTTGTGTGCAGCTGGCGTTGTGTTTTTGACATTGGTGGAATGTTCACGCCAGATGCGCGATGCGGGACCTGCCGGTCCAAATTTGTTGGATATGCTGGATTTGGTGGCCTTGGGTACGGTTGCAGATGTCGCCCCATTGATTGGCGTCAACCGCGCCTTTGTGCGCCAAGGGTTAAAGGTGATGGCACGGCGCGGTCGCATTGGACTGGTCGCCCTAAGCGACGCAGCACGATTGGATGGCATGCCGACGGCCTATCATCTGGGGTATCTGTTGGGGCCGCGCATCAATGCCGGCGGCCGCATAGGTCAGGCCGATTTGGGGGCAAAATTACTGTGCAGCACCGATCCGATTGCCGCGCAGGCCATGGCCGACAAACTCAACCAACTCAACGACGAACGCCGTGACATTGAACAGGCCGTCCGCCTTGGCGCTTTTGAACAGGCCGAACAACGCGGGCTTGATGGTCCCTTGGTCTGGGCGGCGGGCGCGGGCTGGCACCCCGGTGTGGTGGGGATCGTCGCATCGCGCCTGAAAGAGGCCAGCAACCGGCCCTCAATCGTGATTGGGATCGAAGATGGTATTGGCAAGGGATCAGGCCGATCGGTATCTGGCATCGACCTAGGCGCGGCCATTCACAAGCTGGCCCAAGAAGGCCTTTTGATCAAAGGTGGTGGACATAAAATGGCCGCCGGCCTTAGTGTTGCCGAAGAAAAAATACCGGCGGCAATGGAACGGTTATCCGAACTTATGACCGCACAAGGGGCCGCAAACCTAGGCGCGCCCGATTTGCGATTGGACGGCATGTTGATGCCAATGGCCGCGACCGTGGAATTATGCGATGCCATTGAACAAGCTGGCCCATTCGGCGCAGGCGCAGCGGGCCCAAGGTACTGTTTTGCCAGTATGAAAATAAACTACGCACGCCGCGTTGGTGACACGCACCTGAAATTACGCTTTGGCGATGGTTTAGGCCATTCCATGGATGCCATCTGCTTTGGTGCCTATGATTCTGATCTGGGTGCTGCGCTGGAAAACCATCGTGATCGACGCGTGCACCTTGCCGGCAAGCTGGATATCAATATTTGGCAGGGACGAAAAACAGTGCAATTGCGCCTAGAAGACGCGGCCTTTGTATCCACGTGAATTGCCAAGAAAGTTTTTTTTGCAAAAGCGTATTTTTCCTCTTGCGTATGCGCGCTGCATTGCATAAACACCGCCTCACAGAGCAGCTGGCCCGTTCGTCTATCGGTTAGGACGCCAGGTTTTCAACCTGGAAAGAGGGGTTCGATTCCCCTACGGGCTGCCATTATTCCTCCTATAGTTCATGAAAATCGAGTTATCATAATCATTTGATAACGTGGTAATGTCTGTGTGTTGTCAGCGCTTGATTTGCTTTGGCGACGGTCTATCTGTCCCTGAAACGGGAAAGCATAGGATCCAAAATGACAAACCAGAAATTTGAAACAGCAGTGGCAAGTTTTAACCAAACCCAAACCAAAGCTGAAGCCCAAGCCTATGCTGCGGGGGCGGCTATATTGGTTTGGCAGGCCATGCCACGTTGGATGGCAGCCGCGTCGGTTGCACAGAAATTCTGCATCGCGTTTGCATTTTTTGCGCCATGCGTTTTGATTATGAAGGTTGCCTTGGGCTGGTTCTAGCCCAAGGCGTCCCACAATACGTTCGGTTCGACCAAAATCAAATGGCGAAACGAGTGTAAAGGGTTAGCCATCCGCTGGCATCATATCAGGCGCAAAGCGGACGCAACCACGACCGGCGTTTTTTGCCGCATACACGGCATGATCGACCTGAACCAGCAGGTCATCGCTATCGACATCTGACACCATGTTGTCAGAACGGGTCACAACGCCCAGACTTGCCGACACGTGACACATATGCCCATCGAACATCACCGGTGCTTCTATGCCGGAAATAATCGCCTGCCCCAATTGCGTCAGTCGATGGTCATCTGTCAAATCCGGCAGAAGGATCAAAAATTCATCCCCCCCCAAGCGCACTAGAATATCGCATTGTCGTGTTTCGCGGCGCATCACCTTGGCAACATGGGTTAAAACGGCGTCCCCTGCGGCATGGCCATAGGTATCGTTGACCGCCTTGAACTTGTCTAGATCCATTTGGATGATCGAAAATTTCTGTCGATGCGTGATCAGATGATCCAACGCCACATCCAAGGCCCGCCGGTTCCCAAGCCCAGTTAATGTATCGCTATGGGCCTGCTCTTCGGCGGCAGCTTTGGCGCCTTGCAGACGGATCGTCAAACGCTTGGACGCCTGCATTGCGGCCTGGTTTGCCTCAATCAAATATAACAATTCTGGCACCATATCGGTTGTTGCAAAATCTGTCATGGTTAACCCGAACCGTCCGATGGCGGCCTGAACGCCGATACCAAAGGACGGGCTGAGGAAAAACGTATCCGATTGTAAATCATGGCTGAGCGTGGCCTTAATTCGTATGTCGGGATGCGCGCGCAGACAGAGCGACAGCTGTGCGCCATCGTCTTGGGCCAAGCGGCTGATCGTTGTGAAATTTGCAGGCCGCGTGATTTGAAAATGATCCAGAAAATTGCAATCGCCGAAATTATGGTCCGCGGCAAAGCCCAAAACCTTGGCCATACTGGGGCCAAGGGTCATGATCTGCCCAATGCGATCAACCTGAATAAAAAACGGACAAAATTTAGATAACACGTCACTCATGCATAACCCTTAACCTGCTAAATTAAATTCAGCTCCTTGTGCAAAATTCTGTTCGATAAGTATCACGACGATTTGCGATGTTTTTTCGTCGCATTCCCCGATATCGATGAAAACCAGTGTGCCATAGTCATCCGCCATGGCCCGCAGCAACCCCTGCAACACATTGGCAAAGCCGTGGATGCGGTTTTCAACTGTGATAACGGCGCGGTCTGTCACGCACAGATCCACGGAAATTGTGGGCAAATCCAAATCAGGCAAGGCCAGCGCCACGCGATCATTCAAATCGCCCATCGAAATCAAAAAGTCGTCGAACGTCGCCCCACCAAATCGCAGCAAACGACGCACCATTCGGCCATGGGGTGGTGTGACTAAAAATGTACCTAAATCGTCTAGCACATCCTGACGGGGTTTACCTGTCGTTTGGATCAGCCCGTCAATCAAATGATAAGTGATTTCATCGCTGTACATCAGCATAGGTTCGATATCGTGATCCGACACCAATGCATGTTCGGCCGCATCATGCCAGACGCGATCGCCATATGTCGCGCGAATAAAATGTTCGATTGCTTTGTTCACTACGCCCAGCATTCTGGTCCTCCTGTCATTGTGATGACAGGAAAACCTTACTAAGCTGTAAATCAGATATGCGTTTTTACATTAAAAATCGGTTGGCGCGCCGCCTTCGGATTTGCGGCGTTCAACGAATTCGGCCAATTCTTGTTTAATGGCTTCGTCCATTGGGGGGGCTTCGAATTCTTCAATGATTTGTTTGTATAGACCATGTGCGCGTTCTGGCGTCCAAACGGCACCTGCGACCTCCCATGCTTCGTAATTTTTCCAATCCGATAAGAATGGCTGATAAAACGCTGTCGTGTACCGGTCCTGAGTATGCTGCGTGCCAAAGAAATGTCCGTTCGGCCCCACCTCTTTGATCGTGTCAACGGCCAGATCATCGGGTGTGGTCGCCCATAGTTGTGGATCCATATATCGTTGAATTTGCTGAATTACTTCGCAATCCATAATGAATTTTTCTGGGCTTGCGATCAATCCACCTTCTAGCCAGCCGGCCGCGTGATAGACCATATTTGTGCCTGACTGCACCGATGCCCACAGGCTGTTTGACGTTTCCCACATCGCCTGACCATCGGGCACATTCGCCGCGCAAACCCCAGATGAGCGCATGGGCAGATCATAAAAGCGCGCCAGTTGCCCCGTCATCTGTGTCGCACGCATGTATTCCGGTGTGCCAAAGGCGGGTGCGCCCGATTTCATATCAACATTTGATGTAAATGTTCCAATGGCACAGGCAACACCTGGATTGATCCACTGGGCCAATGCAACGGCGCTAAGCCCTTCGGCCAGTGATTGCGCAACGGCACCTGCCATGGTCACAGGCGCCATGGCCCCCGCCAGTGTAAAGGGCGTTACAATCAAACCCTGATTGCGCCGCGCAAGCCGCATCCAGCCATCCAACATAGGAATATCATGTTTCAAGGGCGATGTTGAATTAATGTTGGTATACATCTTGGGGCCTGCGTCGAATTCATCATGGGTAAAGCCCCCTGCGATCCGGACCATTTCCATGACATCTTCGACCCGCTCAGCACCCAAGCTATAGGCATGAGGCACCTTATCTGTCAGGGTCAGTTTATCATACAACACATCCAAATGGCGCACGCTTGCGTGCACATCGACGGGTTCAACCGGATAGCCACCTGCAAAATGAATACAGTTAAAATACTGCGTTAGCTTTAGGAAATTGGCGCACATTTCGCGAGTTCCGGGCACCTTGCGGCCTGTTTGTATATCCCAGTAATTGGGCGGCGAAGATACGTTGCCAAACAAAATATGATTGCCACCAATGGTGATTTTACGGTCAGGATTGCGGGGTGTGATATCGAATTGTGATGGCGCCTTGGCCACCATTTCCATCACAAAATCACGACCCATCCGCACGTTTTCGCCGTCAACGGTGCAGCCGGCCTGTTTCATAATATCACGCGCTTCGTGATTTAGAAATTCAATGCCGATGTTTTCCAAAATATCCATTGCGGCATTATGAACAGCCTGAACACCTTCGGGCGTTAGGGGTTCAATTGGACGATCGCGGTTCACTGGCAGGTGCCATGGCATCTGCTGGATCACAGCACCACCCCGGCGGGACGAATTTCCAGCGCGGCCACCACTGCGGCGTCTTTTGGATGTAGCTTGGGTCATCTGTGATCTCCTTATTGATCTGCACAACGTGTTTGCACAGGTTCAAAAAATCAGCACACGTGCCCGCGATCCTGTCGATTTCCGACGCAATCTGTCGGTTTTTGAAAGTTATCCTAGGAAATACCAAAATGTTGCGGAATTTCACCGATATGATCCAGAATCAAATCTGCATGCCCCGACAGGTCATCACGCGTGGCCATACCCGTTAGAACACCGATGCAATACATCCCTGCACGGCGCCCGGCGGTCAGATCATGCAAACTGTCACCCACCATGGCAACCCGCGCAGGGTCCAACCCCACATGTTTGGCAAAGGCCAAAAGCGGCCCTGGTTCAGGTTTCGCACCAAAGCCACTGTCAAAGCCTGCAATAAAATCAAAACTGTCCACCGCGCCCACTTGGGACAAATGCACATGCGCACCCTGTTCGGTGTCATTTGTAACCACCCCAGTTTTCAGGCCTGCGGTGCGCAGAGTGGCCATCAGGTCCACCAATGTCACAACCTCGGACTGGGGTGCGCGAAAGGCGGCTTGGGTCAAAATATCGTCGATGTGGTCGAAATCTAAATGCGGCAGTTGGGCGGCGAATAACGCGCAGGCCTCGTGGTTGGTGCCTGCTATGACGGGGGATGTGGGGAAAAACCGCTGTTGGTCCAGATCAAATTCGATTGCATTCGCCAAACGGGCCATGACGGCTGCGTCATTGTTGCCAAGCTGACCCAAAACATCCATGGCCCACGCGTTCCATGCGATGTTGTAATCAAACAGCGTGCCATCTTTGTCGAATAAAAATCCCTGCAACTGCATCGCTACCCCCCTGTTAAATCTGTGCGACCTTTGGTCAGGTCCAATGCATAGTCTGTCCACCGGGTAAAACGGCGCGTGCCTGCATGACGTGATCTGCAGGGGTGCCCATGTCTTGGGACAACTGTATCACCCAAGCGTCATCCATCAACACAAAATCCAAAACAGCGCCTAAAAACTCTGGGTTTGCGGCATTGTTTTTTAAATCATCAATACTAGCGCCGGTGGACCCCAAGAACACACCCACCATATCATCTTGGCCCATAATCCACGCCAAAGCGTTCAGGGCGAATGTCTCGGCGTTATCTTTTGTCATCATGTTCGTAACCTTTGGAAAGGATTTGTTAACGCAATTGAGTCAATTTTAGAAAAACTTGCAATATGTAAAGGCAATTTTATCGTGTCAGGTAAAGTTCTGTTGATCGGACCCGCAACGGACACCCGCACCACATTGGCCCAGCGCCTATGTGACGCGTTATTCGATGTCTGCGAACAGGGGTTCGATTACATGGGCGATCTGCATCTGTTCGATTGTGTGGTTGTGGTCGTTCAACGCATCGGCGACATTGATGTCCTAGGGGCTGATTTCAAAAACCCTGGACTGCCCTGTTTGGCAGTGTTGGATCGTGGCTTTGATGGATCGCCCAGCGCAGTGTTGGGCAGTTTGGCACGGGATGTTCTGCCCAGCCCACTGTTGCAGACTGAATTTTTGGCGCGTGTGCGGGGCCTGATCCGACGCCACACAGCACACCGCGAATTGGACCGTCGCGCCAACCTCAATCGCGCAATCGGGTTTAACGATCCAGCCCAAGGGTTTGTGTCCCAATCCCCTGTCCACGTCGTAACATCGGGCGCAATTTTGCCCACATTTTTCAAATCAAATGGATTTCAAAACGGTAATTTCCGTTTTGTCCACCAAAGCCTAGATCAATTACGATCAAAACTGACACGTCAGCCCATATCCGTTGTTGTTTTATGCTATGACAAAAACAGCGCAACACTTATGACAAATTTGGTGCTGGATCTGCGGGCCCATCCCAATTCGCGCTATGCGGCGATTTTATGTTGGTGCGATTGCGACAGCCGCACCAATGCTGCGCAATTGTTGGACATGGGCGCCGATGATCTGTTTGATTGGGACAGTAAACCAGATGAAATTTTATACCGTATCGATCTGCACCATCAATCGCAAAAAATTAATGATGCCCTGCGCCAGTCGAACCAACTAGGGCTAAGTGCCGCGATCACCGATCCGCTCACAGGTCTGTTCAACCGCCGTTATGCCATGGGGCATTTGGATGACGTCTGTTCAATGGCCCAAAGCAAGGGATCCAGCATTGCCGCACTGATGATAGACATCGATCATTTCAAGCAATTCAACGATTCGCATGGGCATTTTGTGGGCGATCAGGTGTTGGTCGCTGTGGCCAATACACTGCAATCAACCGTGCGTGCATCGGATATGGTCGCGCGCATCGGTGGCGAAGAATTCGTTGTGATATTGCCTGACCTTAAGGCGCGCGATGCGCAAAATTTGGCGCAACGTCTGTGTGATCGTGTGCGTAAAATTCCCATAGATGGCACAGCACGCGGCATCACGATTAGCATCGGCATCAGCCTGATGGACTATGGCGCGCCTATTTTCACCTATGGCACCACAGAACGCGATTTGCTGATTTGGGCCGATCGCGCGCTGTACCAAGCCAAAGACAACGGTCGCGACCAAGTATCATACTATCGCGCCTAAAAACGGTTTCGATATTTCACACCCTACGGATATGTTAGCCCTAACCGCGTCAAGGAAGCGCAGGCTTGGCACTTGCCAAACGGGCGCAAATCGCGCTTTAACAATATGCAATTGCATACAGAGGAGTTGAGCCATGGGATACCATGACATTTATAAGCGCTGGCAGGCTGATCCTGAGGGATACTGGATGGAGGCAGCTAAAGCCATTGATTGGGAACGTTTCCCATCCCGTGCCCTAAACGCCGACAACGCCCCACTTTATGAATGGTTTACCGATGGCATGGTAAATACCTGCTATAACGCGGTCGATCGCCATGTTGAAAACGGTCGCGCAGATCAAGTGGCCATCATTTATGACAGCCCCATCACAGGCCGCCAATCCAACACCACCTATGCCGAATTACAGGCACAGGTCGCGCAATTGGCCGGCGCAATGGTCGCCAAAGGCATCACCAAAGGCGACCGTGTGATTGTTTATATGCCCATGATTTCCGAAGCCTTGGTCGCCATGCTGGCCTGCGCCCGTATTGGGGCCATTCATTCGGTTGTCTTTGGCGGGTTTGCGGCAAATGAACTGGCCGTGCGCATTGACGATGCACAGCCCAAAATGATTTTGGCGGCGTCTTGCGGATTGGAACCAAACCGCGTTGTTGCCTATAAACCGCTGATTGATGGTGCGATTGAACTGTCAGAACACAAACCTGAGTCTGTGTTCATTTTCCAACGCCCTGAATGTGTTGCCGATTTGATTGATGGGCGCGATTATGATTGGCACGATGTGCAACAGGGCGTCGCCCCTGCCGACTGCATCGCAGTCGAAGGCAATCACCCCGCCTATATCCTGTATACATCGGGCACAACTGGTGCGCCCAAGGGCGTTGTGCGTCCAACGGGTGGGCATTTGGTGGCCCTGAATTGGACGATGAAAAACATCTATAACGTCGATCCGGGTGATGTGTTCTGGGCCGCATCCGATGTGGGTTGGGTCGTAGGTCACAGCTATATCTGTTATGGCCCCTTGATCCACGGCAACACCACCATCGTTTTCGAAGGCAAACCCGTGGGCACCCCCGATGCAGGCACATTCTGGCGTGTGATCAGCGAACATAATGTGCGCAGCTTTTTCACCGCACCCACCGCGTTTCGCGCCATCAAACGCGAAGACCCCAAGGGCGAATACAAACAAAAATATGACATCAGCTGTCTAAACGCCCTGTATCTGGCCGGTGAACGCGCCGATCCCGATACCATCTATTGGGCGCAAAACCTGTTGGGCGTTCCTGTGATCGATCATTGGTGGCAAACCGAAACGGGATATTCCATCGCCGCAAACCCTGTGGGCATTGAACAACTGCCTATCAAAGTGGGATCGCCATCGGTCGCCATTCCGGGCTATGATATTCAGGTGTTGGACGAGGCAGGTAATCCCATGAAACCCGGCGAGCTGGGTGCGATTGCCGTCAAACTGCCCCTGCCCCCAGGAACATTACCCACCCTGTGGAATGCCGAAGAGCGGTTCAAAAAATCCTACCTGAACACATTCCCAGGCTACTATGAAACGGGCGATGCGGGCATGATCGACGAGGATGGATACCTATACATCATGGCGCGCACCGATGACGTGATCAACGTGGCAGGCCACCGCCTGTCCACCGGCGCGATGGAGGAGGTTTTGGCCAACCACCCCGATGTTGCAGAATGCGCCGTAATCGGTGCATCGGACGAATTAAAGGGGCAGTTGCCTATCGGATTTTTGTGTCTAACCACTGGCGTCAACCGCCCGCATGACGACATCGTCAAAGAATGCGTAAAAATGATGCGCGATCAAATCGGGCCCGTTGCGGCATTTAAGTTGGCCGTTGTGGTTAATCGTTTGCCCAAAACGCGGTCGGGGAAAATCCTGCGGGCCACCATGGTCAAAATTGCCGATTCCCAAGATTTCAAAATGCCGGCCACGATCGACGATCCTGTAATTTTGGATGAAATTCGCGAAGCGTTGCAAACCATTGGCTACGCCAAATAAACCACAAGGCCCCCGATTTCGGGGGCCTTTTTGTTATACGAATTGTTCTTCGATCAACCGTTCCTCAAGCCCATGTCCGGGATCAAACAGCAATGTATGTTGAATGTCGGGATTGGATTTAATTTCAACACTGACCACATTTCGAAACGACTGACTGTCCGCATCTGCCATTACGGGACGTTTGTCGGGATCGATCACGTCAAACACCACCCGCGCAGTTTTTGGCAACAATGCCCCGCGCCAGCGCCGAGGACGAAATGCATTTAGCGCGGTCAAGGCCAACACATCCGAACCAATCGGCAAAATAGGTCCATGCGCCGAATAATTATAGGCCGTCGATCCCGCGGGCGTCGCTAGCAAAACACCATCCGATACCAATTCATCCATACGCTCGCGCCCATCTACTGAAATCCGCAATTTTGCGGCCTGCGGACCTGCGCGCAGCAGTGATACCTCATTTATAGCAATTGCGCGATGGGTCTGGCCATCCATCGTCTGTGCCGACATGGACAGGGGATTGATCCGCGTCCGTTCCGCCCCCACCAAGCGATCAGGCAGATCGTCAACAGCATAGGCATTCATCAAAAATCCAACGGTCCCACGGTTCATGCCATAGACAGGGGTTGGAATATCTTGGGTCGCGTGCAGCGTTTGCAGCATGAACCCATCACCGCCCAAAGCCACGATTACATCCGCTTGGTCCACAGGGACATTCCCGTAACGGGTCGTCAAAACGTCCAACGCCTCTTGGGCCAAGGGCGCGTCACTGGCGACGAATCCAATTTTTAACGTCATATCCGCAGTTTCCCAAATAAATGCTTTGTTTCCAAAAGAACCATAAGTTTCACCAAAGTACCAGAGATGCCGCGCCTTTTCACCACATTGTCGCAATAAGACCTTTCCAGCCCGCAAAGTTTCCGATAGGAAATTGTCCAAACAACCCTCGGATATCGGAGCTATGAATGTCGAACGCATCCACAACTGATTTTTTCACACAAACACTTGCAGCGCGTGACCCAGAAATTGCCAAGGCAATGGACCAAGAATTGGGCCGTCAGCGCGATGAAATCGAATTGATTGCATCGGAAAACATCGTATCTGCCGCCGTGATGGAGGCCCAAGGCGGTGTTATGACCAACAAATATGCCGAAGGTTATCCAGGACGTCGCTACTATGGTGGGTGCCAATATGTGGATATCGCAGAAAACCTAGCCATCGAACGCGCGTGCAAACTGTTCAACTGTGGCTTTGCCAATGTGCAACCAAATTCTGGCAGCCAAGCAAACCAAGGCGTATTTCAGGCGCTGCTACAGCCAGGCGACACCATTTTGGGCATGTCGCTGGATGCCGGTGGCCACCTGACCCACGGTGCTGCACCAAACCAATCTGGCAAATGGTTCAACGCTGTTCAATACGGCGTGCGTCAGCAAGACAACCAAATCGATTACGACCAAATCGCCGCCATGGCCGCCGAACATCAGCCTAAAATGATTATTGCCGGCGGATCCGCCATTCCACGCAAGATTGATTTTGCCAAAATGCGCGAAATCGCGGATAGCGTTGGGGCCTATCTGTTGGTGGATATGGCACACTTTGCGGGCTTGGTCGCTGCGGGTGAGTATCCCTCACCCTTCCCACATGCGCATGTGGCAACGACAACAACCCACAAAACCCTGCGTGGCCCACGCGGCGGTATGATCCTGACCAACGACGAAGCGATTGCAAAAAAATGCAACTCGGCCATTTTCCCAGGGATCCAGGGCGGCCCATTGATGCATGTCATCGCCGCCAAAGCGGTCGCCTTTGGCGAAGCGCTGCAGCCATCGTTCAAAGACTACATGAAACAGGTCATCGCAAACGCACAGGCCCTGTCCGACGAACTGATCAAGGGCGGCTTGGACACCGTCACACACGGCACAGATACGCACCTGTTGCTGGTTGACCTACGCCCCAAAGGCGTCAAAGGCAACGCAACCGAGAAAGCCTTGGGCCGCGCGCATATCACATGTAACAAAAACGGCGTTCCCTTTGACCCTGAAAAACCAACCATCACCTCGGGCATCCGTCTGGGATCACCAGCGGGCACAACCCGCGGCTTTGGTCAGGACGAATTCCGTCAAATTGGTCGCTGGATCATCGAAGTGGTCGACGGTTTGGCCGCCAACGGCGAGGATGGCAACGCCGAAGTCGAAGCCAAAGTCAAAGCAGAAGTGGCCAACCTCTGCGCACGCTTCCCCATCTATCCTAACCTATAATTTTCAATCAGGCCCGCGTTTCGCGGGCCTTTTCATTATGAACACAAGATATTTAGAAAAATCATTGGGCGACCACCTGCGCCGCCACTTTCCACATCACATCTCAGCCTTTGCTCTCTTTGTTGCGAAACTCGGCTGGGC
>CAZWFE010000017.1:12215-47071 GCA_964633145.1 uncultured Phaeobacter sp. | reverse complement strand
CAGTTTGGCCCGCTATGATGCCCTGACCATTTATGCCATTACGCTTCAAATCCTTATGATCACCCTGCGGATCGAAACATGGTCTGAAATGCGTGTCATTTTGCTATTTCATCTGACCGGCACACTTATGGAGCGGTTCAAAACCAACATGGGCAGCTGGACCTATCCCGAACCCAGCCTGCTGCGCATTGACCAAGTGCCGCTCTTTTCCGGCTTCATGTATGCCGCCGTTGGCAGTTTTATGACGCGCGCCATCCGCGTCTTTGATATGTCCTTTACCCCCTTCCCACCAATCGGCTGGCTCTATGGCCTAGGCCTCCTAATCTATATAAATTTCTTCGCCCACCATTATATTGTCGACCTACGCTACGCACTCTTTACGGCCAGCGTCCTCATCTTTTGGCGCACCCGCATTTATTTTCGCATTGAAACGGGGTGGTATTGGATGCCACTGCCCATTGCCGCCATATTATCTAGCTTCTTTCTGTGGGTTGCCGAAAACATAGGCACACTCACCCAAACATGGTCCTATGCGGGCCAATCCGATTGGGACCTGGTCTCCTTATCCAAAATGGGCTCTTGGTATCTCCTGCTCTACATCAGCTTCGCCTCTGTCCTTTTGGTCAACCGCGACGCTATCAATAAAAAAGGCCCCTAGGGGCCCCTTCATTTTTTGTCTGTAAATATCCCGGGGGTGTGGGGGCAGCGCCCCCACCGATCTACTTAACCGTGATACGCCCATCCTTATAGGGGGTATAAGGGCCAGTTTTCACCATATACTCCGCCGTGACATCCGCCAAATCAGGGCCAAAGTCATAGACATTTTCCGCATTCACAAACATCTTATAACCATCACCACCATTGCGGACATAATTGTTGGATACCACGCCATAGGTCTTGGCCAAATCAATGGGCGCCCCACCAACCCTTACGTCAGAAATGCGTGCGCCAGCTGCCGCAGCTGGATCCACGGTGAATGTCATTCCCGCAACTTGAGGGAAGCGGCCAGCACCTTCTTCCATCTGGCTCACACCATTTTCCAAGGCATCCACGACAGTTTGACCCGACACATAGAATGTCGACAACGTGTTTTGGAATGGTAATACGGTCAATACTTCGCCCATTGTGACCGGACCTGCATCAATCGATGCGCGAATACCGCCACCGTTTTGAATGGCAATTTCGATGCCTTGGTCGCGCACTCGGTCCAGCATAGCATCAGCGATCAGATTGCCCATCGCGCATTCCATGGCGCGACATTCTTCCCGCACGCCGACAATTTCCGCGGCCGTTTGCGCGACGACACGATTGCGAATTTCGTCCAATGGCTTGGCGGCCTCTGCAATGCGGGCCACGGTTTCAATGTCCTCTTCGATGCTGGCATCCATTAACAACGGCTCGCCCGTGGCGGAAATGATGTCACCGGCATCATTGAACAAAACGTTCAATTCGCCCAAAAACTTGGAATAAGCATAGGCCGATACAATCGCCGTATTACCGACCATCGTCGGATATGGCCCCTCGGCACGATCAGATGTGTTGGACAAAAATGTGTTTGAATGCCCACCCACAATCACATCAACACCCGTTGTTTCGGCCGCCACGCGTTTATCAACGCTATAGCCCGAATGCGACAAAACGATGATTTTATTGACCCCAGCGGCAGTCAGTTTATCAACCTCGCCCTGGACCGCGCCCACAGGATCGGTAAAGATAACATTCGGACCGGGGCTAGCCAATTCGTCCGTATCATGGGGTGTCAAACCGATCAGGCCCAGTTTTTCACCATTGCGTTCAATGATCGTCGATTTCAGCAATTTGTCTGCCAACATCGCCTCGGCACTAAAATCGGCATTTGACATCAGAACGGGGAAATTCACGGCATCCATAAATCCGCGCAACACCTCGGGGCCGTCATCGAATTCGTGGTTGCCCACGGTCATCGCGTCATAGCCCATTTTATTCATCATCTCGGCGGCCAGTTTCCCTTTGTAATAGGTATAAAACAGCGTACCTTGGAATTGGTCTCCACCATCAACCAGAATCGAATTATCCGACCGCGCGCGGGCGGCATTTACCGCGCTGACCAAACGTGCTGACCCGCCGAAACATTTGCCCTCGGCGTTATCCTCGGTTGAACAGCCGCTGTCATATTTAGAAATGGGTTCAAAGCGTGCATGAAAATCATTGGTATGCAAAATCGTTAACGAATAATCCGCCCAAGCGGTTCCCGCGGCCAATGCAGCCACAGTTGCTGTCGTCAAAAGTGTTTTCATTGTTTTTACCTCTCGTTGGATGCAGGCATAGCATATTAAAACATCGCTCTTGTCAAAATGTATTCTACATCCGCGCAGCCACGTCATGGCACTTGACCAGCGAGCCAACCTTTGTCATGACGCATCTATGCTGATCTATAAAATATTCCGCCCCGCTGAATGGCAAACCCTGCAAAATGATGGCACGACCCAAGGCGCGCCAATCGACATTGCAGATGGCTATATTCATTTTTCCACTTCTGAACAGGTTCGTGAAACCGCTGAAAAACATTTCGCAAATGCGGGTGATTTGGTTTTATTAACATGTGACACGAACACATTGGGCGAACAACTGATCTGGGAACCATCGCGCGGTGGTGCGTTATTCCCGCATCTATACCGCGCATTAACCTTGGATGATGTGCAATCGCATGATGCCCTGCCCCAAGGGGCAAAGGGCCATATTTTCCCCAAGGACATGCCATGAAACTGATAGAAAAGGTTGGATTAAAGGCGCTTTATGCGTTTGACCCCGAAACAGCGCATAGCATGGCCATACGGGCCCTGAAAATGGGGGTCACACCTAAAATGGCGCCCATAACATCCGCCCGATTGCGGACACATGTGGCCGGCCTAGACATGCCCAACCCTGTCGGATTGGCCGCAGGCTTTGACAAAAATGCCGAGGTCTGCGACGCATTGGGTCAAAGCGGTTTTGGATTTATCGAGGTGGGTGCTGCCACCCCCCGACCCCAACCTGGCAACCCACGCCCACGCCTGTTTCGTCTGACCCAAGATCAGGCATCGATCAATCGATTTGGATTTAACAACCAAGGGATGGACGTTATCGCAAATCGCCTTGCAGCGCGTCGCGGATCTGGGATTGTTGGTCTTAACCTTGGTGCAAACAAAGACAGCGCAGACCGCGCAGCCGATTTTGCCACTGTGCTAAAACATTGCGGCGCGCATCTTGATTTTGCTACCGTCAATGTATCAAGCCCCAACACTGAAAAACTGCGGGATTTACAGGGCAAAGACGCACTGACCGCTTTGTTGTCAGGGGTCTTAGATGCCAATGCCAAGCTAGATCGGCCAGTTCCGATTTTCCTAAAAATTGCACCAGATTTGGACCTGAGCGAAGTCGAAGACATTGCACAGGTTGCCCGTTCCACAGGAATAAATGGGGTGATCGCAACCAATACCACATTGTCACGCGACGGCCTGACATCGCCCCACCGCGACCAAGCTGGCGGATTGGCGGGGCAACCATTGTTTGAAAAATCAACGCGGGTCTTGGCGCATTTATCCCAAATGCTGGATGGTGCAGTGCCAATCATCGGTGTTGGCGGCGTTGGGTCCGCGCAGCAGGCCTATGATAAAATACGGGCAGGCGCCAGTGCAGTGCAGCTGTACACAGCCTTGGTCTATGGTGGGTTATCTTTGGTTGGTGAAATTGCGCAGGGCTTGGATACATTGCTGGAACGCGACGGATTTGCGAATGTGGCCGATGCTGTTGGCACAGATCGGGATCGCTGGCTATGACAACGATTTGGCATAACCCACGCTGTTCGAAATCGCGCCAAACGCTGACACTGTTGCAAGACCGCGGCATCGATGTGGTTGTGGTTGATTATCAAAAAACACCCCCCAGCACTGACCAATTGCGCGATGTGATTGCCGCGCTTGGCGTCAATCCGCACGATATCATTCGCCACAAAGAAACCATTTATCGCGATTTGGGGCTATCACCCGACACACCACACGGTGAACTGATCGCGGCCATGGCCGCCCATCCTAAACTGATTGAACGCCCAATTGTGATACACAACAATCGCGCGGCAATTGGCCGACCACCGGAAACGGTACTGGGATTATTTTAACCGACGCTGCGTTCCAAACTAGGATAGCGCGTGGCCAGTGTCAGGCCACGCGCCGCGAATGAAATCAGCATGCTTAGCCACAACCCCTGATTTCCAAACATTGGCACCAAAACCACCACAGCCCCCAAATAAACCACAAGGCTAATTGCCATCATATTGCGCATATCGCGAGCCCGCGATGCCCCAATAAAAACACCATCCAGCATCCAAGGCAGAACACCAAATATCGGTGACAATACCATATAAACCAGATAGCTTCGCGCCGTTTGCTGCACGCCGTCATCCGTGCTCATAACCGAGATAATCCATGGGCCCATGACCCAAAACGTGATCGCCAAAACCACGCCCAATGCGACGGCCCAAAGGCTTGCTAAGAAAATACTTTGACGCAATGCCGATTTGTCGCGGCGCCCAACTGCTTGGCCCACCAAGCTTTCGGCGGCAAAGGCAAATCCATCCATGCCATAGGCGGTGATGTGCAAAAATTGCAATAAAACTTGGTTGGCGGCCAATGTTGTATCATCAAAATCAGACCCAATCATTAGGAACGACACGAAAATAACCTGCAACATCAATGATCGTAGCAGAATATCGCGGTTTACCAACACCATGTGTTTCCACCGGGCACGATCCCACAACACGGCATCAAATGCCACCGATCTGATAAACGCGGCGCGACAAAAATAGAGCGCCAATGCCGCACCGATTGCCTCGGCGATGAGTGTTGCGTAAGCAACGCCAGCGACACCATAATCCAGCCCCAAAACGAACCACAAATCCAACACTACATTCACACCGTTCATGATAAATTGGATTATAAAAACAGCGTGCGTGCGTTCTTGGGCAATCAGCCAGCCAGATGCGCCATAAATCGCGATCGCCAAAGGTGCCGAATAAATCCGAATTTCCATATATTCACGCGCCAGTGTTTCCACCTGGTTCGATGCGGGCGACACCATAAAGGCGACATCAAAGATAACGTGCTGCAATATGATCAATGCAACGCCACCGCCAATCGCCACAATCAGCGCGCGCATGAACAGTGCCGATAATTCAGAATGGTCACCTGCCCCATATGCTTGGGCAGCCAAACCGGTGGTTCCCATACGCAAGAACCCAAAAATCCAGTAAATTGATCCGATGATGACCGCACCGATACCAACAGCACCAATTGCCGCCGGATCGCCCAGCTGACCGATCACGCCAGTATCAACAGCCCCCAAAATCGGTACAGTCACATTGGACAATACGATAGGGACGGCGATTGATAACAGCCGGCGATGTGAAATCTGTGACAAAGGTCTGGCTAGCCTTGTGTTGGGGATGTGACATCGGGCATCACGTAATGACCAGATGCTTGGGCAAACAAACGACTGCGATTGTCTTGCCAGGCCTCGACTGAAACGGACGCATATCGCCGTCCAGATCGATTAATACGCGCACGCGCATATGCATCACGTGGCAGGCCTGAGCGTAAATAATCCACGGTAAAATCAATCGTTTTGGGCAATTGCAAATTTTGGCCCAACTGAATTTGGTCGGGTTCAATCAGACCCGTTTCAATCGAATTCCAGACTGTGGCCCATGTTAATTCAATCACTGACGTTATTTCCAAAAAGGCCGCCGTTGCACCACCATGCAATGCCGGCAGCATTGGATTGCCAATCAAATCATCCCGAAACGGCATGATCGCAGTCAATTCATCACCCCGACGTTCGAATTGGATACCCAAATACTGAATATACGGAACCGACGACACCAGCGCGGCCAATGCAGCATCGCGGCGTTGTTTGACAACTTGGACAGGTTCAGGTTGTTGTCGCATTATTTACCCCCACCATTCACAAATGTCCCTGATGCCATAGCGACTGGTTTGTCCGTCCGCATATCCGTCGCAACGGCACGAACAAATGCCACTGTTCGGGTAATGTTATAGCATGTGGCCGTCGCGGTGATTGTCTGATCAGGGCTAGCAGGCCGCATATAATCCACGCGCAAATCAATTGTCGCGGTCGACCCTTGGCATTGTGGATGCGACATCACAGCCGCACCACAACAGGTATCCAGCAAGGCAAACACAGCCCCACCATGGATAACCCGCGTCGCAGGATCGCCGATAAATTTTTCATCATAGGGCATTTGCATTTGCACTTCGCCTTCGGCGGCTGACACGATTTGCATTCCCAACGCATTCGAATGGGGAATGGCACGGATAAATTGCTGAGCGACTTCAACGGTTGTGGCTGGCATGGCGGCACTCCTTTAAGGGTTTGTGCGAATTATTTTGTAAAATGACAACCCCCATGGTTGCTCTTGCTCTGCGTTCGCCCTAGCTTTCAAATAAGAACGGAGGCCATAATGCAGGAACTTAAGCTAAGTTTCAAAGAAATGTGCGCAAAATTCGATGTGACGCCGCGAACATTGCGATATTATGAGTACATCGAATTATTACAACCCGAACGTCAAGGGCGATCGCGTTATTACGGCCCACGCGAATGCGCACGTATGACACTGATCTTGCGTGGCCGAAAATTTGGCTTTCAACTCGAAGAGTTACGCCAATGGTTGCTGATGTATGACAGCGAAGGCACGCAAACACAGATGCAAGTTTTCGTCGATATGGCTGACGCAAAATTGACAGAACTTGAAGATCAGCAAAAACAGTTGGCGCAAACCATTGAAGATTTGCGTGTGCTGCGCAAACAAACCCAAGATTTGATTGGCTCAAATTAATTGACGTAACGTTTCAATTACGTCAACGTAAACCTTTGTTAAACTGGCAACACGAGTACACATACCGAGTCGCCAAAACTCAGAGGTGAACATGACCGAGGAATTAATGACAATCCGCCAGATGTGCGAGGCGTTCGACGTTACAGCGCGCACACTGCGGTTTTATGAATCGAAAGAACTATTGGCCCCAATGCGCCAAGGCCAGAAACGATTGTTCACAAAGAAAGATCGCGCACGTTTGACATTGATCATGCGTGGCAAAAAATTCGGTTTTTCCCTAGAGGAAATTCGGCAGCTGCTGGAAATGTATCATATGCAAGACCAGCAAGAAACACAGCTTAAGACCACATATGAATTGGCACAAAAACGTTTGGCACAATTGGTCAAACAACGCGAAGACCTGGATCAAGTTATCAAAGATTTGCAGGATCAAATCGCTTGGGGTTTTGAATTTATGCGATCAAAAAACATTTCAATCACACAATCAGACGAATAGGAAACAAAATGCCAGCCTACACCGCACCTGTCCGCGACATGCAATTTCTGCTAAATGATGTTATGAACGTCCAGTCTGCCAATATTCCTGGCTATGACGAATTAGATCCTGATTTTTTGACCGCGATATTGAACGAATGCGGAAAAATCAATACAGACGTTTTGGCCCCCCTAAATGCCATTGGCGATACCCAGGGATGTACGCTGGAAAATGGTGTGGTCCGCACGCCTGACGGATTCAAAGACGCATTCGAACAGGTCAAAGAGGGCGGCTGGACCGGCATCGACTGTGACCCCGAATTTGGGGGCCAAGGGCTGCCATATTTGATTGGAACGGCTGTTGGTGAAATGTTTGCATCCTCCAACATGGCCTTTGGCATGTATCAGGGTTTGACGCATGGCGCCTATTCCGCGATCCATGCCCATGGCAGCCAAGAGCAAAAGGAAACCTATCTGCCAAATATGGTCAGCTGCGACTGGACTGGCACCATGAACCTGACAGAACCGCACTGTGGAACCGATCTGGGATTGATGCGGACCAAGGCAGAACCGCAAGCAGATGGCACATTCAAAATCACAGGCCAGAAAATCTTTATCTCGGCCGGTGAACACGACATGTCAGATAATATCATTCATCTGGTTTTGGCCAAAATTCCGGGTGGCCCTGCGGGTGTCAAAGGGATTTCGCTGTTTATCGTTCCAAAATTCTTGGTCAATCCCGATGGATCATTGGGCGAACGCAACACCCTATCCGTCGGCAAGATCGAAGAGAAAATGGGCATCCACGGAAATGCCACCTGCGTCATGAATTATGACGGTGCAACCGGATATTTGCTGGGCCAAGAACACAAAGGCATGCGTGCCATGTTCACCATGATGAACGAAGCCCGCCTTGGCGTTGGCCTGCAAGGTCTGGCCCAAGCCGAAATCGCCTATCAAAACGCACTGGCCTATGCCAAAGATCGCCTGCAAGGCCGCGATGTGACCGGCGTAAAAAACCCTGACGGGCCCGCCGATCCCCTGATCGTACACCCTGATATTCGCCGCAACCTGATGGACCAAAAAAGTTTTGTCGAAGCAGGCCGCGCATTAATTTTCTGGGCAGCCCAGCTGATTGACCAACATCACCGCAACACAGATGCCCAAGCCGATGGTTTGGTCAGCCTGCTGATCCCCGTGATCAAGGGGTTCCTAACCGACCGCGGCTTTGACATGACAGTTCAGGCCCAGCAAATCTATGGCGGCCACGGCTATATCGAAGAATGGGGCATGTCGCAATTTGCCCGTGATGCCCGCATCGCTATGATTTACGAAGGCGCAAACGGTGTCCAAGCGCTGGATTTGGTGGGTCGCAAATTAGCGACTGACGGCGGCAAGCATGTCATGGCATTTTTCGAAATCGTTAAATCATTCATCGCCGAAAACAAAGATATGGACGAAGAATTTCAAGCACAGTTCTTGGCACCCCTCAAACAGGCATCCAAAGATTTACAAGCCGCAACCATGTATTTCATGGAAGCTGGCATGAAAAATCCAAACGACGCCTTGGCAGGGTCTTATGATTATATGCACCTGTTTGGGCACACCGCGCTGGGTTTTATGTGGGCACGCATGGCCAAGGTCGCCAAGACTGCATTGCAAAATGGAACTGATGACGCAGCGTTCTACGAGACAAAAGTAACAACAGGGCATTACTATATGGCCAAGCAACTGCCATCGACGGGGGCGCTTTTGGCTAAAATTACAGCCGGTTCATCCCCTGTCATGACACTAAGTGCAGATCAGTTTTAAAACAGGAGGCTATGATGTTTACGACCCGATCAACTTGGATGACAGACGACCACGTGATGCTGCGCGACATGACCGCCAAATTCATCATGGACGAATGGTCCCCCCATTTTGATCGCTGGCGCAAACAAGGTGAAATGGATCGATCCACTTGGCAGCAGGCCGGTGAACTGGGCCTGCTGTGTCCCTCAATCCCAGAAGAGTTCGGCGGCGCAGGCGGTGATTTTGGTCACGAAGCTGTTATTCTGACCGAAGGCAGCCGCGCAAATCTGGCCAGCTGGGGTCACGGCATCCATTCCGGCATCGTGGCGCATTATGTCCTGAACTATGGAACCGATGATCAAAAACAACGCTGGCTGCCAAAATTGGTGTCCGGCGAATTGGTCGGCGCACTGGCCATGACCGAACCCTCAACAGGATCAGACGTACAATCCATCAAAACTCGCGCCATCCGCGAAGGAAATTCGTATCGCTTGAGCGGCCAGAAAACCTTTATCACCAACGGGCAACACGCCAACCTGATCATCGTTGCCGCCAAAACCGACCCCGCCCAAGGCTCCAAGGGTGTCTCACTCGTGGTGCTAGAAACCGACGGAGCCCAGGGTTTTACACGCGGCCGTAACCTAGATAAAATCGGACTAAAGGCAGCAGATACCTCGGAATTGTTTTTCGACAATATCGAAATTGCACCAGAAAATATCCTAGGAGGAGAAGAAGGCCGCGGATTTTATCAATTGATGCAACAATTGCCCCAAGAACGTCTGATCATCGCCTGCGGTGCTGTCGGCGCTATGGAAGGCGCAGTTGAACGCACCATAACCTACTGTAATGAACGCGAGGCCTTCGGCGGCACCTTGATGCAATTCCAAAATACGCGCTTTAAATTGGCCGAAGTACTAACCAAAACCAAAGTCGCACGCGCATTCATGGATGAATGCATCGCCGAACACCTACAAGGCAAACTAAGCGTGGAAAAAGCGGCAATGGCAAAATATTGGACGACCGACACCCAGGGCGAAGTTTTAGATGAATGCCTACAGCTGCACGGTGGCTATGGATTTATGCAAGAATACGCCGTTGCAGAAATGTGGACCGATGCACGTGTTCAACGGATTTATGGGGGAACAAACGAAATAATGAAGGAACTTATTGCGCGGCCATTAACCCAAAACTAATGGGGTGATTTTTGAAAACGTAGAAGCCTCCGGCGGGAGTATTTTAACAAAAATGAAAGATGCGTCCCCAAAAAGATTGGTACACTCTTAATGGGGACGGCTTTCACTTTTGGCGGTCATCGGCTCTCCAGCCTGTACCGCAAAATAAGTGGTGACCCAAAAGAGTTAAAAGAGCGTTAATGGTTTTCATTTTTGTACAAATACTCATTTGCAGCGTCGCAATCATTGAAAGGGTCGAAAAATAAAATGACATATAAACTGCATTGTTTTGGCGAAAGTGGCCATTCCTATAAAGTTGCACTTGCGCTTTCGCTCTCCGGGGTCGAATGGCAGGCGAAAAAGGTTGATTTTTTCGGTGGCGAAACACGCAGTCCGACCTATCGCACTGAAGTAAACGAAATGGGTGAGGCTCCGGTTTTTGAGCACGGGGATATTAAACTCACGCAGTCTGGGGTTATTTTGGATTACCTGTCAGAACAAACTGGGAAATTTGGGGGTAACACATCACAAGAACGGCGTGACATTTTACGTTGGGTTTTGTGGGATAATCACAAGCTAAGTTCGCTGGCCGGCATGACGCGTTTTTTGATGAATTTCGTTCCGAAAGAAAAGCAGCCAACAGAGACAATTTCATTTTTACAAGGCCGCCTAAACGCCAGTTACCAAGTGTTGGAGGCCCACCTGGACAGTCGTGAATGGATATCCTGTGGACGGTTAACAAACGCGGATTTCAGCTGCTGTGGATATTTATACTACCCTGAACCGTTTGGGTTTAATCGTGCGGATTGGCCAAATATTGATGCGTGGTTGACGCGTTTATCACAACAAGACGGGTGGAAATCACCCTATGACCTAATGCCCGGAAATCCTTCTGAGCGTGAATTATAAAAGGAGAAGACATGAAAGACGTCTTTATCTATGACGCGGTGCGGACCCCACGAGGGAAAGGTCGCAAAGATGGATCATTACACGAAGTGACCGCAGTGCGTTTATCAACAACTGTATTAAATGCCCTTAAGGACAGAAACGCCCTAGAAGGCCACGCGGTTGAGGATGTAATCTGGGGCAATGTCACCCAGGTGGGCGAACAGGGTGCGTGTTTGGCCCGGACGGCTGTTTTGGCATCAGATTTGGATGAGGCCATCCCAGGCCTGTCGATCAACCGGTTTTGTGCCTCAGGGCTTGAGGCGGTAAATGTCGCGGCCAACCAAATCGCCGGCGGCGCAGGATCGGGATACATCGCAGGTGGTGTTGAAAGCATGAGCCGCGTTCCCATGATGTCGGATGGTGGCGCAATTGCGGTTGATCCATCTGTGGCGATGGACAATTATTTCGTCCCGCAAGGCATTGGCGCGGATATTATTGCCACCGAATATGGCTTTAGCCGTGATATGGCCGACGAAATGGCGGTTGAAAGCCAACGGCGCGCCAAGGCGGCGTGGGATGACAATCGGTTTGCGAAATCAATTGTTCCTGTGCGTGATGTCAACGGATTGACCATATTGGATTATGACGAATTCATGCGTCCAACAACGGACATGCAATCGCTGGGTGCGCTAAAGCCGTCGTTTAAGGATCAGGGCGAAGTCATGCCCGGATTTGATGCAATTGCGCTGATGAAGTATCCCCATTTGGAACGCATCAATCATATTCACCATGCGGGTAACAGTTCTGGCATCGTGGATGGCGCGGCGGCCGTTTTGTTGGGTGACAAGGAATTCGGCGAACGTTGGGGGTTAAAACCACGCGCGCGCATTCGTGCGACCGCCAAAATCGGGACAGACCCCACCATCATGTTAACGGGCCCTGTTCCAGTGACGCAAAAAATCCTGCGCGACAGTGGGTTAAGCATTGGCGACATTGATTTGTTCGAGGTGAATGAGGCCTTTGCATCCGTGGTTATGCGGTTTGAACAGGCGTTTAACGTTGATCATGATCGTGTGAACGTAAATGGAGGATCCATTGCGATGGGCCACCCCTTGGGGGCCACGGGTGCCATGATTTTGGGCACGCTGCTGGATGAATTGGAACGCAGCGATCGTGAATTGGGATTGACCACATTGTGTATCGGGTCAGGCATGGGTGCCGCAACGATCATTGAACGGGTGTAAGGGGGCAAAAATGGCTGATTTCACAATGAACATTGATGCCGATGGCATCGCGATTATCACTTGGGATTGTCCCGAAAAATCCATGAATGTGCTGAACAATGCGGCGATTGCCGCACTGGATGGCATGATTGATCAGGTCATTGCAGATGATGCGATCAAGGGCGCGATTATCACCAGTGCCAAGCCTGATTTTGCGGCTGGAATGGATTTGAACATTCTGGCAGACATGCGCAACAATGCGGGTGACAACCCTGCCCAAGGGTTGTTTGACGGTATCATGCAAATGCACGCGTTTTTGCGCAAAATTGAACGTGCGGGCATGGACCCAAAAACGAACAAGGGCGGCAAACCGATTGCTTCGGTCCTGCCAGGGACAGCCTTGGGCATCGGGTTGGAATTGCCGCTTTCCACACATCGCATTTTCGCCGCCGACAACCCCAAGGCCAAAATCGGCCTGCCTGAAATTATGGTGGGCATTTTCCCTGGCGCAGGGGGTACAACCCGTTTGGTGCGCAAACTGGGCGCGATGGGCGCATCGCAATACCTGCTAGAGGGGAAAACAGTATCGCCCAAGGCCGCCAAAGCCGCAGGTCTGATTGACGAAGTCAGCGACGATCCGATGGCCGCTGCGCGCGACTGGGTGCTGAATGCCACGGATTCTGATATTGTCAAACCATGGGATGCCAAGGGCTATAAAATGCCCGGCGGCACGCCTTATCATCCCGCTGGGTTTATGACCTTTGTTGGGGCATCGGCAATGGTTAATGGCAAAACCAAGGGCGCCTTTCCCGCGGCCAAAGCATTGCTAAGCGCGGTGTATGAGGGCGCGCAGGTGCCATTTGACACGGCGTTAAAGGTCGAAGCACGCTGGTTTACCAATGTCTTAATGAACCCGTCTAGCAGCGCCATGATCCGCAGCCTGTTCATCAACAAAGGCGCGCTGGAAAAAGGCGCCGTGCGCCCCGCAGGTATCCCAGATCAGCGCGTGACCAAGGTTGGCGTTTTGGGCGCGGGCATGATGGGGGCCGGCATTGCGCTGGTGTCTGCACAGGCTGGCATCGATGTTGTGTTGATCGACCAAACCCAAGAGGCCGCAGACCGCGGCAAAGCCTATAGCGAAACCTATATGGACAAGGGCATCAAGCGCGGCAAAGCAACGCCCGAGAAAAAGGATGCCCTGCTGGCACGGATCAACGCCACCACCGACCTAAATGCACTGTCCGATGTTGATTTGATTATCGAAGCCGTGTTCGAAGACCCCGCCATCAAAGCAGACATCACCGCCAAAGTCGAAGCGGTCGTTTCGCAAGACTGCATTTTTGCGTCAAACACATCGACCCTGCCGATCAGTGAATTGGCCAAAGCGTCCAAGCGTCCTGATCAATTCATTGGCATCCATTTTTTCAGCCCCGTTGAAAAAATGTTACTGGTCGAAATTATCAAGGGTCGTGAAACGGGCGATCGCGCCGTGGCCAAGGCATTGGATTATGTCCGCCAAATTCGCAAAACCCCGATTGTGGTCAATGATGCGCGGTTTTTCTATGCCAATCGCTGCATCATCCCCTATATCAACGAAGGCATTCGTATGATCGGCGAAGGCGTGGCCCCTGCCCTGATCGACAATGCCGCACGGATGATGGGTTTCCCAGTTGGACCCATCCAACTGGTGGATGAAACATCCATCGACTTGGGCGCCAAAATCGCCCGTGCGACCAAGGCGGCCATGGGCGATGCCTATCCCGATGGTGCTGTCGATGACATCATTTTCTGGATGGAGGAACAGGGCCGTTTGGGCCGCAAAGCCAAGGCAGGGTTTTTCGCCTATGACGACGCGGGCAAACGTTTGGGATATTGGGATGGCTTGGCCACACAATACCCACGATTGGAACAGCAACCCGATGTTATCGAGGTGCAGCATCGTTTGATGTTTGTCCAAACCCTAGAGGCCGTGCGCGCCTTAGAAGAAGGCGTGTTAATGGACATCCGCGAAGGCGATGTGGGCGCGATCCTTGGCTGGGGCTTTGCCCCTTGGACCGGCGGACCGCTGAGCTGGTTTGATATCCTTGGATCAGAATATGCGGCTGAACGCTGTGATCAGTTACAGGCCGCCTATGGTGACCGCTTTGCCTGCCCAGATTTACTGCGCGACATGGCTGACAAGGGTCAGTCATTCTATGGCCGCTTTGGGACATCTGACCAAGCTGCTTAATCGCTATGGACCCCGCCGCTGCGATAGGCGGCGGGCGTCATTCCATGAATGCGCTGAAATTCACGGTAAAAATTTGACCGTGTCAGAAACCCGCTTGCATCAGCAATCTTTGTGACGCTATCCCCTGTGGTTGCCAATAAATTGGCTGCGTGGGCTATGCGAAATTCATTAATATACTGCGACACATTCACCCCGCGCGATTGATTAACCGCGGCGGAAATTTTGCGTGCTGGCAAATGAACGCGCTTTGCCAGCCTATCCAGCGTCAAATTCGGATCGGTAAAAATCATCGTATCACGCAGGTGTTGCGCCACAAGGGTTTCGATCTTGTCAGCTTCGCCAAATTGAACCGTTGGATTGGACATTTGCGATACGGGTTTACGAAGGACGGCCCAAAGCCCCAAAATCAATCCCGCGCAAACCAACACGGCCCCCGCCGCAATCATGTTTTCGGCCAAACCAACGCGCCCCAGCGCAAAGGCCATAGCGATCGCGCCATCCATGACTGAGGCAAGGATCAAGACCCCCGCACATCCCAGCATCCAATTGCGTAGAATATCCACCTGCCCCAATCGGGCATTAACCAAGGCGTCCGGCCCTTTGCGCCAGATCCACAAAATGCCCAGCGTATGGATCAGATAAATCCCCACAAGGATCACATCCCAAAAGGGCCAAATATCAAATAAATTTGCCGCATTCAAAGCAAAGCTGGGAATTAAGAGTAGATGGGTCATGATAAACCCATCAATCCGTGGCCGGTCATATACCATGGCCAAGAACCCCAAAAACAACAACGGCCCAAGGAACAAAGCCAGACCGCCTTGGACATACTGCACGTATCCCACGCCATAACCAAACCGGATCCCAATGGCCAAAAACAGCAGAGCCGATACCGCCAGAGTGCCGCGAAACATCCAGCGTGATATCTGATTTCCCAAATCCAAACGCCACGCAGCAACCAAGGCCGCAATCGCCAAGGCAAAATTTATCAATGCCAAAGGCAAGGATAGCATCAATTTTGTCCTATTTGCCGTGCAACCTGTCCTTGATCACGTTTTGGGACAGTCAGACAGGGGTCAAGATATTGTTTTTCAATTAGTTTCATCAAATCTTGGACCCATCACAAAACACAAGGATTACATTCATGAAACTATCTAAGACACCCAAGGCAGCCGCACTCTGAACGGTTTTGTGTGGTATCCCACAACTGACACCAAACGGATCAAGACCGTGCAGGGCAACAAAGTTTGGCAAGGGATTGAGGCCATCAAAAACGCCCGCGCCATGGATGGTAAACACCCCTTGGTCATCCTGTCCCACGGCATCATGGGCACTGCAATGGCCCAAGCGTGGCTGGCCCAATCGCTGTCCCAGCGCGGATATATCGTTGCAGGGGTCCATCACCCTGGTACGTCGTTTTTTGCCGATGATGCGAACGACCGCCGCGAACTGTGGCGCCGGCCCCAGGATATCAGCCGAATTATTGATGATCTGTTGTCTGACGACGAATTTGCCTCTGTGATTGACTCAGATCGCATTTTTGCGGTGGGTCATTCCTTGGGCGGTATGACGGTCATGTCAGCGATTGGCGCAGGCTATGATCAATCACGCGTTGATACAATATGTGATGATACGCCGGATGATTTGGTTTGTTCCATTTTGGACGACTGGAATATCGGCAAAACACCTGCGGACATTGCCGCGCTGGAACAAGATGCCACCGATCCAAGGATCAAGGCGGCTGTTCTGTTCGATATGGGCGGTGCGCAGACATTCGCCCCCGCCAGCTTGGCCAAAATGACCACACCTGTTTTGATCTATGGCGCAACGGCTGGACATGTTGATTTGGATCGCAATTCGCGACTGTTGGCCGAAACCATGCCATCACAAACCACGCAATATCTGGAAATGTCCGATTACGCGCATTTCGATTTCATGGGGCTTTGCACAGAAAACGGGTTGGATATTTTGCAAAAATACGAACCCCAAGATGTCGAGGTCTGTACAGATGGGCGCGCCCTACGCGCGGCGAAACATAGTGATATTGTCACCCAAGTGACCCAGTTTTTCGCCACGCAAGATTAACACCAAGGCGCCGTCGATTGCGGAGGCGCCTTAGATACGGCGCACGATCAATCCGCCTGCGGCGACGATCATCACAATTCCAACCCCTTGGATCAGAGTGATCGTGTCGCCAAACATCACCCATGCCGCGCCGGGACCAAAGACAAAGACGCAGTATTCGATAATGGCGACATAGGATGCTTCGCCCTGTTGATAGGCGCGGATAATCAGGCCTACGCCGATCAACGATCCCGCCGCTTGGATCAGCAAAAATGGCCAGACCTGCGCCAGATCCCAAATCCAACCCCGCACCAAAAACCCGTCGCGCCCCGCGGGCACCGTTGGATCCATCTGCACCAAAACGGCCAAGGCCACAGCCCCGATGATCATTTGAAACACCATCAACATAGCCAACATGGCAATCGGGCTTTCATCCTGACAATAATCGCGGGTCACAATTGCGGCCAATGCGTAAAACACACCGCCAATCACGGGCATGATCACGGTCCATTCCAACGCCATGGGCGATACATCCAGAACCAACATCGTGCCGGCAAACCCAATGATCACGGCCACATATCGGGTCGGTCCCACCGATACCCCGCGAAACAATGCTGTGATCACCACCACGAAAATGGGGGCCGTTAATAAACCGGCCAAGGCCTGTGAAATCGGCAAAAACGCAAGGGCGCCGAAATAAAACACCATCGCAGTGGCCAGCAATGCACTGCGCACGAAAACGGCCATCCAATTTTTGGGCAACATCTGGCCAAAGCCAAACAAAACCGCCCCCCATAGCATGGGCAGGGCCAGGGCCGCACGCAATATTTGAAATTGCCACAGCCCGATATCGCGCGCGATCACGGCGATGAAATTGTCGATCGTTCCGATAATCGCCATGGCCCCAATCATCGACAGGGCGGCAGCACGCGGATTATTTTGTGTGTTTACGTCGCTCATGGGTTTTCTTTTCTGGATTTCACAGATTAAATCTGTTCTTAAAACGACACATACCGCTGAATATAGGAGGACACCATGGGTTGGATGCGTGATGAAACAGGTTTGGACAAAAATGCCGCAAACTTTGTCCCGTTAACGCCGCTGTCCCATTTGGTTCGGGCGCGTGATGTGTTTCCTGACCGCTTGGCCGTGGTCTATGGCGATCATCGCACGACATATGCCCAATACTACGCACGCTGTTCGCAGTTGGCCGATGCGCTGCAACGCGCAGGCGTAGGATCAGGCGATGTTGTCGCAACCTTGATCCCCAATATCCCTGCACAGGCCGAGGCGCATTTTGGCGTTCCCGCCTGTGGGGCCGTTTTGAACACCATTAACACGCGGCTGGACGTGGATACTGTGTCCTATATTTTTGACCATGGCGAGGCCAAGGTTGTGTTGGCAGACAGCCAATTCATCGGACTGGTGCAGCAGGCAATCGACGCAATGTCAGGCCCAAAACCCTTGGTGATTGAGGTGGTCGACACCGCCGCAGGATTCCAGCCATCGGGCCAGTTCCAAACATACGAAGATTTCATCGCCCAAGGCCGCGCCGATTTTGAATGGCACATGCCCCAAGACGAATGGGAAAGTCTGGCGCTGAATTACACATCAGGAACAACGGGCCGCCCCAAGGGTGTGGTCTATCACCACCGTGGCGCATATTTGATGACAATGGGCACATCGGTCAGCTGGCAAATGCCGCTGTTTCCGGTTTATATGGCGATTGTGCCGCTGTTTCATTGCAACAACTGGAACCACACATGGATGCTGCCCATGTTGGGCGGCACATGGGTCGGATGCCGTGATATTACCGCACAGGCGATTTATGATGGGATCGCTGATCACGGTGTCGGATACTTTGGCGGCGCGCCCATTGTGTTAAACATGATCGTGAATGCCAAAGACACCGAACGCCGCACCTTTGATCACACGGTTCAGGTCTTTACCGCTGGGGCCCCACCCGCGCCCGCAACACTGGCAAAAATTGAACAACTGGGGTTCAACGTGAAACAGGTCTATGGCCTGACGGAAACCTATGGTCATGTCACGGAATGTCTGTGGGATGATGACAAATGGTCGGCATTATCCGGCGACGACCGTGCCGCGATCAAGGCACGCCAAGGCGTGGCAATGCCGATGATGGATCATATCACCGTCATGGACACGGATATGAACGATGTCCCTATGGATGGAACAACCCAAGGCGAAATTATGATCCGCGGCAATAGCGTGATGAAGGGGTATTTGAAAAATCCCGCTGCCACATCAGATGCCTTTGCAGGTGGATATTTCCATTCTGGTGACATCGCGGTGCAACACCCCGACACCTATATCCAGATCCAAGATCGCGCCAAGGACATCATTATTTCAGGTGGCGAAAATATCAGTTCCGTCGAAGTCGAAGGCACATTGATGGCACATCCCGCCGTATCGCTGTGCGCCGTTGTGGCCAAGCCCGATGAAAAATGGGGCGAAGTGCCCTGTGCATTCGTCGAATTGAAAGAGGGCGAAACCGTATCCGAGGCCGATTTAATCGCCTTTGCGCGCACAAAATTGGCAGGGTTCAAAACACCCAAGGCGGTTGTATTCCAAGAATTGCCCAAAACATCGACGGGCAAAATTCAGAAATTTGAACTTAGGAAACAATTCGCCTAAGGCGCGCAAGTCATTGTACCCCGCGACATGCCTGTGCTATCGATAGCAATATAAAGATGTACAGGCATGACAGCATTAACCCAATATCAACGGATCGAGGCCGCCGCATTATGGCGTGAACATGGTGCCGAACAGCGGCGCGATGTCATTGTGTCATTGGGCGACAGCACGTTGATCATTTCAGATTTGCATGAACGCCCCCTAACCCATTGGTCACTCAGCGCAATCAAACGCGACAATCCCGGCAAAACGCCTGCAATTTATCGCCCCGATAATGATAGCCACGAAACCCTAGAACTGGCCGCGAACGAAGACACCATGGTCGAGGCCATCGAAACCCTGTGTCGCGTCATTGATCGCCGCCGTCCCAAACGGGGCCGCATGCGCATGGCAAGTTTGATTGGGATCAGCTTTGCCGTGATGTTGTTGATTTTGATCTGGGTACCCGTAGCAATCCGCGACTATGCCGTGCGGGTGGTCCCTATGGTCAGCCAAATCGAATTGGGCGAACGCCTGTCGCTGTATTTGCGGCCCTACACTGGTCAACCCTGTTCCGCCCCGATTGCAAATTTGGCTGTCAAAAAACTGCGTGACCGAATTTTGGGGCCAGACGCGCAATTGGAAATCCTACGGCAGGGGCTGCGCGATGTTTTGGTTTTGCCTGGTAACATTTATCTGGCCAGCAGCCACTTGGTCGAAGATTATGAGGATCCCGATGTATTGGCCGGATACCTGCTGGTCGCAAAAACAGCGCATCCACCCGAATTGACCCTGCGCGACACTCTGCGCGAAACGGGGACACTGGCGACCTTTGGCATGTTAACCACAGGGCACATGTCTGATGGCGCTATACAAAATTATGCTGATACCTTGATCAAATCGGCGCCTGTCCCCGTTGATACGGATCGTTTGGTTGCCGCCTTTAGCGCGGCGAACCTGCGGCTGGCCCCCTATGCCTATGCCCGCGATATAACAGGCGAACAAACCCTGCCCCTGTTAGAGGCTGAGGCCATCCGCACCGATACGCCACGCGCGGCCCTGAGTGATCGTGATTGGGTCAGTTTGCAGGGTATTTGCGGCGGCTGATCTGGGTGGCTGATGTCTAGACCGTGCCAAACATTCGATCGCCTGCATCACCCAAACCCGGCACGATATAGCCCAAATCATTCAGTTTTTCATCAATCGCCGCTGTCACAATCGGAACATCAGGATGTGCCGTGCGCATGCGTTCAATCCCTTCGGGCGCGGCCAAGAGGCACAGGAACAATATGTCCTTGGCGCCGTGTTCTTTGACCAAATCAATGGCCGCCACCGATGAATTGCCCGTTGCCAGCATGGGATCGACCACAATGGCAAACCGTTGATCCATATTCTGCGGCAGTTTGCAGTAATATTGAACCGGTTTTAATGTTTCTTCGTCGCGGTACAGGCCCACAAAGCCTACACGCGCAGCAGGCACCAAATCCAGCACACCGTCCAGCAAACCGTTGCCCGCGCGCAATATTGAAATCAGTGCCGGTTTTTTCCCGTCCATGATCGGCGCCTGCATCGGCACCAACGGGGTTTCAATCTCACAAGTACCCAAGGCTAAATCACGCGTTGCCTCATAGGCCAAAAACTGGCTGATTTCGCGCAGCAACTGACGAAACTGTGCCGTTGGCGTATTTTTGTCGCGCATGATGGTGAGTTTATGTTGCACCAATGGATGATCAACAACCGTTACCCCGTTTTCCATAATATCGTCCTATCCCTTGTTTATGTTCGTCCCATGTGACAGCGCAAAGCATGATGTAACAAAGTCCGACACATCCGAAAATTTCATATGGCCCAAGTGGGCACGGCCCATGCCGCCTACCAAAACAGGCACCTGTTCACGCGTGTGATCGGTCCCCACCCACGTTGGGTCGTTCCCATGATCAGCGGTAAAAATGATGCGATCATCGCGCCGTAATTTGGGCAATATATCCCCAATGCAACGATCAAACCATTCCAATGCCCGCGCATAGCCCGCCACATCGCGCCGATGCCCATATAAACTGTCAAATTCCACAAAATTGGCAAAAACAAAACTGTTGTCCGGCACAGTTTCAACATGCTGATCCAGTGCCACCATCAGATCAGCATCCGTGCCTTTGGCGCATTGATCGATGCCTTGCATCGAAAATATGTCCCCAATTTTACCGATGCCATAGACGCCGATGTCATGGGATTGCAGGATTTGTGTCAACACAGGGCTTGGCGGCAGCATCGCATAATCGCGACGATTGCTGGTGCGGGTCCAACCCGTGTCCGCCGATCCGACAAAGGGGCGTGCAATCACGCGCCCAATTTTGCGATCATGCAGCATAGGCGCAAGCGCGGCACATAGATCATAGAGCCGCTGCAATCCAAAATGCTCTTCGTGGGCGGCGATTTGGAACACACTATCGACAGAGGTATAGCAGATCGGCCGACCCGTTTCGACGTGCTGCGCCGCCAAATCATCCAGCACATCGGTGCCCGAGGCATGACAATTCCCCAAAATCCCATCACACTGCGCCGCATCACAAACAGCGCGCACCACATCCGCATCAAAGGCGGGAACAGTGTTGGGAAAATACCCCCAATCCCATGTCACCGGCAGGCCCGCCAATTCCCAATGCCCTGATGGCGTATCCTTGCCCTTGGATGTTTCAAAGGCCACGCCCCATGCGCCTTGCGCGTGATCTGGGTCCAGATTGGGGGCAGCCACGCCCGTTGATTGCGCAACCGCTGCCCCCAATCCCAATCGGTTTAGATGCGGCATGTGCAATGGTCCAGCGCGGTCAATGTCGCACAATCCTTGGGCACAGTGTTGGGCAATATGCAGCAAGGTATTGGACCCCGTATCTGGCAGATCCCCATTGAAATATTGATCCGCATCTGTGGCACCCCCGATGCCCACAGAATCCATAACGATCAAAAAAACCCGTGACATTTATGTAATCCTTGCCAAAACCAATGACCCATCGTGTGAAACAGGGTCGTTTGAAATATCGACGGCTGCTTGAATTTTCGCCACGGCCCTTTGCGCGTGATCAATACGCGTTGCATGCACACGCGCCAAGGGTTGGCCACGGGTCACGCCGGTGCCGATGCGCAAAATCTGATCCAATCCAACAGCAGGATCAATTTTATCTGCCTCAATCCGGCGGCCACCGCCCAGATCAACAACGACCTGGCCCAAGGCTTGGGCGTTCCAGCCCTGGATCACACCTGTGGCGGGGCTGGGCACCTCTTGGATGACGGATGCCTCAGACAGATAACGCGTCCAATTGTCCACCAAACCCGACGGTCCGCCCATCAATCGGATCATATGACCAAAGGTTTCAGCCGCCTGCCCACTGTCCAAAACCCGTGCCAATTTTTGACGCGCCGCATCGGGCTGCAATCCCATATGATGCGCCAATAACTCTTGGCCCAGGTCCAGCGATATGTCGCGCAGCGACCCATGATCCAGTCCCGTCAACACCCGCAGGCTGGCGTCAATTTCCAACGCGTTTCCCGCCGCGGGTGCGATGGGTTCATCCATCTTGGTGATCAAGGCGGTCGTTGGGCAGCCTGCCAAATTCGCCACCCGCACCAATGATTGGGCCAACTGTTCGGCGGCATCTTGCGTTTTCATGAACGCGCCCGTGCCGCATTTGACATCCAGCAACAACCCACCCAATCCTGCCGCCAGTTTTTTCGACAAAATTGACGCGGTAATTAAATCGACGCTGTCCACCGTACCAGTGACATCGCGCACCGCATATAGCCGCCGATCCGCAGGGGCCAAATCAGCCGTGGCACTGGCAATCACGCAGCCCACGCGCTGAACAATGTCGTGCATCTGTGTTTGTTCCAACGCCGTCTGAACACCCGGAATGGATTCCAATTTATCCAACGTACCGCCCGTATGCCCCAAGCCGCGGCCTGAAATCATAGGAACATAAACACCGGCCGCCGCCAACATCGGCGCCAAGACCAGCGACACACAATCGCCCACACCGCCTGTGGAATGTTTGTCCAATATGGGACCATCAACAGCCCACTGCAGCACACGACCACTGTCACGCATGGCCAAGGTCAAATCGGCACAGCCCTGACCAGATAATCCGCGCAAACACACCGCCATAGCAAAGGCGCCCGCCTGCGCGTCACTGACAGTTTGGTCTGCCAGTCCCCTTACAAATTGGGCGATATCGTGCGATGCTGGGTCCTGCCCTTGGCGCAAAGACCAGATAAATTGGGCTGAGTTAAACTCAGCCAAGGTCCATATGCCCTTTGCCAAAGGCGCCCGGCAATAAATCCGCCACGGTCACGGTTTTTTCCTGCCCACCAAGGGTGGCCATGGTAACCTTGACCGTTCCTTGGGCAAATTCTGCCAATTTCTGACGGCATCCACCACAAGGCGGCACCGGATCAGGGCTATCCGCAATGACATAAACTTCGGCAATTTCGGTCTGCCCTGCTGCCACCATGGCCGCAATGGCCCCTGCCTCAGCGCAGGTCCCTTCTGGATAGGCGACATTTTCTACGTTCACACCGCAAAAAATATCCCCGTCAGGCGTGCGCACTGCTGCACCGACCTTAAAACCGGAATACGGGACATAGGCATTTTCACGAATGTTTTTAGCGGCTTGAGCCAGTGACATAGCAATACCTCTTGTATGATGTATGACAAGTTTATGCGCGTTAGAAACCCTAAGCAATGACAAGTTGGCCATTTACATCAAGTGTTTCAAGAAAAACAAAACAAATTCCTCTTTCCTGACGCCACACAATAGTTTAATATTAAACTATTAATTTATGAGGACACGATGACCGACACTCCAGCCGATGCCGCCCGCCTTGCCGCCCTGCACTATCACGAATTTCCCAAACCCGGAAAATTAGAAATTCGCGCCAGCAAGCCCATGGCAAATGGACGCGATTTAGCACGGGCATATTCCCCTGGTGTGGCTGAGGCCTCGATTGAAATAAAAAACAATCCAGACAATGTCAGCCGCTATACTGCGCGTGGAAATTTGGTGGCCGTTGTATCGAACGGTTCAGCTGTGCTGGGGCTGGGAAATATTGGCGCGCTTGCGTCCAAGCCCGTGATGGAAGGCAAGGCCGTTTTATTCAAGAAATTTGCCAATATTGATTGCTTTGACATCGAAGTAAATGAAAGCGATCCGGAAAAACTGGCGGATATTGTTTGCGCCCTTGAACCCACATTTGGCGCGATAAACCTAGAAGATATCAAGGCGCCCGATTGTTTTATCGTCGAAAAAATCTGTCGCGAACGTATGAACATCCCTGTGTTTCACGATGATCAACACGGCACCGCGATTGTTGTTGGGGCCGCAGCCACCAATGCATTGATTGTTGCGGGTAAAAATATTGCTGACATCAAAATCGTATCAACGGGTGGTGGTGCGGCAGGCATTGCCTGTTTGAATATGTTGATGAAACTGGGGGCCAAGCGTGAAAATATTTGGCTGTGTGATATCCAAGGGCTGGTTTACAATGGCCGTACCGAGGACATGACAGACCAAAAGGCCGCCTTTGCCCAAGGCGATCAACCGCGTTCGTTGGACGATGTTATCCAAGATGCGGATATGTTCCTGGGTCTGTCTGGTCCAAACGTTTTGACGCCTGACATGGTGTCGAAAATGACGCGCCAACCGATCATTTTTGCATTGGCAAACCCAAACCCTGAAATCATGCCAGATGTCGCGCGCACGGTGGCCCCGGATGCCATCATGGCAACAGGGCGCAGCGATTTTCCAAATCAGGTCAACAATGTTCTGTGTTTTCCGTTTATTTTCCGCGGTGCGCTGGATGTTGGGGCCACGGAAATCAACGACGAAATGAAAGTTGCCTGTATTAAAGGCATCGCAGAACTGGCCCGCGCCACCACCAGCGCCGAGGCCGCCGCCGCCTATCGCGGCGAGGCGATGACATTTGGCGCGGATTATTTGATTCCCAAACCGTTTGACCCACGTCTGTCAGCGGTTGTGTCCAGTGCCGTGGCCAAAGCCGCGATGGAGACGGGCGTTGCCACACGTCCGATCGACGATTTACAGGCCTATCGTGAAAAACTGAACCAAAACGTGTTCAAATCGGCCCTGCTGATGCGCCCTGTGTTTGAGGCAGCCCGCAAACACGCCCGCAAAATCGTCTTTGCCGAGGGTGAGGACGAACGCGTGTTGCGCGCGGCCCAAGCGATCCTAGAGGAAACGCGCGAAAACCCAATTTTGATTGGCCGTCCTGACGTGATTGAACAGCGCTGCGAACGCTTTGGTCTGACCATTCGCCCTGATCGCGACTTTGCCGTGGTAAACCCCGAAAATGATCCCCGTTATCGTGATTACTGGGGAACCTATCATGATTTGATGTGCCGCCGCGGGGTCACCCCAGATCTGGCCAAAGCCATTATGCGCACCAACACAACCGCCATCGGCGCAGTCATGGTCCACAGACAAGAGGCCGACAGCCTAATTTGTGGGACGTTCGGTGAATATCGTTGGCACCTAAACTATATCAATCAGGTGCTGGGCAACGACAAACTCTCTGCCCATGGCGCGTTGTCACTGATGATCCTAGAAGACGGGCCATTGTTTATCGGTGACACCCATGTGCGCGAAGCGCCGAGCCCCGAAAATATTGCGCAAACCGTTATCGGCGCGGCGCGGCATGTCCGCCGCTTTGGGCTTGAACCCAAGATCGCGCTTTGCGCGCAATCCCAATTTGGATCAACCGCATGCGCAACAGGACAACGGCTGCGCGAAACATTGGAAATTTTAGATCGTCAGAACTTGGATTTCCAATACGAAGGTGAAATGAATATCGACGCAGCACTGGATCCAGAATTGCGCAGTCGCATAATGCCAAACAACCGGCTAGAGGGCGTGGCCAACGTGTTGATATTTGCGCATGCGGATGCTGCATCTGGGGTACGAAATATTCTAAAAATGCGGGCGGGCGGTCTTGAAGTTGGTCCAATACTGATGGGCATGGGCAATCGCGCCCATATCGTGACACCGTCCATAACCGCGCGCGGTTTATTGAACATGGCGGCAATCGCGGGATCCCCCGTTGCACAATACGGCTGATCAATCGTGGCGTTTGATCATCTGTTCTAGCGTCGTGGCATAGTCACGGCGCTGTTCAGCGGACATAGATGCAAAGTGTTCAACCAGAACACCGCGTGCCTGATCCAACCGCATTTGGGAAAATTTCGCCTGTTCTGCCATAACCTGATCCAGCGCCTGTTGATCAAACGGCTCGGCCCGCAACAGGTCAATTGCATCGCGATAGCCCTGAGCAAATTGTTGGCGATGCGCGTGACCCGAGGTGTGTTTTTGTTCACCAACAGATTGCCGCATGGCCTGCCCCAGTGACCGGCGCGTATCATGCGACAATGCACGCACATACAAGGATGCCGGCCCCGCTGGCGGCGACCGATCAAAATGGCCCTGCATGCGGCTGAATACGCCAATCGCCCCACCAATGACGATCAGGTTTATCCCAAGCGACACAATCAAAGCCCAGCGCATCACACGACGTTTTGTATCAGTTTTCTGTGTCATTCTAACCCTCGATATAGCTTAGGTCATACCCAATAAACGGGTCGATAAAATCAGCACTTGCCTGAAATTGATCCAGTGGCAGACCCCAGATATTGTTGCCCGTCATGCCAATCCAAATCCCTACAATCCCAGCTGTGGCCAGGCCTGTGATCGTCGGCCAACCGCCGATTTCAGAAAAAATCTGCTGCCACCAAGGCCGGTGCGGCGCGGGGTCATCGGCCGTATTCAAACCCGTTTGTGGGATTGGGATTTGATCCAAGACACGTTGCATAAAATCAGCGTCCGGTTGAGGAACCAAATCGCGCGCTGATTTGAAATACTGGTCCAACTGGGCCTGTGGATCATTTGGATCGGGTTTTGTAGGGTCAGAGTGTTTCATCTTGGTATCCTAATTCAGAATGGTGGGCTTGCAAATAAGCCGCCAATTTACGTCGGCCACGGGCCTGCAGACTTTCGACGGCATCAACCGACAATCCCATGATCGCGGCGATATCGTCATTTGATCGTTCCTCAAGGTGGCGCAACCGAACGGCCTGAGCTTGACGTTCTGGCAATTGATTTAGCGCATGATATAACGCATTGGCACGCGTTGTATTTTGCATCCGTGCCGCCGCGCTGGGGCTGGGGTCAACGGGGTCAAGGCCCACCTGCCCCATATCTGTCGTTCGCCCACGCCGCCGCAACCGATCAATGCACAGGTTTTCGACGACCCGGTACAGCCATGTGCTGACCTTGGCCTGATCCTGTTTCCAATCTGGCGCGATGCGCCACAAACGCACAAAGGCCTCTTGCGCCACATCTTCGGCATCTGCACGGCTGTTGAGCCGATGGAACGCTTGCGCGATCACACGCGGCATCAGTCGCATGACCAATACCTGCGCAGCCTGTTTCGAACCGTTGGAAAATAATACCAACAGCGCATCATCTGATGCATCATTCAGGTCTGTGTGATCGGGTCCAGTCATAGGGCGGTGTTACACCAATGCCTTCACAGTGAACAGCGATCAATCATTATCATGGCCGTCTTGGTGCTTACGTCCCTTATGGTTGTTGCGTTTGTCCATACGCGCCAATTCATCTGCAGACAGGGTGCCATCATCATTTCGGTCCATGCGGTCAAACATTTTGTCGCCACGTTTGGCCATACGGTTATTTAGCTCGTCAAAACTTAGCTTGCTGTCGCCGTTTTCATCCAGCTTGGAAATCATACGTTCGCCATTTTGTTTCAGGCGCTCGTTCATCCGCTTGGACATTTCAGCGGCCAGTTCTGCGCTGTCTAAAAATCCATCTTGGTTCGTGTCCGATGTCACAAATTGGGCTTGGGCGTATTGTTCTAATTCCTGTTTCGTCAATTGGCCGTCGTCATTTAAATCGGCCTGATCAAAATTGATCATAGGACGCGGACCAAAGCCCATTTTGCGATCATGATCACCGGATTTTCCCGCTGCAGCAACCCAGCCGGCTGACGCCAACAAAGACACTGCAACAATTACACCTATACGTCGTTCGTTCATTGAAACCTCCTGAATGCGGTTATTCTTAAACTGTGATGACAATAAAACGGACCAGCCCAGATTTTCCGTCGCAGAATTGCAATTTATTTTGCGACACCCCGCCGCAATGACATCACCCAAAAAATCACGCATATTGCAGCATTGTTGCCACGCGGAGGAGTCGCACATGTCAGCGCCTGCAAACGAACAGACCGAACGCCCCATCTATCCTGCGATGTGGCGGGGCTGGTGCCGCAAATGCCCAAATTGTGGCAAAGGCCCATTGCTGAGCGGATATTTAACCGTGCATAAAACCTGTGCAATCTGCCGCCAAGAATTGTTCCACCACCGTGCGGATGATGGTCCGGCATATCTGACCATCTTGATCGTTGGGCATCTTATGGCGCCGGCACTGATGTATGTGTTTCAAAAATGGCGTCCTGAACCCTTGATGTTGTTTACAATGTTTGCCATTGGTTGTGTTGCATTATCACTGTATCTGTTGCCACGTCTAAAAGGGGCAATCGTTGGTTTCCAATGGGCACGCTTTATGCACGGCTTTGACTAAGCCACTGCGCGCCGCACAACAGGGCAAAACAATATGGACAAAACGGCAATACGCAACGCAGCAACCATTATTGTTCTAAGACAAGACCACGACGAAACACGCGTTCTGATGGGGCAGCGTGGCGCCAAGGCGGCCTTTATGCCCAATAAATTCGTGTTCCCAGGCGGCGCCGTCGATGCGCAAGATCACCACATTGATTTGGCCCATTCGATCGCGGATCCCTGTGCCACGCGCCTAACATTTGAATGCGATCCAACATTGGCCCATGCCCTGACCGTGGCCGCAATTCGCGAATTATGGGAAGAAACAGGTTTAATTTTGGGCACCACTGCGCCATGGACTGACCCTGCGCCTGCGGATTGGGCGGATTTTGCCCAGCGCGGCTATGTTCCCGATGCCAGCGCATTGAAATTTGTGTTCCGCGCCATCACCCCACCCGGTCGCCCGCGTCGTTTTGATGCGCGGTTTTTTATGATTGATGCGGCTGATTTGGCCACCGATCTGGATGATTTTTCCAATGCTTCGGATGAACTATCCCACCTGACATGGATCCCCCTGTCTGAGGTGCGAAATTTCGATCTGCCCTTTATCACCGAAGTTGTTCTGGCCGAGGTGGCCCGCCATGGCGACCCGTCACAGCCCCCCGAAACCGTGCCGTTTTACAAAAACGATGACGAAGAGAACCTCTTTTTACAACTGCGCGGGCATCCGATGACGGACTAACCCAGTCTAGCCCGTTTTATCCATCTGGTGATGGGTCACAGGTCGCAGCGGATGCGGCACGGGGTCTTTGGCGCGCAGCAGGTGGCGGGCAAAAATTTGTGCATAGTTTTTGTAATAATACCCAAAATTCCGGCTCAGATAGGTGTCGCGGCCTGTTTCAAACATCTGGGGTAATTTATACCATGCCACCTTGGGGTGGGCATGGTGGACGGCGTGGTAATTATTGTTCAAAAACAACAGTGCCAGCGGCCCGCGATCCTCAATCACGACGGTACGGCCACGGGGTTTATCATGGGCTTGGTGTTCCAAAAACGTGCGGATTTTCAAAATACCCATCGCAGCATAGGATGACGCAACCCAATACCACAGCGCAACCTGCGCCCAATGGGTTAGGATATACCCCACCATTCCAACGGCGGGAATATGCATCGCCCAGCTGACCAAAATGCGTCTGTTTCCTTGAATGGCCATTTTTAAATCAGACCCGTAAAACGCGATCAATGACACCATTGGCCCGACAACAATGCGCCCCAACAGCGTATTGTTGATACGCAATACCCACTGTACCATCATAGGCAATGCCACCCAGTGCACGGGATCAAAATAATTGCTTTCGGGATCGTCATAGGGATCGGTCAGATATTCATCGTAATGATGGGCCAGATGCGTATCCTTGAACCGCAGATAGGGGACAAACAGTCCCAAGGCTGGAAAAATCAGCGCCTCATTTAGCCACTGTGTACGAAAGGGATGGCCATGCAAAACCTCGTGCGATAACGACGAATGCAGCGTTGCACAAAGGGCCATGACACCCCATGCGATCACAGGTGCCACAGGATACAGCCCGAAAGCGGCTCCCAAAAATCCAGCATATGCCACCGCGATCAAGACCAAGGTTGGCCATTCCATAGATAAATTGGGTCTGCTGTTCATGATGCCTCCTTACCAATCAGGGATAGGCAGGTTCATTGGTCGGCACAATTCATCAGATTATTAACATTTAGAAACATATGTGATAATAATTACCATATGAGCATAAAACTTGACAAACGACAGCGCGCCGGCCAGTTCCGCGAACGGCTGCGCCACGCGATGGATGATCGCAACATCACGCAAACCGCCCTTGCGCGGCAAATTGGCGTGGAACGATCCACCGTATCCCAAGTGCTATCAGACAGCGGCGCACGCTTGCCAAATGCGCAATTTGTGGGCGAATGTGCCAGTGCGTTGGGCGTATCCGCCGATTGGCTGCTGGGCCTGTCTGACCGGCCAGAACAGGCCGCAGATTTATTGGCCGCGTCCATGGAATTGACCCACGCGCCACGGGCTATGGTGGACGAACAGATTTTTGAGTGGCACCAGCAGGCCGCGGGATATAAAATTCGCCATGTCCCAGCTGCCCTGCCCGATATGTTCAAATCCGATGCCGTTTTGGAATGGGAATATGAACCCCATGTTGGGCGCACCATTCAACAGGCTATCGGGGCATCGCGCGATCGACTGGATTGGATGCGCCATTCAAAATCAGATTATGAAATCGCCTTTCCCTTGCATGAAATACAATCCTTGGCCCGGGGTCAGGGATATTATGCAGGCTTGTCCGCCGACACACGTCGGGACCAACTGGAACGGTTTCGCGATATCGCAACGGTATTTTACCCGCGCACGCGGATTTATGTCTTTGACGCTAGAATGTTGTTTTCTGCCCCTATCACCATTTTCGGACCGCTTTTGGCGGTGGTGTACCTGGGACAGAATTATTTGGTGTTTCGGGATGCGGATCGGATTGCCAGCTTTACCGACCATTTCGACAGTTTGGTGCGTCAGGCGCAGATCACCAGCCGCGAATTACCCGACCTGCTGGATCACCTGCGCCGTGACATTCGCGACTAATACGGCATAGGATGCGCTTTGTGCGTTGTGGCGATATCGTCCAAACAGTCCTGTGTCAGGGTCACATCAACCGATTTCAGGATGTGGTCTAGCTGGTCGAATGTCGTTGCCCCAAAGATCGCCGAGGCCATAAAGGGTCGCGTGCGACACCACGCCAATGCCATATGAACAGGATCAACCCCATGTTTTAGCGCCACATCCAGATAGGCCTGAACTGCGGGCAACACACGATCCGTCATACGCCCGCCCAGATCCCCATTGATCGACATGCGTGATCCATTCGGCACAGCGCCCTGCTGGTATTTCCCCGTCAATAACCCCGCAGCAAGTGGGGAAAAGGCGATCAATCCCACATCTTCGTTCACCGATAATTCCGCCATATCGGTATCATATAGACGGCAGAGCAGAGAATATTCATTTTGCATGGTCGCCACGCGGGGCAGGCCGTGATCTTCGGACAGGCGCAGCCATTGCGCGGTGCCCCATGCACTTTCGTTTGATAGGCCAAAGTGGCGAATATTGCCTTTTTCGACATGGGTTTGCAGCGTGTTCAAGCAATCCAGCATATTATCAACTGTTTCCTGCCGGTTTTGCGATGACGGGTCAAAATGCCAATTTTTGCGGAACATATAGGATCCGCGATTGGGCCAATGAAACTGATACAGGTCGATATAGTCCGTTTTCAGGCGGCGCAGATTGCCTTCGATCGTTTCAGAAATCGTTTTCGATGAAATCGGCGCACCATCGCGGGCATGTGCAAATCCTTCACCAGAATGTTTTGTGGCCAAAATGTATTGATCCCGCCGGCTGGGATTTTTTTCGATCCATGCACCAATGTATTCTTCTGTCCGACCAACGGTTTCGCGCGAAATGGGATTAACGGGGTACATTTCGGCGGTATCAATGAAATTAATTCCCGCGTCCAAGGCGCGTTCGATTTGACGATGCGCATCATCAATATCCGTTTGGGTGCCATAGGTCATGGTGCCCAGACATAATTCCGATACGCTTAGGCCAGTGCGGCCAAGGGGGTTCATTTTCATGCTACGTCTCCTGCTTGATTGCCGGTACGGTAAAGATCGCAACCCGCGTGTCAAACCGAAAATGGTAAAAAATATTGAGAACAAAGCAGGAACATGCTAGAATGATTCATGACCTATACAGCCTTAAAACCATCCACATATACGCAACCAGCGGGAATCGCGATTTTTGATCAGGCGGTGCTGGCACTGGGCCGCGTGCATGAATGTTCTGGCACAGGACAGCATAGTTTTGCATTCATGCTGGCCCATCATACCCAAGGCCCCATTATTTGGGTCAGCCCACGCAGCGCCCCCTTGGCGTTGAACCCAGACGGGATCCGCCGCTATATCAACCCAAATCGTTTGATTATTGCCCGCTATGCCCGCCCCATAGATGGCCTAACCGTGATCGAGGACAGCCTGCGATCGGCCGCCGCGCCCTTGGTGATTGGTCAATTCAACGATTTCCCCACATTAACGCAAATTCGCAGGTTGCATTTGGCCAGCACGGCCGACCCCGCAGGCCGCACACCTGTGACCCTGTTGCTGACCCCATCACAGGGGGGCTGCCCGGGCGTAGAAACCCGGTGGCATATGACACCCGATGGGCAAACGGGATTGGGCCATTCATGCTGGACGCTGCAGCGCACCCGCGCGCGTATGATGCCCCCCGCATCATGGGATATCGTATGGAACGGGGGACAGATACGGGCCATAGCCCAACAAAATCGCATTGCATCGTGAAATAATGTTCAGTTACGACGCTTAGGTCGCAAAGGGGAAAACATCGCCCTGATCTGCGGCTAAGATTTTCATATGCGTTTACTGATTTCATTCACGGCCCTGTTTTTATCTGTTGCTCTGCTACAAATATCCAGCGGAGGTGTTGGGCCGTTGGATGCACTGTCCGGTTTGACCTTGGGATTTGATACCAAACAAATCGGTGCCCTCGGATCTGCGCATTTTGTCGGTTTCTTTATCGGATGCTGGATTGCACCACGATTGATGGGCAGCGTGGGGCATTCACGCGCCTTTGCCGCCTTTATCGCGACAGGAACGATTGGGTTATTGGCGCATATGCTGGTGATTGACCCGACCGCCTGGGCCATCATGCGTATCGCGATGGGACTGTGTGTTGCAGGCTGTTACACAGTGGTCGAGGCATGGTTACAATCCAAGGTCACAAATGAAACCCGCGGTCAGGCAATGGCAACATATCGCATAGTCGATATGGGCGCATCTTTAGCCGCCCAGCTGTTCATCAGCATTCTAGAACCCGCAAGCTATGTGTCCTATAACTTGCTTGCATTGCTATGCTGTGCAGCACTATTGCCGCTAACGCTGACGCGGATGACCCAACCCATAACGCCCAATGCGCCTAAGTTGCGTCCAATGTTGGCCATTCAAAAATCACCCCTTGCAACAGCTGCCGTGGTTGTTTCGGCGTTGTCTGCGGCATCGTTTCGTATGGTCGGGCCGCTTTATGGTCAGGGGGTTGGATTGACCACCGATGCCATCGCGTATTTCCTGGCGGCCTTTGTTGTTGGGGGGGCACTGGCACAATATCCCACTGGATGGCTGGCCGACAAATTCGACCGGCGTTGGGTGTTAATATGGCTATCTGCTGCAGCGATCGGCAGTTGTGTCATCACAATATTTTGGCCTGCGCATGATACGACCACCATATTCGTTTTGGCCGGCATTTTTGGATTAACGACGTTCCCAATTTATTCTGTCGCCGCCGCCCACGCGCATGATTTTGCCACAACCGAGGAACGCGTTGAATTATCTGCGGCCCTTATGTTTTTCTATGCCCTCGGCGCGATTGCGGCCCCTTATACGGCCTCGGTATTAATTGAAAACTTTGGGCCACCTGCGATGTTCGTGCTGATCGCGGCAGGTCATGTTGCCTTGGTCATTTTCGGGATCATCCGTATGCGGGCCGGGCGCGCGCCCTTGGGCAAAACACCCTATGTCTATGCCCCGCGCACGTCCTTTACCATTGGGCGTTTGATGGCGCGCGCCCGCGACCGCCGCAACAAGCCGCACTAGCCCTTTCCCCCATCAGAATTCTGGTGTAGGGAAAGGCAAACGCAAGCAATAGGTATCACATGGCACGTCATCTGATTACATCAGCGATCCCCTATATCAATGGGATCAAACACTTGGGCAACCTTGTGGGCAGCCAGCTGCCAGCGGATTTATTCGCCCG
>CAZWFE010000017.1:0-12115 GCA_964633145.1 uncultured Phaeobacter sp. | reverse complement strand
GGCTTTGACAGTGCGCGGGGCGACCAGTGTGACAACTGCACCAAGCAATTGGATCCCGTGGATCTGATCAACCCCTATTCCACCATTTCCGGTTCGTCTGATTTGGAAATGCGCGACACCAAACACCTGTATCTGTGTCAATCCCAGATGAAAGACCAGCTAGAGGCATGGATCGACAGCAAAACCGATTGGCCCATTTTGACCACCTCGATTGCCAAGAAATGGCTAAACGACGGTGATGGGCTACAGGACCGCGGAATCACGCGCGATTTGAACTGGGGTATCCCCGTCAAGAAAGGCGATGCCGATTGGCCCGGAATGGAGGGCAAGGTTTTCTATGTCTGGTTCGATGCGCCCATCGAATATATCGCCTGCGCCCAAGAATGGGTCAAAGCTGGCAAGGGCGACAATTGGGAACGCTGGTGGCGCACAGACAAGGGTGCCGATGACGTCACCTATACCCAGTTCATGGGCAAAGATAACGTGCCATTCCATACATTGTCGTTCCCCTCTACGATTTTGGGATCGGGCGAGCCTTGGAAATTGGTCGATTACATCAAATCATTCAACTACCTGAACTATGACGGCGGTCAGTTCAGCACATCGCGCGGACGCGGTGTGTTTATGGATCATGCGCTGGAAATCTTGCCCGCCGATTATTGGCGTTGGTGGCTGCTTAGCCACGCCCCCGAAAGTTCGGATGCCGAATTTACATGGGAAAATTTCCAAGCCTCAGTAAACAAAGATTTGGCGGATGTTCTGGGCAACTTTGTCAGCCGCATCACCAAATTCTGTCGATCAAAATTCGGCGAAGTCGTTCCAGATGGCGGCACATGGGGGGATGCGGAACAGGCGGTTATTGACGAAATCACAACCCGCATTCGCGCCTATGAAACCCATATGCAGGCCATTGAGGTCCGCAAAGCGGCCAGCGAACTGCGCGCCATTTGGGTGATTGGCAACGAATATCTGCAATCTGCTGCACCATGGTCAACATTCAAGGAAAACCCAGACCAAGCCGCCGCACAGGTTCGTTTGGCATTGAACCTGATCCGCCTGTATGCGGTTCTGTCAGGTCCGTTTATTCCAGATGCCAAGGCGACATTATTGGCGGCCATGCACTGCGATGATGACAGCTGGCCCGATGATGTTACGGCCGCACTAAACATGCTGCCCGTCGGTCACACCTTTAGCGTGCCGGATGTATTGTTCCGTAAAATCACCGATGAGGAACGCGAAGAATGGCAAACGCGGTTTGCAGGCACGCGCGACTAGCGTATAGATCCGAATAATTCAAAGGGGGCTTACGCCCCCTTTTTTATGCGAAATCAACAAATTTATTGAATGGCATTTCGCGCAATCGTTGCCCCGTTAGGGCAAAAATCGCATTGGCTAAGGCTGGTGCCGCGGGTGGAACAGGGGGTTCGCCAATCCCACGTACCCGCGCGCCCAATTCCAGACCACGCACCGAAACTTGTGGGGTTTGATACAACCGCAGGCTTTCAAAACTGTCAAAATTGTTTTGATCCATGGCCCCGTCGGTATAGGTGGTCTCGCCCATGATTGCGTGGCCTAGGCCCCACAAAACACCGCCCTGAACCAAGTTTTCGAAATTGACGGGATCCAACACTTTGCCCACATCCGCAGCAACAAAAACGGCATCCAATTTGATGCCCTGATCGGTTCGACTGATTTGCACAACCTCGGCCACAGGCACGCCAAAGGACATGCAAAACGCAATGCCCTGCGCACGGTTTGGCCCCAGATCAGCGCCCCAGTTTGCCATTTCTGCCACCGCTTGGATCACCTGTCGGCTGTCGTCATGATCGCACAGGCGCAACCGTTCTGCCACGGGATCAACCCCCGCCGCATGGCACAATTCATCGAAAAAGCTTTCGTGGAAAAACGCGTTTTGCGATGCGCCAACGGATCGCCATGAACTAATCGGTGTGGCCAAATCGGGTTTGTATCCGCGCACGCGATAGTTTTCGATGGCAAAGGGTTGTTCCCATGCCCCCGCCACAATCTGTGCATCCGGTCCTGCCGCGGGAAACCCTTGGCGCCCTAGCTGTGACCCCATGACCGACGGGCTGGAAATTTGCAGATCAACGGTTTTGATCCCCCCATCTGAAATTTGCCCCTGTGCGCGGGCCATGGCCAGCGGGCGGGGATAATCGTGTGTGACATCCTCTTCGCGGGTGTAGGTCAATTTAATGGGGCGACCGCGATGGGCAACGGCGATTTCCGCCGCTTGGCGCACAACGTCATCCTCAAGCCGGTGGCCAAAGCTGCCACCCATCATCAGGACATGCACATAAACTTGGTCCGGTTCAACGCCTGCGATTTTGGCGACGTTGTTTTGGACAAAACGGGGAATTTGCGTACCTGTCCAGACGTCAACGCGGCCATCGCCCACCAAAACGGTGGCATTGACCGGCTCTAGCGGGGCATGCACCAGATAGGGCGCGCGATAGCTGGCTTGGACCACATCGCCCGCGGCCAAGGCGGCATCGCAATCACCCAGATCACGGTTGGTTGAATCGCGCTTTTCCTCGACAAAGGCGGCCTCGACCGCGGCCCAATGCCCGTCCATCTTGGCAGGCAGAGGCGATTGGCCCCATTGGCAATCGACCGCATCCACCGCCTGAAAGGCGCGCCATGTGTTATCGGCGACAACGGCCACGCCACCCGTGACGGGCAGCACATCAATCACCCCACGCATGGTGCGCGCGGCTGCGTCATCAAACCCATCCAATGCGCCACCCAGATATGGGTTAATTTTTACGGCCGCATGCAGCATGCCGTCCAATTCCACATCGATGCCATAGGTCTGGGTTCCTGTCGATTTCGCAACCGTATCAATCCGCTGCATCGGTTTGCCCAGAATACGCCATTGCGACGGGTCGCGCAGTTCGACGGATGTGATCAAATCAGTTTGCGCCGCTTGCGCGGCCAAGGTGGTATAGGGGTATTCCGTTCCGTCAGGGGCAATGACCTTGCCATCCTGTGTGCGCAGTCGGGTCATATGAATGCCCGTTTGATCATGGACCACACGTTTTAATGTTTCACGCGCCACGGCACCCGCCATCCGCAATTTTTCATATCCATCTGGAACGGTTGTGGATCCGCCAGTAATTTGCATACCGATGAATTTCATCGCCGCATCTGCAACCCCACGGGCCGTTTTGGCCATCATGCCATCGTCCGTTGGCAAAAATGGAACTGCCTCGTGCGAAAGCGCGGTGTTGTAATAGGCAGGATGCGGCACGCCCGGATCCACACGGATTTGGTCTAGGCGGACGTCCAGCTCTTCGGCCAGTAATGCCGCCTGAACCGAGTAGGCCCCCTGCCCCTTGTCTGCGCGCGGTGTGATCAACGTGATCCCCGTTGCGTCAATTTTGACATAGGGTGTCAGTGCAGCTTGGTTCGCACCCAAATCATCCAATAACGGATTTTTAGGATCGCGTTTGTACATGTAATAACCAAACGCCACGCCACCAACGACTGCGGCCGAGCCGATCAAAAATGTTCTGCGGGCAATTTTTCCAATGCGTGACATGGCCTAGCCCTCTTGCAATGTTTTGGCGGCGGTTTTAATCGCGGCACGGATACGGGGATAGGTGCCACAGCGGCACAGATTGCCCGACATGTAATCATCGATATCCGTATCGGTTGGATCAGGGATGGTGGCCAACAAATTGGCCGCCTGCATGATTTGCCCTGACTGACAATATCCACATTGCGCGACCTGATGGTCCACCCATGCCGCCTGCACCGCATGCAGCGCATCAGGTCGGCCCAATCCGTTGATTGTGGTGACAGGGCCATCCACATCGCCAACGGCTGTTTGGCACGACCGTACGGCCACACCGTCAATATGCACCGTGCAGGCCCCACAGGCCGCGATACCGCAGCCGTATTTTACGCCCTTGATATCCAATTCATCGCGCAACACCCATAGCAGGGGCATATCTGGTTCGACATCGATATCAACCGCGCGGCCATCAACCGTTAACTTCATGCTTGCATCCATCCTAAACTTTGATCTGTTTTGTTACAGTTAACCATCCAACCATGGCGTTACAATGTTTCTATGACAATCTAGGGCATATCGTTGATCGCGCCATATACGGACAAGCTGCCTGAATTAACAAAAATGTGATTTCCCAAAGGATCCAATTTGGACTTTATTTATCATTGCAATATTCATAGCCAAGGCTATATGTTGTAGCAACAGGTTTAGCAGGACCCCCATGCACATTACCGACGATCCAAAATTTACGACGAAACTAATGCAGCCGTTCCAAAATGGGAAACGGATGTTGATTGCCGCAGCCCTGCTGTTGCTGGCCATCGCGCCGAATACGATTGGTCACGTCACCCGTGACATGATGCTGGATGCATATTTTCAGGTGTCCGTCTTTGTCGCGGCGACGTTGCTGTTATTTTATGGCAGCGAACGCGTATTCAAAATTGACATCGCGCAGGTGATGCAATCGGCCCGTTGGGGTCAGGTGCCTATGGCCGCCCTGTTTGGCGCCACGCCAGGATGCGGGGGCGCGGTGATTGTCGTAGCCGCTTATTCCTCGGGGCATGTCAGTTTCGGCTCGGTGGTGGCGGCATTGACTGCGACCATGGGGGATGCCGCATTTTTGCTGATCGCCACGCGCCCAGATGCAGCCATGGTTGTTTTACCCCTGTCCTTTGCGGTTGGGATCATCACAGGATGGATTGTGGATGGCATCAATTATCAACCGGCGGCCTCGTCCCAAAGTAGCGGATTAAAAATCCCTGCGATAAACCGGTTACGCAAACGCGATCTTGCGTTTTTGGCATTGGCTATTCCAGGGTTTGGCATTGGGGTTTTGCAATTGGTTCAATCGCCCTTATATGACGCGATCCCACAGGCAGCGTTGATGACCATCGGCCTGACGGGAACCGGTGTCGGGTTAACCATTTGGGCATTATCCCCGATCCAAGCCATGACAAATTCCACCGATACCCCCGTCACCCGCATGGCTGAGGAAACCAGTTTCATTTCCGTATGGGTCATTGGTGCATATTTGGCCTATGAATATTTGGTCACATTTGCGGGTCTGGATTTGCAAGGTGTGTTTCAATCTGCGGCCCCCTATTTGCCGTTGATTGCTGTTTTGATCGGCTTTATCCCGGGTTGCGGCCCGCAGGTATTGGTCACAACACTCTATATCAACGGTTTGGTGCCATTTGCAGCATTGTTGGGTAACGCAATTTCAAATGACGGCGACGCCCTGTTTCCCGCCATCGCCCTGAACCCCAAGGCAGCACTGGCGGCGACGATTGTATCCGCAATTCCTGCGATGTTGATGGCCTATGGGCTTTATTTCATGGTACCAAGTTTCATGAATTAACGCCATCCGACAATAAGTCAGGAAAGTTTATTTATTGACAATCCCCCCATTGTTACCCATGGTCGCCCCAGATTTGACCAGGGGAAACACGACATGCGCCTGTATCTAGATACCGCCGATATATCACAGTGGGATGCCCTGCTGCCCACAGGCCTGTTCTATGGTGTGACCACCAATCCACTGCTGGCACAGCGGGCGGGCCTGCGCTATGACGCGATTGATTGGGCCGATATGGCGCAGCGCGCCGCAGATTTAGGCGCGCAGGAATTGCATGGGCAGATCACGGGCGATCGTGACCATGCGTTGCGATTTGCCGAAACCCTTTATGATGCGGGGCAACGCGCTGGTATTGCAACAGTGGTTAAATTACCTCTCAGCCCATTTGGGATCGCGATCGCCAGCCACCTGAAATCGCAAGGCGGCGCCATACTGATGACCGCCTGTTATAGCGCAAAACAATATATCACCGCAGCTGCGATAGGTTCAGACTATATTGCACCCTATTACGGCCGCATGCTGGACCAAGGCATCGACGCCGGCCGCGTGATGGCGGATATGGCCAGCATGATGGGCCAAAGCCCCTGTCGCCCCCTGGTCGCATCCCTGCGAACATGTGATCAGGTCGTGGATTTGGCCCGCATAGGATTTGATTGTTTTACCCTATCCCCTGATTTATCCCGCGCGATGATGCGCGATGATCACACTGACACAGCAGCACTAGAATTTGAAAGGGCAGCACAATGATAGTTGTAGGCGGCGAAAACCTGATTGATTACGTTCAAAGCGGCACAGAACATGGATTGCCCGTATATACCGCAATACCCGGTGGATCATGTTACAATTGCGCACTGGCCGCCGCCCGTCAGGGACAGCCTGTGGCCTATGCCACGCCCATATCCAACGACACCTTGGGCGATTTATTGGCCAATCGTTTATTGGCAGACGGGGTTACATTAACCCAACCGCGCGAAACAGCGCCGACGTCACTGGCGGTTGTGTCAGTTGTGGCATCAATCCCCAGCTATCAGTTTTATCGCCAAGGCACGGCCGAACGCTTGGTCAATCTGGACAGCATCCGCAACAGCGCGCCGGAACAAACCAAAATTTTCCACATCGGATCGCTAGCCTTGATCGACGGGGCCGATGCCCAAGCTTGGGAAGATTATTTTATGCAATGCGGGGATTTGGGCATTCTGACATCATTGGACCCAAATGCGCGCCCCATCGTCGTCCAAGATCGCGCACCCTATGTTGACCGGTTGATGCGCATGATCAAGGCCGCTGATATTCTGAAACTCAGTGACGAGGACTTGGAATACCTGTTGCCCGACACCGATATAGATGCAGCCTTTGCCGAAATCTGCGACATCGCAACAGCCGGTATCATCGTGCTGACCCGTGGCAGCCAAGGGGCGCGCGTGTTTCACAACGGGGCCCTGTTTGACGTGCCCAGCGCTGTGGCCAACCCATTGGTCGATACAGTCGGCGCGGGCGATACATTCATGGGCACCCTGCTAGCCGAAATCAATCAGCTGGATGTGACAACAGCCGCCGATTTACGCAGATTAGATCAACAGCGCGTTGGCGCGATCATATCCAAGGCCGCGATCGCGGCTGCCAAGAACTGCGAAAATGCAGGCTGTAACCCACCCTATCTGCACGATTTGCAATAATTCGATACGGTGGCTGGCCCCGCCCGTGTTATTCACACAGCGGGGCCAATGCCCAATCACAGGGCTTTTGCCTGTTCGCGCAAAACGAATTTCTGAATTTTACCGGTCGAGGTGCGGGGAATTTCCTGAAACACATAGGTTTTGGGCACCTTATAGCCCGCCAGCTTTTCGCGACACCACTGGTTTAAGTCCGCGTCACTAACTGTGCTGCCCACAACCCGTTCGACAAAGGCACAGGGCGTTTCGCCCCATTTGTCATCGGGACGCGCGACGACGGCGACAACCTGCACGTCGGGATGTTGATACAGGGCATCTTCGACCTCGATCGAGGATATATTTTCACCACCCGAAATAATCACATCTTTCGACCGATCCTTTAGCTGGATATAGCCATCGGGGTGACGCACGCCCAAATCACCTGAATGAAACCAGCCCCCCTGAAACGCGGCCTGTGTTGCGGTAGGGTTGCGAAAATACCCCTTCATCACGACATTGCCGCGAAACATCACTTCGCCCATGGTGATGCCATCGCGGGGGACGGGCTGCATGGTATCGGGATCCAACACATCCAATTGTTCCAACGGCAAATACCGCACGCCTTGGCGCGATTTCAACGCTGCTTGCCGCGCGGCGGGTAAATCAGACCATTCCGCATGCCAATCGTTCACAACCGCGGGGCCATAGGTTTCGGTCAGACCATAAAGGTGTGTGACATCAAACCCCGCCTGTTTCATATCGGCCAGAACCTTTTCCGGTGGGGGGGCTGCAGCGGTGAAAAATTGCACCGTATGATCCAAGGCGCGTTTTTCATCAGCATCACAGGTCAACAACAGCGACATGACAATGGGCGCGCCACATAGATGCGTCACACCATGATCGGCCAGCGCGTTCCAAATAGGCGCGGCGCGGACCTGACGCAAACACACATGCGTGCCAATAATGGCCGATAGGGTCCATGGGAAACACCAGCCATTGCAGTGAAACATGGGCAGTGTCCACAAATACACCGCATGTTTTTGCATCGATGTTGTCAACGCATTGCCCTGCGCCAATAAATATGCGCCACGGTGATGCGATACCACACCCTTGGGGTCGCCCGTGGTGCCAGATGTGTAATTGATCGAAATCGCATCCCATTCATCCAATGGCATCAACCATGCAAATTCGGGATCACCTGCGGCCACAAAATCATCATAATCCTGCGCATTGGGGTGCAGCGGCACAGATGTTTCAAATTCAGGATCGGTCACCTGAATAATAACGGGTGTGACCTGACACAGATCCAACGCTTGTTGCAACAGTGGCAGAAATTCACCGTCAACAATGATCACCTTGGACATGGCATGATCCAGCTGGAACGCGATAATCGCAGGGTCCAGCCGTGTATTAATCGAATGCAGCACCGCACCAGACATGGGCACGCCATAGTGCGATTCCAGCATCGCGGGCGTATTTGGCAACAGGGCTGAAACCGTATCGCCACGTCCAATCCCCAAACCGGCCAAGGAACTGGCCAAACGGATCGAGCGGTCATAAAATTCGCCATAGCTGCGCCGAACAGAGCCATGCACAATCGCCACATAATCGGGAAACACCGATGCGGCGCGTTCCAAAAATGTCAGTGGGGTCAGCGGCTGGTAATTGGCGGGGGTCCGATCCAGATCCTGATTATAGGGGTTTTGCGCCATTGGTATCGCTTTCTATTGGTCTTGCCACTGGGCGGGGCGTTTTTCGATAAAGGCATTGATGCCCTCTTCTGCGTCGCGGGCCAACATATTTTCAACCATGACATTTGACGCATAATCATAGGCATCAGACAGGGACATATTGCGCTGCGCGTAATAGGCGGCTTTGCCCGTTTTTAAGGTCATTGATGATTTTGACGCGATTTTTTCAGCCATTTCCATCACCGCAGCCGCCAGAGTATCTGCGGGTACGGCCCGATTAATCAGACCGATTTCAGCGGCACGATGCGCGGGGACCATGTCGCCCGTCAGCAACATTTCCATGGCGTGTTTGTCATGCACATTACGCGAAACGGCGACCATCGGTGTGGAACAGAACAATCCGATATGCACGCCCGGCGTGCTGAATTTCGCGCTATCCGCGGCAATCGCCAAATCGCAGCTGGCCACCAATTGGCACCCTGCAGCTGTGGCAATGCCTGTGACCTGTGCGATGACCGGTTTTGGACAATTTACAATGCCTTGCATAACCCCAGAACATTTTGCCATGATTTTGGCGAAATAATCACGCCCGCGATCCGCGTTGGCGCGCCCTGCGGTCATTTCCTTTAGGTCGTGACCCGCGCAGAACGCTGGGCCATTGGCGGCCAGCACAATTACACGCACCGCAGGGTCATTCCCTGCCTGCACAAATTCATCGCGCAGCCTATCCAACATTGCCTCGGATAATGCGTTGCGGCGGCGTTCATCGTTTAACGTCAGACGCAAAACGCCCTGATCGGACAATTCACGCAGGACCAAGGGTTCATGTTCCATGATGTGCCTTTCTAGCGGACGTTGACAGTAACACTGTCGGACAATGAATTCGCAATGAAACAGTACCGGTGCGCGCGGTGCTGCATATCATTTAGGTCGGCATCGGACACCGAAAACCCCGTATCAAAGCGCACAACAGGGTTCAGATCGATTTGCGTCACGGCCATTTGACCCTTGGGGTTTTTGCCCAAATGCGCCTCGGCATAGTCGTGATAGCTTGCCACGGGCCATCCCGCCTTGGCACATAGGGCCAAAAACGTCATCATATGACAGCTTGACAATGCGGCCGCCAATGCCTGTTCGGGGTTTGTGTTTTCGGGTGCGCCGCCCCAATCCGGGGCTGCATCAACATAAAGTTCGCTTTGCGCATTATATGTCACCGTATGCTCGGCGGAATATCCGCCGGGCACAAACTGGGGTGTATTGCGGTGCCAATGCACCTCAACTGCTAAATCAGACATCTTGATCCTCAGGGTTCAGGCAGGCAAATTAGGCTGCTGCGATTTTCTTTTTCGGATCATAGAATGGGCGTTCAACCACGGTGCCATTTACCTTGCCCGCATGCGTCGCAACCTCAAGCTGGGTTCCCAGTGCCGCCACATCTGTGGACACCATGGCCAAGGCGATGTTTTGTTTCAATCGGGGGGAATAAACGGCGGATGTTACCTTGCCCACCAATTCATCGTTTAGGGAAATATCCCAAAACCGTGTGTTTGGTCCTGACAATGGATCGCAATCAATAATTAAACCCACTTGCTGACGCTTGATCCCTTCGGCTTGGATTTTTCTCAGCGCTGCCTTGCCAATAAAATCAGCCTCCATCTCAAGGTCAACCAAGCGATCAAAGCCCAACTCATAAGGGTTTGTGTGAATATCTGCATCCGCATGATACGACAGCATACCACCTTCGATCCGGCGAATGGACGATGTGTGACCCGGTTTCAGGCCAAATTCCATGCCGGCTGCCATGATTTTTTCCCACAATGCGTCACCGCGGGATCCATCGCGCAGATAGATTTCATAGCCCAGTTCGCTGGACCAACCTGTGCGCGATACGATCACGGGAATGCCGTCCAAATCATATTCCCGCAGCCAGTAATATTTCAGCGTTTCAATGTCATCGCCAAACAATTTTTGCATAATCAGGCCAGATTTCGGACCCTGCAACTGCAATGGTGACACATCTGGTTCACAAATCTGCACGTCCAAACCTGAATGCACGGCCACACCCTGCGCCCACAACAAAATATCGCTGTCAGCCAATGAAATCCAGAAATGGTTTTCCGCCAAGCGTAGCAAAATCGGATCATTCAAAATGCCGCCATCTGCGTTGGTGATCAAAACATATTTGCACTGCCCAACTGCCATCTTTGACAGGTTGCGCGGTGTCAACATTTGAACAAACTTGGCCGCATCTGGACCGGTAATTTCAACCTGACGTTCCACAGCCACATCGCACAGGATCGCATCATTGACCAGGTTCCAGAAATTTTGTTCCGGATCACCAAAATCGCGTGGAATGTACATGTGGTTATAAACTGAAAAACCTTTTGCACCCCAACGCACGGTCGCCTCAAAATATGGCGATTTGCGAATTTGTGTCCCGAAACCAAAATCATCAGCTTGTGTCATTTCCATGTCTCCTGAAAAAAGGGATGCGTTCCAATCTACATCCAATTGAAGCAATAGATAGGGCTAAAAAATTAAATGTGTGGTCCAAAATTTTTCGGATCCAAGTCCGTTTGGATCTTTTTTTCAAAACAGTTTAGTCCAAATGGTCCAAAGCCAGTTTCGATCCCATTCTAAGCGCCGCGATCAACCAATGCTGACAAATCGGGCTGCTGGGATTTAATGCGCCGCGTCACGATATACGTCATATAGCGATCAATCCCGATTTCGGCCTCTAGCAGGCTGTCCATGACGTCTTGGAACATCGACAATGACGGCGTGATAAATTTCAACACGTAATCCATCCCCCCGCCCGTGGCCGCGCATTCCACAACCTCGCGCGTGGCAAGGATGCGGGTTTCAAACCGGTCAAAATCGGCTTTGCGATGCTGGGTTAGCGATACGGTTACGATGACTTCGGAAAAATCACAGATTTTATTCAACGCCAGTTGCGCATGAAATCCAACGATGTAGCCGGCTGCTTTTAACCGTTCCAACCGCGCCCAACAGGGTGTAGGTGACAAATTCACAATCTCGGCCAATCGCGTTTTGCTAAGACGCCCGTGCGATTGAACCGCACTAAGAATACGCAAATCAGTGGCATCCAAATGCTTGTGTTTCATGTCATCCTCGCATTGCCCCCTAGGCTATGAATTCGTTAGTGTAAATAAAACATAGCGCGCAAGCCCAATTGCGACAGAGCATCGATTTTTTTGAGGTCCCTTTTATTTTAAAAAAGCACACATACTCGGGCGCAAGCCAATCCCGATCATCCTAAAGACGCAAACGTCTCAGTCCAACAAGATTTGGCTACATGAAACTTTTTTCCAACTGATCGTCCGCAACAGCACATAAATGAAGACAATCTTAAATTAACCTTAAA